>NZ_JXBB01000035.1 GCF_001653195.1 Hydrogenibacillus schlegelii
CGCTCCCTTTCGAGCACTGGCGGCAGATCTGCTCGACGAACCCCCTGGAGCGCCTGAACCGAGAGATGCGTCGGCGGATGGACGTTGTGGGGATTTTCCCGAATCGAGCGTCGGTGTTGCGTCTGGCAGGAGCGATTTTGCAAGAGCAGCATGAAGAGTGGCTGGTGTCGCGGCGATACTTCAGTTTGGAGTCAATGGCGAAACTGAAGCCCCACCAACCGCTTCTGGCAGCCGAGGTGGTGTTACAGAAATAGCGTGTCAGAAGGGGGCGTGCAAGCACGCGCACACGGAGGCTTTGCCCTCATGGCTTGGAATCGACCGGCGAGCGCAAAGTCAAGGGCGTCCGAAGGACGAGCGAAGCGTCCCTTGACGGAGCGCGAAGGCGGTCGATAGGGTTCCGAATGGGACAAAGCCGACCGATGTCACACAGTAGACACAAACGGTGATTTTACACCTCTTGACGGGACGTGACCCTCCAGGTTCATCACCAAAAGCGTGAGCGCGATGACGGTTTCACTCGTTCTTTGAAGGCGTGTGCGAACAAGGCCAAGCCCATAAAAGCGCTTGCCCTCGCCAAACTTTCCTTCAATCGTATTGCGTTCTCTCGTATCCTGCTTTTCAAATTGAGCCTGTTCACTTCGGGAAGCCGGTGAAGGCCTGCCCAAAGGCGGCCCACTTAAGCGAATACCGCGTTCCTTGCAGTACTTGAGGTTCTCTCGGGTGCGGAAGATCTTGTCAGCCAGAATGGCTTCCGGATAATACCCGTAGCGCTTCCGGTAGGCCTCCGCTGCTTCCTGCAAGAGATGTCCCTCATGAAAGTTGTTCCACGCCAGATGTTCAAGCCGTGCATAGCCATCAACCATGCTGATGGCTGCCTTGGCGCCAAATTCGACATTTGCCCGTGCCTTGCCCCGTACGATCGGGCGCACATGGGGCTGTGAAATGCTGACGATGCGACCGTCCATGCGTTTGGTACGCTTGCGGTACATCTCTTCTTGTTGGCGATACAGCTCTTGAATGACGAGCAGGTCCCGGTACTGTTTCCGACTGAGCACCTGCAGTCCGATTTCGTCCTTCAATGTCTCGATGATTCGAAGGTCCCGCCTCACGTAACGCAGTTGTTGCCCAATCGCCTTGCGCATGGTGTGCGGCTTTACGCGACGCCTTTTGGCCACCGCAAGGTATGCCTTTCGCGCTTTCTCTCGATACGTGCGAGGCTTACGCTTCCCCGGTTCTCGCGCTTGATGCATCCAATCGATCATAGCTTCCAGTTTTTCCCGCGCTTCATTGAGCAAAGCGAGATCGGTGGGATAGGCGATGTCCGCCGGAGCACAGGTGGCGTCGAGCAAGAGCTTCCCCTTATTGGACGCAAGTTCTCCATGCGTGGACTTCGCTGGGGTGTTCGGCGAGCATGAGGACGCTTGTTCACCAGGAGCGCCGTGATCGTCATCGTCATGATCGTCATGATCATCATGACGACAAGCGGCGTTCGAATCGTTGGCTGGGGTGCTCTTTGCTTCCTCTTCCTCCAGGATCCACTCATTGACTTGCTGGAGAAGATGGGCATCAAACCGCTTGCGAAAGTGCGTAAGCAGCGAAGGGTGAAACGGTGGCTCCTCCTGAAAATGAGGGAGTCCTAGGAAATACTGAAGGTATGGGTTCTCTGTGATCTGCTGGACGGTTTCCCGGTCGCTTAAACCCAAACGTTCCTGAATAATGAGCGCTCCCAGCGCCACACGAACGGAATATGCCTTCTGGCCACGCGTTGAGGATTGAAACTGCTTTTCGTAGTGCTGCTCAACCTTCTACCAGGGAATCATTTGCGCGAGTTTTACCCAGCGATTGTTTTTATTCAACTTTCCACCGAAAGGCAAAAAGAAGTCATCCGGCAAAATCATCTGTTGTTCGCTTGATGCATACATCAGACAACACCTATGTGCATGGATTTTGAGGGATTAAGCACGAAATCCTTGTACTTGATTTCTCCATCAAGAGGCTGAAATCCTTCTCAGTAAAGGGTTTTTCGTTCGTTCAGCAGTCCCTAGCTTAGAGCCGAAAATCCCTTGACAGAAGATCATCCGTTTTGTAAAATGAGTTCAAGCTTTTACAATTCAATCCTTGAATCTTCGTGAAAACCTTCTTATCCAGAGCGGCGGAGGGACTGGCCCGATGAAGCCCGGTAACCGTCTTGCGGGGAGGCGACTTCGGTGAGGGCAACGGCCGCAAGGCACCTCGTTCGATCGCCAACCGGTCCACGGGCCGCTCATGGGTGGTGCCATGGATGTGGACGTTGGCCACGGTATCACACCACGCCAGGGCCTGCCGGTTCAGGTCATTCAGATCCGTGAATCGAACCGCGGGCCAGAAGTTGCCCTTGACGTCCTTGATGCCGCTTTCCACCCGGCCCTTGGTTTGGGGGCGGTAGCCCTGGCAGAGCCGGATCCCAAAACCCAGCTGCAGGGCAAAGTCCAGAAAGCGTTCATTCCACTTGGGTTCGCCCTTCTCGTCCAGCCCCAACACCACCAGCTTGGTCCGGTCGTACAGGCACGTTTCGGGCACTCCGCCGAAGTACCGGAACGCGTTCAGATGGCAGCGGATGAAGGTCGCGGTGTCGGCCCGGTCGACAAACTCTACGTACAGGGCCCGTGACCAACTGAGCACCATCGCGAAGACCCGCTTTCGCCGGACCGTACCGTCCGGCAGCGTATAGGCACAGCTGCCCCAATCCACTTGCGCCTCATGCCTGGCTGCGTCTCGAACCGGACCGTGCCAGGGATGGATCGGGGGCGACGCAGGGGCCGGACGAACTCCTTGAGGATGGTGTAGCCCCCCTCGTAACCCTGGGACCGCAGCTCGCGGAGAAGGACGACGCAATTTTCCACTCCTTCCGCGACCCGTTGCAGGATAAACGCTTTGTACGGGTCGAGCTTCGAGCCGCGAGCCGCCCGAGGTGCCGGCTTGGGCACCTCGGTGGCGCGCAAGTACCGCCGCACCGTGTTCCGGGAGATGCCGAGGATTCGCGCGATCTCCCGGATGGACCGACCCTCGCCATGAAGCTCGTATAAGCGTTTCACCTTCCCACCTCCCAGCATGTTGCCGAGGACACCTCCCGCTCCGTGGCCGGATTCGGAGGGTGTATTTGCCGGGGAGTGGGTCAGTTCCTACTTGGCGATCCCGGGTCAGTTTAACACCGGCGATGACATTCGCGGCACCCTGGCGGAGTGGTCGTTGGATGCACGGGGATGGCTGGCAGCATTCCTCGCCGAGGCGAGCCGACGGCAGGGGATAAGTACTCCGTTGATCCTCACGGCGACGCGAACTAAGGAGCCTGTCAACCGTGTCGGTCGACGTCGATAAACGTTGACCGCCGGGAGGGGATCCGGTCTTCGACCACCCCTTCGCGCCGCTCGACCTGGTGTGCATCGTACCGGTCGCCGCGCTGCCGCCGTCTGAACGTCAGTTGCTTCGTGACTCCGGACCCGTTAGCCTGAGTTTCAGCAGCCCGATGCATGGTCTGGTCGGAGAGGTGGTGTCCAAATGTGATGCGGTGGGATTAGCCTGCCCGGCGTCGTTCTGCTTCTTGGCACGAAAGGGGGACATTGATGAAGTATCGAGGCTATCGAAGCTGGCGATCATGGCTCGCATGGTTGGCCTGGGTATCGTTTGGCCGCTTCCAAAGGGCTTTGTCAGTATCTGTCGTCGTGACGATGAGTGCGGTACTACTCGCAAACTCTTGGATCTTTGTCACTGCGGCCCATCCATCGGTGCCCGCTGCCGTGCCCACGGCCGCCCCTGCAGGTGACGTGGCGGGCTTGGAGGAATCCGGTCAATGGGGGAGCAGTACGGACGCCACGGAGGCGCTTCGTTTCTGTAAGTTCTATACGCGAGGCGACTATGTCCACAGATCTTCAACAGGCATCGCAGCGTCTGCGCACGGGTGGTGGCAAAACGTTGACTGTCCTGCCACATACGCCGTTGTTACTGTGCAACTGCAGGAGTATTACAGTGACGGTACTTGGAGAAATGTTGGGGAGCCAGGCCGTAAGACGGTGAGATCCGGTGGCGGTGCTGGTAACCGGGCGACCGCACGTGTGGACTGTCTCAGCACTAAGCTAACGGGATGGCGGAGCGTCGTTGACGTGGACCTTGTCGGCGTGGCCGACGACCCTAGGAAGCTCTACACGCCGGCTGTCAACATTGAGTGCCGGCGATGATGCAAGGCGGTTATACGAACATGGAACCTTCCAGGTACCCTGGCATGCGGCCCACTATTACCATGTTTGCGGCTCTGTACGGCGAACTGGAATTGCATCCGTGGTACGATCCGCTCGTTGCCACTGAAGACGCGTACAGCCTGTTCTACGCGCGGTCGTCTGCGATGGGCTGGCTGGCTGGGGCTAGGGAGCATACTTCCGGCGGCCTCTGGCACATGAACGACGCTGGGCTGGATCTAGACTTCCGATCCAGCCCGGCTCGCATCGCCTGGTTTCAGGTAGCGCTGGCCGAACCGGTTCCTGTTCCCGCTGACCGGCCGCTGCCGTTGCAGCCATTCCTCTCGTGTGCGGGCGACGTAGTGGCCCGCATGGGCAAGATGCGCCTGAAGGCGGTGCAAGTGGTGCTGCCCGTGCACAGCCTCGACGCGCCAGCGGGCGCCTCGTCGCGCCTGGACGCTGTGGGAGCGCTGCTCCAGGCCACCGGCTGGTTCGCCGATTGTGCCTCCCGCTTCCGGACAGAGGTGCGAATCACGCTGGAGGGCGGCCAGGATTCGACCCTCCCCTCAGCAGCGCCCGAAATGCTTCAGTGGATGCAGGGAATCAAGCAGGACGTCTTCACGTGTGATTCGCACTCCCTGGTGGACGAAGACGCCGTGCATCTGGAGCCCGGCATCCCGAACCACCTGTGGCTCGGGCCTTCTCGACACCGGGTCACGTTTCGCGGCACCCTGTCGGAGTGGTCGTTGGATGCACTGGGATGGCTGGCAGCATTCCTCGCCGAGGCGAGCCGACGGCAGGGGATAAGTACTCCGTTGATCCTCACGGCGACGCGAACTAAGGAGCCTGTCAACCGTGTCGATCGACGTCGATAAACGGGCTCTAAGCTAAAAAGTGTGGTTGCTCAAGCAGGAAAAAGGCGGTCAAAGCGCTAATGGGATAGTCATCAACAACACACCACATCCCAAGGAGGCTCCGACCGCCTATGAAATAGTCTATTGGGCACGCTCTCGGTCTTCAAGGCCGGATCATCTATCGCCTTGAGCAAAACGAGCAGAGCGTCGATGTGTATGCCGGGCGGCCGAAAAAGGAAGCGCGCTGTCCCCATTGCCAGGCCATCAGCCGTTCTGTTCACAGCGTTCGTCAAAGTGGCGACGTAAACTGCACACGTGGGTGGATCAAAAGCCGGTCTATCTCTGGATTCGGCCGCGGCGGTTCCGCTGCCTTCTGTCGGAAGGGGTTTACGGAGACCTTCCCCGGCATCAAGCCCTGGGCCCGGATGACGGATCGGGCGATGGCCATGCTTTTCGGTCACCTGCGGGACCTAGCCCCAGCCGCGTGGCCGAAGAGGCAAACCTGAGCCCCGGAACGATTCGGCGCCTTTTGCTTCGAGGCGTTCGTTTCCGCCGAGCATCGAGACGCTCCTTGCGGATCTTGAGGAGGTCGTCTTAAGCATCGACGAACACAGCTTTCGCGGACAGGCCGTGTATCACGGTGACCTGCGTTTGGCCCGAGAAGCGACTTCCCTCCTTTTGCCGGACGATCGGCTTAGGACGCTGGAAGCCTTTTTGAAGCGCCTTCCGGAATCCGTCCGGAAAAAGATCCGGGCGGTGACGATCGACCTCAAGGAGAGCTGGAAGAAGCTGATTCAGCGGGTCCTTCCGGAAGCGCGTGTGGTGGCCGATCCGTTTCACGTGCTTCAGGATGCGAGCCGCCGGGTGGATGAGGCCCGGCGGGTGGAAAGATGCACCGGCCACCGTCTTCCTGCCGGCCGCTTCGCAAAAACGAAGCAGACCTCACCGAGCATCCGGCGAAAGAGGCGGCCACGACCCGCTGG
>NZ_JXBB01000036.1 GCF_001653195.1 Hydrogenibacillus schlegelii
CGGCGCCGACGATGCGGACGCCTTCCCGGGCGGCCGTCTCGAGGTACGGCTCGATGTTCCGCATCGGGTCGATGACGATCGCCTCGCCGGTCGCCTGGCAGCCGACGAGGTACGAGTAGTGGGCGAGCTTTTCGTCGACAAACGTCCGAAGGAGCATGCCGGTCGCCTCCTTGGATTCTTGTTGCTTACGATCGTCCGTGTCCTTTCCGTTCACCGAGGACGCTGGCGGCGGCCCGGAGGGTGATGAGAAGTTCCTGCACGACGGGCTCTTTGAGGAGTTTCATCAAGCCGAAGACGCCGACCGGCGTGCGGTCTTCCTGCGCCCGGCGGCGGATGGCGTCGACGAGGGCTTTGGCCTCGGCGGCCTTTTCTTTGAACGGCGCCACGTAGCTCTGGACGCTTTCACAGAGGTAGCGCTGCGATTCCTGATCCTCCGCCAGCGCGACGGCAAACTCGACCATCGGTTCGATCTTGTCGAGGAGGGCGACGAGGCGCGGCGCCTTGTCGAGCAGCCGGAGCAGGGCGGCCAGCGTCTCCCGGTCGAGGGTGACCGGAGGCCAATCTTCTTTCAGGCCGCTGAGGAGATACGTCAGGGACTCCCGGTCGGCGAGGAGATGTTCGGCGAAGGCGAGGAGGTTGCCGAGGGCCTTGAGGCGGGCCGCCCACTCGGGGAGATCGTGCAGGAGGTCGACGAGGGCCCGTTCGACGGCCGGATCGGCGAGGACGGCTTCGAGGGTCGGCGCATCGTTGGTGGTGCGGGAGGCGCGTTCGGCGGTCATCGGCGTTCCTCCTTTGCGTCACATCACGCCTTTGAGCATGCCGTCCCAGTAGATGATCGGGAGGAGTTCCTTCTTGAGCACGTACATGGAAAAGCGCTCTTTGGCCTGGTCGAAGGGAAACGTCTCGCTCGGCACGTCGCCGTAGACGAATTCGGCGAGCATGAGGCGGCCGTAGCCGGTCACCAACGGGCAGGAGGCGTAGCCGTTGTAGCGGGCGGACAGCGGTTCGCCCCGGATGGCGGCGAGGAGGTTGTGGACGAGGACCGGGGCCTGCTTGCGGATGGCGGCGCCGGTTCGGGCCGTCGGAAGGTTCGTGTTGTCGCCGATGCCGAAGACGTTCGGGTAGCGTTTGTGCTGGAGCGTGTGCATGTCGACGTCGACCCAGCCGGCGGCGTCGGCGAGGGGGCTTTCTTTGATGAAGTCGGGGGCGCTCTGCGGCGGGACGACGTGAAGGAAGTCGTACGGCATCCGCACCCGATCGCCGCTTTCGAGATTTTCAAAAATCGCTTCCTGCTTGACGGGGTCGAGGGCGACGAGGTTGTGACGAAAGTGCGTCTCGATGTTCCGCTCGCGGACGATGCGGTTTAGGGTGGCGGCAAACTTCGGCACGCTGAAGATCATCGTGCCGCCGGAGACGAAGCGGACGGTCGCCTTGGCGCGCACGCCTTTTCGGCGCATGGAGTCTTCGGCGAGGTACATGATTTTCTGCGGCGCGCCGCCGCACTTGACCGGGGTGTTGGGGGCGGTGAAGAGGGCCATCCCGCCTTCAAACCGCTTCAGGGCATTCCACGTTTTTTCGACGGTGTCGAAGGCGTAGTTCGAGCCGACGGTCCCCGATTCCAGCGCTTCTCGGATGCCGTCGATTTTGTCCCAGTCGAGTTGGATGCCGGCGGCGACGACGAGCCAGTCGTAGGCGATCGATTCGCCGCTTTTGAGCACGATTCGGTTTTCTCCCGGGAGGAACAGTTCGACGGCGTCGCGGATCCAGACGGCCCCCGGCGGGATGACCCGTTCTTCCTCCCGGACGGTGACGCTCAGGGGCGTGATGCCGGCGCCGACGAGCGTCCAGAGCGGCTGGTAGTAATGTTTTTCCGACGGCTCGATGATGGCGATTTCGCCGGATAAGGCCCGCCAGCGGCGAAGGAGCTGCGCGGCGACGGTGATGCCGCCGGTCCCGCCGCCGACGATGACGATTTTGAAGCGCATCGGTTTCCTCCCCCATCCGGAGTATGGTATGGTTTTAGTAACCCGGGACGGCGGTTGAGAAAAGCGTATCATGGGACCGCTTTCAAGCCCATCGGGGAATCCACTGAATCGATGGTGTTTTCACTTCTGTCTGTCGTCACATCTCGGCCGGGGGCGTTCGACCGGAACGGAGCAGGAACGATCGCCGGATCGCCGGAAAGACGACCGGGAAGGGAGGGGGCCGATGGGGACGCCGGCGCTCGATGCCCAGACGTTGGGCAAAATTTTGAACGCCTTAAACGACGGCGTCGTGGTCATGGATCGCCGCCGGACGATCACGTACCTCAACCCGGCGGCCGAGCGAATGACCGGCTGGCAGCTCGGAGAGCCGGTGCCGTACTGCCGGTTCTGTCAGGAACGGGAAGTTGCCGAAGGCGAGGAGCGGTGTTTTTTGGCCGCCCAGCAGGCGATCGATGAGCTGGAATCGGAGATGCCGACCCGCTGGGGGACGATGGTGCCGGTGACGATGACGCGGTCGTTTCTGGTCGACGTCGAGCCGAAGGCGGGGCACATGGTGATCACGATCCGGGACGCGACGGTCCGACGCCAGGCGGAGGCGCTCCGGCGCCGGGCGGAACTCCACCGCCGGACGCTGGAGGTGCTGGAAGCAGAGCGCCGGCGCCTGTCGCTGGAAATCCACGACGGCGTGCTGCAGCTGCTCTACGGCGTGCGCCTCGGCCTGGACGATCTCGCCTACGAGGTGCAGGGCGTCCCGGAGAAGGAGCAGAAGGTGCGTCACCTGATCGGACTGCTGGAAGAAGGGGTCGGGGAGCTCCGGGCGCTGTCGCAGGCGCTCTATCCGCCGGCCCTCGACGATCTCGGCCTGACGTCGGCGCTCCGGCAGCTGGCGGCGCAGTGGACCGGCCGTACGGTGGAGATCGAGGTGGTCGGGGCCTTTCCCCCGACGGTCGAAGCGGCGCTTCAGGGCCGGCAGGCGACCCACGTTTACCGGATCGTGCAGGAAGCGATTCACAACGCCGTCTTTCACGGCCGAGCCCGGACGGTGCTGGTCCGGGTCGGCTGCGGAACGTGTACGTGTCGGGTGCTCATCGTCGACGACGGCCGGGGATTTGACGTCCGCCGGGCGGCCGAAGCGTCGGGGCTCGGCCTCCGCAGCATGGCGGAACGGGCGGCGTCTATGGGCGGACGGCTCTGGATCAAGTCGCGGCCGGGGCGTTGCACGCGCCTTTGGTTTTGCTTTCCCCGGCCGGAGCCGCCGGAGGCGGCGGACCGCTGTGACCGCCTCTGCCCGCCAAAAGCGTCCTGGTCGGAGGCGGCGTGGGCGTCCAGGGCGCGGGGCGATGCAAAGGGGGGAAGGCGATGATCCGGGTGGTCATCGTGGACGATCACGCCGTCGTCCGGCAGGGGCTCCGGCTCATCCTGGAGCGGACAGGCGACATCGCCGTCGTCGGCGAGGCGGCTTCGGGGGAGGAAGCGCTGCGGGAAGTCTTCCGGAAACCGGTCGACGCCGTTCTCCTGGACGTCCACATGCCGAAAGGGCTCGACGGGATCACCGTGGCCCGGCGGCTGGCGGAAGATTTTCCCTGCGTGCGGGTCGTCATGCTGACGATGTTCGACGACACGGCGCATTTGCAGGCGATGCTGGCCGCCGACGTGGCCGGCGTGGTGTTCAAACACGATGAACCGGAGGAGATCGTGCGGGCGCTCCGGGAGGGGGCAAAAGGGCGGCCGTATCTCCCGGAGCGGGTCCGCCTTCGCTACGGGGGGATGATCCGGGACGTGGGGAACCAGGCCGCCGGCAGGCAAAAGCCCCTTTCGACGCGGGAGACGGAAGTGCTCGTCCTCATGGCGCAGGGCCATTCGAACAAAGAAATCGCCCAGGCGCTCCACCTGAGCGTCAAGACGGTGGAAACGCACCGGGCGAACATTTTGCGCAAGCTCGAGCTCAAAACCCGGGCCGAGCTCGTCGACTATGCGCTCAAAAACGGGCTCATCGTCACGCCGCCGGCGGAGGGGTCGATGAGCGGCGGATGAGCCGTCGGCAACGGGTTTTTCCCTTCGTCGGACGCCGCGGGCCGGCGTCATCGGACCAGCTTTTCCATTCGCCGGCCGGAGGCGAGAAGTTCCGGCAGCATCTCCTCCATCCGCCGCCGGGAGAGGCGCTGCACCGGACCGGAGACGGTCAGGGCGGCGAAGATGTCGCCGTTCGGTCGAAAGACGGGGATGCTTACGGCCGCCACCCCTTCCTCCCGTTCTTCGAAGCTCATCGCGTAGCCCTTCCGGCGGACGTCGTCGATCTCCCGCCGGAAGGCGGCCTTGTCGATGCCCGCCGGCCAGTCCGGATGTTCGAGGAGCGCCTCGAGCACGTCCGACGGCGAGAAGGCGACGAGGACCTTGCTGGAGGCGCCGACGAAAAGCGGCAGCCGCTGACCGATGGGGGCGACGCGGCGGATGACCTGATTGCTCTGGACGGCCTGGACGCGGATGCGCTCCAGGCCGTCTCGGATGTAGAGGCTCACCGTCTCTTCGACGGCATCCCGGAGCCGCTCCATCTCCGGCAGGACGAGGGCCAGCGGATCGTCGGCGTGGTTCATGCTGGCGGCGAGCTCGAAGATGCGAAAGCCGAGGCGGTATCGGTCGGTGTCCGGGTCTCGGACGACGAACCCTTTCCGCTCCAGAGTGTGCAGCAGGCGAAAGACGGTGCTTTTGTGGAGGCCGACCGCTTTGGCGACCTCCGTCAGCCCGAGCTCTCGCTGTTCGGTAAAGGCGAGCAAAATGTCGAGCGCCCGTTCGACGGAACGGACCGATCCGCGGTCTTCGTCCATGGCCATCGGGTCCGGTCTCTCCTTAACGTTAGGGTCGGCGTCAGGCGATGCGAAACGCCGCTTCCACCTTCAGCCGCTCGTGCAGCGTCCGGAGGACGGCTTCCGCCTTGGCGACCATCTCCCGGGGGATGTCGCCGTCGTAATCAAAGCCGCGATGGTATACGGCCCGGAGGAGGCGGATATCCCGGACGATGATTTCGGCTTGCGGCTGTTCGATGTAGCCCCGAACGGCGTCGACGTCGAGCCGCAGGTAAAAGTCGACGTCCGTCTTGCTCTTGTGGAGCACGTAATCAAAGGCGGCGGTATGGTAGTCGAACGTTTCGTTCATGGCAAAGCCGAGGCTTTCCACGGTGTCGCGAAACGGGCCGAACCGGTAGGTCCGGCCGATGAGAGGGCTTTCGACGCGCCGCATGCCCTTCCCTCCATTTTTTCATATTGTACGTGCGCTGTTCTTTATTTTAACATAGGTCCGTTGACCTCCTCCCCGGAATGAATTCCGGGGATTCCCACGGGGAGGTTAGCGCTTGCTCGGCCTCATGCCTTTCAGCTTCGGCCTCATCGCAGCGCCATCTGGGCCGGGTCATCGGCCCGCCCCGGCTGCGTTCCGCCGAAAAGCGTTACCGCACCGGGCGGCGGCCCTCGAACGGCGGCTTACGCCGCCTCGGCCAGGCCGCTAATCGCGAGGCTGATATTCCAGGCGCCGACGGCATCCGCGTGTCCGCGGTAGCCGCACTTCCGGCA
>NZ_JXBB01000037.1 GCF_001653195.1 Hydrogenibacillus schlegelii
ATACGGTTGCTTGGAGCGCTACTCATGGAGATAGACGAGACGTGGACCACTGGGCACCGCTACCTGAATATGGATGAGTATTGGCAGTGGAAGAAGGAACAACAGAAATCCACTGAGCCGGCCATGCTGCACGTTGTGAATGCCTGAGTGACCTGTCCTTTCATTCGCCGAAGAGGGCAATTTACACATGATACTGGACTTGATCGGAGAGTATGGTGGAAATGTTCTTAAAGAAGTCGATCATAAATGAGTTCAAGTCAGAGGTCGTGTCCAGGACGCGGCGAATCCCGGTTTCGTTTTGCCTCGAGAGCCTTATCGACAGGTATAGATAGGAGCCGTACGTGAGCAGGTAAAGGAAACCCACAAGCCAGTGGTACCGGAACAAAAGGACGGCGTAGACGACGATGATGATCAGAGATTGCAGCAGAAATTGCAGTCCTTCATACTGCAGGGATCTCATCGCGAACGAAATCTCATTCATCAGGTTCTGGTACTCGCCTACGCTCCTGTTGAGGAAGTAGGCATAATCTTTCGTCTGATTTGCGGCCCAAACCACTCGTTTCGAGTGCATCCTCACGGCTTGGAGCATCCAATTGTTGGGGTAGTTCACAAGCGGAATCGACAGCAAAGAAGCAGCAACCCCGGCAAGGTAGCCCAGGTTCATCGCCGAATCGCTCAGTAGTCTTGAAAAGAAATAGGGTTGCAGGCTGTACAAAGAGTAGAGGACGACGGTCACGCAAAGGTAGGACGCTACTTTCGCTCCACCGATACTCTTCGCGACTTCCTTAATGTAGTATTTCGTGGCTTCACTCATCCGCGCGGTCCTGCCTTTCAAGCTCGACGAATTCCTCGAGGCTCTGCGCTGGTGAACTCAAGGCTCGCTTGAGCACCAGCCTCCACGTTTGAAAATCCGCATCCTTCCAATTGCTCTTTTCTTTGATGTGGTCGATGATCTTTCGGAACTCCGCCTGGGAAATGCTTTTCCCGTATTCGCGGAGGACGGCTTCCGTGAGTGCTGCACCGCTATTGGGAACCGCGCCCTTTAAATTAGACAATTTGATCGGTATCCCTAAGTGATGCTGACCTTGCTTATGCTGAGGGCTTCTTTGAGCGTTTCTTGGGGCGTTTTGGACCGCAGGCTTGAATGCAGCCGATGCTCGTTGTAGTACCGGATCCGTTCGGCCAAAAGCGCATCGAGGGCTTCGATGCTCTTTGCTTCAAGCAGAAGGTCTTGATGCTCTGCTTTGAAACGCGAGAAGAAGGATTCGACGATGGGATTTTCCTTCGGTCCCCGAAGGCTGTACGACAGTCGCTGTCCTTCTTCGAGCAGGAGATGACCGACCCACGCGTGACTCAAGAAGGCGCCGCCCTGATCGTGATGGAGGATGGCTTTCGGGCGCTCCCTCTTTTGGGTCAGAATGAACGCTTTGGCCCGTCTTCATGCCTGAAGCGCGGTCCGAACATCCGGCGAGAAAGAGATGGCATATCCGATCACCATGCGGGTCCGATGGTCCAGAATCGGCAAAAACCAAACCTTCCCGCCGCCATCGACGAGCTGGGTGAAATCGGTGGTGAGCACCTCAAAGGCGGCCGGTTCCCGTTCGGAAAGAAGGCCAAAGGCGAGATTCGCCCGTTCCTTGGCCAGAACGACCGTCTCGAGCAGCGGATTGGGCTTCGGTTTTCTCACCTTTCGCGTGAGGGAAAGCTCAAACGTGTGGAGAAGACGACGGACCCGCTTTCCATTGACGACCATTCCCCGTCGCCGAAGCTCGGCCTCGAGGCGGCGATAGCCGTACTCCGGATGTTCCCGAAGGATGGCTTCGATCTCAGCTTTGAGCGCTGCATCGGACTCCCACGGATGCGCTCCTGAAGCGGAAGTTGATCTAGCTCCCCTGCCCGAGGAAGTTTTTTAGGAGCGCGATTTCGACCTCCTTTTTGCCGAGGAGCTGTTCCAAATCACGAATGCGCTTCTGGGATCCTCTCTTTGTTTGGGGGTTCAAAGAGCTCAGCGCCTTTTTCCAGGAGGGTTTGCTTCCACTTCAAAAGGGTATTCGGATGAACGCCGGATTCCCGGGAGAGTTCGACGAGCGTTTTTTCGCCTTTGATCAGATCCAAAGCCGCTTTGAATTTGATGGAGACGGGGATGGATTTTGTTCGTTTCACAGGTCGCCCCTCCTTTGGCAGAAGGATACAACATAGCTTCAGCATTTGTCCAGTCTAAGGGGCGCATGACCGCCTTAAGCTAACGGCTACTGCCGCCCTCGCCGTTCGGGACTTTCACCCTATAGACAGCGCCCATGCCGGGCGCACAAACATAAGGCAAGCCGACGAAAATCATCAGCTTGCCTATTTTTCCCGTCCTCCTGTCTCCGCAACGAGCGGCTGGCGCGAGCGGAGCTTTCGTTCGAGCGACGACACGCTCGCCAGGTCCTTCTCCAGCTCCAGCGGCACATCCTCGTCGTTCTCGATCCACTCCCGGTACTGCGCCTCGGCCGTCTTCTTTTTCTTCTTGAGGTGTTCCAGGGCCTCGTGGGCCGGCTCTACCCGCACATACAGCGCCACGTCCACGGGAAAGGGCGTGTTTTCGCACACCCCGTACACCCACTCGTAACCGGTCGGATGGTTTTCCGGCGTGGACTGTGATGGTCCGCCGGTCCGGATCTAAGTCGTTGACGTACAGGTTCACCAAATCGTCCACGCGAAGCCCACAGCTGAGCATCAGCTGGACGATGGCGTAATTGCGAGCCCGTTTTTTCTCATTGGACTCCTTTTTGACCTCATGCAGCAGCCGGCTCTGCGCCTTGCGGCCCAGCCATTCGGTGCCAGCCTCTCCGTGGTCGTTTGCTTGCCCCGGAGGACGTCCGTAGGGTTAATGCTGGCATAACCCCGTTCAACCGCGAAACGCCTGAAAGCCTTCAGCACCGCGATCTTTTTGTTGATGGTCTACGGCTGCTGTTTCAGCGTAGCATCCAGCATGGCCCGGTATTCCTGAAGATCCAGCGCCGTCACCTTGTCTGGGTCGAAGCTCTTCCGATTGCAATCTCCATCAATTTGTGATGGTTAATGTTTTCCAGAAACGCTTACACATTAGAGCCATACCAGTTAAAATCGGTGAAAGCACCATAGCCAAAATACCACCGGGCCAGACAGCATCAGATGCAGGATAGCGATCCCATTCAGTGATGTTTGGTCCATAAACCTCAGGAAACCACCGGATAAACAACAACAGCACGCTAAAATTGATGAGTGGGGTCAAGACAGACAAGCCAATGGACTTCCAAGGGGAACGAACAACAGGGATCCAGGAGGTAGCAGCAACAACAGTCATGAACATGAAGATAGCCGTCGCATCCCAAATCCAATACCGATAGATCACGCTTTCCTGGGCGATATTGCCGATGAGTAAGGTACCCGCAATGAAAAGGAACGTCCCGATACCCATGAACTTTAACGGTTGCAATTTATCATTTTGTTGTATTGCAAAGAAAACGGATGCCACACCTGCCGCTCCACCAAGTACTCCCCAAACCACAGCCGATAGACCAATAGGATAGATGATCCTTGCATCATCTCCGTCTTGAATGTTAAAGAAATTAAAGATGGGATGGACGGGCTCATACATAAACCTTATAAATGGCCTGAATGTTTGTCTAAACCAATTAAAATCAGCGGATATAAAAGTTAGGAAATTGATAGTACCTAACAACATAAAACCAAACAAAAAAACACCAAGAAAAAAAGAAAACGCTTCATGTTTGTTCCTCCTTTCTCTAAAAGGCTGGTGAATTAAGTCCACTGGATCGACCATCTTCGCCTAACGAGGTGTGACGTCAGAACGAATAGAACCGTCAAAAATGCGGCCACTCCCCTTGTGAGCCTTTCGTATGCCGGTTTGAGGCACACGGAACTCCCGGTCTGTGGGCGCTTCCGCCCATACCGGCTTCATCGTTTGAGATTCTGCACCACAGCTGTCAGGATGGCTTGCTCTTGCATCGCTTCCAAGCTACGGCTTCGAGCACGGCTTAAGCCGTGCTGCGCTTTGCCTTCGGCAAAAAGACGTTCAATGACGACGCGTCGCGTCCGTTTGGCTCGGTAATGCGGTTGATCATTCAGGCGACGCACTTTGTTCCGAACGAGTACCGCCTTGATCTTGCTCCATCTTTTGCGTGCTTTCTCCGGATCCCGGACGGCTCGGCGCCACCCGGGGAGCGCTTCTTTTTGAAGCGATCGCACGTTTCCGGATCGGCATATCCACCGTCTCCGGAGACGCTTTGCATGCGAAGAGAGGGGTGCTCACGCCGGATGTCCAGCAGTGCACAGGTGGCGGCCTCTCATTCCGCAGTGCCCGTGATGATCTTGGCCTGGGTCCGTAAGATGACGGAGGAGCGGGTGTCCACCGTGTGATGAATGAGATAACGCAAATGGGCTTCTTGGCCGGAGCTTTTTCGATCAAGGCGGGCATCCGGATCGGTGATGCTCCGGTGGGTCCGGTTGGAAAACCGCTCCCCCCGAAAATCGCCCGGCTTCTTGGGTGACCTTCCCGACGAAGCCGAAGGGGAGCCGGAGGATGAGCGGAACGAGCCTTTAAGCGATGCACGGATCCACACCTGGCGCATGGCTTTCTCAAAAATGCCGTGCCTGCGCCAAAGTTTCCGTGTTTTGACCCCGGTCGTGCGAACGGGAAGCCTCGGACCCCCATCACATATGACTACATCCCTCCAAACTAACATCAAAATCTTTGTGTCTCTCTCTGCTTAGATCAAGTCCAGTATCATGTGTAAATTGCCCTCTTCGGCGAATGAAAGGACAGGTCACTCAGGCATTCACAACGTGCAGCATGGCCGGCTCAGTGGATTTCTGTTGTTCCTTCTTCCACTGCCAATACTCATCCATATTCAGGTAGCGGTGCCCAGTGGTCCACGTCTCGTCTATCTCCATGAGTAGCGCTCCAAGCAACCGTAT
>NZ_JXBB01000038.1 GCF_001653195.1 Hydrogenibacillus schlegelii
TGAGCCATCCGGTATCCCTCCTGGTGAAGTGGTTTCTTCTCCGTCTCACATTCTACCAAAGAGGGCCGGATGGCTCATTTTATGTTACCTGGACCATCCGTTTTTACACATGATACCGGACACGACTCCTTCTCGAACAGGTCACGGTCAACGATTGCTGGAAACTCGACTGGTATCCACTCCTCTTTGATGCTCTCCGGTGTAATGGGTTTCGATTCTCTCCAGAAGTAGTGCTCTCCGACGTATGCGGTGTTCGTGAGGATGCGTAGGACGGTGGTCTCTGACCAGACCTCACCAACCTTACCGTTCTTGCTCGGTCTACCAAGACGAGTTCCCTTCATCTGGTTGGGTGTGGGTATCCCGAGTTGCTGGAGTCTCTCTGCAATCCTCATCGTACCCATAGGTCCCTCACCGTCCATACCGTAGACGTACATCTGGTAGATGAGACGGACGATGTTTGCTTCTTCCTCAACGACTTCCCATCTCCGCTTCTCTCTGTTCCACTGATAACCGAGAAGCTCTCCTCCACCGAAGAATGCTCCTTCCTTCGCTCGACTGTGTTTACCAGTGAGAGTCCGGAGACGGATTCTCTCCCTCTCGTACTCTGCGAAGCTTGCCAGTTGGTTGAGGAGGAGTCGTCCTTCGGCAGTATCCTCTGTGGGAACTCTGGCGAAGATGAATCCGTCTCCTTTTGTTCCACACTGACGTTTCTCTCGTGCACTGTTAACGAGAGCAGTGAACACGGTTAGGTTCCTGCTCAATCGGTCAGTGTGCCAGACGATGATGGCATCGTAGAATCCTGTCTGGTACTTCTCCCACACGGTACGGAGGACTGGTCTACGGTCAATGCCGTAAGCTCCTGACACGTCCTCCAAGTAGACATCGGCTTCTGTTGTGAGGTATCCTCGACGTTCTGCCTCTCTTCGGCAGTCCGTTACCTGCGTGTCGAATGAGGTGTTGTCTGTCTGGTCTTCTGTGGAGACCCTGGCGTAAATCGCTGCTCGTTTCATCTTTCGCCCTCCTAAACATTTTCTTACTGCATTATATGCTTGAATGTGGACAAGTTTTCACGAAATGTCGAACGGTCGTATCTCCAACTGGTAGCCTCTCACCTCAAAAATGAGACGAAAGAGAGGAAGCTTTTTCTCTGCTTCTTCTCTCGTCCCGTAGGTGCAATTACCACAGAGGATTTCCTTTCCGTCTTTCTTCACTCCGAAGATTGCGAAGCGACAACGTGTTTTTCCCACACTGTCTTCACTCCCTTCCAAAAGTTCGCTGGACTCTCCAGAGCAACGATTATCTCCTCATTCGGATAAGCTGGAAGCGGCTCTGGAATCCGTATCTTGTCGCCTGGATGAATGAGGTCTGGATTCTTAATGTCGTTCAGTCGGATAACGCTCTTCAGTGGAACCTGAAACCTCTTACTGATGGCGAACAAATAGTCTCCGTTCTTGACTGTATAGACTATCCCACTGTCTGCGGGAGGTGGTGGATTTCGCTTGTACTCGTAGTAGGGGTACCACCAGAAAATGATGTACGTCAGTCGGAGTACCAGTACCAAAAAGGAAAGGAGGATAAGAACGAACAGTACTCTTATCCTCCTCCGAAAAGTGAGAGAGGCAGTTGCTCGTTTCATTTACGCAACCGCCTCTTTCTTCCTTTCAAGCTTGTACCGAATGATTTCCTCTTCGACCTTCGCCAGCCTCTCTTTGTAGAAGGTGATTCGCAAGTCAGCCTCCCGAAGTTTCAACTCCAACCGGTCAAGTGTAAGCTGGTCAGCACCCCGGTTGAGAGCCTCGGTGTAATCCTTGCTGTACTTGTCTTGCTGTGCAATTGCATACGCGAGATTCCCTTTGTAGGTATCTCTCCGCTTCCGAAGTTCCTCCAGCTTCGGGTCAACTTCCTTCTTGTCGGTGGAAACGACGAACTCGACTTTCACTGTCTGGACCTCCCTCTCGTTATTTTGCTGTTGAACACTCTGGTTACGTGCCATCAAAATCTTCCTCCTCTACTAAAATTTTCTAACTGCTTATGATAATATTATAATGAACTTCACAAGAAAAATAAAGAGGTTTTTGTAAAATTTTGTCAAAATTCGTAAAAAATTTTTACTAGGCCCTCTATAAAGTTCCGGTGACCTATTATAGAATTTTTACATAATAGAACATATGTTCGATGAGAGGAGGGAGTACGATGAAGCAGAAACAATGGCTGACACTTAAGGAAATTGAAGAGTACTGGGGTTACAGTGGAGAGTTTATCAAGTACCTCATCGCCACACATCGGTTGCCAGCATTGAGGTTGAGGAAACCTGGTACTCCCATCGTCATCCGTGAAGACTGGTGGGAGAAGTTCTGTCAAGCAATGGACCTGATGCTGGAGCTCTCCACCACTGCGATTGCACTTGACAATCTGCCGATTAAGAAAGACCCACGAGGAAGAGGCATCGGACTCCTTTACGTAGAGGACTTACCAAAAGACGAGAAGGAGCTTGACAGACTGTTGGAGATGCAGTCGCTAGTAGCAACCGTGGAGTTGTTCACGAGCACGAAGGATGTTGACAAAATCTACGAGTCAGTGGGGAGGTGATAACGTGAGCAACAACACTCCAAAGTCGAAGCTGGAGTACACTCTTTTCAGCATCGACAACGCACTGTACCACATCACCAGAGAAGGGACCATCGTTGAGGAGAAACCTACTTCTGTGGGGACAACTTCAAAAAGGTTCTTCTATCCTCCAGTGGTACTGAAACCGCTTATTGAGAAGGCCCGAAGTGCCATTGGAGAACTCCCACCGGAGCAGGTCAAGAAGCTTATTGAAGTTGTTGTCAAGCAACAGAAGGCAATTGATGAGAGCCTTCGCAAATCAGGAAAGGAGGATGATTCCGATATGGCGTTGACAAATGAACAATTCCAGAGTCTCAGACGTGATTTACTGAAAGCCCTCACCAACCCACAGAAGGTACGTGAGGAGATTGAGAGGGAGGAAGTTGCAGAGCTCATCAAAGGTATGCAACCGCCTGAATGGGAAGCTCTCAAACAGCGTAAAGAGCAAGAGGCTGAAAACGAGCGAAAGCAGCGAACAGAGAACCGTCAGAAGAACATGGACGCACTTGGCATTACCGCTTCGTTGAAGCATCAGCAGGCTACTGCATCTGCGTTGACGAATGCGATGCTCAGCTCTTCGATGCAGAAGTCCGAGCGTCCTATCGACATTCACGACATCGCAAAGCTCTATGCTACCATTGACAGACTGCCATACCAGAAGGTGCGTGAGGCTTTGATGAAGCGGTTGAACACTGCTCTCTCACAGACAAGCAAGGGTATGGAAATCTGGCGTAGCATCAAGTACAAAGAGATAACCGCTCCTGCGGAAGTGACTCCGATTAACAAGATTGAGGAGACCATTGAGAAAATCGAGAAGCAGTACGGAGGGAGGTAAGCGAGATGAGGAGAGGTGTCTAACTGCTCCGTGTACGTGGTCTACTCGTAAGACCAAGCGTGATTCAGGAGGTGAGCCTATGAAACTGAAACTCGTCAGAGGTAGGTCCTTCGCTCTGCTGGACTCCAAAAACAAGAAGACGAAGGTGTTCTGCAGAGCAGGAGAAATCGTCGATGTCCCCATGCATGAAGCAGAGTACTTGCTCGGCACTGGTCTCTTCACCGCAGATTTAGACGAACCGGTCTATGACGAAGAGGAAGAAGCGGTCCGAGAAGCCTGTGAGGAAGCTAACCGTGCCTTTCAGAAATACCGTCAAGAAGCTCTGAAAGGCTAAGCGATTTCTAAAGGAGGTTGTTCAAATGAGTGAGAAGAAACAGGGAGCTCCTGTTAAGGAGAGAACTGGATTTGTAACTGGTGACCTGAATGTCGCTACAGTGCTTGCATATTTCGATTTCCCCTACACGACACGTCAGACTGACCGTGGGACAGAGTTTACCTTCACGAACAGGGAGGATGGCGTAGATGTCTTCGAGTTCGCCACGAAGCGGATGAAGTACGATGCCTCTCTCACTGTCTCTGTGGGGAAGTTCCTTTCACTTCGGAAGAAGCTTGCTCAGGCAAGTAGAGCCACTAGCAAGAAGTAGTCACACTCCTTTTCTCTCATAAAAACAGGTGGGACACGTGGTTCCCACCGATTTTCTTGGTTTCATACTCAATTATACGACTCTATGCACCTAGGCACTTTTTTCATCAACTATTTTATACTTCGACGAAAGAATGGAACTTTTCATGAAATGAGGGAGTACCAGCTACTGCCAGTACTCCCTACCGAACCGACGGTGTAGAATGAGTACTACACCACAGAGGTCTCTCTTGTAATCGAGGACTCTCTTGTGAGGTCCTGTTTGCCGTCTAGGCCACTTCTCCCTACCTCACTGAGACTCTACCTAGCAGTGTCCTGTCGTAGTAGGCCGAAGACTCCGAAGGACTCCAATTCTAGGAGGTTTTGCCGTGACGTCTCTCTACTTCTCCCGTATTCTCTCTACGGGTCCACCAAAGCGTAGAGGAGGAAGTACCTGTGCAGGAGGTTCGAGGACTGTCAAATGCCTAACCTTCCCTCTTGCTCGCGAGAGAGCGTATGAGAGTGGGTCCTAGATGAGTGACATATCTATTGAAAGCCCATTACACCTAGGAGCTTTATCGACGAGCGGACCTCTTTGAGGTCCCGAGGCTCTACCTCTAACTCTGTCTTGATTTTATTTTAGGATAGTTGGTCGCAACTTTATAGAGGGAACTTATTTTTTAAGTCGTGTCCGGTATCATGTGTAAAAACGGATGGTCCAGGTAACATAAAATGAGCCATCCGGCCCTCTTTGGTAGAATGTGAGACGGAGAAGAAACCACTTCACCAGGAGGGATACCGGATGGCTCA
>NZ_JXBB01000039.1 GCF_001653195.1 Hydrogenibacillus schlegelii
AGCGGGCCCGCTTCAGGCCCTCGGATTCCGGATCGATGCCGATCATCCACACCGGTTCGAGATACGGGCTGCGGAACATTTTGTACATGAGGTCGGTGCCGATGTTCCCCGACCCGATGATCGCCACGCGCAGTTTGCGCCGGCCGGCTTCGGACATCTTCCTCATCCTTCCCTTTGATGACGATATCCTTCCCGTTGATGACGGCAAGCCGAGATTTTCACAATCTTTTTCTACGATACTAAGATATCAGGGGAGCGGTCGAGTGTCAACCTTCAGCGTCGTATGCTCAAACTCTGTTTTACCATCTGGATAAACGTCTGAAAGTGTTCTTCCATCCGGAAGCGGGCCAAGTCGCGATCGCGGTGAGCGATGGCTTCAATGATCCGCTCGTGTTCACCGATCGTACGCTTAAAATCCTGTTCAAAGAAAGAGATGTTCGTCAAGAAAAAGTCATTCAAATTCCACTGGGCAGGCAAAAGAGACATCAGTTTTTTTGATTGAGCCATCCGCAAAATGACATAATGGAATCGACGATTGCAGGAAAAATATTCCTCTTTCTTAAAGGGACGGCTGACCACTTCCTCCAGCTCACGATTAGCGGCCTTCAGCGCGTCCAGCTGTTCAGGCTGCCCCCGTTCGGCCGCAAGACATGCCGCAAGCCCTTCCAGGGCCATGACCGCCGTAAAATGATCCAGTATTTCTTCCTCCGTGTATCGCTTTACAAAGACACCCGTTTGAGGAACGATCTCCACAAACTGCTCGACTTCCAGCCGCTTGAGGGCATCGATCACCGGGCGGCGCGAAAAGCCGAGCGTCTCGGCAATCTCCACCACCGAAATCTCCTGCCCAAACGACCACCTCCCGGCGATCAGTTCTTGTTTGATGTATTCGTAAGCCTGATCGGTCTTCGACCGCCTGATCTCCGGCAGATCAAACACCCATAAAGCCTCCTCAATCGCGAATTTATCTGATCTATGATCCTTTAATTATACTAGAGTTTTAGAACGTTTCTCCGTTTAGTATACCTGACAACGGGGCATCCTGCAAGGCGGAGTTCCGAGTGACTTCTCCCTCTCCCTGAAGGGGAAGGGCTTCCTGGCGTCAGGCAGGCCTGCCGGATTGCACCGCACGCTTTTCGCCTGCGGAGGGGACCACCATCCAAGGAACCGCGCCCCTTGATTTAAACATTTTGTTCTTTCTTCCTATGTAATGCAGACCTAGCTTGTGCTCAGGGCTTCTTTGAGCGTTTCTTGGGACGTTTTGGGCCGCAGGCTTGAATGTGGCCGGCGCTCGTTATAGTCCCAGATCCGTTCGGTCAATAGCGCATTGAGGGCTTCGACACGTTTTGCTTCAAGAGAAGCGCTCGATACTCCGCTTCGAAGCGCGAGAAGTTTGAGGCGTGCGATTTCGCCTTCCTTTTTGCCGAGAAGCTCAACCCAATTGCGGATGCGCTTCGGGGATCCGCTTTTTGTTCGGGAAGGGGAGCGCTCAGCGCCTTTTTCCAGGAGGGGAAGCTTTCCCTTCAAGAAGGGATGGGGATGAACGCCGGATTCCCGGGAGCGTTCGACGAGCGTTTTTCGCCTTTGATCCGTTCCCAAGCCGCTTTGAATTGGAGGGAGCCAGGGATGGATTTTGTTCGTTTCACGAGCCTTTCTCCTTTGACAGAAGGATACAACATCGTTTCAGCATTTGTCCGGTATGAGGGGCGCAGGACCCAGAGCGCGAATCTCGTCCAGCAGGTCATTGCAGTTCAACATCCCTTCGGCGATGCAGGTCACCAGGGTTGGCTTGAAGGGGTCCAACTTGGACGGACGCGGCGACCGGGGCCTGTAACGAGGCCGTTCCTGTGAGTGAATGTACATGCGCACCGTCTTGCGGTCGTGACCGGTCCTCCGGGCGACCTCCCGGATGCTACGCAGTTCCGCGTACAACTCCTTCATGTAAAACATTTCCCCCACTCCTATCATGATGCAGACACCTCATCCTTGCCGGGGATTCGGTGTCTGTAATTCGATGGGGCGGGGGAATTTTCAACTGGCCCTCGTGGTGGATTTTACGACCGGCCGCTAAATTTGAACAAGAAAACGCGCTCATGACGCTCCGGTGATCGTGCTCTCCCGGCGCTCGGGAGCCAAAGCGCCTGAGTAGCCGCTCCCTATCCTCGCAGCCTCCCTCGCAGCCTCCCGAGCGCCATTCCCAGCGGACGGCGCTGCATGGCCGTCTCCAAAAGCGGGATTTTGCCCCGGATGTACTCCCCGCTCGCTTCGACCGCTTTCTGAGCAATGCAGCGGATCCGCCCGGTGAAGGCCGTGACGGTTTCTCGGAGAGGGACGCGCTTTTCCTCCGTCAAAAAAACGCCCGTCCTCAAGGACGGGCGGCCGTGCTCACAATCCGTGTTCCGGCTTCGATTCATCATTGGGTCGGCCCAGTAGCAGCGTTTTCCAGCGTGTCATGGGGGACCAGGACCGCACGACCCTCAATGCGACCGTGCGCCAAATCCTCGAACGCTTCATTGATCTCTTCGAACCGTACCCTCCGAATTCTCGGGCGAATGACCCCCCGCCGCGCCAGCTCAAGGACCTCGCTCAGCTCGACCTGACTGCCCCATACGCTCGTGGTCAGTTCGGCCTCGTTGAGCACTTTGGTGGTAAACTCCAGCTTCCCGCCTGCCAGGCCGACGATGACCACCTTCGCTTGCCGCCCGGCCATGTTCCAGGCCTGCGTCATCGTGGCACTGGAGCCGACGAAATCGACGACGCCCTGCGCCCCTTCGCCACCCGTTAAAGATTTGACTTTCGCGACCGGGTCCTCCTCCCGGCCGTGGATCACATGATCGGCTCCCAGTTCCCGGGCGATCTCGAGTTTTTTAGAATCGACGTCGATCGCGATGACCTGGCAACTGGGCGTCAGGACGCGCGCGAATTGAACGCCAAATTGACCGAGCCCGCCGACGCCGATGATCACCACCGTGCTTCCGGGATAAAGGGAAGGCAGGAGTTTTTTAACGGCCCGATAGGGCGTAAGCGCAGCATCGGTAAGCGGCGCCGCTTCAATCGGAGACAGATCGCCCAGCGGCAATAAATAACGGTAACTCGGAACGAGCAGATACTCGGCATATCCCCCGGGAAAACCGATGCCCACCCATTTGCGGATGTCGGTCAGCTGTTCCTGGCCCGCCCAGGCAAAGCGGTCGGGTTTCTCGCTCCAGCCGCCGTAGACCGCCACCGCGTCGCCTTTGCTGAAACCTTGGACGTTTTCACCCATTTCTTCTACCCAGCCGGCATTTTCATGCCCCAAGGTAAAAGGGAGGGAGGGCAAGAGCGGAATCTCCCCGTGCATCAGATGGAGATCAGAGTGGCATAGACCGGCTCCTCCGATCCGGACTAAAACCTCCTCGCCGTGCGGTTCCGGAACGGGAACCTCCCGGATTTCCAGGGGTTTTCCGTACGCCACGACTTGTGCGGCGCGCATGGTTCGTGCCATGAACCGGACCTCCTCCAACATCGAATGGTCGCCTGTTGCTCCGAGTGCTCGATCATGATTATATCATGCCCCCGTTTATGTCGATTGATTCCATGTGCAGCGCACCTGATGCGGTAAAGGGGGCAACTTTCTCTATACAAAGATAGACAATCTCTAGCTTTTTGTACCCAGGTCCTCGCTGTACAGACAAAGGCCTTTAAAAGGCCGGTGAAAAACCCCTTCATTTGAAGGAAAACCGGACCCATGGATCGAACTCATTCAATCAAAGCAAGCAAACATCCCTTTCTCAAAGGAGATTCAAACATGCGGCCTCGACTATGGACTTCCCATCAACCCAAATGGTTTCGGCACATTGATATGGAAGCCCTCGTGCCACAAAATCACATCCTTCGCCAAATCGATCGCGTCCTGGACTTCTCCGCGATCCATGAGTGGGTCGCCCCGCTTTATTCGGAACGCACCGGCCGTCCGGCCGTCGATCCGGAACTCGTCATGCGGATCATAGGACTTGCTTACCTCTTCAACCCCTCTGAGCGGGAACGCTTTCAAACGCTCCCCATGCACGCCGGTTATTTGTGGTTCTTAGGGCTCGATTTCGAATCTGTGCTTCATCCGGAGGCCGGGGGGCCGAGGCTTCCGGATCGAACGACCGTAGTCAAAACACGGAAACTTTGGCGCAGGCACGGCATTTTTGAGAAAGCCATGCGCCATGTGGTGGATCAGTGCATCGCCGCAGGGCTCGTTCAGCCGGAAGTGCATGTCGCAGTGGACGGTACGCTTGTCCGAGCCAATGCTTCCATCCACAGTTTAAAGCCCATCGCGCCGGCCCCCGTGGAGTCGCTTGACGCTTATCTGGCCCGGCTGGAGGAAGAAGATCGCTCGTTTTCCGACGGCGGAGACGAAGACGACTCCTCTCCGTCTGACCCCCATCCTCCCGATCCGGGCCCGAACCTTTCATCCCCCGGCTCCCCTTCGGCTTCGTCGGGAAGGCCACCCAAGAAGCCGGGCGATTTTCGGGGGGAGCGGTTTTCCAACCGGACCCACCGGAGCATGACCGATCCGGATGCCCGCCTTTATCGAAAGAGCTCCGGCCAAGAAGCCCATTGGCGTGATCTCATTCATCACACGGTGGACACCCGCTCCTCCGTCATCTTGCGGACCCAGGCCAAGATCATCACGGGCACTGCGGAACGAGAGGCCGCCATCGAAGCTCTGCTGCACATCCGGCGTGAGCACCCCTCTCTTCGCATTCAAAGCGTCTCCGGAGACGGTGGATATGCCGATACGGAAACGCTCGATCGGCTTTTGAAGATGGACGTCGTTCCCCTCATTCCCGTGCGATCGCT
>NZ_JXBB01000040.1 GCF_001653195.1 Hydrogenibacillus schlegelii
GAAGTGGTAGCCGATGTTGTACCCTACCGTTTTTGATCGCTTCCATCGTTTCCCGTTCATGTCTGTATCATAGCACAACCATTAGAAAACTGCAATACATCTAACGAAAAAGCCGCCTTTCATCCCACCCTTGAAAGGGTGGGCTTTCCCGGCGGCCTCTCGTAAAGTAGATGAGGAGCGCGATGCCGAGGACGAGCTGCGGTACCGTAAGCGGCGCCGTCATGAACGTCACGAGGGCCGTCTTGCCGGGAAACGTCCCGCGGGCGATGCCGAGGCCGGCCGCCGTCCCCAGGACGACCGACGCCAGCGCGGCCAGGAAGGCAAAGACGACCGAATTCCGGAAAGCCGCCACGAACTCCGGCCGATCGAGAATCTTCCAGTACCACTGAAGCGAAAACCCCTGCGGCGGAAAGCTCGGATAGCTCGCCGCCGTAAAGGACGCCGGGATGACCACCAACACGGGCATGAGAATAAAAAACACGACCCCAAAAACGACGGCCGCATGGGCAAAGCGGGCGAAAGAACGTCCGGTCATCGAAACACCTCCCGGAACCGCCCCCGTTCCATCGCCCGGGAAAACAGCGTCACCAAAAGGCGCGTCGTCCCCAGCAGAATGTACGAGATGGCGCTTCCGTACGTCCAGCGGAGCAGGTTCAAAATCTCATCGTAGGCGACCATCGGCAGCATCGGCACGTTGGCGCCGCCGAGGAGGGCCGGCGTCACGTAGGAAGCTCATCGACATGCTGAACACGAGCACGACGCCGGCGACGACGCCCGGAAGCGAAAGCGGGAGCGTAATCGACCAAAACGTCCGCACCGGCCCCGCGCCCAGGATCGCGCTCGCTTCATCGACGGCTGTCGCCCGATTCCCCCATATGTTAAAATCAAGATATGACGACCGCTTCGAGGAAAGGAGCACCGCCATGCAGGGGCTCATGATGGATTTTCCCCTGACCCTGACCCACCTCCTCCGGCGCGCCGAAACGCTTTTTCCCCGCCGGGAGATCGTCGATCGGCGGCCGGACCGGACGTTTTTCCGTTACACCTATGCCGAGTTCATCGACCGCGCCAAGCGGCTCGCCGTCGCGCTCCGGGATCTCGGCCTCGCCCGGGGCGATCGGGTCGCGACGCTCATGTGGAACCAGCACGAACACCTCGAGGCGTACTTCGGCATCCCCCTGGCCGGCGCCGTCCTCCACACGCTGAACCTGCGGCTTCCGCCGGAAGACCTCCGCTTCATCATCGAACATGCCGACGACCGGGCGCTCATCGTCGATCAGACGCTCCTTCCCCTTTTGGAAAAAATCGGGCCGCTTCCGACCGTCCGGCACGTGTTCGTCGCCGGCGTCCCGGCGGACGCCTCCCTCCCCGAGGGTCTGCGGCCGTATGAAGCCCTGCTTGCCGGTGCCGATCCCGCCCGCTTCGTCGAGCCCGAACTCGACGAGCGGGACGCCGCCGCCATGTGCTACACCTCCGGGACGACCGGCCGGCCGAAAGGCGTCGTCTACTCCCACCGGGCCCTCGTCCTTCACTCGATCGTCTCGGCCATGGCCGACGGTCTCGGCGTTCGGGAGTCCGACGCCGTCCTCCCGGTCGTCCCGATGTTTCACGTCAACGCCTGGGGCCTCCCCTACACGACGACCCTCGTCGGCGCAAAGCACGTCCTCCCGGGCATGCACCTCGATCCGGCGAGCCTGCTCGAGGCGTTTCAGGCGGAGCGGGTGACGCTCACCGCCGGCGTGCCGACGATCTGGCTCGGCGTCCTCCAGAGGCTCGACCAGAATCCCGGCGCCTACGATCTTTCCGCCTTGCGGGCCCTCCTCGTCGGCGGCGCCGCCGCCCCGGCAGGGATGATCCGCGGCTTTCAGGAGCGCCACGGCCTCACCGTCGTTCACGCCTGGGGCATGACCGAGACGACGCCCCTCGGGACGATCGCTTTCCTCTCGCCGGAGACCGCGGCGCTCCCGGAGGACGCGCGCTACCGGCTTCGGGCCAAGCAGGGCCGGCCGGTCCCCCTCGTCGAGATCCGCGCCCGAGGTCCCGAAGGGTTTGTCCCGTGGAACGGCGAGGCGATGGGCGAGCTCGAAGTCCGGGGGCCGTGGATCGCCGCGGCCTATCACAACGCTCCGGAGGCCGCCGACCGCTGGACGGACGACGGCTGGTTCCGGACCGGCGACATCGTCACCATCGACCCGCACGGCTACGTCGAGATCAAAGACCGGGACAAAGACCTCGTCAAATCCGGCGGCGAGTGGATCAGCACGATGGCGCTCGAAAACGCCCTCATGACCCACCCGGCCGTCCTCGAGGCGGCGGTCATCGCCGTGCCGCATCCGAAGTGGCAGGAGCGGCCCCTCGCCGTCGTCGTTCTGAAACCGGGCCACACGCCGGATGAGGCGATGAAAGCGGCGCTCTTCGATGCCCTCCGGCCGAAATTCGCCCGGTGGCAGCTCCCCGACGACATCGTCTTCGTCGACCAGATCCCCCGCACGTCGACCGGCAAGTTTTTAAAGCGCGCCCTCCGGGAGCGATTCAAACACCATCTGGATGCTCAGGGCGAACCGATCGCCTAGAAAATCGCCTGGGAAATCGCCTGGGAAGGAGATCCCGATGCACATCCAGGACAGCGTCTTTCTCATCACCGGGGGCGCCTCCGGCCTCGGCGCCGCCGCTGCAGAGCGCCTCGTCGCGCAGGGCGCCCGCGTCGTGCTCGCCGATCTGAACGAAGAAGCCGGCATAAGCCTTGCCGATCGCCTCGGCGATCGGGCCGCCTTCGCCCGGACCGACGTCACCGACGAAGCGAGCGTCCGCGGGGCGATCGACCTCGCCCGGGAACGCTTCGGCGCCCTCCACGGCGCCGTGAATTGCGCCGGCATCGCCATCGCCGAGAAGGTGATCGGAAAAGACGGCCCCCACGATCTCACCCGCTTCCGCCGGGTGATCGAGATCAACCTCGTCGGCACCTTCAACGTCGTCCGGCTGACCGCCGACGTCATGCAGGCCAACCCGCCGAACGAAGAAGGCGAGCGCGGGGTGATCATCAACACCGCCAGCATCGCCGCCTTCGACGGCCAGATCGGCCAGAGCGCCTACAGCGCCGCCAAAGGCGGCGTGGCGGCGATGACCCTCCCCCTCGCCCGGGAGCTCGCCCGATACGGCATCCGCGTCGTCACCGTCGCTCCCGGCGTCTTCGACACGCCGATGATGCAGGGCCTGCCGGAAAAGGCCCGGGCGTCGCTGGCGGAGCAGATCCCCTTCCCGCCGCGCCTCGGCCGGCCCCACGAATTTGCCCATCTCGTCGCCGCGATCATCGAAAACCCGATGCTAAACGGCGAGGTCATCCGCCTCGACGGCGCCCTGCGCATGGGCCCTCGATGAACATTCCCGGAAACAGCATCGTCCGGCCGAAGGCCTCGTCCCGTGACCACACCAAAAAGCGCTGCCGACGTCGGCAGCGCCATTGTTTAGGCCGAGCGTTTCGTTTGCTCGGCGCAAATCATCCATTTCCTCCCATACCCGCAAAACCGCACAAATTCTAAGCTGGTGCCGGTGAGAGGAGTCGAACCTCCACGGGGGGCTGCCCCACGCGATTTTGAGTCGCGCGCGTCTGCCAATTCCGCCACACCGGCAGAAAAAAAGAGAAAATGGCGCGCCCGGAGGGATTCGAACCCCCGACCTTCTGATTCGTAGTCAGACACTCTATCCGACTGAGCTACGGGCGCATCCGTTCTTCATCAGTTTGTCACGTCGCTCTGCGCTCTCCCTTCCCCCGATTGCGCTTCGGAAGAGCGTACGCCGCCAGCCATTTGGTGCCGAGGACCGGACTCGAACCGGTACGGTAGACACCTACCCTGGGATTTTAAGTCCCATGCGTCTGCCAGTTCCGCCACCCCGGCATGGAGCGGACGACGGGAATCGAACCCGCGACCCCAACCTTGGCAAGGTTGTGTTCTACCGCTGAACTACGTCCGCACAGAGGTTCACCGATCCGGCGTCCATCCCCGAGCGTCTCTCGACTTTCGCGGTGTTGTACGGCCTGAACCGCAAACGCCCACGACGACCAACGACCGCTCTCCATCGCTTTTCGTCGGCCTTCCGCCATCGGTGGTGCCGGCGAAGGGACTCGAACCCCCAACCGACCGCTTACAAGGCGGTTGCTCTACCGCTTGAGCTACACCGGCAGTGGTGGCTCGGGACGGAATCGAACCGCCGACACGAGGATTTTCAGTCCTCTGCTCTGCCAACTGAGCTACCGAGCCGGGATGGCGGTGCTGACGGGACTTGAACCCGCGATCTCCGGTGTGACAGACCGGTGTGTTAACCCCTACACCACAGCACCGCACCCGAGATGGCGGATAGGGTGGGATTCGAACCCACGGTACGGCTTGTTCGCCGTACACACGATTTCCAGTCGTGCTCCTTCGACCACTCGGACACCTATCCAGGTGGCACAAAATGGCTCCGCAGGCAGGATTCGAACCTGCAACCCTCCGGTTAACAGCCGGATGCTCTACCGTTGAGCTACTGCGGAATGAAAGCGGGAGCGAACGCTCCCTCAAAACCGGATCGTGGGGGGGCAAAGCCTCGACCGATTCGGATCCGTCAGCTTCACGCGTTACCGCGCTTCCACCTCGGACCGATCGACCTCGTCGTCTACGAGGGGTCTTACCCGGTCAAGCCGGTGGGAAATCTCATCTT
>NZ_JXBB01000041.1 GCF_001653195.1 Hydrogenibacillus schlegelii
ATGCGGCGCGCATCATGACCGGGACGAAAACGCGGCGAAGAATCTGCTCCGGTTCGCCCTGGCAGCCGGCGTGTAAGCTGCTCTACCGCGAGTTCCGCGGGAAGTGACGCCTGCGGACACCGGAGGTCGCAGGCTTCGGCCGGTGCCGGTGGATGAAGCAGGAAGCAACCGGGACGGTATCCCTTCGCTGGGATATTTGTCTATGAGTTGCGGAACGGCATTTCTTTTAGGAGGCACGCGGAGTTTTATCCCTGCGCTCCGGCTGAAGCCATGAAAAAAGCGCCCCGCGTTCGGGGCGCTTTTGATTATCTTCCCCGGCTTCGCTCTGGATGTGGCGGGAGACGCAGCATCCGCCGAATCGGATGGAAGGAACGGTGCACGAGCTCCAAAACGTCCGCCAAAACGACGAGGACGAAACCGGCGGCGACGAGGACGGCCGCCTCGATCCACACCGTCGCCCGGGAGAAGAGGATCGCGCTCAGGCCGAAAAAGGCGCTGAGACCGTAGATCGCGAGCACCGCCTGCCGGTGCGAAAGCCCGACGGCCAGGAGGGCGTGATGGAGGTGGCGCTTGTCCGGCGCGGCGATCGACTGGCCGTTTAACATCCGCCGCACGATGGCGAACAGCGTGTCCGACAGGGGCACCGCCAGCACGAGGAGCGGGACGATGAAGGAAGTCAAGGCCACCTGCTTGAAGCCGAGAAGGGCCATGACGGCCATCATGTAGCCGAGAAAGAGGGAGCCGGAGTCGCCCATGAAAATCTTGGCCGGATGAAAGTTAAAAATGAGGAAGGCGGCGAGGCTGCCGACGAGGGCCGCGGCCATGAGCGCCGCCGGGACGTTGCCGAGCTGGAGGGAGAGGACGAACATCGTCGCCGCCGCGATCGCCGTCACCCCGGCGGCCAGGCCGTCCAGGCCGTCGATGAGGTTGATCGCGTTCGTCACGCCGACGATCCAGAAAAGCGTGATCGGCACGGCCAGAAGGCCGAACTCCAGCGTCTTCTCCGCGGCAAACGGCAGATGGATGAACTCCATGCGGATGCCGGCGGCGATGACGACGGCCGCGGCGAGCATCTGCCCGATAAGCTTAACGAGCGGCGAGAGGCCGAAACGATCGTCGAGCGCACCGGTGAGGACGACGATTACGCCGCCCAGAAGCGCGGCGCCGATCTCCGCAAAACCGGCCGAAAGCCACCCGACCCCCGCCAGAAAGCCGAGGAAAATGGCCAGCCCGCCAAGCCGCGGCATGACCCCCCGATGGACCTTCCGCGCGTCCGGCACGTCCACCGCGCCGACGGCAAACGCCAGCCGGCGCACCAGCGGCGTGGCGACGAACGTCACGCCGAAGGCGATTGCGGCGAGCGCAAGGTAATACAGCACGCCTTCTCTCTCCTTTTGGCTTAAGTCCGGTTCTCGTCTGAAGTTCAGTTCCTCAGTTCGAAGCCCGGATCCCCCTGTCCCGAATGCCGCTTCTCATGGGCCCAACCCGGTTTCGAGCGTTGGGAGCCATGTTCTTTTTAACCCCTCTCAAGGACTCCCCCGCCCCGGCTCCTCCCGCGCCAGGCCGAGGCGCACGGCGACCGCGAGCAGCGCAAAGCGCGGCAGGGCCGCCATCCGCCGGGCGCGCCACGGTTCTTCTTTGAGGCGCCACAACCATTCTAGCCCAAGGCGCTGCCAGCGTAAAGGCGCGCGGCGGACGGCGCCGCCGAGGACGTCGAAGCTCCCGCCGACGCCCATCGCGAGGGCCGCGGAAAGCCGGGGGCGATGCCGGGCAATCCACGCCTCCTGCCGGGGAGCGCCGAGCCCGACGAAGAGGAGCGCCGGGCGGAAGGCGGCGATCTGCTCCAGGACGGCCGCTTCCTCCTCCGGGGTAAAATAACCGTGATGGCCGTCCAGGACGAGTTTCGGATGCCGGCGCCGTACGGCCGCCATCGCCCGCGGGAGCACCTCGGGCCGGGCACCGAGGAAAAAGACCGGCCAGCCCGCCGCCGCGGCCCGCTCGAGGAGGGCCTCCATGAGGTCGATGCCCGCAACCCGCCCCGGAAGCGGCCGGTCGAGCAGCCGGGCGGCGAGGACGACGCCGATGCCGTCGGCGACGACGACGTCCGCCTGCCGGAGGACGCTGAGAACTTGGGCGTCCTCCCGGGCGCGGATGAGCATCTCGGCGTTCACCGTGGCCACGAAAAGCGGCCCGGCCGCGCCCGCCGTCCGGCGGGTCGCCGCCTCTTTGGCCAAAAAATCCGCCGCCGCTTCCAGCGAAAGCGCCGCAAACGATAGGCCGAAAAGGGGGACGACCGGCGGCTTTCCCTCCGTCGGCATGGGAACACGGCTCCTTACCGCTTGCTTTGCCGAAACCGGGTCGGTATAATCGTTGTTGAGATCGATCCTCAATTTCAATCATTCATCTCTACCTTCTCTTTTCCACCATCTCTTTTTTGCCATTCCAACTCTTTTCCATCATTCCAAGTCCAAGGGGGTTCGATCGACGTGCATCTCAGGTCCGTTTCGGCGGCGGCCCGACCGCTCGCCCTCTTCCTCCTCGTCTTTTCTTTCGTTCTTCTTGCCGCCTGCGGGCAGGCGACCGGCGGCCCCGCCGGAGGCGATGCCGCCCGGACGGAGGGCGCGGCGGCCGGAAGCGAAAACGCCGGCACCGGCGCGGCGGCAGGAGGCGAAGGGTCGGCCGGCAAAGCGGCCGCCGAACCGCCGGTCGTCCACGTCTATACCGCCCGGCATTACGACGCCGACCAGGCGCTCTTCGACGATTTTACCAAAGAGACGGGGATCGAGGTCAAGGTCGTCTCCGGCAAGGCCGAGGAGCTCATCGAGCGGATCGCCCGGGAAGGAGACGCGACCGAAGCGGACGTCTTCATCACCGTCGACGGCGGCGTGCTGAACCGGGCCAAGGAACGGGGCATCCTCGCGCCCATCGACGACGAGGCGATCCTCCAAAACGTCCCGGCCGAGCTCCGGGACCGGGAGAACGCCTGGGTCGGGCTCGCCACCCGGGCGCGGGTCATCGTCTACGCCAAAGATCGCGTCAAGCCGGACGATCTCTCGACGTACGAGGCGCTCACCGACCCGAAGTGGCGCGGCAAGGTGCTCGTCCGCTCCTCGACGAGCCTCTACAACCAGTCGCTCCTCGCGTCGTTCATCGCCTTAAACGGCCGCGACTGGGCGAAGCGATGGGCCGAGGGAATGGTGAAAAACTTTGCCCGCCCGCCGGAAGGAAACGACCGCGACCAGATGAAGGCCATCGCCGCCGGCGTCGGCGACGTCGCGCTCGTGAACACGTACTACGTCGGGCTGCTCCTCACCTCCGAAGATCCGAAGGAGCGGGAAGTCGGCGCGAAGATCGGCGTCTTCTTCCCCGATCAGACGGGCCACGGCACCCACATCAACGTAAGCGGCGCCGGGCTGGTCAAAGGGGCCAAGCACCCGGAAAACGCGAAGAAGCTCCTCGCGTACCTCACGAGCGTCCCGGCGCAGGAGAAGCTCGCCGCGCTCAACTTCGAGTATCCGGCGAACCCCAAGGCCCGCTGGCCGGAGCTCCTCGAATCGTGGGGCCGGTTCAAGCCGCAGACGCTCGACTTTGCCGACCTCGGGCGGTACAATGAAGAGGCGGTGAAGATCTTCGCCGAAGTCGGATGGAAGTGACTTTCTCCCTCCCCCTAAAGGGGAAGGGCTTCCTGGCGGCAGGAACTCCTGCCGGGTTACACCGAAGGCTTCACGCCTCCGGAGGGGACCGTCACTGAAGTCCCGACTACGTCAGGTACCGGGCTTAAGCCCCGGCCCTTGACGATACGTGTACGTACCGGTTGTAGCGCTTATCCCAGCGCCAGTGCCGGATCGTGTGGAAAGACACCGGACCGGGTACGCCGACGACGTTTTCGGCAAGCCGGAACTTGAGCAGGTTGCCGGCGCCGTTCAGATCCGCCTGCAAAGAGAAGCCGCACCGCCTGCACTTCCAGTGCCCGCGATGTCTTCTCGACGACGGGTCTCGCCGGCCGCAGGCGTAACAGGTCGATGACGTGTACTTTTCGGGAAGAAAGATCGTCCGAATCCCGCGCATGAGGTTTTTGTACCCCTGCTGGGAGCCGAGGCGATCGTAGGCCATCTGGTTGATCTTCTGGTTGGCCTTCTTCCCCTTCATCCCGGTTCCGGCGGAGCGGCGAAGGCCGGTCAGATCGCCGAGGACACTGACGGCGATGCCTTCTTTACGGTCGAGTTCGGCCAGCGCCTTCGTCAGAGCATGCTCCATGGGCCGGATCCGGCGATCGAGCTTTTTAAGCACCCGGGCTTTGGCCGTCTGAAGCCGGCGCCAGCGCCGCGACCCTTCCCTGAGGCGGCTCAGCTTCGCCTGAAATTCCGCCAGCACTTTGTTCCGGTACTGGATCTGGGCCAGGAGTTCGCGGCCGACGAAAAGATCCAGCACACCGGCGGAGGTCGCCCGGGCAAGCATGGCCGCGTTGTAGTCGTACGCCGCGACGGGCCCCGCCTCAGGGCGGACCGGCACGACCCCGAGATCGAAGGTCACGTGGAGGATGAGGTTTTCCAC
>NZ_JXBB01000042.1 GCF_001653195.1 Hydrogenibacillus schlegelii
AGAGTCATCAAGTGCGAATGCGGCTGGACCTGCGACAGGGACGTTAATGCCGCCATGGTCATCTTGAGAAAAGGGCTTGGCCTGAGCCCCGATCGGGCCGTAGGGCTGGACCGGCCCGAACTCAAGCTCCCGGAGAGGGAGGCCGCTGCACGGATTTTGGGGGCGAGCCCCTATATCCGTGTAAGCTTTCTTCAATGAAAGGGGAAGCCCGCCCTTTCAAGGGTGGGAGGAGGTCACGCCGCTGTATCTGAGCGGAACGCCCTTGGGGTTCTGGATCGCGCACGTGCTCATCACGTTTCCGTATGTCGTGCGGTTCGTCCTGGCCGGCTTGAGCGGGTACGATGCGACGCTCGAGCGGGCCGCCCAGATCCTCGGGGCCCGACCGCTTCGGGTGTTCTGGGATGTGACGCTTCCGCTGCTTCGGCCGGCGATCGTCTCCGGCGGAATGTTCGCTTTTCTGACGTCGTTCGACAACGTGACGGTGTCGCTGTTCCTCGTCTCGCCGAAGATGCGGACGCTGCCGCTGGAGATTTTTTCCCATATGCAGGATGCGTACTCGCCGATCGTCGCCTCGGTCTCGAGCGTCGTCGTCCTGATTTCGGTCGTTTTCATCGCCGTCCTGGAGCGGCTTTACGGCGTCGGGCGGCTGTTTGCGTCGCACTGAGCGGATGGTTTGCGTTGCGCCGAGCGGGGATAAGCGTGGCCCGCGTCGGTCGGATTTTATGCGTTAAAGAGAACGGACTTCGGGCGTCGCGCCGGGCGGGCGCGGCCGGGCCGCGTGGCGAAAAAGGGGGGCCGAAAACGGGAGCGATGGATCAAATGCTGGACCTCCTCGTCGTCGGCGGCGGCATCGTCGGGCTGGCAACGGCCGATCGGTTTTTGGAACGCCGCCCCGATGCGACGGTCGTCGTGCTGGAGAAAGAGGACGACGTGGCCCGGCACCAGACGGGCCGAAACAGCGGCGTCATCCATTCGGGGATCTACTACCGCCCGGGGAGCCTGAAGGCCCGCTTTGCCCGGGAGGGCGGGGAGGCCCTGTTTTCGCTGGCAAAAGCGTGGGGGCTTCCGCACGCCCGGCCGGGAAAGGCGCTCGTCGCCCGAGACGGGGCGGAGGCGGAGCGGCTCGAGGCGCTGTATGTCCGCGGGCGGCAGAACGGCCTTCGGGTCGAGTGGATCGGCCCGGACGACCTCCGGACGAAAGAACCGCACGTCCGGGCGCACCGGGCGCTCTGGGTGCCGGAGACGGGGGTGATCGACTTTGCCGCCGTGGCGCGGGCGCTCCGAGAGGCGATCGTCCGCCGGGGCGGCGCGGTGCGAACCGGCCACCGGGCGCTGGCCTTGTTCGACGAGGGGGCCCGGGTGCGGGCGGTCGTCCGGCGGCAGGACGGGGACCGGGCGGTCGAGGACGTCGTTTTTGCCCGGCGGGCGGTGAACGCCGCCGGCCTTTGGTCCGACCGGCTGGCTCGGGCGAGCGGGCTTCGGCCGCCGGTCCGGATCGTGCCGTTTCGCGGCGAGTATTTTGAACTTCGGCCGGAGCGCCGGTCGCTCATTCGGGGGCTCGTCTATCCGGTGCCGGATCCGCGCCTTCCGTTTCTCGGGGTGCATTTTACCCGCGGCGTCGACGGGGCGGTGCACGTCGGCCCGAACGCGGTGCTGGCGTGGGCGCGGGAAGGGTACGGCCGTCGGGCCTTCGACTTCAAAGAGGCGGTCGACCGGCTGAAGGGGCCGGATTTCTGGCGCATGGCGTGGCGGTATCGCGGCCTCGGCCGGGAGACGATGCTCCGGTCGTGGAGCCGGGAACGCTTTCTCCGGGAGGCTCGGACCCTGGTGCCGGCGCTGGAGGCGGAGGACTTGGTCCCGGGAGGCGCCGGCGTTCGGGCCCAGGCGGTCCGGCGGGACGGGACGCTGGAAGATGATTTTGTGCTGCTCGAGACGGGCCGGATCGTCCATGTGCTGAACGCGCCGTCGCCGGCGGCGACGGCGGCCCTCGCCATCGGCGAGGCGCTGGCGATGAAAATCGATCAAGCGGCCTGCATCGGAGGAAAGGATTGAAACCTTTTTGTCCGGATTGACTCGGCGAAATCCATAAAATAAAATGAAGACACCGTCGGAACGTTTTGATCCCTGCCTCGGCTCAGAAGGGCGGTCGACCGGTCCCGCTCTGCCGGCGGCCGGGGAGCGGGGCCGGAAAGGGGGCGGAAGCGGCCGCGAAAGGAAAGCGGCTGAAGCAGAGCGTTTATCTGTAATGAGCGATCGTTCGTTCACCTTCCGTTGTCGAAGGGCGGATCGCTCGTCAGGAGGTGGGATGTCGAACCGGTTGCGCCGAAGATCGCTGGTTGAGCGCCGCATCGCGACGTGACCGCAATGAAGCTGCAAAAAGGACAAAGGCCAGGGGAGGGCGGCGGGATGATCGGACAGGATTCGAAACTTTCTCCCGAATTCGAGCGCCGGCAGCGGCGCCGAGCGGTGGCGTCGAGCATCATCGGCACGACGATCGAGTGGTATGATTTCTTCGTCTACGGGACCGTGGCCGCGCTCGTCTTTCCGAAGCTTTTCTTTCCCGGCAGCGATCCGTATGTCGCTCTGATGCAGACGTTTTTGACCTTCGCGATCGGGTTTCTCGCACGCCCCCTCGGCGGAATGTTCTTCGGGCACTTCGGCGATCGGATCGGCCGCAAGACGACGCTCATCGTGACGATCGTCCTCATGGGGGCGGCGACGACGCTGATGGGGCTGATGCCGACCTATGAACACATCGGCCTCTGGGCGGCGGTGCTGATCACGCTGCTTCGCTTTCTGCAAGGCTTTTCCGTCGGCGGCGAATGGGCCGGGGCGGTCATCCTGGCACTGGAGTGGTCAGAGCGTCCGACGCGGGGACTCATGGCGAGCCTGCCTCAGATGGGCGTGCCGTTCGGCCTCATCCTGTCCTCGGCAGTCGTGTCTCTGACGATCGCCTTGACGGGCGATGCGTTCGACGCGTGGGGCTGGCGGATTCCGTTTCTCCTCAGCTTCATCCTGCTCGTCCTCGGCGTGTGGATGCGCCTTTCGGTCATGGAGACGCCGATTTCTCAGCAGGTGTTGAACACGCGCCGGACGGCGCGGGCGCCGCTTTTGGAGACGTTTCGCCGGCATCCGGCCTCGCTCTTTTTCGGTTTGCTGGCCAATCTACAAGTTTTTGCCACGTTTTATATTTTCAATACTTATTTTGTTAGCTACGGAGCAACGATTCTTCAGATGCCCAAAAATCTGTTCGTCAACGCGACGCTGGTGGGAGCGATCGTGCTGATGTTGACCATCCCGATCGCCGGGTTTTTGTCGGACCGGGTGCCGCGGCGGTCGGTCGTCTTGTTCGGGTATGCGCTTACGGTCGTCTACGCGTACCGTTCCGCAACTCATGGACAAATATTCCATCGAAGGAATACCGCCCCGGTTGCTTCCTGCTTCTTCGGCGGGGTGCTCGTAGACCGCGGCCAGCCGCGTTCCGCCGCAGAGCCCGTCTCCACAGGC
>NZ_JXBB01000043.1 GCF_001653195.1 Hydrogenibacillus schlegelii
TGAGCCATCCGGTATCCCTCCTGGTGAAGTGGTTTCTTCTCCGTCTCACATTCTACCAAAGAGGGCCGGATGGCTCATTTTATGTTACCTGGACCATCCGTTTTTACACATGATACCGGACACGACTAGTGCACCGTGGCGACTTCGAAGGCCGAACTCCCGGGCGCGCCCGCGAAGGTTGAGGGACCAATAAAAAACAGCAACAACGGATCCCGCTGTCAAAAAGAGCATGGTGATAATGAGCAACGGATTTTGCGTTGCGTAGAGGAGAAAAGGCACTTTTTGTGCGCTCTGTGGGATAAGGCCCATTCGGTACAATAAAGCAAGGATCTGGCGCACGTGCGCCGGATCCGTCGTATTGATCGTATACTGTCCGGGCGGCAGCGGATCTCCTCCGATACGTCTTGCATATTGAAGGTCGCCAGCTCCGCGAGGCGCGCGAATCACTCCCTTCACCATGACTCCCTTTGGCAAAAGGGAGGTCGTGCGGGATTCCGACCACCGGCGCTCCGAGTACGTTCCTTGAAAAAGGTAAACCTCATCTGTCGCAAGCTGAGAATCTTCGGGGTTGCCGCGGGGAAACCACGAAACCACGCCGTGCGGATCGTAAAGAAGGATTTCGGGCCGCCCATCTCCGACTGAGGACACGATCAGAGCGAGCGACCGCTCGCGAAGATACGCCTTTAACTCCTCAAGAGCCACCGCCTCATCCGCTTCCGAGACCATTTGAGGTCCCTCGATCATCCGAAGAACGGTGACGTCACCCGGCATGTCGAGCGTGACTTCCTTCCAAGATTCCATCACCCACTGGAAAGACCACACCATAAAAGCTGTGAGAATTCCAAGAAAGAAGCTGGTAAAGGCAAGCCTGAAATTCAACCGCAGTCGCTGGTTCACCCGGACATCCCTTCCCCCCTCACCGCAAAATGCACGTCAATAAAGTTTCCAACTATCGGCTGGAAGCTACTCCAGACCTCAGAACCATTCGAAATCGTACCAGTACTTGGTCGTATACTTGTCGCCCCAGAGCGGAGAATCCCAGACAGAGTCCTCCCGCCACCGGACAGTACAGTCATTCGATGATGTCGCCTCCGATGTGTAGAGACGCCCCGTGTCGAGTGGCGGGCCAGCTTCACGCGTAAACCGGTGATATCCCCTCTTTGCATGTTTTCCGTTGTCGTTATAGCAGGCTTGAATTTGAATATACCCGTTCCACCTTGCACCTCCCAATGTCTCTCAAGCTTTGGCGTAGTTCATGCTTCCTGCCTGCACAAAAGTAGCGATGAAAAAAGAAACCATAATCCCAACGATCCCGAAAATGATCTTGTTCCCCTTCCAAGTTACAATGGCTACCCGGTTACAATGGCTACCCGCCACTGGGTTTTAAGTATATGCAACATGAGTGCTGTCCTCATTCAAATTTTCTTCTTTTCTTCCCTATCGAATCCCGCGATGAACATAGAGGCAACGATAATGCTGGAATTAATTCCTTTTCATCGTATTTTTTTTGACCAAATTTAGGAGAGGCATTCCAGGTGCATCTTTTCTTAGAGCTTCAAAAATCCGTTCCAAATCCTCTTCCCCTCTGGTTGGCACGAAATGCTTGAAGGCTTTTACCAAGATTTCGCGGGCCTGTTGAGGTTTGGCCCAAAGCCGGTCACGATTATCAGGTATCCAGCGCATAAACTGCTTGAAACCCTCATATTCTTCTTCACTGAACTTGCTCAAGACATGATCCAAGTTAGGTGTACCGCCAGATGCTCTCATGTCAGAGCAACCCCCTCTCAATGATCCATTTAATGCCAAGGCGATCCAGTGAGACGTTGAGTGGGCAAATCCTAGATTCCAGCGCAAGAAATTATATGTCTGATCATAGATGGTTTGATATGCTAGATCCTCCCACGCAAGAAAACTTTCAAGGAAATTAGCGATTTTATCCGAGTTATTTTTTAATACAGTAAGATAACGATTAGGAACATAATCTCGTAGTTCATTGATAACCTTGTCAGTGTCATGTCGCAGGTAATAAACCAGCCTGCGAATCCCCGCCTTGATCGCTGCCGTCTTGACGCCCTGGACTTCCACCTGACCATTTTGCCCTAGCACTTGATATACGCTTGTCTCTTTTACAGAATAAACCTCCTGTTTAGTTTGTATGGGAACCATATGTTGTATTTGCTCTGGGCTAGCGACAGAAGTGCCTGCAGCAAATGCTTGAGAGATCGCACTGAAAAAAATTGAAGTACTTAAGACTAAAGAAATTAATTTCTTTTTTCTTTTCATTTTCATAATTTCTCCTTTCTTAAGTAAGACGTTTCATTCTTTGCAATCACCACTAAGTCACGCAATTTCTCGATTGATCACGTTATTAAGAGCGCATCTCTCATTAGAAGGCCGGTGAAAAACCCCTTCATTTGAAGGAAAACCGGACCCATGGATCGAATTTATTCCATCAAAGCAAGCAAGCATCCTTATTCTCAAAAAAGAGATTCAAACCTGCGGTCTCGACGATTGACTTCCCATCAACCCAAATGGTTTCAGCATATGGATACGGAAGCCCTCGTGCCACATAATCACATCCTTCGCCAAATCGATCGCGTCTTGGATTTCTCCGCGATCCATGCTTTACCCGGAGGCCGGGGGTCCACGGCTTTAAGGATCGCACGGCCGGGGTCAAAACACGGAAACGTTGGCGCAGGCACGGCATTTTTGAGAAAGCCATGCGCCATGTGGTGGATCAGTGCATCGCCGCAGGGCTCGTTCAGCCGGAAGTGCATGTCGCGGTGGACGGCACCCTTGTCCGCGCCAATGCTTCCATCCACAGCTTAAAGCCCATCACGCCGGCCCCCGTCGAGTCGCTTGACGCTTATTTGGCCCGGCTGGAGGAAGAAGATCGCTCATTTTCCGACGGCGGGGACGAGGTCCAGGACGACTCCTCTCCGTCCGACCTCCATCCTCCCGATCCGGGCCCGAACCTTTCATCCCCCGGCTCCCCTTCGGCTTCGTCGGGAAGGCCACCCAAGAAGCCGGGCGATTTTCGGGGGGAGCGGTTTTCCAACCGGACCCACCGGAGCATGACCGATCCGGATGCCCGCCTTTATCGAAAGAGCTCCGGCCAAGAAGCCCATTGGCGTGATCTCATTCATCACACGGTGGACACCCGCTCCTCCGTCATCTTGCGGACCCAGGCCAAGATCATCACGGGCACTGCGGAACGAGAGGCCGCCATCGAAGCTCTGCTGCACATCCGGCGTGAGCACCCCTCTCTTCGCATTCAAAGCGTCTCCGGAGACGGTGGATATGCCGATACGGAAACGCTCGATCGGCTTTTGAAGATGGACGTCGTTCCCCTCATTCCCGTGCGATCGCT
>NZ_JXBB01000044.1 GCF_001653195.1 Hydrogenibacillus schlegelii
CCAAGGCCGTCAAGGTGCTAGAGGAGGGCTTTGACGACGTCACGGCCGTGCTGGTCTTGCCGGATCGCTATCGGCGGCGCTTGCGTACCACGAACGGCGTGGAACGACTCAACGAGGAGATTCGCCGTCGTGAAAGAGTCATCCGCATCTTTCCCAACCGGGAATCCGTGATACGGTTGCTTGGAGCGCTACTCATGGAGATAGACGAGACGTGGACCACTGGGCACCGCTACCTGAATATGGATGAGTATTGGCAGTGGAAGAAGGAACAACAGAAATCCACTGAGCCGGCCATGCTGCACGTTGTGAATGCCTGAGTGACCTGTCCTTTCATTCGCCGAAGAGGGCAATTTACACATGATACTGGACTTGATCTATTTTTTACCTTGATTCGTGTTCTGATGAGTCTCATAGGCTTTACTCTCTAGCCAATAGTAGTATGGATTTCCCGCCTTACCATGAAGCGTTGCGGTAGCACCCCAGTAATCTCTCACATCATCAGTGTCTGCATCACTGTTAAATACCCAATAATCAAGGTCGTGGATAACTCGGTGAGCGTATGCTAGTGAGATGCTCAGTCTCTTCTCCGAAGCAATCTCCATAAAACGCTGAAATGTTTGTAAATCCAGCTTCAGGTTTTCGTCTCCGATGAGAGGCAGTAACTCGTTTACGGTTGAGGTGAATTGAGCAGTCAATCCACTCTGTGGGTCAGTAAAAACTTTCCAAGTCTCGTCATCTTGACTCACGTACTTTTTAATACCGCCATAGGTGAGGAGCTGGTCTAACGCCTCATGCATCTGGTGAATAGAGTCTTTTACAGTTTGTAGGTCTTCTGCTTTGATGCTGGCAACAGCCTTCTCAGCTTTTTCAGTCCGTTGGTCAGTACTCTCCTCTTTCTGAGGAGCTTCTTTTGAAGTCTCGACGTTCTGGGAGGCTTCCACTGCTGGTACTACTGTGGTTAGCTTGGTCTCTGTAACATTTGGTGATGATGTGTCACTAAGCTTAGCGGTTTCAGTCTTCCCACAGGAAGTAAGGAATAGTGTGACTGTAAGAAGTAGCAGGAGAATCTTAACTCTCTTCATCTTTGGTCTCCTCCTGTAACAGTCCAATCTCCTTCAAATACAGCAGTGTAGCGTATCTAACAAGTCCGGCTGGCCTTCTGTCTGTTTGGTACGCAGCTTTCTGGATAAGTTCAAACTCTTCTGTGGTGAAGGTTGCCGATACCATCTTCGTGCGAGGTTCTGGTTTCTTGTCTTTCATAGAAACTCCTCCAAACTCGTGTACTTTCATAGACATTATACCAGTCTATGGGATTTTTTACAAGCATCGAACCTATCGACTGTGATAAAATGACGAACAAAAAATGACGAAAATACCTATTGAAAGTTCCGGAGCTTAATCATAAAATAAAATCAAACAACTCGAAAGGAGGTTATTGCTAATGCAAGTAGATTTTGGAATTGATTTCCGGAAAGAAGGAGGGAGAATTCTCAACCTGTTTAGCACCTACTCCGGCTACGACTACGAGAAGGAGCTCCAGAAGCCGGAGAGCAGCAGTGGGACAATCAACATTCACTGTCCGTTCCACAATGACCGGCACCCGTCTGCTTGGTTCAATGTTCGGACGGGCTTTTTTGGTTGTCACTCTTGCGGAATCTACTATCGTTGGTCTGACCTAGTACAGATGGAGAACGACTTCTACGGAGTAACGAGTAGGTACGGCGAACCGAAAGACAACCGTGAAAAGGGTCAGAGGCTCTTTGAGCTAGTGTGGGGAACAAGCATCGAAGAGCAAGAGAAGAAAATGATGAAGATGAGGAGACCATCTCCAGAACTCTGCCAGTACTTTGAGGACTTCGTTGAAGCAAGCCAGCGGAGATTGAGAGAGATTGTCGAATCCGGAGAGATACCGCCCTACCTCCAAGAATACCTCAGTTCTCACGACCTCCAGATTGAAACGCTCGTCAAATGTGGCTGTGGTTATCGAGATTGGACAAAGGTTGGACCTGCGGTTGTCTTTCCGATGATTAAGTCAGGAATATGCGTAGGAGTTGGCCTGCGTGGAGAAGAAGGAAAACGAAATCTTCCCAACTCAAACGTTTGGCCGATTGGTCTCGATGATGCAATTCGAGCTGGTGCTCCAGTCGTTGCTATTGCAGAAGGAGGAAGTGACTACCTCCGACTCTCTCAAGCAGTGGAAAAGTGTGGTCTCGATACTCCAGTGATTGGCTGGCCGGGTAACGTTGTCCCTGAAGAGTGGGAGAGTTACTTGCTTAACTTTGACAGGATAATCTTTTATAGACAAGGAGACAAGACGTCCGAGCTCATCTCCAAGAGAGTAAGAGACCGCCTAGGAGAGCGTGTCAGGGTAGTTACGCTACCGACACAAGTAAAGCTCACCGAAGAGATAGTGGTCTCTCCCACCAACAAGGACATCTGCGAATGGTGTAAGGATATGCAGTACTGGAAAGAAAACTACGGAACAACAGACTACGACATCGACGAGAGGCTGGTAAAGTTCCTTCGCAACGTTCCACAGCCACGGAGGATTGTCTACACGTTGGAGGACATGATTCACCCCCCGAAGACTGCCGGCTGGCTAATCGAAAATGCAATTCCACGTGGAGAGATTGGACTGCTCTGGGGTCCTTCTCAGAACGGTAAGACAACTCTAGCTCTAAACCTCATCTACAGTTTAGCGACTGGAGAACCTCTTGCAGGTATTGAAGGACTTCGTCCAGCATCAGACCTCCCACGCCCGCTAAAAGTCTTGTTCATCGAGGAGGACGCATCTCTGCCGAATGAGATAATCCCTCGGCTACGTTCGATATTTACTGGAAACCCAAGTCCTTCCGATGAAGACTTCGGTGCGGTAGTTCAGAGAGTTACCGCTGGGAACGTAGACGTTCGAGTCGCACAACTCTCACTCCGAGTTGACGATGAGAACAGTCCGGGGTACCGATATGCAACGGAGCTTTTGGAGGAGTTCTGGCCTCACGTTGTTATCTACGATGCACTACGCTCAATACACAGCAAGGAAGAGAACAGTCCATCAGAGATGGCAGTCGTCATTAACAACCTCCGAACACTTCAAGCGTATGGAGACAACAGGACAAGTCGTGTCCGGTATCATGTGTAAAAACGGATGGTCCAGGTAACATAAAATGAGCCATCCGGCCCTCTTTGGTAGAATGTGAGACGGAGAAGAAACCACTTCACCAGGAGGGATACCGGATGGCTCA
>NZ_JXBB01000045.1 GCF_001653195.1 Hydrogenibacillus schlegelii
GAGCCATCCGGTATCCCTCCTGGTGAAGTGGTTTCTTCTCCGTCTCACATTCTACCAAAGAGGGCCGGATGGCTCATTTTATGTTACCTGGACCATCCGTTTTTACACATGATACCGGACACGACTGACGATCTTGCTGCCGTCCTCACGGATTTCGCCGAATGGCCCGGGGCGGGAGGATGGGTGTGGAGCGACGCGGATCGGGAGCGGACCCGGCGCTTCATCGAAGGGGTCGGTGCCCTGAGGCATCGGATCGCCGCCGGGACGCCTCTTGATGCCGCATCTCAGTCTGCTTTTCTGGAAGCGGGGACGGCGCTCGCCGACTGGCAGCGCCGGCTCGTCGAAGAACGCACGCGATTGGGCGATCGACTCCGGCAGCTGGATGAAGAGATCAAGCGGACCCGGGAGGAACTCGACCGCCTCCACCGGCGGCAGGTCACCTACCCGATCGAGGTGGAGCGGCTGAAGGCCCTGCTCGAAGAGCGTCTGGCGGGGCGTTCTCCGGTCATCATCTTCTGCGAACGGATGGAAGTGCGCGATGAGGAATGGCGGAACGCCATCGAAGGGTATTTGAATACCCGGCGTTTCGATCTCCTCGTCGCGCCGGAAGTCTTCGGCGAAGCGCTCCGCCTTTATGAGCGGGAAAAGAAGGCCCGGGGCATCGAGGGCGTCGGGCTCGTCGATACGGAAAAAGAACGGCGTTATCTGGGGACGGCGCGGCGCGGGTCGCTGGCGGAAGAGCTGGAGACGCACGATCCGCTCGTCCAGGCGCACATCGATCACCTGCTCGGACAGGTGATGAAGGCCGACGATGAAGCGGCGCTTCGCGCGCACCGCACGGCGGTGACGCGGACGGGCATGGTCTATCACAACTTCGTCGCCCGTCAGTTGCGCAAAAAGACGTACGAAGAGCCGTTCATCGGCGAGAAGGCGATCCCCAGGCAGATCGAACGCCGCAAAGAAGCGTTGATTCGCCTTCGTGCGGACCGCGAGGGGCTGAGGGCGGCGTCGGCGGAGGTCGAATGGTGGGAAAAGCGTCTGAGCGAAAAGGTCGAGAAGTTCAGGTGGATGAAGGAACACCTCACGATCGCGGAAACGATCGGCGAACTCCGTACTCACCTCGCCGAAGCGGAAGGTGAGCGCGCGGTGCTCCTGAGTTCCGACCTGTACAAGGAACTCGAGCGGCTTGAAGCGGATTACCGCGGCTGGCGCAAAGAAGAACAGAAACTCAAGGAAGAAAATGCCGAATGGACGAAAAAAGCGTCGGAGCTTAAAGTCTTACGGGATCATGCGGAAGCGGACGTTCGCACGGCGAAAGAGGCTCTGGAGCAAGCGACCGCCGTCGTTTCGGAGTGGCTTTCGGCGTACGGCGCGTACGTCGATACGGCGCGGGAGCGCCTGAAGGAGGCGTGGGGGGAAGAGGCCCCGTCCCCGTTCCAGGCGCCTGAGCCGTCGCCGGCATCGGCACGACGGCCGGAGACGGCCACACCGGCGCTGCAAGAAACGCTGGCCCGGAAGATCGACAACTGGGAGAACAACCGCAGGGGCAATTTGACGCGGAGCGTTCAGGCCTTTCAGGAGCTGGTCCGACAGCGGACGGAGTACAACCTGACCTATGGGTTTGTCGCTCCGGCGGACGCGCCGGACAACGCGGCTTTCGACCGACTGTTCGAGCAGCTCGAGCAGGTCGATCTGCCGGCCTACCGGGAGAAAGCGGAGGCGGCGCGCCGGCAGTCGGAAGAGGAGTTCAAAGCGAGTTTCGTCTTTCAGCTGAGGGAAGCGCTGCAGGCGGCGAAGAGCGAGTTCGAGGAACTCAACTACGCGCTTCGGCATTTCCCCTTTTCCGATGACCGGTATGCCTTTGAAGTCAAGGCGCACCCGCGAATGAAAGCCTTCTATGACGCGGTCATGGACCCCTTTTTGCTCGAGCGCGACGAAGTGCCGTCGCTGTTCGCTCCGTCGGAAGACGAGCGCGCGCAGGTGCTCGCGGGACTGTTTGAAAGGCTCGTCCGCGGAGAGGAAGGGGACCTCGAAACGTTCACGAACTACCAAAATTACCTGGATTTTGATCTGGTCATCTCGAATTCGGCCGGGAGCTACCGATTCTCCAAATACCTGCGTGAAAAATCGGGCGGGGAGACGCAGACGCCGTTTTACATCGCCATTCTCGCTTCGTTTTATCACCTGTACCGTTCCCGAAAGACGCTGCGCCTCGTCGTCTTTGACGAAGCGTTCAACAAGATGGACGAAGCGCGCATCGAGGCCAGCCTGAAGCTGATCAAACAGCTCGAACTCCAGCTCATCGCCGTCGCGCCGGATGAAAAAATGCAGCATATGTTTCCGCACATGACGACGACGCTCGTCGTCAGCCGGGTGGGATATCGTTCGTTTGTCGATCCGCTTTTCTATGTCCCGGCCGGCGAAGCCGCCGGAGACGATCGCGGAGAGGTCGATGCCGATGAATGAAGCAACCTTTAAGCGTGCGTTCCAGGAACGGCTGCTCGGGGAGCTGTTGGACCGCTATGAACGGAGCGTGCGGCGCCGCCCGGACCACCGGCCGGAGGGGCATCGGCCGGGGGCCCGTCGCCCGCAGCTGGTTTTGCGGAAGAGTGCTTTTTGGACGGATTATACGGACGAAATGGACTACAAAAAGCGGGTTTGGATGAATGACGTCTGCCGGGCGCTCGCCGCCGCCGGCGTTCTTTCGCTCAAATGGGAGCGCTTTCGAGAGGGTGACATGCTCGAACGGGTGCAGCTGGAATGGGGCGGGATCGACGCCGCCTATCGTCTGATCGGGCGCGATCCGTATGACGCCGTGCTCGAGCGCCTGCGGTCGGTGCTGAGCCCCCTTCAGGATCATCCGTGGACATGGGTGCGCGACCTGTGGGTGGAGATCGACGGACGGCTTGCGGAACACCGTCGGCCTTCGGCCCCGTTTGACGATCCGGAGGCGGCCGCTCCCTTCGTCCGGGTGCTTTTGACATTGCCGCATGTCGACGAAGACGGCGAACTGAAGCGCCTGTTCAGCCAGCGGCTGTTTGGCGACAGCAAATATTTTGAGCGCCACGTCGAGCGACGCTTGTTGATGCTTTTAAAACGGCATGCGCCAACGGACTTCCTGGCGTGGGATCCCGACCATGAAGCGTCAGACGACGGTCCTCAAAGTCGTGAAGTGCTCCTCGACAGCGTGGGCATCCTCGACAATCCGGGCTCCCTCTGGTTGAACGGACCGATCGTTCTTAAAACCCGGCGGCAGGGAAATGGGCAGGCGGCGGAAGGCCCGCCCGCCCATCGCGTTTCTGCCTCAGAAAAGCGGCCGAACCTCGAAGAACGGTTGAACTTCGAGGCCCTATCCGGCGGCGTCGGCCTGTCCTCATCGTTCCTTCGCCGGTCGGAGATCGTCGGCCTGGACGCCGAACGCGTCGTTTTGATCGAAAACTGGACCAGCTTTCATCAATGGGTGCATGAACGCGCCGGAGCACCGGAGCTTGTCATCTATACCGGCGGCTTTCCGCGCCGGATCGTGCAGCGGTTTTTGGCGCAACTGGCGTCCTATCGGGCAGAGAGCGCATCGGCGCGGGGCATTCCCGTCTATCACTGGGGAGACATCGACATCGGCGGGATCCGGATCGTTTCGTTTTTGAAAACGCGTTTTTTCCCGGATCTCATTCCGCTGCTCATGGACGTCGAGACGCTGGAGGCGTACCGGGATCGGGCCATGGCCGTCGATGAAGGGTATGCACGAACGGCGGCGGCGCTCCATGACGATCCGCGCTATGAGGCATGGCGTCCGGTCTTGCGGTGGATCGCCGACCGCCGCCTCCGGCTGGAGCAGGAAAGCATCGATTCGGTCAAAGATGCGCTCGAACGCAGGGGTCGGATGTAGCGTCCGGTTGAATGGCTCGGTCTTGTTCGTCGGCATGAAGCGGCGGCTTGACCACGCGCGAGCGTTCGTGGAGCGGGCGGAGTGACGATGCTTCTTGCGAGCCCCATTCGGGAGGACATCGAGGCGCTGAGCGACCTCTCTTGAAGGAACGGCAAAAAACCGGCCAAATCGGCGATCCGCCCAAAAAAACGGCGATCTGCCAAAAGGAGCAAAGGGGGTCCGGCATGTTCGAGCGCCGCGGAGGGGTGCGCCCGCTTTTGATCGGGCTGGTCGGAGCGATGGCGGTGGCGCTTTTCGGGATGCTGATTCGATGGGGCCCGTTTTTTAAGGAGCCTTCCCCCCCGACCGTGGAACCGGAACCGCTTTTTGCGCTTTCGAGCGACAAGAAGCCTTCCCTGTCCGGTCCCCCCGCCAATGACTTTTCCACGTATCCCGGTCGTCCGAACGTCCGCATTGTCACCGTTTCGATCGACCTTGATCCGTCGATGCATCGATGGAGCCATCCGCTTGAACGGCCGACCCTGGACGAACTGAACCGGAAGCTCGATCATCCGGCATCTTCCCTCGATGTCTCGGCGGCTTGCGGGATCAAAGGCGAACCGCCGATCTCGAAAGCGTCGGCGACCGCTGTTTCGGGTGGATCGGATGCGGAGGGAGAAAAAGCCGCACAGACGCACGCTCTAGGCACGACCTTTCGAGAAGCCGTTCCTTATCGTTTCGGGAGCTCCGAAGGCATTTCGATCTCGAAGGTGCTGCAGGCGTTTTCCGTTCCGAATCCGCCGGAAATCCGCCTCGACGGGACCCAAACCCTCAGCTTCGCGGCCGAGCCGGGGAAAGTCTGGGAGATGGAAGTGCTGCCGTATTATACCGTCTATCATATAAGCTTCCAAAAACCGGCGGGACGCGCCTGGCTTTGGGTGCCCGCCGGGGTGTGTGCGATCGGTTATGGGATGTGACTTCTTCGAAGTCGCGGACCGGGCCGGCCATCTCCTCGAAGGCTTCGACGATGAAGCGGTCGGGAGCCCGAGGTTCCGCGCTGCCGCGCCTCCGTGATTTGGTGGAGCTCCTCGGCAACACGGAGGTCGAAATCGCGCTCCGAAAAAACGTCTCGGCGTCACGGCCGGAGGGGCCCGGGTTTTTTCCACCGCGGGAAAAAAGCGGTATAATAAGGCGGTAACCCGAAGCGACAAAACGAAAGCCGCTGAAAGCGAGGGAGCGCCATGCGGGCCGCGCACCCGGCGGTCGTCGACCATATTTACGAGCTCATCGGCGGGACGCCGCTTGTCAAGCTGAACCGCCTCATCACCGAGCGGCACGCCGACATTTACGTCAAGCTCGAGTACTTCAACCCGAGCGGCAGCGTCAAAGACCGGGCCGCTTACTATATGATCAAGACGGCGGAAGAAGAAGGTCGGATCGCCCCCGGCAAGACGACGATCATCGAGCCGACGTCCGGCAACACCGGCATCGGGCTGGCGATGGTGGCGGCGGCGAAAGGCTACCGCTGCATCCTCGTCATGCCGGAGGGGAGCACCGTCGAGCGGATCAAGTTGCTTCAGGCCTACGGGGCGGAGGTCGTGCTCACGCCGAAAGAGAAAAAAATGCCCGGCGCGGTGGAGAAGGCCCGGGAACTTGCGGCCCAGATCCCCGACAGCTTTATCCCGATGCAGTTCGAAAATCCCGCCAATCCCCAGGCGCACCGGGAGACGACGGCCCGGGAGATCCTGGCGCAGGTGGCGGCCCTTGGCCGTCGTCTCGACGGGTTCGTCGCCACCGCCGGCACCGGCGGGACGATCACGGGGACCGGGGAGGTGCTGAAGCGGGTTTTCCCCGACCTCGTCATCGCCGTCGTCGAGCCGAAGACGTCGCCGGTCCTCTCCGGCGGCTCCCCCGGCCCCCACAAGCTCGTCGGGACAAGCCCCGGCTTCATCCCCCCGATTTTGAACCGCTCGGTCTACGACCACATCTTCCTCGTCGAAGACGACGAGGCGTACGCCATCACCCGGCGTCTCGCCCGGGAGGAGGGCATTCTCGTCGGCCCGTCGTCGGGGGCGGCGGTCTTTGCCGCCCTGAAGCTCGCCGAGATGCTCGGGCCGGGAAAGCTCGTCGTGAGCATGACCGCCGATACCGGGGAACGATACTTGTCGAGCGACGTTTTTCCGGCCGACTGAGGTCCGAGCGGCTCCTTTCGGCCGCCGTTTGGCCGCCGCCCTTCCGGTCGCGGACGTCCCGCCGCTTCCCGGCCGGTCGCCGGACCTTTCAATCTTCGGAAGCTAAGACGCTAAGCGGAAGCGAAGAAGCTAAGAAGGTGTTGCGGTTGCGGGCCTGGCTCATCTTCGCCATCGTGACGACGGGGACGTTCATGATCAACGTCGACATGAGCGTCCTGAACGTCGCGCTGCCGACGCTGCAGGCGGAATTTCATACGCGGCTCGAGACGCTTTCGTGGGTCATCGTCGCCTATCTCATGATCATCACCGGGACGCTTCCCTTGATCGGCAAGCTTTCCGACCTCTACGGTCGAAAGCCCTTTTTTATCGCCGGAGTGACGCTCTTCGGCGGCTTTGCGGCCCTGGCGGCGCTGGCGAAAAGCCTCCCCGCCCTCATCGTCTATCGCCTCGGCATGGGCATCGGAAGCGCCCTCATCCAGGCCAACGTCATGTCGATCGTCGCCGATACGTTCCCGCCGGGGGAGCGGGGCCGGCCGATGGGGATGATCGGGAGCGTCGTCGCCGTCGGCACGATCGTCGGGCCGGCGATGGGCGGATTTCTTTTGCACTACTTCGGCTGGCCGGCGATCTTTTGGATCAACGTCCCGTTCAGCCTTTTAGCGGCCGCCGGGGCCTGGGTGTTTTTGGAAAATCGGCGACCGGCTTCCCCGTCCGTCGTCCGGGAACAGATCGACGTCCTCGGCGCGACGTATTTTTTGATCGCCGTTTCGGCCTTGATGCAGGGGCTGAACGGCTTAAGCCGCCTTTCCTTCTTCAGCGCCCCGTCTTTGGCCGCCTTTGGCACGTCGGCCCTCTTCTGGGTCCTCTACATCGTCCGGAGCCTCCGGGTTCCCGAGCCGCTCATCCACCTCGGCCTGTTCCGCATCCCGACGTTTGCCGTCGGCAACGCGACGGGGCTTTTGTCGTACGTCCTCATCGGCTTTCCCCAGATCGTGCTCCCGTACTATCTGCACCTCGTCCGCGGCTACACCTCCGACCGGATCGGCCTCGTCATCACCGCCCAGGCGGTGGCCATGATCGTCGCCTCAACCGTCGCCGGCGGGTTGGCGGATCGCCGGGGCACGCGGCTGCCGTCGCTCATCGGGCTTGCCGTATCGGCCGCCGCCTTCGGCATCCTCGCCCTTCTCGGGCCGCGGACGCCGGTCGGTTTCGTCGTCGCCGGGCTTGCCCTCTTCGGCGTCGGCATGGGCTTTTTCCAGCCGCCCAACAACGTCGCCGTCCTCGAGAGCGTCCCGAAAGAGGCGACGGGGCTCACCGGCGGCATCATCGCCACCGTCCGCAACCTCGGCCGGGTGCTCGGGGTCGCGGTGGCGACGTTTCTCTTCGACCGGGTCGGCGGGCCCGACGGAGCGGCGGAAGCGGTGGTGGGGGTGCGGGTCGTCATGCTCGTCGGCCTCGCCCTTTCGCTGTTCGCCTGGGGGCTTACGTTTGTCGGACAGGGGCAAAGGCATCTTGCACCGGCGCGGAAGTTGTGATACAGTGAAAGCGGGAGATGTTATAAGTGACCGCGTTAAGAGTGGGCGCGCCCACTCTTCGTTTTTTGTATGAGGAGGTGTCGCTTTGGACCGCCGGGCCGTCGAGGCCAAAGTGGAGTCGCTGGCGCTCCCGCTCCTTCAGCGGATGGGGCTGGAGCTCGTCCATCTGGAGTTCGTCAAAGAACACGGCGTCCGCTACCTCAGGATTTTCGTCGACAAGCCGGGCGGCATCGGCGTCGACGAGCTCGCCCGGGTGAACGAAGCCTTAAGCCGGCGTCTGGACGACGAAGATCCGATTTCGGAAAGTTACATCCTCGAAGTTTCGTCTCCCGGGGCGGAGCGGGTCCTCAAGACCGATCGGGAGTTCGCCTGGGCGGAGGGCAAATTCGTCCGCATCGAAACGCGGGAGCCGGTCGACGGGGCCACCGTCTTCGAGGGGACGCTTCGGTCGGGGGCCGATCCGCTCGTCGTCGAGGTGGACGGCCGGCCGGTGGCCATCCCCCGGGCTCAGGTCAAGCTGGCCCGCCGGGCGATGATCGGCTGAGCGGTGCACGAAGCCCGGAAGAGACCGGCAGCGCCGCGCGACGGCGGCTACGGGAGGTAAGGAGGGGGCGCGATGCGCGTCGATTTCTTGAGCGCGATCGAGGATCTCGAACGAGAAAAAGGCATCGACAAGGCCGTTCTGATCGAAGCGATCAAGCAGGCCCTCATCGCCGCTTACAAAAAAAATTACAACACGGCGCAAAACGTCCGGGTCGAGATCGACGAGGCGACCGGCCGCATCCGGGTGCTTGCGCAAAAGACGGTCGTGGAAGCGGTCGAAGATCCGCGGCTCGAGATCGATCTCGATTCGGCCCGGCGGATCCACCCGGCCGCCGGCGTCGGCGACGTCATCGAGGAAGAGGTGACGCCGAAAGACTTCGGCCGGGTCGCCGCCCAGACGGCGAAAAACGTCGTCACCCAGCGCATCCGGGAAGTCGAACGGGGGCTCATCTACCAGGAGTACGCCGAACGGGAAACCGAACTGATCATCGGCCTCGTCCAGCGGATCGACGGAAAAAACGTCTACGTCGAGCTCGGCAAAACCGAAGGCATCCTCCCCTTTTCGGACCTCCTGCCCGGCGATGTGATCACGCCCGGCGAGCGGGTCAAGGCGGTGATCGTCCGGGTCGAGCGAGGGACAAAGGGCCCGCAAATTTTTCTCTCTCGGACGGATCCCCAGTTTTTGCGGCGGCTTTTTGAACGGGAAGTGCCCGAGATCTACGACGGCACGGTGGAGATCAAGGCGATCGCCCGCGAGCCGGGCGACCGGTCGAAGGTCGCCGTCTTTGCCCGGGACCCGAACGTCGATCCGATCGGCGCTTGCGTCGGCCCCCGTGGAAGCCGCGTGCAGGCGATCGTCGACGAGCTCGGCGGCGAGAAGATCGACATCGTCCGCTGGTCCAAGGACCCGGCGGAGTTCGTCAAAAACGCCCTCTCCCCGGCGAAGGTGAGCGCCGTCACCGTTCAGGCGGGGGACCGGACGGCCCGGGTCGTCGTCCCGGACAACCAGCTTTCCCTCGCCATCGGGAAAAAAGGCCAGAACGCCCGTCTGGCGGCCAAGCTCACCGGCCTGCGGATCGACATCAAGAGCGAAACCCAGATGCGGGAGCTGGCGGAGTCCGCTTCGACGGACGGATCTTCGGCGAAAACGGCTTCGCCGGCCGGGGCGCCGGTGGACGAAGCGCCGGCGGAAGGGACGGCGGCAGGCGGATTGCCGAACGAAGCGCCGGCGTCCGCCTCGGTTCCGGCGGGCGACCGGACGGATGCCCCCGGGCGGACGGACGATCGGGCCGGGATGGGCGAGGCGGGCGCATTTCCGCCTGAAGGATCGGCAGCGGGGTCGGAAGCCGAGGCGGCGCTTCCCGCGACGCTGGCCGGCGGCGAAGGGCGGGCGAAGGAGGGGTGAGGCGTGGCGCCGAAGAAAATTCCCATCCGAAAGTGCGTCGCCTGCGGCGCTCAGCGCCCGAAGCGGGAGCTCGTGCGCATCGTCCGGACGCCGGACGGCGACGTCCGCCTCGATCCGACCGGCCGCCAGGGCGGGCGGGGCGCTTACGTCTGCCCGAACGCGGCGTGCTTTGAGACGGCAATCAAGAAGAAACTGTTCCAGCGGGCGCTCGGGGTCGAGCTGACGCCGGAGATCGTCGAGCGGCTGAGAGAAGCATGGGGGGCGCTCAGACTTGAAGGCTGATCCGTTTTTGACCACGCTCGGTCTCGCGGTCCGGGCGCGAAAGGTGGTGAGCGGCGAAGAGGCCGTCCTGCGCGCGATCCGGACCGGCCAGGCGAAGCTCGTCATCCTCGCCCGGGATGCCGGGCCGAACACCGGCAAAGCGGTGCGCGACAAGTGCCGATCGTACGGGGTGACGTTGATCGAAGGTCCGGATCGGTATGCCCTGGGAACGGCCATCGGCAAAGCATCGCGCGTCGCCTTGGCGGTCGTGGAGACGGGGTTTGCGCGCCTTTTGCTCGAACATCTCGCGCGCGCCCGCGAAGCGGAACGGGAGGCACCCTGAAGGAGGTGGGCCGATGGCCAAGTACCGCGTCTACGAATACGCCCGGGAACTGAATATGTCCAGCAAAGAAATCATCACCATCCTGAAGCGGCTGAACATCCCGGTGCAAAACCACATGAGCATCGTCGACGAAGAGGCGCAGGCGAAGATCGATCAGTTTTTCCGGGAGATTCGCCAGCGGGCGGCGGCGGAAAAAGCCCGCCGCGAGGCGGAAGAGCGCCGCAAGGCGGAAGAACTGAAAAAGGCCGAAGAACGCCGGAAAGCAAGCGAAGCCCAGCAAGCCCAAGCCACGACAAGGACAGGTGACACGGTGAGCGACACGAAAACCTCTTCGGTCGGAACGACCGGAACCGAGACGCAGGAGAAAACGAAAAAGGAAGAGAAAGCCGGGGTCGCCGCCGGCAGTGCCGGGGGCGAGGCCGACGGCGCGCCGACGGCCGGGGGCGCCCCGAGCGGCCGAAGCGGCGATAAGCGGCGCCGCCGTCGCCGGGGCGGCCGCGGGGGTGGCGACCGCCGGGGCGGCGACGGACGTCGGGAGCCGGCGGAAGAGCGGCGGGAGCCCGCCGCGGCCGGCGGGGGCGGCCAGGCCGACCGCGATCGGCGGTCCCAAGACGGCCGCGGCGAGCGCGATCGGCGGCCCCAGGACGGCCGCGGCGAGCGGCGGGAGGCGACGGGACGCGACGCCCGGCCGGAGCGGAGTGGAGATCGCCCGGCGGCGTCGGCCGGGCCCCGGGAGCGCTCCGATCGAGGACGGCCCGGCGGCGGCCGTCCGGGCCGCGGCCGGGGGCTTTACGTGCCGCCGGCACCGGTGACGGAGGAGAAGACCGAATCCCGCCGCCGCGGCGGCAAGAAAGAGAAGGACAAAGAAGAGAAAGAGCTGTTTTCGCCGAAAGCCGAGACGAAAAAGGGCGGCAAAAAGCCGGCGATCAAGGAGAAAGAGCCGCGCGTCGCCGTCTTCGACGAGGACGACGACGTCGCCCTGGCCCCGGTGCGAAGCGGCAAAAAGCGGAACAAGCAGCGGAAGCATAAAGACGTCACCTACGCCGAAGACCGCGTGACGCCGACGAAGATCGCCATCGAAGAGCGGGTGAACGTCGGCGAGTTCGCCCGGATGATCGGCCGCGAGCCGGCGGAAGTGATCAAAAAGCTCTTCATGCTCGGCATCGTCGCGACGATCAACCAGGACATCGACTTCGACGCCGCGACGCTCATCGCCTCCGAATACGGCATCGAAGTCGAGAAAAAGGTCGTCATCAACGAAGTCGAATTCGAGACGATCGAAGAGCAGGACGATCCAGCGTCGCTCGTGCCGCGGCCGCCGGTCGTCACCGTCATGGGCCACGTCGACCACGGCAAGACGACGCTCCTGGACGCGATCCGGAAGACCCGGGTGGCCGCCCAGGAAGCCGGCGGCATCACCCAGCACATTGGCGCTTACCAGGTCGAGCTCGACGGCCGGTTCATCACCTTCCTCGACACGCCGGGCCACGAGGCGTTCACCGCCATGCGGGCCCGGGGCGCCAAAGTGACCGACATCGTCGTCCTCGTCGTCGCCGCCGACGACGGCGTCATGCCGCAGACGCTCGAAGCTTTAAGCCACGCCCGGGACGCCGGCGTGCCGATCATCGTGGCGGTGAACAAAATCGACAAGCCCGACGCCAACCCCGACCGGGTCAAGCAGGAGCTTGCGGAACACGGCCTCATTCCCGAGGAATGGGGCGGCGACACGATCTTCGTCCACGTCTCGGCGCTCAGGCACCAGGGCATCGACGAACTCCTCGAGATGATCCTCCTCGTCGCCGAGATGCGAGAACTTCGGGCCAACCCGAACAAGCGGGCCCGGGGGACGGTGATCGAGGCGAAGCTCGACCGGGGTCGGGGGCCGGTGGCGACGGTCCTCGTCCAAAACGGCACGCTCAAAGTCGGCGACGCCCTCGTCGTCGGGACGATCTACGGCCGCGTCCGGTCGATGCACGACCACCTCGGCCGGCGCCTGACGGAAGCCGGCCCGTCGACGCCGGTGGAGATCACCGGCCTCGAAGACGTGCCGGAAGCCGGCGACGCCTTTATGGTCTTCGAAGACGACGCCAAGGCGAAGCAGATCGCCGAGGAGCGGGCGCTCAAGAAGCGGGAGCAAGAGCTCAAGAAAAAGCACGTCAGCCTCGACGAGCTCTTCAGCCAGATCCAGCAGGGCGACACCAAGGAGCTCGCCCTCATCCTCAAGGCCGACGTCCACGGCTCCGTCGAGGCGCTCCGGGCGGCGATCGAAAAGATCAAGGTCGAAGGCGTCCGAGTCCGCATCGTCCACGCCGGCGTCGGCGCGATCAACGAATCCGACGTCATGCTCGCCTCGGCGGCCCGAGCGGTCATCATCGGCTTCAACGTCCGGCCCGACGCCAACGCCAAGGCGATCGCCGAGCGGGAAAAGATCGACATCCGCCTCTACAACGTCATCTATAAGGCGATCGAAGAGATCGAAGCGGCGCTCAAGGGCCTCCTCGAGCCGGTCTACGAAGAAAAGGTCATCGGCATGGCCGAGGTGCGCCAGACGTTTTTCGCCTCCCGCGTCGGCACGATCGCCGGCCTGTACGTCACCGAAGGGAAGATCACCCGGGACGCGCACGTCCGGGTCATCCGGGACGGCATCGTCATCCACGACGGCAAGATCGAGTCCTTGAAGCGGTTCAAAGACGATGTGCGGGAAGTCACCCAGGGGTACGAGTGCGGGCTTAAAATCCAAGGGTACAACGACGTCAAAGAAGGCGATCTCATCGAAGCCTACGTCATGGAAGCCGTGCCCCAGGCGTGACGGCCCCCAAAGGAGAGAATCGCCGTGCGGCGGATCAGGCAGGAGCGGATCGCCGAGCAGATCAAAAAAGAGCTCGGCCGTCTCATCCAGACGGAACTGAAGGATCCCCGGGTCGGCTTTGTGACCGTCACCGACGTCGAGGTGACGCCGGATCTTCTCGAGGCGCGGGTTTTCGTCTCGGTGCTCGGGGACGATTCGACCCGGGAGGCCGCCCTCGAGGCGCTCCGGCGGGCGCATGGCTTTCTCCGGAGCGAACTCGCCCGGCGGATCGAAGTCCGGCACGTGCCGGAACTCGACTTTAGGTACGATTCCTCCCTCGACTACGGCATGCGCATCGATCGCATCCTCCGGGACCTCCGGCAGGCGGATCCCGGAAGCGGGCGGGACGCGGCCACCGGTCCGGAGGCAGCCGGAGAGCGGACGGACGCCGGGGCCGGAGAGGCCGAACGTTTTCCGGACGGCCGGGAGGGCGCCGGCGGGGAGGCGTCGCCGTGAACGCCCTTCGGTCCGCCTACGAGGCGCTTTACCGCTGGATGCTCGCCGGCGGAGGCGATCCGACGGACGAGGTGCTCGTCCTCTCCCACGTCCGGCCGGACGGCGATTCTCTGGGGGCGCAGACGGCGATCCATCATCTCCTGACCGTCCTGGGCCGTCCGGCGGCGATGGCGAACGCCGACCCGCCGCCGAAGCGGTTCGATTATCTGCCCGCCTTTCACGCCATCCTGCCCCCGGAGGCCTTTTCCGAACGCCTTGAGCGGCACGGCCGGTTTCGCCGGGCGATCTTCGTCGATTGCGCTGACCGGGAGCGGATCGGCGCGGCGGAGGCGCTCCTCGACCCGGAGGCCGAGATCGTCAACATCGACCACCACGCCACGAACGACGGTTACGGCCATATCAACGTCGTCCGGCCGGACGCCTCCTCGACGAGCGAAGTCGTCTACGACTTCGTTCGGGCCGTCGGCCTTCCCCTCGATCAGGACCTGGCGACGGCGCTCTACACCGGCATCCTCACCGATACCGGCGGTTTCCGCTACCAGAACACGTCGCCCAAGGTGCTGCACGATGCGGCGGAACTCGTCGAGCGAGGGGCGGAACCGTACTTCATCGCCGAACATGCCCTGGAGACGATGAGTCTCTCCCAGGTCCGCCTGCTCGCCCGTGCGCTTTCCGACATCCGCCTCGTCTTGGGCGGCCGGGTGGCGCTCGTCGAAGTCACCGAAGCGCTCCTTCGGGAAACCGACGCCGACCTGGACGCTTCCGAAGGGCTCGTCCACTACGCCCGAAACATCGAAGGCGTAGAGGTGGCCGTTCTCCTCCGGGAGCAGTCGGACGGGATCAAGGTGAGCTTTCGTTCCCGGCGGACGGTCGACGTCGCGGCGCTCGCCCGGCAGTTTGGCGGCGGCGGCCACGTGCGGGCGGCCGGGGCGCTCCTTCCCCCGCCCCTTTCGGCCGCCCGCGAGGCGGTCATCCGGGCCCTCGAGGCGGTGCTCTGACGGGCGGAGCGCCGGCGTCGGGCTGAGCCCTGGCGCCCCGGCGATCGTTCGACCCCCATCGTCGCCGGGTATCGTCGAAAGCTCCCGACGGCCCAGGCGCCGTGGCGTTTCGCCGGCCGCCGGGGCCGACGGATTCAGGGGCGGGAGGGTGCGCCGTGGACGGATTTTTCATCGTCGACAAACCACCCGGGATGACGTCCCACGACGTTGTCGAGCGCCTGCGGCGCCTCCTTCGGCCGTGGGGCCGGCCGAAGGTCGGCCACGGCGGGACGCTTGACCCGGAGGCGACCGGAGTGCTCCCGATCGGCGTCGGCCGGGCGACGCGGCTTTTGGATTATCTCCATCTTTTGCCGAAGCGGTATACCGCCGAATGGATCGGCGGCGCGGCGACGGACACCGAAGACTGGACCGGCCGCGTCATCGAAGAAAAGGCGGCGGCCGGCCTCGATCCGGCGGCGGTCCGGGCGGCCTTTCGGCGGTTCGTCGGGACGTACGACCAGACTCCGCCGATGGTCTCGGCGGTCAAGGTGGGCGGCGTGCCGCTTTATGAGCGGGCCCGCCGCGGCGAGACGGTGGCGCGGCCCCCCCGGCGGGTGGTCATCGAGGCGCTCGAGATCCTCGCGATGGACCTCGACCGGCCGGATCCCCGGGTCGTATTCGACCTTCGGGCCTCGAGCGGGACGTACGTCCGGACGCTCTGCGTCGACGTCGGTCGGGCCCTCGGCCTTCCGGCGCACATGGGGTGGCTCGTGCGGACGGAAAGCGGCGGGTTTTCCCTGTCCGAGGCCCGGACGCTGGAAGAGCTGGAGGCGGCTTCAGGCTGCGGGACGCTCGAGCGGCACCTCGTGCCGATGGAGCACGCCCTTTCGTTTCTTCCGACGGTGGTCGTCGCCCGGGAGGGACGGGAACGGGTGAGGGCCGGTTCGGCCCTTCCGCCGCCGGCCGACCCGGCGCTCCGTGCCCTGGCTCCGGGGTCGCGGGTGGCGGTCCGGGACGAGGGCGGTCGCCTCCTCGCCGTCTACCGGGTGGCCGATGCCGGAAAACGCCGAGGGGAGGCGTGGGCGGTGGCGGAGCGGGTGCTCGTCTGACGAGGCCCGGAGCCTTGCTGAAGGAGGGAAGGCCATGCACATCGAACGCATCGAACCGCCGTATTCCTTAGGCGGCGACCGGCCGCCGGCGGTGGCGGCCGTCGGGACGTTTGACGGCCTCCACCGGGGGCATCAGGCCGTCCTTCGCCGCGCGGTCGAGCGGGCGGAAGAGCGGGGCGCCGAGCCGGCGTTGGTGACCTTTCACCCGCATCCCCGGACCGTCCTCGGCCAGGACCTCGTCGCCACTTATCTCACGCCCCTCGAGGAGAAGGTGCGCCAGCTCGAGCGTCTGGGAATGCGGCGCCTCTATCTCGTTCGCTTCACGCCGGAGCTGGCGGCGATGACGCCGGAGGAATTCCGCCGGAAGATTCTGGATCCGCTTCGCATCGTCCACTTCGTCGTCGGAGAAGATTTTCGCTTCGGACGGGGCGCCGTCGGTCGGCCGGCCGATCTGGCGCCGGAGGCGCCGGATCGGGTCGAGGTCGTCCCGGCGATCTCAGAAGACGGGGAGAAGATCGGCTCCCGGCGCATCCGCGCCGCTCTGGCCGCCGGCGATATCCGGACGGTGCGCCGCCTCCTCGGCCGGCCGTACGCCCTCGCCGGCACGGTCGTCCGCGGCGACGGGCGGGGGCGGACGATCGGCTTTCCGACCGCGAACCTCGCCTTAAGCGCTCCCTATGCCCTGCCGCGGTACGGCGTCTACGGCGTGAGCGTGGAGCTTGAGGGCCGACGTCGCCCCGCGGTGATGAACGTCGGCGTGCGGCCGACGGTCGGCAAAGACGCCGTGCCGAACGTCGAGGTGCATCTCCTCGACTTCGACGGCGATCTCTACGGCCGGACGATCCGGCTGGAGCTTCTCTTTTTCATTCGGCCGGAGCAGAAGTTTGCCGACCTCGAAGCCTTGAAGGCGCAGATCGCCCGGGATGTGGCGTTTGCGAAGTCGGAGTTCGTATGGTATACTTCAACCGATTCTCCGCCGCCGGCCGGCCGGTAGCGCGGCCGACGGATGGAAAGCCCGGACAGAAAACCCGAAGCTCGGCGGGTCGGCATCCGCCCGCGGGGCTTTTGGGGGTTAGAACGGAGGAGGACGTCCGATGGCGCTCACGCAAGAGCGGAAGCAGGAGATCATCAAAGCGTTTCAGACGCATCCGGAGGACACCGGTTCGCCGGAAGTGCAGATCGCGATCCTCACGGAGCGGATCAAGGAGCTGAGCGAGCACCTCAAGGTGCATCGGAAGGATCATCATTCCCGGCGGGGGCTCTTGAAGATGGTCGGCCATCGCCGGAAGCTTTTAAATTATTTGCGCCGTCTTGATCCGGCGCGCTACCGCGCGCTGATCGAAAAGCTCGAGTTGCGTCGGTAATCGGCGGGGGCGACCCCGCCTTTTCTCCGTCGACCGCCGGCCGGTGCCGGCGGTCGGATCGAAAGGGGGCTGCCGATGGCCGTCTACGAAGTCGACATCGCCGGAAAAATGATGTCGTTCGACATCGGCACATACGCCAAACAGGCGAGCGGTGCCGTCTTCGTCCGCTTCGGCGATACCGCCGTCCTCTGCACGGCCACGGTGTCGAAGGAGCCGAAGGACGTCGACTTCTTTCCGCTCACGGTCAACTACGAAGAACGGCTGTACGCGGTCGGAAAGATCCCCGGCGGATTCATCAAACGGGAAGGCCGGCCGAGCGACAAGGCGATCCTGACGAGCCGGCTCATCGACCGTCCGATCCGACCGCTCTTCCCGGACGGCTTCCGGCATGAGGTGCAGGTGGTCGATCTCGTCCTTTCGGTCGATCAGAACTTTTCGCCGGAGATCGCGGCGATGAACGGGACGTCGCTTGCGCTCATGATCTCCGAAATCCCCTTCCAGGGGCCGATCGGGGCCGTCATCGTCGGCCGGGTGGACGGCCGCTTCGTCATCAACCCGTCGGTGGAAGAGCAGGAAAAAAGCGACCTTCACCTCGTTGTGGCCGGGACGAAGGACGCCATCACGATGGTGGAGGCCGGCGCCCGTTTCGTGAAGGAAGAGGAGATCGTCGAAGCGATCGCCTTTGCCCACCGGTACATCCGGGAGCTCTGCCTCTTTCAGGAGCGGGTGGCGGCGGAGGTCGCCAAGCCGAAGCTTACCGTCGAAGCCCAGGCCCTCGATCCGGCCCTCGTCGACGATGTGCGGAACGTCGCCCGGGAGCGGCTCCTCGAGGCGATCCGGACGCCGGACAAAAGCGGACGGGAGGCGGCGATCGAAGCCGTCTTTCAGGACGTTCTGGCGTTTTACGACGAGCTGTGGGCCGAGGAGGTCCCGGATGCGGCCGAGCGGGAGCTTCGCCTCAAAGACGTGCGGGCGGCCCTGGAGACGATCCTGAAGGAAGAAGTGCGGCGGATGATCGTCCACGACGGCGTCCGCCCCGACGGTCGGGGCCTCGACGAGATTCGGCCGATCACGACGGCGGTCGGCGTCCTCGCCCGCACCCACGGTTCGGCGGTGTTCACCCGCGGCCAGACGCAGGTGCTGTCGGTCTGCACCCTGGGGCCGCTGTCGGACGCTCAGATCCTGGACGACCTCGGTCTGGAAGATGAGAAGCGCTTTATGCACCACTACAACTTTCCGCCGTTCAGCACGGGGGAGGCCCGGCCGCTTCGGGCGCCGAGCCGGCGGGAAATCGGCCACGGGGCCCTCGGTGAGCGGGCGCTGGAGCCGGTCATCCCGAGCGAAAAAGAATTCCCGTACACGATCCGTTTGACGTCGGAAGTGCTCGAATCGAACGGTTCGACCTCCCAGGCGAGCATCTGCGCTTCGTCGATGGCCCTCATGGACGCGGGCGTGCCGATCAGGGCGCCGGTCGCCGGCATCGCGATGGGGCTCATCATGGAAGGCGACCGCTACGCGGTGCTCACCGACATCCAGGGGATGGAAGATCACCTCGGCGACATGGACTTCAAGGTTGCCGGGACGGCCGAAGGCGTGACGGCGCTCCAGATGGACATCAAGATCGCCGGCATCACCGTCGACATCATGCGCGAGGCGCTCCTTCAGGCCCGGCGGGCGCGCCTTTTCATCCTCGAAAAGATGCGGGAGGCGATCGCCGAGCCGCGGCCGACGCTGTCGCCGTACGCGCCGAAGATCCTCACGATGAAGATCGATCCGGAGAAGATCCGGGAAGTCATCGGCCCCGGCGGACGGGTGATCAACCGGATCATCGAGGAGACGGGGACCGAGATCGACATCGAGCAGGACGGGACGATCTACATCGCCTCGCCGGATCCGGAGAAAAACGCCCGGGCGAAGGAGCTCATCGAAAACATCGTCCGGGAGGTCGTCGTCGGCGAGACGTACCTCGGCACCGTCAAGCGCATTGAAAAGTTCGGTGCCTTCGTCGAAGTGCTCCCCGGCAAGGAAGGCCTCGTCCACATCTCACAGCTCGCTCCGACGCGGGTGAACCGCGTCGAGGACGTCGTCAAAGTGGGCGATACGATTCTCGTCAAGGTGATCGAGATCGACGAGTACGGGCGGGTCAACCTCTCCCGCAAGGCGGTGATCATGGACCAAGGGGGCTCCGGAGCGGGGGACGCCGCTTCGGGCGGCTCCGACGGGGCCGGCGGGAGGCCCCCGGGCCCGGCGCCGCGCCCGACGCCAAAGCCGAAGTACAAAGCGAAATGACGCCCCTGTCCGGCGCCCCGCGACGGGGGGTTTTGTTTTATTGAGAAAGGAGGCGGGCGGCGCTGGTCGAACGGCGCATTCTCCCGAACGGCGTTCGGCTGATCATCGACCGTGAGGCGGCGGCCCGCTCCGTCTCGGCGGGCCTGTTTATCGTCGCCGGCTCGCGGGACGAAGCGGACGACGAGGCAGGCTTGATGCATCTCATCGAGCACATGGTTTTTAAGGGGACGTCATCCCGCACGGCCCGAGAGATCGCGCTCACCTTCGACCGCCTGGGTGCCGAGGTCGATGCGTACACGACGAAGGAATACACCGCCTACACCGTGAAAGCGCTGCCGGAGGTGCTCCTCGACGCGTTCGATCTCCTGGTGGAGATGGTCACCCGACCGGCCTTTCCGGAAACCGAGCTGATCAAGGAAAAAAACGTCATCCTCGAAGAGATCCGCGCCGCCGAAGACGCCCCCGACGATCTCGTCCACGAGCTGGCGGCGGCCGCGGCCTACGGAACGCATCCTCTCGGTCGGCCGGTCCTCGGCCGTCGGTCGGTCGTCCGGGCGGCGGACCGGGCGTGCCTCGTCCGGCTGCATCGGCGGTTTTACCGTCCCGAGCGGACGGTGGCCGTCCTGGCCGGCGCCGTTTCGGCGGCGGCGATCGAAAAAGCGGCGGCGCGCCTTGCGGCTTTCGGTGAGGCGGGCGCGGGGAGGGCCCCGGCCGGCGAAATTCAGGGGCCGGACGGCGAGACGGGCCCTCCGGCCCCCGAGACGGGGTCGGCGGCTTCCGGCAGGGCGAATGGGCCGGCGTTTGAGGTGGCGCCGACGGCCGACGGCGCGGGCGCGCCGGCCCCGGAGGAGGAGCCGAAGGAGCCGCCCTTTGCCGGCGGGCGGCGGCACCGGACGAGGCGGGAACTGGAGCAGGGGCACCTCGTCCTCGTCTATCCGGGCCTTCGAGCCGGCCATCCCGACGGTCCGTCCTGGGCGGTGCTGAACCGGCTCCTCGGCGGATCGATGGCGGCGCGGTTGTTTCAGCGGATCCGCGAGGATGAAGGCCTTGTCTACGACATCTACTCGTATACGGCGGCGTTTCGAGACAGCGGCTATCTCGCCGTTTATGCCGCCATGCATCCGGAACGGGCGGCGCGGGTGGAGGCGCTCATTGCGGAGGAGATCCGCGCTCTGATCGAGCGGGGCCCGGGGGAGGAGGAACTCGAGGCGGCCAAGCGGACCCTCATCGCCGGCTACGCCTTCGACCTCGAGTCGACGGAGGCCCGCCTCGAGCGCCTCGCCCGAGAGGCGATCTACCTCGGCCGGCACCCGGACCCGGAGACGGTCATGGCCCGGTACCGGGCCGTGTCGACGGACGCCGTCCGCAAGCTCGCGCACCGGCTCCTTCGCCCCGTCGGCCGAGCCTGGGTCGGGCCGGCCGTCGCCGGCGCCGAGCGCGGCGGCGCCTCTTGGGCCGCGAGACGGCACGCCCGCCGCGTTCGGGACGGATCGGCGGCGGGGGGGTCGGTCCACGGTTGGGTCTGACCGACGGCGGAGGCGCCAGCCGGCCGCGGTCGGGTCTGACCGGGGGGAGGGCTCCGCCGGCATCCGAGGCTTCGGGCTTACGTCGGCGTCGATTTCTCTTTCGAGGCCGAAGCTTCGGTGGATGACGTCGCCCTGGGTCGCCTTACGGTCGGAAACGAACCTGATCATCGGGGCAACGGATCGGACGTTGGGAGAAGACCGGCGCCGGGATCTTCGAAGTGAAACGGGTTCTTCTGGGCGAAAGGAGCGACCACCGTGGAAACCGATCGGCAAACGACGCCGCTTTCCGTCGGCGTCCGGTGGCTCAGGCCGGATCGGCCGCGAGAAGGACGGTTGCCGTTTTACGCGACGGACGGCGCCGCCGGCCTCGATCTCATGGCCGTCCTGGACGAGCCCCTCGTGATCCGCCCGTTTGAGCGGGTGCGGGTGCCGACGGGCATCGCCCTCGACATCCCCCGGCCGGACGTCGTCGCCCTCATCTTCCCGCGGAGCGGGCAGGCGTATCGTCGGGGGCTGACGATGGCGAACGCCGTCGGCGTCATCGACAGCGATTATACGGGCGAGATCCAGGTGCTCATGACGAACATCAATCCGCAGGAAGCCGTCGTCGTCGAAGACGGCGAGCGGATCGCCCAGCTTCTTTTTATGCCGGTGTACCGGGCGGCCCTTTTCTGGACGGAAGCCCGGAAGGAGACCGCCCGGGGCGAAGGGGGGTTCGGCTCGACCGGCTTTCGGACGGACGAGCGGCGGTAACGCCGCACCGGCGATCGCCGCCTTCCTCGCATAGGGCCGGCTTCGTGGGCATATGCCTAGGGAAGGAAGCGCCCAGAAAAAACCGCCGTAAACGGGACGGAACCGGAATGCCGGCGGGCGGGGGTGGGGGCATGCGGATGAGCGAACTCGGCGGCAAGGAACTCATCGATCTTTCGACCGGCGAGCGCCTCGGGATGATCCACGAGGCGGATCTCGTCGTCGATCCGGAGGATGGCGCCATCGCCGCCATCCTGCTTCCGGAACGGCGGGGGTTTTGGCGGAAAGCCCGGGGCGAGATCGCCATCCCGTGGGCGGCGATCCGGACGATCGGGCCGGAGATGGTCATCGTCGAACTGGGGCCGGCCCGGGCGCGGGCGTACGGCTGATCGGGTCGCCCGGGTCGCCCGCTCGGTTCGTCCGGGGCGGCCCCGCCGGCGTCGGGGCGGAGGCGAGGCGGGCGGCGCCTTTTCGGCCGGGCACCGATTGGGCGGCTTCATCATACGGTAAGGGTGCAGCGTCACGCTGCACCCTTTTTTCGTCGGGACCAAAGGAAGGGGACGGCGATGTTGTTGACCGGAAAACGCGTGCTCATCGTCGGCGGCGACGCCCGGCAGCTGACGATCGCCCGAACGCTGGTCGAACGGGACGCCGCGGTGTGCCTTGCCGGCTACGAAAACCTTCACGCGCCGCTTCCGGGCACGCGGCTTGTCGATTTGGCGCCGGAGACGCTTGCCGGCTTCGACGCCGTCATCTTCCCCGCCAAGGGGATCGGCGAAGACGGCGCCGTCGAGTCGCTCTTCAGCCCGAAGCCGCTCCTTTTGCGAGAAGCGCACTTTCGCGCCCTCCGGGGGGCGGTGCTCTACACCGGCATCGCCGGGCCGTACCTCCGGGAGCAGGCGATGAAATTCGGCCTCCCTCTCGTCGTCCTGTTCGATCGAGACGACGTGGCCATCCTGAACGCCGTGCCGACCGCCGAAGGGGCGATCATGTTCGCCATCCAGCATACCGACATCACCCTGCACGGGAGCGACGCCGCCGTCATCGGCTTCGGCCGCGTCGGGATGACGCTGGCGCCCCGCCTCCGGGCCCTCGGGGCTCGGGTTCGGGTCTTTGCCCGGCAGCCGGAGGCGCTCGCCCGGGCGTACGAGATGGGCTTGGAGCCGTTGGACCTCGGCGCCCTTCGGTCGGAAATACGCCCCGTCGATCTCGTCTTCAACACCGTGCCGGCGCCGATCCTCACGGCGGACGTGCTGGCGGAGATGAAGCCGTCGGCGTTCATCCTCGACCTCGCCTCGGCGCCCGGCGGAACGGATTTTCTCTTTGCCGAAAAGCGGGGCATCCGGGCGCTTCTGGCCCCGTCTCTTCCGGGGCTCGTCGCGCCGAAGACCGCCGGCAAGATCCTCGCGGACGTGCTCACCCGCCTCATCGCCGCCCAAAAGCCCTGAAAGGAGCGACGACGATGACCGCCGACCCCGCCATGCTCCACGGCAAGACGATCGGTTTCGGCATCACCGGTTCCCACTGCACGTATGCGGAAGTCCTCGGCCCGATGGAAGCGCTCGTTCGGCTCGGCGCCCGGGTGATCCCGGTGGCGACGCATACGGTCCTCACGACGGACACCCGCTTCGGCAAGGCGGACGACTGGGTCGCCCGGCTTGAGGCGATCACCGGCGAGCGCATCCGAGGCTCGATCCCAGAGGTCGAGCCGTTCGGGCCGAAAAGAACGCTCGACGCGTTCGTCATCTCGCCGATGACCGGAAACACCCTCGCCCGCTTCGCGAACGCCATCACCGATTCTCCGGTGCTCATGGCCGCCAAGGCGACGCTCCGGAACGGTCGACCGGTCATCCTCGCCGTCTCGACCAACGACGGCCTCGGCCTGAACGCTCAGAACATCGCCAAGCTCCTCGTCGCCCGGAACGTCTACTTCGTCCCCTTCGGCCAGGACGATCCGCTCGGCAAGCCGACGTCTCTCGTCGCCCGAATGGACCTCCTCGTCCCGGCGGTGGCAGCGGCCCTCGAAGGGCGGCAGCTGCAACCGCTTCTCGTGCTTCATCCGAAAGCGATGGAAGCGATCGCTCACGCGGAAGGCGGTCGAACCGGCACCGCAGCGGAAAGCGGTTGAAGCGTTCCTGCCGCAAAAGGCGGTCGAAGCCTCCCTTTAGCGGGAGGCGGCTCAGGCGTCTTTCAGGCGTCTCTGCAGCCGAAGGCGGTTGAAGCGGCGGCAGCCCTCGCGGTAGAATGAAAAGAAAACGAGGGGAGAGAAACCGATGGCCTATCGCGTAGCCGTCGTTGGCGCGACCGGCGCCGTCGGCGAAGCGATGATCGCCGAGCTGGAACGCTCAACCCTGCCGATTGCCGAACTGGTGCCGATGGCGTCCGCCCGCTCGGCGGGGAAAACGGTCGCCTTTCGCGGGGCGGAGGTGCCCGTCGTCGAGGCGACGCCGGAGGCGTTTTCCGGCGTCGATCTCGCTCTTTTCAGCGCCGGCGGCCAGACGAGCCGGGCCCTCGCCCCGGAAGCCGTCCGGCGGGGGGCGGTTGTCGTCGACAACTCGAGCGCTTTTCGTCTCGAAGACCGCGTCCCGCTCGTCGTTCCGGAGGTGAACGCCGAGGCGTTGGCGGATCACCGGGGGCTCATCGCCAACCCGAACTGCTCGACGATTCAGATGGTCGTCGCCCTGGCCCCCCTTCGGGAGCGCTACGGTCTTCGGCGAATCGTCGTGAGCACCTACCAGGCCGTCTCGGGGGCCGGCCGGCGGGCGGTCGACGCCCTGCGCTTCGAAAGCGGCCGGTGGCTCGAAGGGGAAGGGTTCGTCCCGGAGGTGCTTCCGGTCGCCTCGCTTCCGGTCAAATACCCGATCGCCGACAACGTCATCCCGCAGATCGACCGTTTTGAACCGAACGGCTTTACGTTTGAAGAGATGAAGATGGTGCGGGAGACGCAGAAGATTTTCGGCGATCCGGCGCTGGAAGTCGCCGCCACGTGCGTACGGGTGCCGGTCACCGTCGGCCACAGCGAGGCGGTGACGGTCGAACTCGAGGAAGCACCGGCCTCCATGGAAGACGTCGTCGAGGCGCTCCGGGCGGCGCCGGGCGTCGTCGTCTGGGATGACCCGACGGCGCAGCGGTATCCGACGCCGATGCTCGTCCGAGGCGAGCGGGACGTTTACGTCGGCCGCATCCGGCGGGACCTCTTCCGGCCCAACGTCGTCCACCTGTGGGTGGTCGCCGACAACCTCGTCAAAGGCGCCGCCTGGAACGCGGTCCAGATCGCCGAGACGCTCGAGGAAAAGGGGCTTCTCCGCGTTCCGGCGGCGGAAGGCGACCGGTAGGCGCATCCGCCGGTCGATCGCCGCCGCGCTTGGGGATCGTCCTTCGTTCCCGGTCGCCCGGCCGGAATCGGGGAGGAAGGAGACCGGAGATGGACATCATTGTGCAAAAGTTTGGTGGAACGTCCGTCGCCGACGAAAAGCGGCGCCGGCGGGTGATCGAGCACATTCGGCGGGCCCTCGGCGAAGGGTTCCGCGTCGTCGCCGTCGTCTCGGCCATGGGGCGCCGGGGCGATCCGTATGCGACGGACACGCTCCTAGACCTCGTCGGCGGCGAACGGACGCTTCTTCCTCCGCGGGAGCGGGATCTCCTCCTTTCCACCGGCGAGATCATCTCGGCCGCCGTCCTCGCGCAGGCCCTGTGGGAGGCGGGCATCCCGAACACCGTCCTCACCGGCGGCCAGGCCGGGATCGTGACGACCGATCACTTTACCCGGGCCGAAATCGTCGGCCTGAGGCCCGAGCGGGTCCGGGACGTTCTTGCCCTCGGCCACGTCGCCGTCGTCGCCGGCTTTCAGGGGCAGTCGGCCGACGGCGAGATCACGACCCTCGGGCGCGGCGGTTCCGACACGACGGCCGCCGCCCTCGGGGTCGCCCTCGAAGCCCGGGCGATCGAAATCTTCACCGACGTCGACGGCGTCATGACGGCCGATCCGCGGATTGCGCCGGAAGCCCGGCCGATCCGGACGATGACGTACGTCGAGGTGGCCAACTTTGCCTACCTCGGCGCCAAGGTCATCCACCCCCGGGCGGTCGAGCTGGCGATGCAGAAGAACATCCCGATCCGCGTCCGGGGGACGATGTCCGCCGATGCCGGCACCTTGATCGCCGCCCCGGCCCTCTCCGGCGCCGCGGCGGTGCGGGAGCGGGTCGTCACCGGCATCGCCCAGACGCCGGGGGTGACGCAGATCCGGGTCGAGGTGGACGGCGTCGATCCGATGCTGCCGATGGCCGTATTCGGAGCGATGGCCGAAAACGGCATCAGCGTCGATCTCATCAACGTCTTTCCCCGGGGCGTCGTCTACACCGTCCGGGCCGCCGACGCGCCGCGGGCCCAGGCCCTGCTGGAGGCGAAAGGGTTTCGGCCGGCGGTCACGCCGGGCTGCGCCAAGGTGAGCGTCATCGGTGCCGGCATGGCCGGCCGGCCGGGCGTCATGGCGACGATCGTGTCGGCCCTCACCGCGGCCGGCATCGAGATCCTCCAGTCCGCCGACTCCCACACGACGATCTGGGTGCTCGTGCGGGAAGACAAGATGGCCGAGGCGGTCCGGGTGCTGCACCGGGCGTTTCGCTTAGGCGAGGGGGACGAAGCGGGCGGCGGCCCCTCCGGCGCGGAAGGCGTCCGAAGTTCCGGCCGGCCTGCGGCCGAGCGCGCCGCTTTCGCCGATCTTTCCGGCGCCCGGCCGGGCGCCGGTGCTCAGGCCGCAATCGATACCGGGAAGGCGGGGGTTCACCATGCCGTTTCCAAGGCTCATCACGGCGATGGTCACGCCGTTTGACGATGCCGGCGCCATCGACTGGCCGACCGTCGACCGGCTCGTCGACCATCTGATCGCCCACGGCTCGGAAGGGATCGTCGTCGCCGGGACGACCGGCGAGTCGCCGACGCTTACCGAGGCGGAAAAGCTCGCCCTGTTCGAGCGGGTCAAGGCCCGGGCCGCCGGCCGGGCGCAGGTCATCGCCGGCACCGGCACGAACGACACCGCGGCCTCCATCCGGCTGACGCGGGAGGCGGAAGCCCTCGGCGTCGACGGCGTCATGCTCGTCGTGCCGTACTACAACCGGCCGTCCCAGCGGGGGCTGTACGAACACTTCCGCGCCGTTGCCGAGGCCACCTCGCTTCCGATCATGCTCTACAACGTCCCGGGGAGAACCGGGGCCAATCTCGCCGCCGACACCGTCATCGCCCTGAGCCGGATCGACAACATCGTCGCGGTGAAGGAGGCGAGCGGGGACCTCACCCAGATGGCCCGCATCCTCGAGGAAGCGCGGCCAGGCTTTCAGGTCTTGAGCGGCGACGACAAGATGCTTCTTCCGCTGCTTGCCATCGGCGGCCATGGCGTCGTGAGCGTCGCCGCCCATATCGTCGGCGACGCGCTGAAGGAGCTCATTGAGGCGTTTTTGGCCGGCGAGGTCGCCCGGGCGGCGGCGCTTCACCGGCGGTATCTGCCGATTTTTGAAGGGCTATTTTTCACCGCGAGCCCGGCGCCGGTCAAGGCCGCCCTGGCGATGACGGGGCTCCCGGTCGGGGGGCTCCGGCTGCCCCTCGTCCCGCTGAACGCGGAGGAGAGGAATCATCTCCGGACCCTCCTCGTTCGGGTGCTCGGCGAAGCCGCCCTCGTCGCCTGAGCGTCGGCGGCGTCCGACCGGATGCGCGGGCCGCCAGCCCCCGTCGTCCGGGCGCCGCCGTCGATCCGTGGGGGCGCCGGAGGCCGGAGCCCGGAGCGTTCCGGCTTCCGGCGCGTCCCGGTACATAACCGTTCGCCGGTCTCGCCCGGCCTCGGTCGCGCCGTTTTGCACGGGCCCGGCGCTTTACTTTTGCGCCGCTGCCGCCTATAATGAATCTCAAGTGTGGATGGTGCGGCTTCCCTTTTTGCTGAGCCTGGTGACGGCAACCGCAACGAACAGGAGGCGTTGCGGTGGCCAGAAGCGGCCAGAAGCTCCAGATTTTTGCTTTGGGCGGCCTCGGGGAAATCGGGAAGAACATGTACGTCGTCCGCTACGGGGACGACATCGTCGTCATCGACGCCGGCCTTAAGTTCCCCGAGGATGAGATGCTAGGCGTGGACGTCGTCATCCCGGACATCTCGTACCTGGTGGAAAACCGGGATAAGGTGCGCGGGATCGTCCTGACCCACGGGCATGAGGATCACATTGGCGCCGTCCCGTACGTGCTTCGGCAGCTCAATGTTCCGGTCTTCGGCACGCGGCTTACGCTCGGGCTCGTCGGGATCAAGCTGAAGGAAGCGGGGCTCGCGTCGCAGGCGCGGCTCCAACCGGTGACGACGGAGTCGGTCGTTCGGCTGGGATCGATCCTCGTCACCTTTTTCCGGGTGAACCACAGCATCCCGGATGCCGTCGGCGTGGCGCTCACGACGCCGGAGGGCGTCGTCGTCCATACCGGCGACTTCAAGTTCGATCAGACGCCGGTTGACGGTCTGCACGCCGATTACCAGAAAATGGCAGACCTCGGACGGTCGGGCGTGCTGGCGCTCCTTTCCGACAGCACGAACGCCGAGCGGCCGGGCTACACCGGATCGGAACGCCGGGTCGGGGAAAACTTAAAGCGCATCTTCAAGCAAACCCGCTCCCGCATCATCGTGGCGACGTTCGCTTCCAATGTGAATCGCATTCAGCAAATTTTCTCCGCTGCAGAGCTGACCGGCCGGAAGGTCGCCATCGTCGGGCGGAGCATGGTCAACGTCGTCGGCATCGCCCGGGAGCTCGGCTATCTCAAGCTCGACGAGGCGAGGCTCATCGAGCCGGAAGAGGCGACGAAGCTCCCGCCGGAGCAGGTCGTCGTCCTGTCGACGGGAAGCCAGGGGGAGCCCCTTTCGGCCCTCGCCCGGATGGCCCGGGGCGCCCACAAGACGCTTTCGATCCTGCCCGGCGACGTCGTCATCCTGTCGGCGACGCCGATCCCCGGGAATGAGCGGTTCGTCGCCCGGGTGATCGATGCCTTGTTCCGCCTCGGCGCCGAAGTGATCTACGGTCCGGCGTCGGAGACCGGCGTGCACGTCTCGGGCCACGGCAGCCAGGAAGAATTGAAGCTCATGCTCAACCTCATCCGCCCGAAGTATTTTATCCCCATCCACGGCGAATACCGCATGCAGCGGCGACATGCCCTGCTGGCGGAAGAAGTCGGCATCCCGAAAAACCACATCTTCGTCCTCGACCTCGGGGATGTGGTGGAGATTCAAAACGGCGTTGCCCGCCTCGGACCGCGGGTGAACGCCGGGCAGGTCCTCATCGACGGCCTCGGCGTCGGCGACGTCGGGAACATCGTGCTGCGCGATCGAAAGCTTCTATCCCAGGACGGAATCCTCGTGGTTGTCGTCACGCTCAGCAAGCAAAAAGGGACGATTCTCTCCGGCCCGGACATCATCTCCCGCGGCTTCGTCTACGTCCGGGAGTCCGAGCCGCTGATGGAAGAAGCCACCCGCATCGTCACCAACACACTGAACCGGTTGATGACGGAAAACGTCAGCGACTGGTCGTCGTTGAAAAACAACGTGAAAGATGCCCTCAGCCGTTTTCTGTACGAACAGACCCGCCGCCGGCCGATGATTCTTCCGATCATCATGGAAGTGTAAAATCTGCACATATGGTTTGCCGGCGTCGGTCCGAGGAAAGCCCCGGGTGCGCCCGGGGCGTTTTTTGTGACGCCGGTCGACGGCGTTTCGGGCATACGAAGGGCATTTCGGGCATGCTAAGAAGGAGGGGGTGAGGACGTGGCGCATGGAGGGCCGCCGGTGTGGGCGTACGGCTTTGCCGATCCGGCTCAGGAAAACGGGCCCGGAACGTCGGTGGAAGCGCCGGGGCCGGCCGAAGCGCCGGCCGCGCCGTCGCCGCCGGAAAACCCGCCGCACCGGACGCAGGGGGCCGAGGACATCTTAAGCGCCCTCCGGGCGCTCGGGACGCCGGCGGTGCCGAAGGCCGGCGGCCGGATTTTCACCCTGCCGATCATCGGGCAGATCGAGGGGCACATCGCCCTTCCACCTCAGAACAAAACGACGAAGTACGAACACCTCATTCCACAGCTCGTCGCCGCCGAGGAAAGCCCCGACGTCGACGGCGTGCTCATCATCCTGAACACCGTCGGCGGCGACGTCGAGGCGGGGCTCGCCATCGCCGAGATGATCGCTTCCCTCACCAAGCCGACGGTCGCCCTCGTGCTGGGCGGCGGGCACTCCATCGGCGTTCCGATCGCCGTCGCCGCCCGCTACAGCTTCATCGCCGAGACGGCGACGATGACGATCCACCCGATCCGCTTAAACGGTCTCGTCATCGGCGTGCCGCAGACGTTCGAGTACATCGACAAGATGCAGGAGCGGATCATCCGCTTCGTCGTCAAACACTCCCGGATCGATGAAGGGACGCTCCGGAGCCTCATGTTCAAAACCGGGGAGCTCACCCGGGACGTCGGCACGAACGTCGTCGGCGAAGACGCCGTCCGTTACGGTCTCATCGACGCCCTCGGCGGTCTCGGCGACGCGCTCGGGAAGCTCAAGGCGCTGATCGCCGAAGCCCGGGAGGGGGCCGCTTGGATGCCGGAGGCGGAGGCCGGCCGGCGTTCGCCGCCGTCCTCCCGGCCGGGCGTGCCGGCGCGCGCCCGGTCGGCCGGCCCGGACCGCGCGCCGGGAGACGGACCGCCGGCCGGACCGTACGTTCAGTAGCGCTGGGGAAGGGAGGGGCACCGGTGCTGTACGATGCCCTCTATCCGCCCGAGATCGTCTGGGCCGGGTTTTCCACGATGAAACACGACGCCGTCCGTCTGTCGGACGGCCTCCGGCAGCTCGAACTTCGCCCGCTCGGCTCCGGCCGCTTTGAGGTCGTCCGGTACACGAGCCCGGTGGCGCTCGAATATCTGAACCCCCATCTCCGGCCGGGGACCGTCCTCCGCCTGAGCGCGGCCCTCGACGGCGCTTGGGCGCCGTAGGTCGCCCGGCCGATTTCGCCCCGCTCCGTGATCTGCTATAATGGAAAGCAAAGTTTGGTCATGGAGCGAAGGCGATGGGCAAAAAAGCCAGACGAAACGAGCGGCGGCTCCTTCGGGAGCTGCGCCTCGACTTCGGGGCGCTTCTGATCATTGGTCTTTCGGTGCTGGCCCTGAGCGAATCGTGGGGGGTTGTCGGGCGCGCGCTGCGCCTTTTTTTGCGCTTTCTGTTCGGCAACTGGTCGTTCGTCGTGCCGCCGGTCCTTATCGTCGGGGCGCTGTATGCCCTCATCCGCCGGCGTCCGCCGCGCCTCGACCACCCGCGGACGGCGGGATTTTTGCTCCTGTATGCCGACCTGCTCCTTTTTTCCCATCTGGAGCTGTTCACGCGGCTTTCGGCCGACGGCGCTTTTCAGCCGTCGATCGTCCGGGAGACGTTTCACCGGCTTGCCCTCGAGGCGGCCGGCGGGGTGCCTTCGGCCGCCGGCGGCGGGATCATCGGCGCCCTATTGTTTACGGCGTTTTATTACCTTTTCGGCTACTACGGCACGGTCATCTTCGGCGGGCTGATCGCCGTCTCCGGCCTGCTCCTTTTCTCCGGGACTTCGGTCAAGGCCGTCGTCATCCCGTTCAAACGGCGCCTGAGCCTCGGGCTTCGGCGTCTTAAGGCGGCGCGGCGGAAGCGGCGGCCGGCCCTCGCCCGGGGCGGGCCGGCCCCCTCGGCGCCTCAGGCGGGGCCCGAGGCGGACGGTGCGCTTTCGGTCGAAGCGGGCGGCCCTTCGGCGGAGGGGGAGGCGGCCGTTTGGTGGCCGGAGGCGGGCGGTCAGGGGATGCTTCGGATCAGCGATTTCGTCGACCGGGTGGCGGAAGAGGCGGCCGGCGCCGGTGGCGCGGTCGACGCGCCGGCCGGCGGGGAAGCGCCCGGCGCCGGGGATGCCCAAAACAAAGCGGCGCCCGGCGGCCGTGCGGCGAAGGCCGGTCTTGCGGCCGGCTCTGGCGAAGCCGGCCGGCCGGGGCCTGGCGACCGGGGCGGGCCCGCCGCCCGGCCGGACGGAGGGAGCCGGTCTCCGTCGGCCGATGACGCCGGCGCGGGCGAGGCGTCCGCCGGCGAAGGGGCGCCCGCCGCCGGGGAGGGGCCGCTGTCCCGGCCGTACGCCCTCCCGCCCGTCGAGCTCCTCGACCGGCCCCGACGGGCGACGGCAAAAGAGAGCCGGAGCATCGCCGAAAACGCAAAGAAGCTTGAGCAGACGCTCCGGACGTTCGGCGTCGGCGCCCGGGTCGTGCACGTGCATCGGGGACCGGCGGTGACGCGCTTTGAAGTGCAGCCGGACGCCGGCGTCAAGGTGAGCCGCATCGTCGGCCTCGCCGACGACATCGCCCTCGCCCTCGCCGCCCGGGGGATCCGCATTGAGGCGCCGATCCCCGGCAAATCCGCCGTCGGCATTGAGGTGCCGAACGATGACATCGCCGTCGTCACCCTCCGGGAGGTGCTGGAAAGCCCGGCCTTCCAGCGCTCCCGCTCGAAGCTCACCCTCGCGCTCGGTCGGGACATCACCGGCGAGCCGATCGTCGCCGACCTCGGCCGGATGCCGCACCTTCTTGTCGCCGGTGCCACCGGGAGCGGCAAAAGCGTGAGCTTAAACGCCATGATCGCCTCGATCCTCTACAAGGCGACGCCGGACGACGTCAAGTTCGTCATGATCGACCCGAAGATGGTGGAGCTCACCGTCTACAACCCGATTCCCCACATGCTGACGCCGGTCGTCTCGGACGCCAAAAAAGCCGCCGTCGTCCTCCGGCGGATCGTCCAGGAGATGGAGCTTCGCTACGAGCGGTTTGCCGCCGCCGGCGTCCGGGACATCGAGCGGTTCAACGCCGTCTCCGGGGAGCCGCTTTCGTACATCGTCGTCATCGTCGACGAGCTCGCCGACCTCATGATGGTCGCCGCTCAGGACGTCGAGGCATCGATCGCCCGGTTGGCCCAGAAAGCCCGGGCGGCGGGCATCCACCTCATTCTCGCGACGCAGCGGCCGTCGGTCGACGTCATCACCGGCGTCATCAAGGCGAACATCCCCTCCCGCATCGCCTTCGGCGTTTCGTCGCAGGTCGACTCCCGGACGATCCTCGACATGGCCGGCGCGGAAAAGCTCCTCGGCCGGGGGGACATGCTGTATCTGCCGATGGGGGCGGCGAAGGCGATCCGGGTGCAGGGCTGCTTCGTCAGCGATCGGGAGATCGAAGCCCTCGTCCGGTACGTCGCCGAGCAGGGACGGCCGGCGTACGCGGAGCACCTGACGGAAGACGAACCCGACGACGCGGGCGAGGCGGTGGACGACGAGCTCTTTCCCCGGGCCGTCGCCCTCGTCGTCGAGACGAAGTCGGCCTCCGTCTCGCTCCTGCAGCGGCGGTTTGCCATCGGCTACGCCCGGGCGGCCCGCCTCATCGACCTCATGGAACGGCACGGCATCGTCGGCCCCTACGAAGGGGCCAAGCCCCGAAAAGTGCTCGTCGACCGAATCCCGGACCGGTTCATCTCGTGACCGCCGGCCGCCGCGCCGGCGTTTTCGTCCGGCGGCGCTCCGTCGTCGGACGGGATGGGGGCGGCGGTGCGGGCGGGCCGCGCGGGCGGCGGGCCGAGTCGCGTTTGGCGACGGCGGGTCGCTCGGGTATAATGCTTTCGTTGAGATCGGCCGAACCTACACCGGCGCCTTCAACAAGCCGGATGAGGGGAAGGCGGCGGCCGCGTTGCTCTATGACCAAGGGGCCGACATCGTCTTTCACGCCGCCGGCCAGACCGGCGACGGCGTCTTCAGCGAGGCGAAGGAGCGGCGGAAGCGGGGCGAGGCGGTCTGGGTCATCGGCGTCGACCGGGACCAGCGGGACCTCGGCCCGGAGGTGACGCTCACCTCGATGTTGAAGCGGGTCGACGTCGCCGTCTACACCGTCTCCAAGCAGGCGATGGAAGGGACGTTTACCCCCGGCGTGACGGTGCTCGGGCTCAAAGAAGACGGCGTCGGCCTTCCGGCGGACAACCCGCACCTTCCGCCGGAGGTGCTGCGGGACGTCGAGGCGTTCAAGGCGAAGATTCTAAACGGCGAGATCACCGTGCCGAAGGAGTAAGCCGATGGCCGAACCGATCGTCTCGCTCCGGGGCATCACCAAACGGTTCGGCGACTTCGTCGCCAACGAGGCCGTGAGCCTCGACCTCTATCCGGGGGAGATCCACGCCCTTCTGGGGGAAAACGGGGCCGGCAAGACGACGCTCATGAACGTCCTCACCGGCCTCCTTCGTCCGGACGGCGGCGAGATCCGCTTTCGCGGTCGGCCCGTCCGGATCGATTCTCCCGAGGTTGCCTATCGCCTCGGCATCGGCATGGTGCACCAGCATTTTAAATTGATCCCGCCGTTTACGGTGGCGGAAAACGTCGTCCTCGGCGCGGAGCCGCGCCGAGGGCTCCTTTTTGATCGTCGGGCCGCCCGGGAGGCCGTCCGGGCCCTCACCGAGGCGTACGGCCTCGCCGTCAACCCCGACGCCCGGGTCGGCGCGCTGTCCGTCGGGATGCAGCAGCGGGTGGAAATTTTAAAAATCCTTTACCGGGGCGCGGACGTGCTCATCTTCGACGAGCCGACGGCGGTGCTCACGCCGCAGGAGGTGCGGGAGTTTCTCGCCATCCTGAAGCGGCTCGCCGGTCAGGGCAAGGCGATCGTCTTCATCACCCATAAGCTCAAAGAAGTGCTCGCCGTCGCCGACCGGGTGACGATCCTCCGCCACGGCCGCGTCGTCGACACGCTCCCCGCCGCCGGCGCCGACGAGGGACTCCTTGCGGAAAAGATGATTGGCCGTCGGGTGCGCCTCGCGCCGGAGAAGGCGCCGGCCCGGCCGGGCCCGGTCGTGCTCGAGCTTCGGGCCGTGCGGGAGCGGCGGACGGGACAGGACGCCCTCGCCGGCGTCGATCTCGCCCTCCGGGCGGGGGAGATCTACGGCCTGGCCGGCGTCGACGGGAACGGCCAGCGCCCCCTCGTCGAGGTCCTCTTCGGCCGCCGGTCGGCGGAAGGGGACGTCCGCCTTTTCGGCGAGCCGATCCTCGGCCTTCCGACGAAGGCCCTTCTCGAGCGGGGGATGGCCCTCATCCCGGAGGATCGCCATCGGGAGGGGCTCGTGCTCGCGATGTCCGTCGCGGAAAACGCGATCCTCACCCGCTACGACCGGCCGCCGTTCGTCCGGCGGGGGATCCTTCGGCCCGCGGCGATCCGGAGGGCGGCGGCGGAGATCGTCGAACGGTTCGATGTTCGGACGCCGTCTCTTGCCGTGCCGGTTGCGGCTTTGTCCGGCGGCAACCAGCAAAAGCTCATCATCGGCCGGGAGGTCGCCCGCCGGCCGGCGGTCGTCGTCGCCTTCCAGCCGACCCGCGGCCTCGACATCGGCGCCCAGGCCCACGTCTACCGGACGCTCGTCGCGCTTCGGGACGCCGGTGCGGCGGTGCTCCTCATCTCGTTTGAGCTCGACGAAATCCTCGCCCTTGCCGACCGGATCGGCGTCCTCTCCGGCGGCCGGATCGTGGCGGAACTGGCCCCGGAAGCGGCCGATGAAGAAACGATCGGTCTGTACATGACCGGCCGGGGCGACGTCCGGCACGGCGATGCCGGCCGAGGCGACTCCGGGGGCGATGCGGTCCGGCGAGGGGGCGCCGGCCGCGGCGAGGTCGGGTCCGGAGACGATGCCGGACAGGAGGTCGCCGGCCACGGCGGCGCCGACCGGACCGATGAAGAGAAAGCGGGGGACGGACGATGAGGCGGGGGACGCGGCCTTCGGTCGCGGCGCTCTTTTCCGCGTCGGCCGCCGATGCGGGGCTCGCGATCGTCTTCGGGCTCATCGTCGGGGCGGGGCTCATGCTCCTCGGCGGCTTCGATCCGCTTGCCGCCTACCGGGCGCTGGCGATGAAGGCCTTCGGGAGCCCGTACAACGCCGGGGAGACCTTCCGCCAGGCGACGACGCTCATGCTGACCGGCCTGTCGGTGGCGCTTGCGTACCGGGCGGGGCTTCTTTCGATCGCCGCGCCGGGGCAGATGGCCCTCGGGGCCCTCGCCGCGGCGGCGGCGGGCATCGGGCTTCCGCCGGTGCCGGTCGTGCAGCCGGTGATCGGGCTTCTTCTCGGCGCCGCCGCCGGTGCCCTCTGGGGCGCCCTCATCGGCACCCTCCGGGCGTACCGGGGCGTCAACGAAGTGATCGCCGCCATCATGCTGAACTGGGTGGCCCTCTACGGCGTCAACCTCCTCATCCGCTTCGGCCTGGCCGATCCGGCCAACCGGCAGCGGACGCGCACCGTCGCCGAAACGGCCCGGATCGACGCGCCGTGGCTGTCGGATCTTTTCGCACACGCCCGGCTTTCGTACGGCTTTTTTCTGGCGGTGGCGCTCCTTGGGGGGTATGCCTTTTTCCTGCACCGGACCCGCCTCGGTTTTGAACTCCGGGCCGTCGGCCAGAACCCGGTGGCCGCCGCCCTGGCCGGAATGAAGGACCGGCGGCTCGTCGTCGCCGCGATGGCCCTCGCCGGGGGGCCGGCGGGCCTCGCCGGGGCGATCGAGGTGCTCGGCGTCTACGGCTACTGGACGGTTTCGCCGACGCTTCCCGCCGCCGGCTTTGACGGCATCGCGGTGGCGCTTTTGGGGGGCGCCGGCGCCCTCGGGACGGCGCTGGCGGCGCTTTTGTTTGCCGCCCTTTCCGGCGGGGCGGCCGGAATGCAGTTTGAAGTCGGCGTGCCGCCGGAGCTCGCCCGGGTGGTGATGGCGGCGATCCTCTTTTTCATCGCCGCCCAAAACCTCACGCGGGGGCTCCGGGAACGCCTGGGGCGGGTCGAACGGCGGAACGCTCGGGGCGAGGAGGCGGGACGATGAGCGCGGCGTTCGGGCAGCTTCTCGACATCACCCTCGTTTTTTCCACCGCTCTCGTCTTCGGCGCGGTCGGCGGGCTTCTTTCCGAGCGGGCGGGGGTGATCGCCCTCGCCCTCGAAGGGTACATGACCGGCGGCGCTTTTCTGGCCGCGGCCTCGGCGTACGCTCTGGAGCGGCTCGGGTTTGGACCGGCGAGCGCCTACGGGGCCCTTTTCCTTTCGATGTTCGCGGGGGCGCTTTTGGCCCTCGTCCACGCCGCCGCGACGGTAACGTACCGGGCCGATCACGTCGTAAGCGGCGTCGTGGTGAATTTCTTCGCCGCCGGGCTGTCCCTGTTTCTCGTCAAGCTCTTTTTCGCCGGCGCCGGCCAGACGCCGACGCTTCGGGAAGGGATGCTTTCCCGGGTGGCGATCCCGGGGCTCGCCGACCTTCCGGTGGTGGGGTCGGCGCTTTTCCGGCAGTATCCGACGACGTACCTGGCCGCCTTGGCGGTGGGGGGCGCGTACGGGCTTTTGTACCACACGCCGCTCGGGCTCAGACTCCGGGCGGTGGGGGAGCACCCGGAGGCGGCGGAGACCCTCGGCGTCCGGGTGCGGCGCCTCCGGTACGGGGCGGTCGTCGCCAGCGGCGCCATCGCCGCCCTCGGCGGGGCGACGGTGGCGCTCACGACGACCGGGAATTTTTCCCATGCGACGATCGCCGGGCAGGGGTTTATCGCCCTCGCGGCGATGATTTTCGGCCGCTGGCACCCGTTCGGCGCTGCGGCGGCGGCCCTCTTTTTCGGCATGGCGACGGGGCTTAAGAACGTCGTCCAGCTTTCGCCGTGGGCCCGGGCGATCCCGACGGAAGTGATCTACATGCTGCCGTATGCGCTGACCCTTCTCGTTCTGGCCGGGTTGGCCTTTCGCTCGACGCCGCCGGCGGCCCTCGGCCGGACGGACGAGGCGAGATGAGGCCGGTGCGGCACCTCATCCTCCTAACGGGGGCGAGCGGCGCCGTCGGCCGGGCCGTCGCCCGGGCCCTCGCCGAGGCCGGCGACTTCATCCTGCAGGGGCGGGATCTGGGCCGCCTCCGGGCGCTTCAGGCGGAGCTCGCCGCCCGGGGCGCCCGTGCCGACGTCTGGCCGATCGATCTCGCCGACCGGGCGGCGCTCCTTTCGGCCGTCGAGGCCCTTCCGCCGGCGGACGTGTTCATTCACGCCGCCGGCTTTCCCCATTACGGCCTCATCACGGAGACGCCGCCGGACGTCTGGGACGCCCTGTTCGACGTCCACGTCCGGAGCGCCTACCTCATCGTCCGGAGGCTCGTGCCGCCGATGCGCCGGCGGGGGTTCGGCCGCATCGTCTTCGTCTCGTCGATCTGGGGCGTCGTCGGCGCCGCGGGGGAGGCGGCCTACGCCGCCGCCAAAGGGGCCCAAATTGCCCTCGTCCGCTCCCTCGGCAAGGAGCTCGCCCGAAGCGGCATCAGCGTCAATGCCGTCGCCCCCGGAGCGCTGGCGACGCCGATGGTGCAGGGAGTCTTCAGCGCCGAGGAGGAGGCGGCCCTCGTCGAGGCGATCCCGGCGCACCGCCTCGGCGCGCCGGAAGACGTCGCCGCCCTCGTCCGCTTTCTCGTCCTCGACGCCGGCGATTACCTCACCGCTCAGGTGATCGGCGTAAGCGGCGGCTGGCCGTAAGGGGCGAGGGCGCGGCCGAACCGATGCGGGGCCCGCCGCAGGGGGCGGCCGCTTCGCATCTCGTGCGGCCGGTTCTGCATGCCGGCGCCCGGCCGGGGCATACTGAGGGATGACGCCGGCCGGGAAAGGGGTGAAACGATGGGGTTGATGAATGATTTCGGCCAGTGGACCTCTTTCTTGCGGGATCGGATCGAGCAGGCCGAGGCGGCGGGCGTGCCCGATCAGGCGATTCAGAACATCGCCCACCAGATCGGCGATTTTCTCGCCCAGTCCGTCGACCCGAAGAATCCGGAACAGCGCCTGCTCGCCGAGCTGTGGAAAGTCGGCACCGACGCGGAGCAGCAGGCGCTGGCGAACCTGATCGTCAAGTACGTCAAGCGTCACTGAGCGGCCGGACAAAGCGGAACGCTTCGGTGAAGGCCCCTCCGGTTGGGAGGGGCTTCCGTCTGTTCGACGGTTTTCGTCTTTACACCGTCTCGCCGCGTCGTGTAGAATGTAGAATTAAAGAAAAGAAATGCGGAGCGATGTCGATGCCCGACGAGGCGATCTGGTATCTCGAGTATCACATCGCCGTCGACCGGCCGGGGCTTTTGGGCGATGTCGCGTCGCTCATCGGGATGCTGTCGATCAACATTCATACGATCAGCGGCGTCGACGCCCGGCGTCGGGGGCTCCTCATCGAGTGCGCCGATGAGGAGAAGCTGGAACTGCTTGCGCGTTTTTTGCATGTTATGCCCAACATCACCGTGACAGCCCTCCGCCGGCCGACGCTCCTCGATCGGCTCGCGATCCGGCATGGCCGCTATGTCGAGCAAGACGCCCGGGATCGGAAGACGTTTCGCTTTTTGCGGGACGACCTTGGGCTTCTGGTCGATTTTCTAGGGGAAATTTTAAAGCATGAACCGGCGCCGCTCATCGGCGTTCGCGGGTCGCCGCGGGTCGGGAAGACCGAGGCGGCGGTGGCGGCGTCGGTCTACGCCGGAAAGCGATGGATCGTCGTCTCATCGACGCTCCTTCGGCAGACGATGCGGACGAGTCTCCTTCCGATGGAGCGGGACGCCGACGCGGTCTACCTGATCGACGCGATGGTGACGTTTTACCGCGGGACGGAAGAGCACCAGGCGTTCGTTCGAGAGCTTCTGCGCTCGCCGCGACCGAAGATTGTGGAACATCCCGACGTGCTCGTGCACGAAACCGAATGGACGTGGAACGACTTCGACTACGTGATCGAGATCCGCACCCACCCCGGCGAGGCGATTGCGACGAGCCTGCACGAACTCCGGGAGCGAAGCGGCGATTTTTAGGCGATCGGCGGGCGATGGACGGGCCGAACAGGACGGCCAGCGGAACGACGAGACGAAGGCGGTGATGGCGTGTCGGGGCTCGGCGAGCGTTTGAGGCGGGCGCGGGAAGCGCAGGGGCTCGACCTGGAGGCGCTGCAGGAACGGACGAAGATTCAAAAGCGCTATCTCGCCTACATGGAGGCCGGGGAATGGGATAAGCTTCCGGGAGCGTTTTACGCCCGGGCGTTCGTCCGGCGGGTCGCCGAAGCGCTCGGCCTGGAGGCAGAGGCGCTTCTCCGGGAACACGCCGACGAGCTCCCGCCGGTGGAAGAGGCGCCGCCGGAGGTGCCGCTCCGGCGGAGCGAGCCGGTGCCGAGGCGGCCCCTATTCGGACCGTGGGTCGCGCGGCTCCTCATGGCGGTGTTTCTCTTTTTCGTCCTCCTCATCATCTACCGGTTCTTGAGCGAAGCCGGCCGGCCGCCGCTCGGCGGCACCGCGCCGGACGTCCAGCCCGAGCCGAAGGTCGAAAGCCGCCTGCCCGCCGACGAAAACGCCGCCTCTTCGGGGGCGGGCGGCCCGGCCGACCGGGGCGCGCCGGCTGGCGGAGCGGGTTCGGGCGCCGGCTCCGGCGGCGCGGGGGGCTCCGGCGGGAGCGGACCGGCGCCGGTCGAAGCCCCGCCGTCGACGGGCCTCCCCCCGAGCGGCGGCCCCGGCGCCTCCTCGGAAGGCGGAGGGGAGAAACCTTCGGCGCCGGTTCTGGAGTTTCGAGAGGAGGTCGGAAAGACGTCCCGCTACGTCCTCCGGGCGCCGGCCTTCAACGCCGTCGTCGTCGCCGCCCGCGGCGACGTGTGGGTGGAGGTGCGCGCCGGCGGGAAGGATGGCCGGGTGGTCTTCACCGGGACGCTGAAAGGCGGCAAGGAGCAGCCGATCGACGCCGGCTCGGCGACGCGACTTTACTTTTTCCTCGGGCGGACGCAAAACGCTGACCTCCGTTTTGGCGAGACGACGCTTTCCCTGGCCGGGAAGCCGGACGCCTATCGCGTCGACGTCACCCTGGTTCCGCCGGGGACGGAGGCCGGCGGGACGCCGTAGGGAAGCGGCTTGCCGAAGACGCGGAGCGCTTATCCCTGGCCGCCGACCGCTTGGGTTTCGGGAAGATCGCGGGCGCCGGCGGCCGGCTCGATCGCGAAGGGCGCATGCCGATCCGGTGCCCGTGCCGGACGGGGCATGCGTCTTTTTTGACAGCGGAAGAACGGATTCGTTATACTGAATCATAGACCCTCAGGCTGGAGGCCTCGGGATGCGCGAAAAAGTGGCCATCGTCACCCTCGGCTGTGAGAAGAATCGGATCGATTCCGAGATCATGGCCGATCTTCTCGAGCGGCGGGGATACGTGCTCGTCGACGACGTCCGGGAGGCGACGGTCGCCGTCGTCAACACGTGCGGCTTCATCGACCTCGCCAAGGAAGAGTCGATCCAAACGATTCTCGAGGCGGCGGAGCTCAAGCGGGACCGCTTGAAGTCGCTCATCGTCACCGGCTGCCTCGTTCAGCGGTATCAGGAAGTCCTCCTCGAAGAGATGCCGGAGATCGACGGGCTCGTCGGGACCGGCGACTTCGACCGCATCGTCGAGGCGGTGGAGGCGGCTCTGGCCGGGAAGCGGCCGGTCCTCGTCGGCCATCCGGCGATCAGCTACGAAGCCTTAAGCCGCCGGGTGACCCCGGGGCCGAGCGCTTACGTGAAAATCGCCGAGGGGTGCAACCATCGCTGTACGTTCTGTGCCATTCCCCTCATGCGGGGCCGGCTCCGGTCCCGGAGCATCCCGTCGATCGTCCGGGAGGTCGAGGCGCTCGTCGCCCGGGGCGTGAAGGAAGTGTCCCTCATCGCCCAGGACCTCTCCAGCTACGGCCTCGATACGGAGCGGCGGTTCATGCTCCCGGCCCTCCTTCGGGCCCTCGACCGGATCGAGGGGCTGGAGTGGGTCCGCCTTCACTACGTCTACCCGGGCGCCCTCACGGAAGCGCTGCTCCGGACGATGGCGGAGAGCCGCACGGTGGTGCCGTACCTCGACATGCCGCTCCAGCACAGCGTCGACCGGCTGCTTCGGGCGATGAAGCGGCCCCACGGCGGCGCCGACGTCCGGCGGCTCATCGAGCGGGTGCGGGCGGTCCTGCCGGACGTCGCCATCCGCTCGTCGTTCATCGTCGGCTTCCCCGGCGAGACGGAGGACGACTTCGAGGCGCTTCTTCGCTTTTTGAGCGACGTCGAGCTCGACCGGGTCGGCGTCTTTACGTACTCGCCGGAGGACGGGACGCCGGCGGCGGCGTACCCGGACCCGGTGCCGGATGCGGTCAAGGAAGCCCGGGCGCTTCGGCTGATCGAACATCAGCGGCCGATCACGCAGAAGAAAAATGCCGCCCGCATCGGTCGGGTCGTCCCGGTCCTCATCGAGCGGTTGGATGCCGAGGCGGGCGTCGCCTACGGCCGGACGCCGTACGACGCCCCGGAAGTCGACGGGGAGATCAGCGTGAGCGGCTATGCGGGCCCGACGGGCGTCATCGTCCCGGTGCGGGTGACCCACGCCTTCGATTACGACCTCGCCGGCGTCTACGTTCCGGAAGCGACGGGCGACCGATCGCCGGCGGACCGGGCGGTGGGCGGGTGACGGTGCAAAACCCTTGGCCGAACCGGATCACCCTCCTTCGCCTCGGGCTGGCGGTCGTCGTCGTCGCCCTCCTGGCCGCCCCCCCGCCGCCTTCCGGCGGCGGTCGGGGGGCCGTGGCCGGCGTCTTTCTCGCCGCCGCCGCCACCGACTGGCTCGACGGCTGGCTCGCCCGGCGGACGGGATCGATCACCGCCTTCGGGCAGTTTCTCGACCCGCTGGTGGACAAAATGCTCGTCCTCGGTCCCCTCGTGCTCCTCGTCGCCGACGGCCGGGCGCCGGCCGTCGGCGTCGTGCTCATCCTGTTTCGGGAGTTGGCCGTCTCCGGCCTCCGGATGCTCGCCGCCGTCCGGGGTCGGGTGATTGCCGCCGCCGGCGGCGGCAAGCTGAAGACGGCGGTGCAGATCGCCGCCGTCGGGCTCCTCATCGCGGCGCCGGAGGGGGCGTTTCTTTTCGCCGGCCTTGTCCTGTTCTGGCTGTCGGTGGCGCTCGCCCTCTGGAGCGGCTGGATCTACCTGCGGGGGCACTGGGATCTGTTCGGGACGAAGGAGGAGGCATAGCCGTGTCGGGGCACGGGACGTCGGGACCGATCGGTCGCCCCCGCGGCGAGATCATCGCCGTCGGAACGGAGCTCCTTACCGGCCAGACGCTGAACACGAACGCCGCCTGGCTCTCCCGCCGCCTGGCGGAAGCGGGCGTCGACGTTTTGTTTCATACGGCCGTCGGCGACAACCTCGAGCGGCTGCAGGCGACCTTTTCCCTCGCCGCCGGCCGGAGCGATGTCGTCGTCGTCACCGGCGGTCTCGGGCCGACGGAGGATGACGTCACCCGGGAGGCGCTGGCCCTCTTTGCCGGCCGGCCCCTCGTCAAAGATCGGGCGGCGCTGGAAAACGTCCGGCGGTTTTTTGCGCGGACCGGCCGGCCGCTCCTTCCGATCAACGTCCGGCAGGCAGAGGTCCTCCTCGAGAGCCGCGTCCTCCCGAACGACGTCGGCCTCGCGGCGGGGTTTGCTTTTGACGTCGGCGGGACGCATTTTATCGTCCTTCCCGGCCCGCCGCGGGAGATGCAGGTGATGTTCGAACGGTACGCCCGCTCCGAGCTCCTGGCATGGCTTGCCGGCCGCGGCTGGACGATTCAGCCTTTGTTTCACCGTTTTTTGCATTTTGCCGGCATCGGCGAAAGCGCCGTCGCCGACCGCCTCGCCGACCTCATCCGCCACCAGACGGATCCGACGATCGCCGTCTATGCCGAGCCGGGGCACGTCCTCGTTCGGCTTTCGACCCGTCGGCCGGACGAGCGGCAGGCGGCGGAGGCGCTTGAGCCGCTCATGGATGCGATCGTCGCCCGGCTTAAAGGGCACTACTTCGGCGAAGGGGAAGCGCTCACCCTCGCCGAAGCGGTCATCGGCCGCCTGAAGGGGCAGGGGCTCACCCTCGCCGTTGCCGAAAGCTGCACCGGCGGCCGGATTCTGGATGCCCTCATCGCCGTCCCCGGCGCGTCGGCGGTCGTCCGCCTGGGCGTCCTCCCGTACCAGACGCCGATGAAGGCCGCCGTCCTCGGCCTCGACGCCGACGGCCTGGCCGAGCACGGCGCCGTCTCCGCCTGGGCGGCGGAGGCGATGGCCCGGGCCGTCCGGCGGCTTTCGGCCGCCGAGGTGGGGCTTGCGACGACGTGCGTCGCCGGCCCGGAGCCGCAGGAGGGCCGGCCGGTGGGCGAAGGATACATCGGCCTCGCCGTCGCCGACCGGGTGTGGAGCCTCGCCGTCCGGGCCGACGGCGATCGCAACCTCATCCGGCAGCGCATCGCCGATCAGGCGCTTTTTGCTTTGTTTCGCGCCGTCGCTCCGTCGTCCGAACCGGACGGAGAGAACCCTGACCGGAAAGGTGAAGAAAGAGAATGAACGGATTTCAGCCGTTTGGCGTAAGCCCCGAGATCCTCAAAGCCATTGCCGACATGGGCTTTGAGGAACCGTCTCCGATTCAAAAAGAAGCGATTCCGAAGATCCTCGCCGGCCTCGACGTCATCGGCCAGGCTCAGACCGGGACCGGCAAGACGGCCGCCTTCGGCATCCCGATCGTGGAAAGGGTCGATCCCGACCGGTCGGAGGTGCAGGCGCTCGTCCTCACGCCGACCCGGGAGCTTGCCATCCAGGTCTCCGGCGAGATCCGGCGGATCGCCAAATATAAGAAAGTCAAGGCCCTTCCCGTCTACGGCGGCCAGTCGATCGGCCACCAGATCCGGGCGCTCCGGCTCGGCGTCCACGTCGTCATCGGCACGCCGGGGCGGCTCATCGACCACATCGAGCGGGGGACGCTCAGGCTGGACGGTGTCCGCATCCTCGTCCTCGACGAGGCCGATGAGATGCTGGACATGGGCTTCATCGAGGACATCGAGCGAATCTTAAAGGCGCTCCCGACGGAGCGGCAGACGCTCCTCTTTTCGGCGACGATGCCGGAGGAGATCCGCCGTCTCGCCGCCCGGTACATGAAGCATCCGGAGACGGTCAAGGTGACCCGGGAGACGGTCACCGCGCCGTCGATCGAGCAGGTCTACTATAAAGTGCTGGAAAAAAACAAAGTCGACGCCCTCTGCCGCATTCTCGACACGGAAGAGACGGAGCTCGGCATCATCTTCTGCCGGACGAAAAAAGGCGTCGATGAGCTCACCGAGCAGCTTCAGGCCCGGGGGTACCTCGTCGACGCCCTCCACGGCGATCTTTCCCAGGCCCAGCGGGACAAAGTCATGGCCGACTTCCGAAGCGGCCGCATCGAATACCTCATCGCCACCGACGTCGCCGCCCGCGGTCTCGACATCTCCAACGTCTCCCACGTCATCAACTTCGACATCCCGCAGGATCCGGAGTCTTACGTCCACCGCATCGGTCGGACCGGCCGGGCCGGGAAAAAAGGCATCGCCATCACCCTCGTGACGCCTCGAGAGATGAAGCAGCTTCGCGTCATCGAGCAGGTGGCGAAGACGAAAATCCAGCCCCGGTCCCTTCCGACGGCGGAGGAGACGAACGAACGGCGCCTTGCGGCCTTCCTCGCCGAAGTGCGGGAGGCGATGGAAGGGGCGGTCCATCCCCTCGCCGAGCGGGCGGCGGCGACCCTCCTCGACGAGTACGACACGGAGAAGCTCGTCCGGGGGCTCGTCCACCTCGCCTTGAAGGACGACCTTCTCCTGGAGCTCGACCCCGGCTACGACTTCGGCGAGACGGGCGCCGAGGCCGGAATGGTCCGCTTTTTCCTCAACGTCGGCAAAAACATCAACATCACCCCGAAGCGCCTCGTCGACGAGCTGAGCCAGCTGGCCGGCATCACGCCGGAAGAGATCGGTCGAATCGACATCTTCGACCGCTTCACCTTCGTCGAAGTGAGCGAATCGGCGGCGCCGTTCGTCTACGAGGCGCTGAAGCAGGGGCGGCTTTTCGGCACCCGTGTCTTCGTCGAGCCGGCTAAGCCCAAAGCCCGCCGGAGCTGACCCGGAGCCTGCCCCTTCCGGGCCCCGGCGGACGGAGCGTCGGTATTTTTTTCACCCGGCAAAGGCGGACCCCGCCGGCCGCCGCCGCCGGAGTCCGCGCCGCCGTGTCCGTCCGGCGGCGCTTGTCATCGGCTTCGGCCGGCAGTACAATGCGGATAAGAGGAGACGGCCCGTCCGCCCGTCCGCCGGCCGCCGCCGGGGGCGCCTCCCGGGCGGGCGGCGGTCAGAAGGGGAGATGGACGTGTCGGACCGGAAGGCGGCTTTGGAGCGCGCCATCAAAGACATTGAACGGCAGCACGGCAAGGGGGCGATCATGCGCCTCGGCGAGCGGGCCGAGATCAAGCTCGAGGTCGTCCCGAGCGGCTCCCTCGCCCTCGACATCGCCCTCGGCGTCGGCGGCTTTCCCCGGGGGCGGATCATCGAGATCTTCGGACCGGAGTCGTCCGGGAAGACGACGGTGGCGCTCCACGCCATCGCCGAAGTGCAGAAGATGGGCGGGACGGCGGCGTTCATCGACGCCGAGCATGCCCTCGACCCGGTGTACGCCGAGCGCCTCGGCGTGAACATCGACGACCTCTACGTCTCCCAGCCGGACACCGGCGAGCAGGCCCTCGACATCGCCGAGGCCCTCGTCCGGAGCGGCGCCGTCGACATCGTCGTCATCGACTCCGTCGCCGCCCTCGTACCGAAGGCGGAGATCGACGGCGACATGGGCGACAGCCACGTCGGCCTTCAGGCCCGTCTCATGTCCCAGGCGCTCCGGAAGCTCGCCGGCGTCGTTTCGAAGTCCCGGACGATCGCCATCTTCATCAATCAGCTCCGGGAAAAGGTCGGCGTCATGTTCGGCAACCCCGAGACGACGCCCGGCGGCCGGGCGCTCAAGTTCTACGCCAGCATCCGCCTCGACGTCCGGCGGGCCGAGACGATCAAGCAAGGGACGGAGATGATCGGCGCCCGGACGCGGATCAAGGTCGTGAAGAACAAAGTCGCGCCCCCCTTCCGCACCGCCGACGTCGACATCATCTTCGGCGAGGGCATTTCCCGGGAAGGAGACATCCTCGACCTCGCCGTCGCCCTCGACCTCGTGACGAAAAGCGGCGCTTGGTACACCTACGGCGACACCCGGATCGGTCAGGGGCGGGAGAACGCCAAGCAATACCTGAAGGAACACCCGGAGCTTGCCGAAGAGCTGGAGAAGCTCATCCGGGAGCGGCATCAGATCGGCGGCGGTGTCCGCCTGAGCGCCGCCTCGGACGAGATCGACGCCGGCGCCGTCGACGAATTCGTCTGAGCCCGAAGCGGTTTCGGGAGGCGCCGGAGCCGATCGGCCGCCTTCCGCGCCGACCGGGGGGTTCGCGGCCGGGAGGCCGACGGCGCCGGAAGCCGGCCGAACGAAAGGCCGAACGGAGGGTTGCCGATGTCGGACGAGCGGTCGGAACACCGGGAGGCGTCCGACCGGGCGGAAGGCGTCCGGCGGATCGTCGCCCTGACCGAGCGGCGCCGGGCGGTCGAGATCGCCCTGGACGACGAAAGCCGGTTCGTCGTCGACGTCGAGACGGCGGTGCGGCTCGGCCTTCGCGTCGGACGGGCCCTCGGCCCGAACGATTTTGCGGCCCTCGCCGAGGAAGAGCGCCGTTCGGCGGCCTACCGCCGGGCGCTCTTTTTTTTGGCCTACCGGTCGCGAAGCGCGGCGGAAGTGCGGGCGGCCCTCGCCCGGAGCGGTTACGGCGACGTCGCCGACGCGATCGTCGCCCGGCTTCAGGCGGAGGGTTACCTCGACGACCGCCGCTTTGCCCGGGAGTGGGTGCTGGGCCGTCTCGCCGGGCGGCCCCGTTCCCGGGCGGCGCTTCGGGCGGAGCTCCGCCGTCTCGGCGTGCCGGAGGACGCCGTCCGGGAAGCGCTCGAGGACGTCGACGACGACGCCGAGCTCGCGGCGGCCATCCGCGTCGCCCGGGCCGCGTGGGAAAAAAGCCGGAAGGATCCGCCCCTTCGCCGGAGGCAACGGGTGATGGCCAAGCTCTACCGGCACGGCTTTTCGCCGGACGTGGCCGCCCTGGCCCTTCGACAGGCGATGGCCGACGCCGGCGAAGAAGACGAAGCGGCGCCGGAGGACTGATCGATTTCGGGGAGGCGGGCGCTTTTCGGGCGTGATCGTTTGTTGACACCGCCCGGCCGAACGGTTAGAATGCATGATGTAGCCGCCCCGGACGTGGCGCGGCCACACCAGATTTGCCTCCGGGATATGGTTTTTCCTTAGTGCAAACATGTTTCCCCTTCGTTCGTCGGGCCGGCGCCGCGGGAAAGAGAGAACCGCGTCACCTGCGGTCCGGCCGCCATGCGAACGGAGGTGACGCGGCGTGGAGTGGCTCATCGGTGCGCTGGTGGCCGCCCTCGCCCTCGGGTTGGGGGGGATCGGCGGCTACCGGCTGAGGCAGCGGCTGGAGGAGAAGGCCCTCGGCTCTGCCGAGGCGCGGGCGCGGGTCATCCTGGAGGAGGCCGCCGAGCAGGCGGAGACGCTCAAGAAAGAAAAGCTGCTTGAAGCGAAGGAAGAGATTCACCGGCTGCGGCAGGCGGCGGAGGAAGAGCTGAAAAACCGCCGCCAGGAGATCGACCGCATTGAAGCGCGCATTTTGCAAAAAGAAGAGGCGCTGGAGCGAAAGCTCGAGGCGCTGGACGCCAAGGAAAAGGCGCTGAAGAACGCCGAAGCGGACCTCGAGCGCCGCCGAGCGGAGGTGGACGCCCTCGCCGCCGAGCGGCAGGCGCTCTTGGAGCGGACGGCCGGCCTCACCCAGGAGGAAGCCCGAGAGCTCATCCTGAAGGCGGCCCGGGAGGAGGCCGAGGCCGAGGCGACGCAGATCATGCGCGGCATCGAAGAACGGGCCCGGGCGGAAGCGGAGAAGCGGGCCCGGGAAATCATCGCCACGGCCATCCAGCGGTATGCGGCGGACGTCGTCACCGAGACGACGGTGAGCGTCGTCCAACTGCCGAACGACGAGATGAAAGGGCGCATCATCGGACGCGAAGGGCGAAACATCCGCACTCTGGAAACACTGACCGGGATCGACATCATCATCGACGATACGCCGGAGGCGGTGGTGCTCTCGGGGTTTGATCCGATTCGCCGGGAGATCGCCCGCGTCGCCCTCGAGCGGCTCGTTGCCGACGGCCGGATCCACCCGGCTCGCATCGAAGAGATGGTCGAGCGGGCCCGGCGGGAAGTCGACGAGCGCATCCGGGAATACGGGGAACAGGCCGTCTTTGAGCTCGGCATCTACGGCATGCATCCGGATCTCATCAAGATCGTCGGCCGGCTTCACTTCCGGACGAGCTACGGCCAGAACGCCCTCGCCCACGCGAAGGAAGTGGCCTATCTCGCCGGCCTCATGGCGGCGGAGCTCGGCGAAGACGTGCAGCTCGCCCGCCGGGCGGGGCTCCTTCACGACATCGGGAAGGCGATCGACCATGAAGTGGACGGTTCCCATGTGCAGGTCGGCATCGAGCTGGCGAAAAAATATAAGGAGCATCCGGTGGTCATCAACAGCATCGCCTCCCACCACGGCGATGAGCCGCCGAATTCCGTCATCTCGATGATCGTCACGGCGGCGGACGCCCTCTCGGCGGCCCGTCCCGGCGCCCGGCGGGAGACGCTCGAAGCGTACCTCCGTCGGCTCCGGCGGCTGGAGGAGATCGCCCAGTCGTTTGACGGCGTGGAGAAGGCGTTTGCCATTCAGGCCGGTCGGGAAGTCCGGATCATGGTCAAACCGGATGCGGTGGACGATGCCGGCGCCTGGCGCCTGGCGCGGGAGATCACCAAGCGGATCGAACAGGAGCTCGATTACCCCGGGCATATCAAGGTGACGGTGATCCGCGAGACGCGGGCGGTGGAATACGCCAGATGATGAGGCGGCCTTGGGCCGCCTTTTTTGCGGGGGTGAACCGATGCGCGTCCTGTTCGTCGGCGACGTCGTCGGCCGCCCGGGCCGGAAGATGCTCGCCCTCCACCTTCCCCGGCTGATCGACGCCGAGCGGCCGGACTTCGTCGTCATCAACGGCGAAAACGCCGCCCACGGCCGGGGCATCACCCGCAAGATCGCGGCGGATTTTTTTGCCCTCGGCGCCGACGTGATCACCCTCGGCAACCACGCCTGGGACAACAAGGAAGCCTTCGATCTCCTGGCGGAAGAACCGCGGGTGCTCCGGCCGCTCAACTATCCGCCGGGAACCGCCGGCCGGGGCGTCGCCGTGGTGGAAAAAGGCGCCTGGCGCCTCGGCGTCGTGAGCGTCCTCGGCCGGTCGTTCATGTCCCCCCTCGACGATCCCTTTCGGACCCTCGATGCGGCGCTCGAGGAGCTCGCCGCATCCGGCGTGCGGCACGTCGTCGTCGACGTGCACGCCGAGGCGACGGCGGAAAAAGAAGCGATCGGCTGGTACGTCGACGGCCGGGCCTCGGCCGTCATCGGCACCCACACCCACGTCCAGACGGCCGATGCCCGCCTCCTCCCCGGCGGGACGGCGTACCTCACCGACGTCGGGATGACCGGCCCGATGGACGGCGTCCTCGGCATGCGCCGGGACGAGGTGCTGGCGCGGTTTCTCACCGGCCTTCCGCAGCGGTTTGACGTGCTGACCGAAGGGCCTCGGGAACTGTCGTACGCCGTCGTCGATCTTCGGCCCGACGGCCGGGCGGCGGCGATCCGGCGGGGCCGGATCGTCGAAACGCCTCAGGCGGAAGGGACGTATGTTCCGCCGGAGGCCCAAGCGGCCTCGGCGTCGCCGGCAAAGGGCTCAACCGGTTCGCCGGCGTCCGGGGCTTCGGCACCGGAGGCGGGCGCCGGCCGCTGAGCCCTGCGCTTCAACGGCGGGCGGGGGCATCTTCCGGCTGTTGTCGGCGCTTCTTTCCGACCGGAGCCCGATCCGGCGCTCGGCGGAGCGGACGACGTTTCGGCCCCTCCCGGCGGGATGACGGGCGACGGAGATGGAATGCTTTTCCCGGCCGGCGAATATGGTGTCCAGCAAAAGGAGTTGCGGGAAGAGAGGGACGCGGATGGACGTCTTGAAAGTGTCGGCCAGATCGAATCCGAACGCCGTCGCCGGGGCCCTCGCCGGCGTCATCCGGGAAAAAGGCCGGGCCGAGCTGCAGGCGATCGGCGCCGGCGCGATCAATCAGGCGGTGAAGGCGGTGGCCATCGCTCGGGGGTTGATCGCCCCGAGCGGCCTCGACCTCGTCTGCATCCCGGCGTTTACCGACCTCGTCATCGCCGGCGAGCCGCGGACGGCGATCCGCCTCATCGTCGAACCCCGCTGACGGCGATCTGCCTTACCGCCGGCCTCCGCCGACGGTCCCCCCCGCCCCGTCGCCTTCGTTCATGTCGAGAACCGCCTCATCGCCGGCGGCTTGAGCCGGCGCCAAAGCCGGCGGCCGCTTCGGTCCGCAGGGAGGGGGACCATGCGCATTGCCGACGCCCACGTCGACGTCCTCTACCGCCTGGATCAGGCGGAGACGCTCTCTGAGCTCCTCGACGAGCCGCCGCCGGATCTTCGCCGCTGGTTTGACGGAAACGGTTCGGCCGCCGATGCGGCGGAAGCGACCCCGCCGGCGTTCTCCGGCGGCCGCCCCGCGCCGCCGCCCGGCCGGCTGCACGTGACCCGGCGGGCCCTTCGCCAAAGCGGCGTCCGGCTCCTCTTTGCCGCCGTCTACGTCTCGCCGGCGGCCTACGAGCGGGCGTTCGAGGCGGCCCTCCGGATGATCGACCGGTTCTACACGATCGTCGCCGGCGGCGACCTCGTCCCCGTCTGGACCGCCGCCGACCTCGAGCGGGCACTTACCGAGGAAAAGACGGCCCTTCTTCTGACGCTGGAAGGCGCGGAGCCGATCGGGACGGCGCTTTACCGGCTCCGGATCCTCGGCCGGCTCGGCGTACGGGTATTTGCGCCGACGCACAACCCGGCGAACGCCGTCGCCGACGGCGTCGGCGAGGCCCGCGGCGGGGGGCTTTCGGCCTTCGGCCGGGCGTGGGTTTTTGAGCTCGCCCGGCTCGGCTACGGCCTCGACGTCTCGCACCTCGGCGAGCGGGCGTTCTGGGACGCCCTTTCCCTGTATCCGCACCCGGTGATCGCCACCCACTCTGGCGCCCGGGCCGTTCGGGACCACCGGCGCAACCTCACCGACGACCAGATCCGGGCGATCGCCCGAAGCGGCGGTGTCGTCGGCGTCCCGCTCGTCCCGGCGTTTCTCACCGACCGGCCGGACGCGACGATCGACGACTGGCTTCGGCACGTCGATCACATGCTCGGCCTTGTCGGGCCGACGCACGTGGCCATCGGCAGCGACTTCGACGGCATCGACCGGACGCCGCTCGGCCTCGAAGACATCGGCGATCTTCCGAAGCTCGCCCAAGCGCTCGAGCGCCGGTACGGGTCCGCGGTGGCGCAGGCGGTCGCCTTCGACAACCTCGTTCGCTACGCCCGCGGCGTGCTCGAGGCGTCCGACCGGGCAGCGGAAAAAGCCGATCGCCCTTGAGGCGGCGCCCGCTCCGGCGGGCGATTTTTTTGAACCGCTGCATTATGAAACGAAATTTTGTCAGGCGGAAAGAAAACCCTTTCCGTTCGCCGACAAAAGTGGTACACTAAAGGCGAGGAAAACGTCCGCGGGTGCGGGCGCCCCGCGGAGCGCGGCCGCGCTTCTCGGGGCCAACATCAAAGGAGTGAAGGCGGATGGTCGACCAACTCTCGTGGAAAGTCGGCGGCCAGCAAGGGGAAGGCATCGAAAAGCCGGGCGATCTCTTCGCCACGGCGTTAAACCGCCTCGGGTATTATCTGTACGGTTATCGCCATTTTTCGTCGCGCATCAAGGGGGGGCACACGAACAACAAGATCCGCGTCAGCACCCGGCCCGTTCGGGCGCTTTCGGACGACCTCGACATCCTCGTCGCCTTCGACCAGGAGACGATCGACCTGAATGCCAAGGAGCTCCGGAAAGGCGGCGTCATCCTCGCCGACGCCCGCTGGAATCCGCGGCTCCCGGACGGCATCGAGAACGTCCGCCTCATCGCCGTGCCCTTTACCGCCATCGCCCAGGAAATCGGCTCGGCGCTCATGAAAAACATGGTCGCCGTCGGCGCGACGGTCGGCCTCATGGACCTGCCGGTCGAACCGTTCCAGGAGGTCGTGACGGAGCTCTGGGGCCGAAAGGGCACCGCCGTCGTCGAAAAAAACATGCAAGCGATCGCCCGCGGGGCGGAATTCGTCCGCCAGGAGCTCGGCGGGCCGCTCGAGGAATTTAAACTCGCCCCGGCCGACGGGAAAAAGCGCCTCTTTATGATCGGAAACGAAGCGATCGCGTTAGGCGCCCTCACGGCCGGCGCCCGCTTCATGGCCGCCTACCCGATCACGCCGGCGTCGGAGATCATGGAGTACCTCATCAAGGTGCTGCCGAAGTTCGGCGGCACGGTCATTCAGACGGAAGACGAGATCGCCGCGGTGACGATGGCGATCGGAGCGAACTACGGCGGCGTCCGGGCGTTTACCGCCTCGGCCGGGCCGGGGATTTCGCTCATGACGGAGGCGATCGGCCTCGCCGGCATGACCGAGACGCCGGTCGTCATCGTCGACACCCAGCGGGGCGGACCGAGCACGGGCCTCCCGACGAAGCAGGAGCACAGCGACTTAAACGCCGCCATCTACAGCACCCACGGCGAGATCCCGAAGATCGTCCTCGCCCCGTCGACGGTGGAAGAATGCTTCTACGACATGGTCGAGGCGTTCAACCTCGCCGAAGAATACCAGGTCCCGGTGATCGTCCTCACCGACCTCGCCCTCGCCCTCGGCAAGCAGACGGTCGAGCCCCTCGACTACGATCGGGTCGAAATCCGCCGCGGCAAATACCTCGGCGACACGGAGCTTCCGCCGCGGGAGCGGCTTGACCTCTTCAAGCGCTACGAGCTCACCCCGGACGGCATCTCGCCCCGGCCGATCCCCGGGCAAAAATACGGCATCCATCACGTCACCGGCGTCGAGCACAACGAGGTCGGCCGGCCGAGCGAAGGGGCGGCGAACCGGAAGGCGCAGATGGACAAACGCCTGCGGAAGCTCGCCCACTTCCGGATGAAGGAACCGCTTCGGGTGTATGCCCCCCACGCGCAACCGGACGTCCTCTTCGTCGGCATCAACTCGACCGAAGGCGTCATCCGGGAGGCGATCGAGCGCCTCGAGCGGGAGGGGGTCAAAGCGAACCACATCCAGATCCGGCAGCTCCACCCGTTCCCGGCGGACGACGTCCGGCCGTACGTCGACGCCGCCGAACAGGTGATCGTCGTCGAACAAAACGCTACCGCCCAGCTGGCGCACCTCATCCGGCTCCACGTCGGCGCTCGGGAAAAAATTCACAGCATCCTCAAGTACGACGGCAACCCCTTCCTGCCGAAGGAGATCACCGAGCAGGCGAAGGGCCTGCTCAAGGCGAAGGAGCTGATCTGACGTGGACGTGAAGGTCTCCTTCAAGGACTTCCGGAACGACGTCCCGCCGAACTGGTGCCCGGGCTGCGGCGATTTTGCGGTGCTCGCGGCGATGCAGCGGGCCTTTGCCAACCTGGGGCTTCGGCCGGAGCAGGTGGCCGTCGTCTCCGGCATCGGCTGCTCCGGGCGCATCTCGGGTTACATCCACACGTACGGCTTCCACGGCACCCACGGCCGGGCGCTGGCGCTCGCGCAGGGGCTTAAGATCGCCAACCGCGACCTCGTCGTCGTCGCCGCCGGCGGCGACGGCGATGGCTACGCCATCGGCCTCAATCACACGATCCACGCCATCCGCCGGAACATGGACATCACCTACCTCGTCATGGACAACCAGATCTACGGCCTCACGAAAGGGCAGACGTCTCCCCGGAGCGCCATGGGCTTCCAGACGAAAAGCACGCCGAAGGGCTCCATCGAAGCGCCCCTTTCGCCCCTCATGATGGCCCTCGCCGCCGGCGGGACCTTCGTCGCCCAGGGCTTTTCGAGCGACGTCAACCAGCTCGTCTCCATCATCGAGGCGGGGATCAAGCACCGGGGCTTTGCCTTCATCAACGTCTTCTCGCCGTGCGTCACCTTCAACAAGGTGAACACGTACGACTGGTTCCGGGAGCGGGTCGTTCCGGTCGAGACGATCGAGGGGTACGATCCCCACGACCGGAAGCTCGCCATGCAGAAGCTCATGGAGACCGACGGGATGCTCACCGGGATCATCTACCAGGATCCGGACTCGGTCGCCTACGAAGACCGGATCCCCGGCTTCCGGAAGGAACCGCTCGTCAGGCAGCCGCTCAAGCCGTCTCGGGAAGATTTCGAGGCGCTCGTGGCGGAGTTTGTCTGAGAGGATCTCCCCTCCCCGGGGCAGCCCGGGTCGTCGACAATGGAAGCGGCATCGTCCGTAACGGCCACGTTCGACGCGTGGCCGTTTTCTTGATCCATTGATCGTCGAGCGCATCCCGCCAAGGGGGCGGGGAACGCTCCGGCGATGCCGCGCCTTTGTCCTCGTCGCGTTTGTCCGATAAAATGAAAGCATCGATCCGGCCTGACGACTGAACCGGTGCCGGTGGCGGTGCCTGAGACGCGGAGCCCGGGTGGTTCAGGCCCGGGCAGAACAGAGAGGCGGCAGGAGGGAGAGGATGGCGCGGCGGATCACAGCCCGGGAGGCCCGGGCGCGGGCGGATGCGGCGACGTTCGGCCATGTGGGAAGCGATGCGCTGGAGCCGCTCGAGGGCATTCTCGGACAGGAGCGGGCGGTGGAGGCGCTCGCCTTCGGGCTGGAGGTGAAGGCGGAAGGGTTCAACATCTTCGTCGTCGGGCAGCCGGGGACGGGCCGGACGACGGCGGTGCAGACGTTTCTCGAACGGATCGCCCGGACGCGGCCGACGCCGCCGGACGTCTGCTATGTCCACCATTTTCGCGATCCGTCGTCGCCGACGGCGCTCTTTCTTCCGGCCGGTCGGGGGCGGGAGCTCAAGCGGCTCATGGAGGAGTTCGTCGAGACGCTGGAACGGGAGCTTCCCCGGGCGTTCGAGCACGAGGCGTATCAGGCCGAACGGCAGCGGGTCATCGAGCGGTTCGAGGCAGAACGGCGGGAGCTCATGCAGGCGCTCACCCGGGAGGCGGAGGGGCAGGGCTTTTATGTGGAGATGATCCCGCAGGGGGTCTTCCTCGTCCCGGTGCGGGACGGACGGCCCCTTCGGGACGAAGAGTTCGCCCGCCTGCCGGAAGAGGAGCAGCGGGCGATCCGGGCCCGGCGGCAGGCGCTTGAGGCGCGGGTCGGCCAGGCGATGCGGGAATTTCGCCACATCGAGCGGCGGGCGCAGGAGGCGCTTAAGGACCTCGACCGCCGGCACGCGGCGACCGTGCTCGACGTGTGGCTGGCGCCGGTCGCCGAGGCCTTTCAGGCGCATCCGGAGGTGCTCCGGTACCTCGAGGCGGCCAAGGCGGACGTGCTCGACAACCTTGCGCTCTTTCTCGGCGGGAAAAACGCTCCCGGCGCCGGCGGCCGGAGCGGCGTCCGGGACGACCCCCGGCGGCGGTACGCGGTGAACGTCCTCGTCGACCGAAGCGGTGAAGTCGGGGCGCCGGTCGTCGTCGAGCGGCACCCGACGTTTCCGAATCTCATCGGCCGCATCGAGCGGGAGGCGCTTTTCGGCGCCCTCGTCACGGACTTTACGCTGCTTCGGGCGGGGTCGCTCCTTCGGGCGAACGGCGGGTTTTTGATCGTGCCGGTGCCGGAAGTGCTCCGGGCGCCGTTTGCCTGGGACGGGCTCAAACGGGCGCTTCGGGCGATGCGCCTCGTGATCGAGGACGTCGGCGACGCTTACGGCGCCCTCATCACCCGGGCGCTCCGGCCGGAGCCGATCCCCCTCGACCTCAAGGTGATCTTGATCGGCGACCCGGTGAGCTACTATCTCCTCTACCACTACGATCCGGACGTCCGGGAGCTGTTTAAGGTCAAGGCGGAATTTGCCACGACGATGCCCCGGACGCCGGAGGGGGAGCGGCGGTACGGGTCGTTTTTCCGGACGCTGGCGGAAAAAGAGGGGCTTTTGCACCTCGAAGCGTCGGCGATGGCCAAGCTCGTCGAATACGGCGCCCGCCTGGCGGAAGATCAGGAGAAGCTGTCGACGCGGTTTGCGGAGATCGCCGACGTCGTCCGAGAGGCGGACCACTACGCCCGGAAGGAGGGGGCCGGTTACATCGCCGACCGACACGTCGTCGCGGCGCTCGAGGCCAGGAGGCGCCGGGCGGAGCTTTTGAAGGAGCGGATGCTGGAGCTTTACGCCGGCGGCGTCCTTCTGGTCGACGTCGCCGGGACGGCGATCGGCCAGGTGAACGCTCTTGCCGTCGTGCAGGCGGGCGAGATGGCCTTCGGCCTGGTGAAGCGGGTGACGGCGTCGGTCGCCGCGGGCCGCGAGGGGATCGTCGACATCGAGCGGGAGGCCCGCCTGGGCGGCCGCATCCACACGAAGGGCGTCCTCATCCTGAGCGGGTACCTTCGCGGGCAGTACGCCCGGGAGGCGCCGTTTCCGCTGGCGGCGCACCTCGTCTTCGAGCAGAGTTACGAAGGGGTCGAGGGCGACAGCGCCTCGCTGGCGGAGCTTCTTTCGCTCCTTTCGGCGATCGGCGAGGTGCCCCTTCGGCAGGATCTCGCCGTCACCGGGGCGGTGAACCAGAAGGGGACGGTGCAGGCGATCGGCGGCGTGAACGAGAAGATCGAAGGCTTTTTTGACGTTTGCCGGGAAAAAGGCCTCACCGGCACGCAAGGCGTCGTCATTCCGGCGGCGAACGTCCGGCACCTCATGCTTCGGGAGGACGTCGTGCAGGCGATCGAGGAGGGGCGGTTTCACCTCTACGCCGTCGAGACGGTCGACGAGGCGCTGGAACTTTTCACCGGCCTTCCGGCCGGCGTCCGGGGGCCGGACGGGGCATATCCGCCCGAATCGGTCCACGGCCGGGTGGCAGCGCGGCTTCGGGCGTTTCAGGAGCAGCTTCAGGGGCACTTCGTCCCGGGGAGCGCCCGCGGCGGGAACGGGGCGCCGGAGGGATCGCCGCCGGCGCCGCCGGAGCCGGGGCCGCGACCGTAGCATCGGGCCCCTGAGGCGGGGCTCCGGTCGGAACGGCCGACGTCCGGTGCCGGGCCCCGACGGAAGTTCGGCGTCTGATGCAGAAAGGAAAAGGCAGGCTCGACGGATCGGGGCCCGGGCGGCCGGGTCCCGGGACGGCGATGGTAAGGCGGAACGGGAAGACGGCCCGGGCGGCACGGGCAAAAAAACGGCCGGGACGATCGTCCCGGTCGGGGGAGGGTCGGCGATGGCTGAAGCGGCGGAGGCGCTTCGTTCCTGGTGGGATCGAGGGCAATCTTTCGCGGCGTATGTCGACGGCATGACGGTCAACCGGGAGCGGCTGCAAAGCATCGAAGCCCGCTACGCGCTTCCTGAGGCGGCCCGGGCGTTCTGGCGCCGTTTCCGGGGGCACGGCTGGCGGGCGCTCATCCTCACGGCGGATTGGTGCGGCGATGCGATGATGGCCGTGCCGGTGTTTTGCCACATCGCCCGGGAGGCGGCGATGGAAGCGCGGTTTTACATCCGGGATGACCATCCGGCGCTCATGGACCGCTATCTGACGGGCGGCGCCCGGGCCATTCCGAAATTCGTCTTTGTCGATGCGGCGTTTCAGGAGCGGGCGGTCTGGGGGCCCCGGCCGCCGGAGGTGCAGGCGTATCTCGACGCCGTGCGGCGCCGGATTCCACCGCCGGACGATCCGGCGCACGAGACCGTCAAGCGGGCCGTCTACCGGGAGGTGGGCGATCGGTACGCCACCGATCCCGCCTTCTGGGCGGCGATCGAGGCCGATCTGCGCCGGACGCTTGAGCCGGTGGCGCCGGCGTGAAGCGCGGGGCCTGCGGCGAGCCGGCGGCGAATTGCGCCCGAGAAAGCGCCGGACGGCCGGTTCGCCCCCTTTCGATCAGAGGGTGATCACCGTGTAGCCGTCCCGGGCATAGCGGGCAAACGTGTCTCGCGCGAGATCAAGGGCGAGGCCGAGGTCCCGGACCCGGTCGGCGACGCCGAAGCGCTCGGCCTGCTGACCGCAAGCGGCGACGACGGCGCCGGCCTGAAGGAGCTCCTTCAGGAGCCGGTGCGCTTCGTCTTCGTCCTGAAGGCCGGCGAGCCACTTAAGGCCGTCCACAAAGAAGAAAATTTCCACCGTCTCGAGGCCGAGCGCTTCCCGGGCGAAAAAGGTTCGAGAGGCGACCCGAAGGGCGGAAAGCGCTTTGGCCTCGTTGTCCGGTCCGGTGGTGATCAGGTAGGCGAGCCGTCCGGCCATGGTTTCTCCCTCCCCGGTTCCGTTTCTCCGCTCCCATTGTAGCAAAAAAAGAGGAACGCCGGCCAAAAGTCCGGTCCGTCATGAAACGATCGTCGGAGCATTCGGGACGGCTTCGACTGACACGACGCCGGCGATCCGGTACCGACGATCCGTCGGCTACAGGCGGCCGCTCTTCCGCCCCTACAGGCGGCCGCCGGCGTCGCGGACGATCGCCTCGGCCGCTTCGGCGTGCTCGGGCGGGACGAGGGCGATGAGCACGACGTCTTCGCCACCGGCCGACGGGTCCCCGTCGGCGAGGCCGCTGGCCGACGGATCGGCCGCCTCCAAAACGGCAAAATCGGGCCGCGGGTGATCGGTGCCGAGCGTGAGGTGGGAGAGGCTCGGGATGCGGCCGGAGAGGAGATTGGCCGGTCGGGCGACGGCGCCGTCGTGGGGAAACGGGTTGAGCCGTCGGATGTCGACCTCGAGCGGTCCGAGGACGCGCAGGCGGCCTAAGGCCCGCTCGGCGGCATCGACGGTTCGGAAGAAGGCCTGGATCAACCGTTCGTGCGCGGGCATGGTCCCGTCGGCCTCCTCCTTTCGGGATGCGGTTTAGGTTCTCCCGTTCCGGCCGGCATATGCGAAACCTCCGGCGCCGATGAACCTGCCGGCCGGATGCCGACCGTCGGCCGAGGGAGCGCCGTGAGGCGGGCGACGGTCTTCCGGCGGCGGGTCGGGCGCTTTTCTCAATCAACAAAGAATCGGACCGCGAGGAGGAATGCCGATGCGAAGCGGGTGGCGGTTCTGGGCCGCGCGGTGGCGCGTGCTCCGGCTTACGGCGGCGTTGATGCTGGGGTCGGGAATCGGAGCGTACGTTTATGCCGAGTCGCTGGAAGGGGTGCTCGGGCCGGCGGTGGCGCAGGTGTTCGCGAAGATCGGCGCGGGGGACGGCGTTCTTCCGTCGGGGTCGGAATTGTTCATTCGTATTCTTCTGTCCAATCTTCTGGCGGCGGTCTTCGCGATCGCCGGGGGCGTCGTCTTCGGCCTTCTTCCGCTCTGGTCGGCGGTCCTAAACGGCGCCCTCATCGGCTTTCTCCTCGCGAAGACGGCGGAGCAGGGCTTTTCGCCGGCGGCGATGTTCGTCTACGGCATCCTGCCCCACGGTCTCTTTGAGCTGCCGGCGATGATTCTGGCCGCCGCTTACGGCCTCGTCATCGGCGGGGCGGTCCTCCGTTCCCTCGTCGGGAGGGTGGTCGGGCGCCGGGACGACCGATTCTCGGCCGGGTGGCGGGCGATCGCCGGGGCGTTTTGGCCGACGATCATCGCGATCGTGAGCCTCCTCATCGTGGCCGCGGCGGTGGAAAGCTTCGTGACGGTGCCGCTCGTCGAGAGGGCGTTTCGGGCCGGCCGCTGAACGTCGATCCGCGTCCTGGTCGCCGAGCGTCGATGCGCCCCGGTCGTAAAGCGTCGATGCGCCCCGGCCGCAAAGCGTCGGTGCGCGTCCTGGTCGCCGAGCGTCGGTGCGCGCCCGATCGTCTCGGCTCGTGGCCGAGTGTCGGACGCCGGATCCGACGGAACGCCTGATTCGGCTGGTTCGGCGACTGCCTTTTTCCGTATGCTATAATTCAGGATGAACGCCCAAGATGAACACGCAAGCGGTCCAGAAACGGAGAGGCGTCCGTGGACAGGCAGGAATCGGTGGACAGGCAGGACGCGAAAGACCGGCGGGCATCGATGGACGGGCAGGAACCGGAAGCGCATCAGGAGCGGCGGAGCGGGGAAGCCGGCCGGCGGGCGCATCTCGTTGCGCTGGCGATCGGCCGCCCCCGCGGGCGGGGGAGCGCCGGCGGCCGGGGTGCGGAGGAAGGGACGCCGGAAGAATCGCTGGAGGAGCTCGCGCGGCTCGTCGAGACGGCGGGCCTGGTCGTCGTCGGACGGGAAGTGGTTCGCCGGGCGCGGCCGGATCCGGCGACGTACCTGGGCGCCGGGAAGGTCGAAGCGCTGGCCGCCCGGGCGCGGGAGGGCGCCTTCGACGTCGTCGTGTTCGACGATCCCCTCACGCCGATGCAGCAGCGGAACCTCGAGCGGCTCCTGGACGTCCTCGTCCTCGATCGGACGGGCGTCATCCTGGACCTTTTTGCCCAGCGGGCCCGGTCCCGGGAAGCGAAGCTTCAGGTCGAGCTGGCGCAGCTCGAGCATCTCCTCCCGCGGGTCACCGGCCGCGGCGTCGAGCTTTCCCGCCTCGCCGGCGGCATCGGCACCCGCGGTCCCGGCGAAACGAAGCTGGAGGTCGACCGGCGGCGCATCCGGGACCGGATGGCGGCGCTCAGGCGGGCCCTGGCGGACGTGCGGGCCCATCGGGCGCGCCTTCGCGGCCGGCGGGAACGAAGCGCCGTCCCCGTCGTCGCGCTCACCGGATACACCAACGCCGGCAAGTCGACGCTTCACCGGGCGCTCGCCGGCTCGGACGTTCTGGCGGAGGATCGGCCGTTTGCCACGCTCGATGCGATCGCCCGCCGGGTCGAGCCGAAGGCCGGCGAGCCGTACCTCCTCGTCGATACCGTCGGCTTCGTCCGAAAGCTTCCCCCCTCCCTCGTGGCGGCGTTCCGTTCGACGCTGGAAGAGGTGGCGGAAGCCGATCTCATTCTGCACGTCGTCGATGCGTCGCATCCGCGCAAGGAGATGCAGATGGCCGTCGTCCGCCGCGTCCTCGAGGAGATCGGGGCGGCGGCGCGGCCGATTCTCACCGTCTACAACAAAATCGACCGGCGGTATCCCGACGGGATGCCGGAGGTTCTGCCGGCCGATCTCTGGGACGGCGTGACCGTCTCCGCCGCCCGGGGATGGAATCTGGACGCCCTCGAAGCGGCGATTCAGGCGGCCCTCTCCGGCCGACGGGAGGTCGTCGAAGCCCTGGTGCCGTATGACCGGGCGCAGTGGGTGGCATGGGCCCACCGAGAGGGCTGGGTCCTCGCCGAGGAAGCCCGTCCCGACGGGATTTTCCTCCGAGTGGAGCTGGAAAAAGGCTTGGCGGCCCGCCTGCGATCGGCGGTCTCGCCGCCGTGACGGAGGCCGCGCAGCATCGAGTTTCACCGGCGAAGGGCAGCGATTTCGGCCGGAGAGGAGAGGCGGCGTTGAAAACGCAGTGGCTGTTGTTCGCGCTGCTCGTCTTTGCGGTGCTCGTGGCTGTTTTTGCGCTTCTTAACGTCGAACCGGTGACGATCCGCTACGGGTTCGGGACGGTTCAGACGTCGCTCGTTCTCGTCATCTTGCTTTCGGCGCTTTTCGGCGGCGTCCTCGTCGGCCTGTACGGCATCATCCGGCAGTACGTCCTCGAGCGGGATCTCCGGGAGGCGCGAAAGGCGCTCGCTTCGCTCGAAGCGGAGCGAGACGCCCTCCAAGAAGAGCTCGGCGCCCTGCGGGCCCGGCTGGAGCAGAAAGAGGCGGCCGAACGGGGAGCGGAAGCGTCTGACGATCCGGAAGGCGCGCTTCCCCGCCAGCCGTAAAGCCCGCCGCTCCGCGGCGCGCATCCGGAGGGGAGGTCGGCGGAAGGGGCGTGACCGGGCGGAGGACGCCGTCGGATCTTCAAAAGGGGACTTTCCGCCGGTCCGGATTCGGTCGAGGGCGTCGCTTGAATCCGCGCCTCCGCCGGTCAGCGGCGATCCGCCCCGGAAAGGCGGGCGAGGTTTTTTTTGATTTCCCGATACAGGCGGAACGGTTTGGTCGTCATCCGGACGGGAACGGTAAGGGCAAAGCGAAGCGCTCCGGTCGATTGCCATTCCGCCTGCAGGCGCTTCGGTTTGCTCCGGAGGCGTTCGAGGAGATCGCGGGAAAGGAGCCACGTCGGGTCGACCGGTTTTCTCAGCGTGGCGCCGCATTCCGTGCACGTGACGCGAAGGAGGATGTCGCCGGCGTATTCGAGGGCGTGGGTCGTTTCCCGACGACACCGGGGGCAGAAAAGCTCGGCGTCCAGCCGCTGAATGTTCATTCCGCCCACCTCCTTCATCCTTCCTCCACCCTATTATACCAGCGCGCCGGAGGCGGGTGTCGAAAAGCCGGGGGATGGTCATGCGCTTTAAGGCGGTGACGGTGTTCGTCAACGACGTCCCGATCGTCGTCAGCCACGACGCCCAGGTGCGCCACGCGCTGATGGCGTACGATCCCGCGCTCTTCCGGCTCGTCCGGGACGGCCGGGCGGAGGTCACCGATGCGGACGGGCATCCGGTCGATCTCTTCGGCGCCGTCGGCGAGGGGTGGCGGTTTTACGTTCGGCTCGCTTCCGACCGGGAACGGCCGCCTGAAGAAGGGCGCTAGAAAGGGCGCGAGGAGAAAACCGGCCGACGAACGGCGGTGGCCGGCGAAGATGGAGCGTTGATCGCCGAAATTGGAAGAAAGGAGCTCGGAAAGAAGAGGCGGGCCATGGCGGCATTTCGACGGGAGACGGATGACATTCGGCGGGAGTCCGGCAGGGGGCCCCGGCCGCCGACGGAAAACCGGGTTTCGGGCTATCTTTCCCTCGGCGCCCGGCAGAAGGCCTCGGACGTCCATCTCGCCGCGGGGGAGCCGCCGGCGATCCGCCTGGACGGGGCGCTTCTCGTCCTTCCGGAGCCTCCCCTGACGGCGGCGGAGCTTTGGGCCTTCATCGAAGAAGCGCTTGACTCAAGCGGGCTTGCCCGGTTGCGGACGGAAGGTTCGATCGACGCGCCTTACGGGATCGAAGGCGTGGCGACCTTTCGGCTGAATATTTTTAAACAAAGGGGGGCGCCGGCCCTCGCCGCCCGCATCATCCCGGATCGGGTGCCGACCGTCGAGGAGCTCGGCCTCCCGGAGGCGGTCCGTTCGCTCGCCCGGCTTGAGGACGGCCTCGTCCTCGTCACGGGGCCGACGGGGAGCGGCAAGTCGACGACGCTGGCGGCGATCATCGAGACGATCAACCGCGAGGCGGCGCGGCACATCATCACGCTGGAAGATCCGATCGAATACGTCTTCGAAAACCACCGCTCCCTCATTCGTCAGCGGGAGATCGGGCGGGACGCGACAAGCTTTGCGGCGGCGCTCCGGGCGGCGCTCCGACAGGATCCGGACGTCATCCTCGTCGGCGAGATGCGGGACCTCGAGACGATCGCGACGGCGCTCACCGCCGCCGAGACGGGGCACTTCGTCCTTTCGACGCTGCACACGAAAAACGCCGCCCAGACGATCGACCGGATCATCGCCGTCTTCCCGGCGGCGCAGCAGAACCAGGTCCGGCAGCAGCTTTCGGCGACGCTCCGGGCCGTCGTCGCCCAGCGCCTTTTGCCGAGGCGGGGTGGCGGGCGGGTGGCCCTCGTGGAAGTCCTCATCAACACGCCGGCGGTGGCCAATCTCATCCGTCAGCAAAAAACGCACCAGATCCCGAGCCTGATGCAGACCGGGACGGCGTACGGGATGCAGACGTTCGAACGGGCGGCCCGGAAGCTGATCGAGGCCGGGGCGGTGGACCCGGCGCACCTCAGGCCGTATCTCGCCCCGGCCGGCGTCGACGAAGTATAAGCCGGGCGCGACGAGCGCGAGCAAAAATCGGCGGGCACGGCATATTCTCCCGACGCCGGACATACGGTAAAGCAACGATGTCCGGAACAGGGGGAAGGCGGATGACGAAGCCGCGTCTTTGGATCGGGAGCAAATCGGACGGACAAGCCCCGACCCGCCGGAAGGGGAAAGAAGCGGACCGCCCGACGCCCGACCGGCCGGGGACGGTCGGGGTGGAGCGGCCGGTGGAACCGGCACGGGAAGGCAGAGCGGAAAGCGGCCGGTCGGAAGGCGCCGGAGCGGCCGGCGAGGCGGCCTACGGCCCGCCGCCGGCCGGGGCGAGGACGGCCGGAGCCGACAAGGCGCCGCGGGCCCCCGGGAAGGCGGCGCCGGCCGGCGGTGAGGCGCGCTCCGGCGGCGGGTCGGGCGACGGCCGTCCGGATCGGTCCGGCGTGCCCTTTAAGACGCAGGTTTACGCCAAGTGGTTCGGCGGCGGGGCGGCCGGTCCGGCGCGCCCGGATGGGCCCCGCCAGGGCGGAATCGCCCCGGAGGAACGGGCGACCGACCGGTCGATGGCGGCGGGGGACGATCCGGTCCGGATGAAAGCGACGTCGGCTGTACCGACGGCCGGCGGATCGGCGTTCCGGAGCGCCGGGGGAGCGCGGGATAGAGCGCCGGGGCCGGACCCGGACGGCCCGGAGGCCCGGGGCGATCGCTTCGTCCGACGGGATCGGTGGACGATGGAAGGACCGGCGGGTCCCGTCCGACGCGGGACGTTCGTCCCCTTTCGGCCGGCCCGCCGGCCCCGCGCCCGCCTTCGGGGGGCGGCCGGCGTCGTTTTGTCCCTCGTCTCGGCCCTCGTCCTCGGGGGGCTCTTCGGGTACGCCCTGCTCTGGTTCGTCTTCGGGGACGGCGGCCCGGTCGCCCGCTCGCCGTCGACCGGGCCCGAGGCTTCGTCGGACGTCCGCTCCGTCGAGCGACCGGAGCGGAGCGGGCTTCCCGGCGCGGAGGCGGCGGACGGCTTTTTGCCGAAGCTCGTTTTTTATGCGGTTCAGGGCGGCGTCTTCCGCGATCGGGCCGGGGCGGCGCCGCTCATCGAGACGGCCAAAACCCGGTCGATTCCGGCGGCGGTCGTCGATGGGGATCCCCTGCGGGTGTTTTTCGGCGTCGCCTACCGGGAAGACGACGCGATGAAGCTGGCCGCCTATTATGCCGGAAAGGGCGTCGACGTCTACGTCCGACCGTACGACTTAACCGGCGGGGCAATGTCCGAAGCCGTCCCCGGGGACGTCCGGAAGCTGATCGGGTCGTTTCTTACGCACGGCCTGTACCTGTTCGACTTAAGCGGCCGCTGGACCGCCGAAGGCTTAAGCACGCCGGTCGAAATCGGCGATCCGGCGTGGCAGGCGTTTCGGGAGACGCACGGCCGTTTCCTCGACGAAGGAAGCCGGCTCAAGGCGCATCTCCCGGCGCCGGCTTCGGCCGACGTGGAGGCGATGACCCAGGCGTTGAATGCGGCGGTGATGGGCCTCGTGGAGTATCTGAAGGCGCCGAGCGACGCCTACCTCCTCGCCAACGAGGAGGCGCGCCTCCGGTATTTTCAGGCGCTCCGGTCGCTTTACGATCACCTCCGGGCCCGCTGATCCGGCCGGAGAAGATCGGCGGGGATCTTCGGCCAACTCTTCGGCGAAAAAAGCGAAAGAAACGGCGGCGTCCAGGACGCCTCAGGGGGCGGTGGGTTGGCCGAAGACCCGCCGCCGTTTGTCTTGGGACGACGGATTTCGATATAATAAACCTGATTGCCCTGCGAAACGGGGGTGTCCCGATGACGGTGCGATCGTCCGGCCTTCCGCCGGTCGTCCTCGCCTCCGGTTCTCCCCGGCGGTCGGCGCTTCTCGCCATGGTCGGCGTGCCCTTTGACGTGCTTCCGGCCGACGTCGACGAAGCCTTTTTGCCGGGCGAGGAAGCGGAGGCGGCCGCCGTCCGCCTGGCCCGGCTCAAAGGGGAGGCGGCCCGCCGGCAGCGCCCCGACGCCCTCGTCCTCGCCTTCGACACGATCGTCGCGCTCGAGGATCGCCTGTTCGGCAAACCGCGGGACGGCAAAGAAGCGGCGGAGATGCTGCGGGCGCTCTCGGGCCGGACGCACCGGGTCGTGACGGGGCTCTATGCGGCCCTGGGCGGGCGGGTCGAGACGGCGGCGGAGGTGGCCCGGGTGACGATGGTGCCGCTTTCGGAGGACGTCATCCGGACGTACGTCGCGACCGGCGAACCGATGGACAAATCCGGCGCCTACGCGGTGCAGGGCCGGGCGGCGCTCTTCGTCGAGCGGATCGACGGGGACTACACGAACGTCGTCGGGTTGCCGCTTTTTGCGCTCCGGGGGCTCGTCCGGCGGCTCGGAATCGACCTCGCCGACTACTGGACGGTTCGGTCGGTGGCCGAGGTCGGGGGGGCGTCGCCTCAGAACGGCTGACCGCGGCCGGTTCGGCGGAGGCGCTTCGGCGTCCATCCGTCGGGTCGCCGGTCACCGGCGGGACCGCCGCAACGGGATTTTGGAACATCGGCCGGAAGGGCGGTGAGGCGGTGGCGGGCGAGGGGCTTCGCATGCGGGAGGTGCCGGAGGAGGCGCGCCCGCGGGAGCGGCTTCTCCGGTACGGGGCGGAGGCGCTTTCGGATGTGGAGCTCGTGGCGATCATGCTGCGCACCGGCGTCCGGGGCGAAAGCGCCCTCCGGCTCGCGGAACGGGTGCTCGCCGCCGCCGGCGGCCTTCGGGAGCTTCTTGGAATGGGCATCGAAGAACTCGCCGCGATCCGCGGTGTCGGGACGACAAAGGCCGTGCAGCTTCTTGCGGCCTTCGAGCTGGGGCGTCGCCTCGCCCGGGAGCTCCCGCGGCCCTACGTCGTCCGTTCCGCCGCCGACGCCGCCCGCCTGCTCATGGACCGGCTCCGGTATCTCGCCCAGGAGCATTTCGTCGTCCTGTTCCTGAATGCCAAATACGAACTGATCGGCGATAAAACGATCTTCATCGGCACGCTGGACGCTTCCCTCGTGCACCCGCGGGAGGTGTTCCGGGAGGCGATCCGGCGGAGCGCCCACAGCATCATTCTCGCCCATAACCATCCGAGCGGGGATCCGACGCCGAGCGCGGAAGACGTCCGCGTCACGGGACGCCTCGTGCAGGCCGGACGCCTCCTCGGCATCGAGGTGCTCGACCACATCATCATCGGCGACGGCGTCTTTCGGAGCCTCCGGGAAGACGGCTGGCCGGTGGAGGCGGAGCGTTTCTGATCGCCTTTTCGTCCGGCGCGACCGGAATCGAGGCGCGACCGGACGCCGTGCGGCGCCGGTTCCGGCGCCGTGCGGCGTCCGAGCGGGTGAGAACCCGGAAGGCGAGCTTGAGCCTGGAAGGAAGGATGAACGCTGATGCTGTTTGCCATCGCCCGGGACATGGCGATCGACCTCGGGACGGCCAACACCCTCGTCTACGTTAAGGGAAAAGGGATCGTCGTCAAGGAGCCGTCGATCGTCGCCGTCAACACGAAGACGGGGACGATCGAGGCCGTCGGCAACGAGGCGAAGCAGATGGTCGGCCGCACCCCGTCCAACATCGTCGTCAAGCGGCCGATGAAAGGCGGCGTCATCGCCGATTTTGAAACGACGCAGATGATGCTTCGCTATTTTATCCAGAAGGCCCAGCGGACCAAGGGGCTCATCAGCCGGCGGCCGAACGTCATGGTCTGCGTCCCGTACGGGGTGACGCCGGTCGAAAAGCGGGCGGTGGAGGAGGCGGCCCGGGAGGCGGGTGCCCGGGAGGCGTGGACGATCGAAGAGCCGTTTGCGGCGGCGATCGGGGCGAACCTTCCGGTGTGGGAGCCGACGGGGAGCATGGTCGTCGATATCGGCGGCGGGACGACGGAGGTGGCGATCATTTCGCTCGGCGGCATCGTGACGAGCCGTTCGGTCCGGACCGCCGGCGACGAGATGGACGAGGCGATCATCCAGCACATCAAACGGCGTCACAACCTCCTCATCGGCGAGCGGACGGCGGAAGATCTGAAACTGGAAATCGGCGCCGCCCGGCCGCCGCGGAAGGAGGCGACGATGAGCATCCGGGGACGGGATCTCATCACGGGGTTGCCGAAGACGATCGAGGTGACGGCGTCCGAAATTGCCGAAGCCCTGGCGGAAGTCGTGGCGACGATTGTCGATGCGGTGAAGACGACCCTGGAACAGAGCCCGCCGGAGCTCGCGGCGGACATCATGGACCGGGGGATCGTCCTCACCGGCGGCGGAGCGCTCCTTCGGGAGCTCGATCAGCGGTTGTCGGAAGAGACCGGGCTCCCGGTCTTTGTCGCGGAAAACCCGCTGGAGTCGGTCGTCATCGGGACCGGGCGGGCGCTTGAAAACCTCGACCTGTACCGGAAGCATTTTTTTGAGCCGAAAAAGGCGGGGAAGCGGTCTTTCTCCGGCTGAAGCGGGAGGGCATGCGTGTGCCGCGCTTGGGCCGCCTGCTGATCGTCTTTTTTTTCGCCGCCGCCCTCCTGGCGGCGTCCCTCGCTTTTACGCCGGTGCCCCGCGGCGCCCTTTCGCTTCCGGAGCGGATGATCAAAGACGTTGCGGGCTTCGGCGCCTGGGCGCTTTCGGCGCCGGCCGGGTGGGTGAAGGGCTGGGCGAAGCGCCTGGCCGATCTGAAGGACACCTATGCGGAAAATGCCGCGCTCAAGCGGTCGCTCGTCTCCTATGCCCGGCTGAAAGCGGACTACGATCTCCTCAAGGCGGAAAACGAACGGCTTCGGGCGCTTCTCGACCTGAAGTCGACGAGCCGGGATTATGCGCTGCTGGCGGCGGAGGTCATCGGCCGGGAAGAAGAGACGTGGATGCGGTCGCTCGTCGTCGGTCGCGGCGAGACGGACGGCGTCCGGCCGAAGGAGGCGGTGCTCGCCTCCGGCGGCGCCCTCGTCGGCGTGGTGGAACGGGTCGGCGCCTTCACGAGCGACGTCCGCCTGATCACCGACCTCGAGGGGGCGCTCAACATCGCGGCGATGACGGTCGGTCCGACCCCCGCTTACGGCGTCATCGACGGCTACGACGCCGAGCGGGGCCTTCTTGCGATGAGCAAGATCCCCCTCGACGTCGACGTCCCGCTGGGGAGCACCGTCGTCACGTCGGGGCTGGGCGGCGTGCTGCCGAAAGGGCTCCTCATCGGCCGGGTCGAACGGGTCGTGCCGGCGGCCGACATGCTCACCCGAACGGCGTACGTCAAACCGGCGGCGGATCTGTATCATCTGGACTGGGTCCTCATCGCCCGGCGGCTCGATCGGGCGGTCGAGACCGGGGGCGGCCGATCGGCGGAAGGGGGCGCCGGGCGGTGAAAGGGGGAGCGACGGCGTTCGTTTTTTTTCTCGCCATCGTCGCCGACCTTGCCATTCCGTCGATCGTCGTCCCGGGCTCGATCCTTGCCGCGTACCCGGTTCAGCCGCGCTTTTTTCTCGCCGCCCTCACGCTGTACGCCGCCTTCCGCGGCTCCAGAGCGGGGGCCGCGGCCGGGGCCCTTGGCGGGGCCGTCATCGACGTCGCCTTTGGCCGGGCGTTCGGTCCGAACGCGCTCTTTTATGCCGCATGGGGGGGAGTGGCGGGCGAGGCGCGGCGGGCCGTATACCGGAACGCCTTTACCCTGTCGGGGATCGGCGCCGTCGGGGCGGTGCTGTATGATGTCTATTTTTTCGGTCTCTTTCGCCTCTTCCGCTGGACCGAAGCGAGTTGGGATACGCTTTTCTTTCATCAGGCGCTCTGGGAGTTCTGGCTGACGGCGGCGGTGGTGGCCCTCGGGTACGGGCCGGCGCGGCGCTGGGAAGCGGCCGGCGGTGGGCCCGACGGCGGCGAGGAGGGGACTTAAGGATGAACGACGTCGTCCGGAAGTTCAACGTGCTGTTTCTCGCCGTCTTTTTCCTGTTTATGCTGCTTCTTTTGCGCCTGACGGAGCTCATGCTCGTCGACGGCCCGCTGTACGCCCGGGCGGCCGAGCACATCAGCGACAAGCGGGTGTCCGTTTCGGGGTCCCGAGGGTGGATCTACGACCGGAACGGTCTGCCGCTCGCGAAGAACGAGACGGTCTTTCGCCTGACGTTTCTCGACGAGGGACTGAGCCGGGAGGACGTCGTGGCGCTGACGGCAAAGCTCGAAGCGGTCTTAAAATCGCTTCCCCGGGACAAAAACCCCGTCTACAACAATCGAGTCGACATCCTCCGGGCGCTCGACGTCGGCTGGCGCTATGAGGCGAAAACCGGCGATGAAGAAAAAGCCCGGGCGGCGATTCAGCGCCTCCGGGAGGGGACGCCGTTTCGGCCGGAGGAGTGGGAGCTGAAGGAGGCGCCGCTTTCCGATCCTCGCTACGTTCCCCGGACGATTCCGGTCGACCTTCCGCCGGAGGTCGTCTTCCGCCTGGAAGAGGAAATCGGGGAGTATCCCGGCGTCCGGATCGAGACGGCGGCCCGGCGGGTGTACGTCTACGGCGATCTCGCGCCGTATGTGATCGGCTACACGCGGCCGGTTCGCTCGACGTCGTCGAAAGAGCGCTACGATGAGCTGCTTTCGCTCGGGTATAAGCCGGAGGACCCCATCGGCGAGGTCGGCGTCGAGGCGGCGTACGAGTCGGTCCTTCGGGGCGTTCCGGGAACGGCGATCGTCCGGTCGAATGCGCTGACGCGGGAGCAGACGCTGACCGTGGAGCGGGAGCCGGCGGCGGCCGACAACGTCGTGCTGACGATCGACGCCCGGTTTCAAAGGACGGTCGAGACGATTCTCGCCGAGGAGATCGGCCGGATCAACGCCACGATCCCGGACCAGAAACGCGATCCGGTCAAAGAGGCCCTTGCCGTCGTCGTCGATCCGTGGAACGGCGATGTGCTGGCGATGGCGAAGGCGCCGGGGTATGACCTGAACTGCTGGAACAACCTCGATCGACCGGAGTGCTATAAGGAAGTTGAGCGGGGATTTTTTAATCCGCTTCTCGACGGCAAGTATCCGCCCGGTTCGACCTTTAAGCCCCTCACGGTCCTCTTCGGCTTGCAGAAAGGGCTCGTCGGCCCGAATGAAAAAATCATGTCGACCGGGACGTATCGCATCGGGACGACCGTCAAACACGACTACAAACCCGGCGGCCACGGTCCCACCGACGGCCTGAAGGCGATTCAGGAGTCGGTCAACACCTACATGTACGAGATCGGCATGCGCCTCTACCGCCGGGTCGGCGGGGTCAAACCCGCGATCGAGACCGTCCGGAGATTTGCCGAACCGTTCGGCCTCGGCACTCCGACGGGGATCGACCTGCCGGGGGAAGGGACGTTTCTTCCGGGCGGCGGGACGGAAGTCGGTCGGATCGCCGACATGATGATCGGCCAGTACGACTTCTACACGCCCCTCGAGATCGCCCAATACGCCGCCACCCTCGCCAACGGCGGCACCCGGATGCGGCTCCACGTCGTCCGCTCGATCAACGAGCCGGTGGAAAACTCCAAAGGGCCCGGCCCGGTTCGCTATCCGATCGAAGGGGAGGTCTTAAACCGCGTCGACGTCGACCCCCGCTGGATCGCGTACGTCCGGGAAGGGATGCGCCGGGTGACGCAACCGGGCGGGACGGCGGCGGCGGCGTTCGCCGGCGCGCCGGTGCCGGTGGCGCTGAAGACCGGGACCGCGCAGCGGGTGCAGGTCACGGTCCCCGGCACGAATCGGGTGCGCTATAAGTACGATACGCTGGCGATCGGCTTCGCTCCGGCGGACCGGCCGGAGATCGCCTTTGCGGTCATCGTCCCGGGGGTCTATTCCTTAAGCGGCAACACGGCGGCGCCGATCGCCCGGCGGATCGTCGACGCCTACTTCGGGGCGGAGCCGCCGGCGCCGCTTGAACCGGTGACCAAAGCGGCGGACCGCGATCGGGCAAAGGAGTAGCCCGTCCGGCGCGGCGGCCGAGGGGCTTTCCGGCGGCGCCGAAACGAAAAAGTGCGCCTTCCGGCGTCGGCCGGCGGGAGGGCGCCGAGGCGCCGGGCGCTCATGGGTGCCGGATGGGGCGCCGAAGCAGGAAAACGGCCGCCGGAAGGCGAATGGGATAGGGGAAAGCGAGGGGTCGATCGTTGGCGGCGCGTGCACCGCGACTGCACATCAAAGGAACCCGCGACGGGCTCGTCTTCTATTTCGATCCAAACGCGTCGGTGGAGGAGCTTCTCGTCGCCCTGGAGGAGCGCCTCACCGAAGGGATCGACCGCCTGGCGGAGCGCGGGGGTCCGACGCCGGTCATCCTTCACTTCGGCACTCGGTTCGTCCCGGAAGAGGTGCTCGCGGCGATCCTGGAGGCGTTCCGGAGCCGTCCGGCCCTGGTCGTCCGGGAGGTCGTCCGGGACGTGTACCGGAAGGACGAGGTGGAACAGATGCTCCGCCGGGCGCGGATGCGGACGGAGGTCGGGATCATCCGCTCCGGCGAGCTGGTGGAGAGCGAGGGGGACATCCTCATCCTCGGCGACGTCAACCCCGGCGGCGTCGTCCGGGCCGGCGGCAACATCTTCGTGTTCGGTCAGCTGGCCGGCGTCGCCCACGCCGGGTGCGGCGGCCGGAGCCGGCTGATCGTCGCCCATGACTTTCGGGCGACGCACCTTTCCATCGGCGGCGTGCACGCCGAAGCGGTGCCGCCGGAGCACTACGGCCGCGGCGCCTTCGTCCGCCTGGAAGGCGAGGCGCTCCGGTTTTACCCGATCGGCGCCCTCCGAACGCTCGACCTCGGGGCGCCGGTGTAGGCCGGGCCGCGGCGGGGTGGGCTTTCGCCCGGCGGCCGGCGTTGGCTTGGACGTCGGCCGGAGGCGACGGATGGAAGCGACGGCCCGGCGGCCGGGATCGGTTGGATGCGTCGGACGGGCGCCGCCCCGCGACGGGCTTTCGGCAAAAGCGGACGCCCGCCCCGGGGGCCGGGATCCGTCTCAGTTGCCGGTGCATGGGGCGTCACGGCGGGCGACTTCCGGCCCGGCCGCCGGGGCGGGGGCCGTTTCGGCGAACGTCCGGGGGCCGGGAGCGACCGCGGGCGATACGGCGGAAAAGGAGCGGACGGCATGGGAGAAGTCATCGTCGTCACGTCGGGAAAAGGCGGCGTCGGCAAGACGACGACCGTCGCCAACATCGGGACGGCCCTGGCGATGCTCGGGAAGTCGGTCGTCCTCATCGACACGGACATCGGGCTCAGAAACCTCGATCTCGTCCTCGGACTGGAAAACCGCATCGTCTACGACCTCGTCGACGTCGCCGAGGGATCGGCCCGGCTGGAGCAGGCGCTGGTGCGGGACAAGCGGTTCGAGGACCGGCTGGTGCTCCTGCCGGCGGCGCAGGTGAAGGACAAGACGGCTCTGAAGGCGGAAGCCCTGGTCCGGATCGTCGAAGCGCTTCAGGGGCGGTTTGACTACGTCTTTCTCGATTCTCCGGCGGGGATCGAACAGGGGTTTCACAACGCCGTCGCCGGCGCCCGGCAGGCGATCGTCGTCACGACGCCGGAGGTGTCGGCGATCCGGGACGCCGACCGGGTGATCGGGCTTTTGGAAAAACGGGGGCTGTACGGACCGAAGCTCATCATCAACCGTCTTCGGCCGCACATGGTCCGGAGCGGCGAGCAGGTGAGCATCGAGGAGATCGTGCAGATCCTCGGCATCGATCTACTCGGCGTCGTGCCGGACGACGAGGCGGTGATCAAGATGACGAACGAAGGGACGCCGGTCGTCATCGACGGCCGAACGCCGGCGGCGACGGCCTACCGGAACATCGCCCGCCGGATTTTGGGGGAACACGTTCCGCTTATGAAACTGGACGATCGGGCAGGGATGCTGGCGAAGGTCCGGCGCCTGTTCGGTCTGTGAGGCGGAATCCAGATGGAGGAGCGTCTTAGGCGGGATGCGGCGTTCGGGTGGCTTCGCTTCTTCGACTGGTCGATCGTCGGTCTCATCGCTGCCTTTGCCGCCTTGAGCTACCTGAGCATCCAGGGGGCCAATCCGCTGTACGGGGAGCCGGTCAAACAGCTTCTCTGGTACGCGGTCGGATTTTTCCTGTTTGCTGCCGTGCAGGCGGCCGACGCCCGGCTAGTGCAAAATATTGCACCAATCCTTTACGGTCTCTCGCTCGTCCTCCTCGTGCTCGTCCTCTTCTTCGGCCAGGAGACGAACGGGGCGCGAAGCTGGTTTCAGTTCGGCGCCTTCAAATTTCAGCCGGCGGAAATGGCGAAAGTGGCGACGATACTCATGGCCGCCCGATGGTTCCAGGAGCGGGAAGAGGCGGAGCGGCCGCCGGAGCGCTTTGGGGAGCTGTGGCCGTTTTTTGCCCTGGTGGCGGCGCCGGCCTTCCTCATCCTCATCGAGCCGGACCTGGGCGATGCCGTCGTCCTGGCCGTGGTCCTCGTGGCGATGCTCGCCGTCGCCGGACGGTTGAGGCATGCGGCGGGCGTGCTCGGGCTCTACGGGCTCGGCATCGCGCTCCTCGCGGCGCTCTATCGGTTCTGGCCGGCGGTGTTTTTCAAGCTGATCAAGGAATACCAGTGGCGGCGGATCACCGCCGTTCTGGCCGATCCGCCGAATCCGGCCGATCCGAGCCAGTATCAGGTGTATATGTCGCTTCAGGCGATCGGCTCCGGCCAGATGTTCGGCAAGGCCGGCTCGGGCGGAACGCTGCTTACGGAACTCCGGCTCGTCCCGGAGGCGCAGACGGATTTTATCTTTGCGGTGATCGGCGAGCGGTTCGGCTTTCTCGGAGCGGCAACGGTGCTGCTTCTGTATTTCTTCCTCCTGTATCGGCTCGTTCAGATCGGAATGCAGGTCCGGACGACGTTCGAGCGGGCGACGGTCGCCGGGCTCGTCGGCATGTGGACGTTCCAGATTTTTGAAAACATCGGCATGACGGTGAAGCTCACGCCGATCACGGGCATCACGTTGCCGTTTATCAGTTACGGGGGCAGTTCGCTGACGACCAACCTGATCGCCCTGGGGCTGGTGGTGTCGTTCGGCTGGCGGAGCGCCCGGGCGGCATAGGCAGCCGGGATCGGGACCGGCGGTGATTGAGCGGCGGACCGGCGCCGGCGCAGGCGGTGATGCGGCGGCGGTGCGGGGCACGAGCGGCGCGGCATATTCGCCCCTCCGACGGACTATAGTGGCGGTAGCCGCGGATGGGACGAGGGGGAAGACGATGCCGCGCACGTTTGTCCGATGGTTTGCTCTCGCCGCCTTCGCCGTCTTTCTCGCCGGTGCGTGGCGCCTGGGCGGAAGCCCGGGGACGGCCGGCCGGGGGGAGGCGATCGTCCCCGGGCCGCCGACCTGGTTGCCGCCGGCCGCCGTCCGGGCGGCGGAGGCGGGCCGGGACCGGCTTTACGCCCTCGTCGGGCGCCTCACGGCGGATGGCGTGCTCCGGACGCTCTTTCCGGCCCTGGCGCCGGTCGAGCGGCCCGCACCGGTCGCCTTTCGCTCGCCCTTGGACGGGGCGGTCTTTGTCTCGAGCGCCTCCGGCGCCGGGATCCTCATCGAGACGGAAGCGCAGGCGGCGGTGCACCCCGTTGCGGAAGGGTGGGTCCTTCAGGCGGCGGACGACGCGGCCCTGGGGATCCGGCTTTCGATCCTCCATCCCGACGGGACGGTGAGCGTCTACGGCCATCTGGGAGAGCTTCGGGTCCGGCCGGGGAACTGGGTCTACCCGGATGACGTCCTCGGCCGGGTGCGGGAGCGTTCGCTTTATCTGGCGCTGGAGCGGGACGGCCGGGCGCTTTCGCCGACGGATGTGATCCGGTTTGATCCGCGTTAGCGTCCACCCGCTCTTCTGGCCCCTCATCGCCGCCGGGCTTCTCGCCGGCCGGATCGGCGAACTGTTGCTCCTCTTTGCCCTCGTCCTCGCCCACGAACTCGCCCACGCCGTCGCCGCCGAAGCGTGCGGCTACCGGGTGGAGCGGATCGTGCTCCTGCCGTTCGGCGGCGCCTTGATCGCCGAACCGCCGCCGCTTCTTACGGCGCGGGTGGAGGCGATCGTCGCCGCCGCCGGCCCGCTCATGAACGCGGCCCTTCTCGTCGCCGGGGCCGTTTTGGAGCGGGCGGCCGGCGAAAGCGCGGGCGGGTTCCCCCCCGGAACGCTTCAGGCGTGGCAGGCGGGGAACGGGGCGCTTTTGAGCGTCAATTTGCTGCCCTTTTTTCCGCTGGACGGCGGGCGGCTCCTTCAGGCCGGCTTGAGCCGCCTCGTTCCGTACCGGCGGTCGCTCGTCGGGTCGTACGCCCTCACCCTCCTCGGCGGCGGTGCGCTCCTTTTTGCGCTGATCGGCCTCCGGCAGGCCGGTTGGGCGGTGGCGACGGCGTCCTTCTGGACCGTCGTCGCCTATGCCGTCTGGGAAAGCGGGCAGGCGTGGCGGGCGCTTCCGCTCACGATGGCCGCTTTTTGGCTCCGGCGAACGCTTCATGCCGAGGCGATCCGCCGCTTCCCCGTCCGAATCGTCGCCGTCGACGGCCCGCTGACGCCGGATGGGGCCGTCGGGCGCCTCTTCCGGGAGCGCTACCACCGGTTCGTCTGCCGCGGGCGCCCGGAAACGGGCGGGCGGCTCCGGTGCCCGGGGCCGTCGCCGGTGTCGGCGGTCGAAGAAAGGGCGGCATCTGTCGGCGCCGGGAGCGTTCAGGCGCCCGATGAGTTCCGGTTCATCGCTTGCCTCGTCCGGGGGGAGGACGTTTGCCGGGGCGGTTGCAACGGTTCCTCCGGCGCGTTATAGTGGTACCGTGTGAAAGCGCGAAAGGCGCAAGAGGGGGTCGACCATGAGCCGAACACCGTCTGAGCCTGCGCCTGCCCGCCCCCTCGCCCTACCGCCATCGGTGCCGGTGGCGGCTTTTGGTGTGCGGACGGGTCTTATTCTTCCGAACGACGACATCGCCGCCATCGTCGCCGATGCCGTCGGCGACTGGATCGAGGACGGCGATATCGTCTGCGTCACGGAGGCGGTCGTCGCTCGCTCTCAGAACCGCTACATGAGCTGCCGGGAGCTCGCCGACGACATCCGGGCCAAGCTCGACCTCAAGCCGGGCGCCCGCCTCGCCGTCGTCTCCCCGATCGCCAGCCGGAACCGCTTTGCCCTCGTCCTCCGGGCGGCGGCGATGGCGACCCGCGGGGGCACCGTCGTCGTGCAGTTTTCTCTGCCGTACGACGAGGTCGGGAACCAGGTGATCGATCCGGAGTTTGCCCGGACGCGCCTCCGGTTGAAAAAGGTGTACAAAAGTCTGTTGGAAGCCCGGGGAAACACGCCCCACCTCAACATCCTCATCCGGGAAGTCGTCGCCGCCCTCGTGCTGCAGCAGCACGGCTTTCAGATCCTCGCCATGCGGAAGATCATGGGTCGGGGGATCGCCGACGTCACCGTCCGGGACCCCGGCGGGGCGGTGGCCCCCCTCGAGGTGACGTTTTCTGAGGTGGAAAAGGCCGTCCGGCAGGCCGCCGCCCTGAAGGCGGACATGCCGGAGGCGACCCGGGCGTACGCGGCGACGGTCGATCTCGCCCGGCGGACGGTGACGCTGTACGATGCCGCGACGGGCGGTGCCGAGCCGGCGGTTGTCGGCTTTTACCCCTACGGCGACGTCGAGGAGGACATGCGGGACCCGGAGGCGATCGCCGAAGCGGAAGTCGGCGAGGGCGCCTTCCGGCACCCGATCACCGGCGTCGACTACCGGCGCCTGTACCGGGAGACGATTCTCGCCGGCGGCGCTCAGGCGGAAGTGTTCTTCGCCGAAAACCCGCTCAAGGTGTACGACCGGGGCTACCTCGACGGCGTCATCCTCGGCGAGGTCCACGGCCGGGAAGCGAGCCGGGAGCTCTTTCTTTCGTTCGGCGCCCGGGTGCCGGTCGTGACGCTCGACGAGATCGGGCCGCCGCCGTGGGGCGTCATCGGTTCGAACGTCTCGAACTACGACGAGTGCCGCCTGAAGCTGCTTCCGGAAGATGCCGACGCGACGGCGGAGGCGATCCGGCGGGCGATCCGGGAGCGGAGCCGAAAGGACGTCGAGGTGCTCATTTTCGGCGACGGCGCCTACAAGGATCCGGACACCGGGATCTACGAGCTCGCCGACCCGTATCCGGCGATCGGCCAGAGCGAGGGGCTCCGGACGGTCCGGCTGCGGACGGGGCTCAAGCTCAAGATGCACGTCGATACGCTTTATCAGCAGGGGCTCAGCCGGGAGGAGATTGCCTCGCGCCTCTCGGGAGCCCGGAGCGCCGGGGCCGACGAGGTCGGGACGACGCCGCGCAACCTCTCGAGCCTCGTCGCCACGCTGGCCGACCTCGTCGCCGGAAGCGCCGACGCCGGCACGCCGATCGTCGTCGTCCGGGGGTACCTCCCGTCGGAGGGCCGCTGAAAGAAGCCGGAGGCCGACGTCTTGTCCCGGCGTCGGTCGCCCCGCTCTGGCCGCACGGGTAGACACGTCGGTCCCTTCCGCGGTCGGGGCGGTTGATCGCCGACGGTCCGTGTCGTACAATGCCGATAATCGCGACGCTCGTGAGGAGCGCATGCGGTGAGGAGGGTCCGTCCGCCGATGCCGAGAGAGATCCGTCGCTTTCAGAAGGTGCTGGTGGCCAACCGGGGCGAGATCGCCATCCGCGTCTTTCGGGCCTGCGCCGAGCTTAAGATCCGCACGGTGGCGATTTATTCCGAGCAGGACATCGCGTCCCTCCACCGCTATAAGGCGGACGAAGGCTACCTCGTCGGCGAAGGGAAGGCGCCGATCGAAGCATACCTCGACATCGAAGGCATCATCGACATCGCCAAGCGCCACGGCGTCGACGCCGTCCACCCCGGCTACGGTTTTCTCGCGGAAAACGCCGCCTTTGCCCGGCGCCTCGCCGAAGAAGGCATCGCCTTCATCGGCCCCCGGCCGGAGCACCTCGAGATGTTCGGCGACAAGGTGGAGGCCCGTCGGCGGGCGGCGGCGGCGGGGCTTCCGGTCGTTCCCGGGACGGAAGCGCCGGTGGCGGAACGCGAGGCGGTCGAAGCGTTTGCCCGGGAGCATGGCTTTCCCATCATCATCAAGGCGGCGGCCGGCGGCGGCGGCCGGGGCATGCGCGTCGTCCGGAGCGCCGCCGAGCTCAAGGACGCCTTTGAGCGGGCCCGTTCCGAAGCCCAGGCCGCTTTCGGCGACGGCCGGGTGTACGTCGAAAAGCTCATCGAGCGGCCGCGGCACATCGAGGTGCAGATCCTGGGCGACCGCTACGGAAACATCGTCCACCTCTTCGAGCGGGACTGCTCGATCCAGCGGCGGCATCAAAAGATCATCGAGGTCGCGCCGGCGCGGGGGCTTTCGCCGGAGCTTCGGGCCCGGATCGCCGACGACGCCGTCCGCCTCATGCGGTCGGTCGGGTACGAAAACGCCGGCACGGTCGAATTTCTCGTCGACGCCGAGGGGCGCCACTATTTCATCGAAGTGAACCCCCGCATCCAGGTCGAGCACACGATCACCGAACTCGTCACCGACATCGACATCGTTCAGGCGCAGATCCGCCTGGCGGAAGGCTACGCCCTCACCGATCCGGAGGTCGGCATCCCGCCGCAGGAAGAGATTCGTCCCCGGGGCTATGCCATCCAGTGTCGCATCACGACCGAAGATCCGGAGAACAATTTCCTGCCGGACACCGGCCGCATCCTCGCCTACCGTTCGCCGGGGGGCTTCGGCGTTCGGCTCGACGGCGGAAACGGCTACACCGGCGCCGTCATCACGCCGTATTACGATTCCCTCCTGGTCAAGGCGTCGACGTATGCCCCCACGTTTGACCTCGCGGCGGACAAGATGCTCCGGGTCCTTCGGGAGTTCCGCATCCGGGGCGTGAAGACGAACATCCCGTTTTTGGAAAACGTCATCGCCGACCGGGAGTTCCGGGAAGGGACGGTCGACACCCACTACATCGAGCGGCGGCCGGACCTTCTCAACATGCCCCGGAGAAAAGACCGCGGCACGAAGCTCCTCCGTTTCATCGGCGAGGTGACGGTCAACGACCGCCTCGCGCCGGAGAAGCCGGCGCTCAAGAAGCCGCCGCGCCTCAGGCCCACGCCGGAGATGCGGGAGGCCGTCCGACGGCAGCTTCGCGGCGAGGGGCCCGTCCCGTCGACGAAGGTCCTCCTCGACACCCTCGGCCCCAAAGGGCTTGCCGAATGGGTGCTCAAGGAGCGGCGGGTGCTCCTTACGGACACGACGTTTCGCGACGCCCACCAGTCGCTGCTCGCCACCCGCGTCCGGACGCACGATCTCCTCGGCATCGCGGAGGCGACGGCGCATTTTGCGCCGGAGCTTTTCTCCCTCGAGATGTGGGGCGGCGCGACGTTCGATACGGCGATGCGCTTTTTGAAGGAGAGCCCGTGGGAGCGCCTCCGGCGGCTCAGGGAGATGATCCCGAATCTCCTCTTCCAGATGCTCCTCCGGGGCGCGAACGCCGTCGGCTACACGAACTACCCGGACAACGTCGTCCGGGCGTTCATCCACGAGGCGGCCCGGCAGGGGATCGACGTCTTCCGCATCTTCGACAGCCTGAACTGGTTCGACGGCATGCGGGTGGCGATCGAGGCCGTCCTCGAGACCGGCAAGGTGGCAGAGGTCGCCATCTGTTACACCGGCGACGTCCTCGACCCGGCGGAGAAAAAGTACACGATGCGCTACTACCTCGATCTGGCGAAGAAGATCGAGGCCGCCGGCGCCCACATCCTCGCGATCAAGGACATGGCCGGGCTTTTGAAGCCGTACGCCGCCTACGAGCTCATCCGGCAGCTCAAACAGGAAGTGTCGCTCCCGATCCACCTTCACACCCACGACACGAGCGGAAACGGCCTCTCGATGCTCCTCAAGGCGGTGGAAGCCGGCGTGGACATTGTCGACGGCGCCATCGCCGCCATGTCCGGTCTTACTTCCCAGCCGAGCTTAAACAGCCTCGTCGCCGCCTTAAAGGGAACCGACCGCGACCCGGGGATCGACGTCGAGCGGCTCGACCGCCTCTCCGATTACTGGGAGGTCGTCCGAACGTACTACGCGCCGTTTGAAAGCGACATGAAAGCGCCGGCGGCGGAGATCTACAAGTATCAGATGCCCGGCGGACAGTACACGAACTTAAAGCAGCAGGCGGCCTCCGTCGGCCTCGGCGACCGCTGGCCCGAGGTCAAAGAAGCGTACGCCCTCGTCAACCGCCTCCTCGGCGACATCGTCAAGGTGACGCCGTCGTCGAAGATGGTCGGCGACTTTGCCCTGTTCATGGTGCAGAACAACCTCGACGAAAAGACGCTCTTCGAGCGGGGCGAAGCGCTCGACTTCCCGGCGTCGGTCGTCGACTACTTCATGGGCTACATGGGTCAGCCGCCGGGCGGGTTTCCGGAACGGCTGCAGAAGCTGGTGCTCAAAGGCAAAGAACCGCTTCGGGATCGCCCCGGGGCGGTGCTTCCGCCGGCCGACTTCGAGGCGATCGCCCGGGAGCTCGAAGAAAAGCTCGGCCGCCCGCCCGCCTTCGAAGAGGTGCTGTCGTACGTCCTCTACCCGAAGGTGTTCCTCGAGTACGCCGAGCACGTCGAGCGGTACGGCGACGTGTCGGTCCTCGACACGCCGACGTTCTTCTACGGCCTTCGGCCCGGCGAGTCGACGACGGTCGAGATCGAACGGGGGAAGACGCTCTACATCCGCCTCCTTTCGGTGAGCGACCCGGACGAAAACGGCCGCCGAACCCTCTTTTTCGAGCTGAACGGCCAGATGCGGGCCCTCGACATCTTCGACCGCTCGATCGCCAAAGCCGAGCACGCCCACCCGAAGGCGGACCCGAAGGATCCGCGGCACATCGGCGCTTCGATGCCCGGCAAGGTGCTCAAGGTGTTCGTCCGACCCGGCGAACGGATCGAGCGGGGGACGCCGCTTCTCGTCACCGAGGCGATGAAGATGGAGCTCACCGTGCAGGCGCCCCGGGACGGGGTCGTCGCCGAGGTGCTGGTCAAAGAAGGCGATCCGGTCGAAGCGGGCGATCTCTTGGCCGTGCTGGAAGACGCTTGACCTTACAAACAAAGCCCCGCCCATCGGGCGGGGCCTTTTTTTGCGCGGGTCCAACCATCCGGTTAGCGGGCGATGAGGACGTTCGCCTTCACCGTCTGCAGCACGCGGTGGCTGACGCTCCCGAGGAAGAGCTCCTGCAGGGCGTTTAAGCCCCGGCGGCCGAGGATGACGAGGTCGACCCCTTTCGCCTCGACGTAGTCGGCGATGGCCCGCGCCGGGTCTCCCTGAAGCAGCTCGACCGAAAGCGAGACGCCTTCCCGGTCCGCCTGTTCCTTGGCTTTGGCGAGGACGGCTTCGCCCCGCTTCAGCATCATCTCCCGGTACTCGGCGCCGGAGATCATCCCGGTCATCTGCGCGAAGACGCCCTCTTCGAAGTGATCGAAGCGAACGACGTGGACGGCCACGAGGCGCGCCTCCGGCAGAAGCTTGGCGAGCGCGAGGCCGGTCTTGAGCGCCCGTTCGGCGTGCTCCGAACCGTCGTAGGCGACGAGGATGTGGCGATACATCGGGACGCCTCCTTTGATGGGGATTCACGTCCATCATATCACACATATTTCCAGGATGACCAAAAAAATAAGGAAAAATTTCGCCCTTTTTCCGCCGCGGGACGTCCCGGCGGCGCAAACGGGCGGAAGCACGCCCTTTTTCGTTCGGGATGAGGGCCTTCGCAAAGGGGGCGAGTAAAGTTAAGGAGACCTCACCTAACACCGAAATCCAGCGGCCAAAGAGACCGAACAAGGGTGAGGTCTCCCCTGGAATTCATTCGACGCCTGATCCCTCTTATCCTTACCAATTCCTCAACAAAATCCTTGTCCTTCGCTTTGCGTCCCTCTCCTTGAATCAGTGGGAAGAGGAGTCCCCTTCGCATCCGGCGGCGGTGTTACAGAACCCGCCGGCGAAAGCCCCGGAATTCATGCCGGGGATGAAGCCGGTTGTACATTCTTGATACACATGGTAGAATACGTGCATGGTGGAGATAAGGTCCGGAAGACACTCCAGATATCTCATGCTGTACCACATGGTCTGGATTCCGAAATACAGGCGAACAGTCCTTGAAGGTCCCATGGCCGATCGTCTCAAGGAAATCCTGCAGGAAACGGCGAAAGAACGCGGTTGGGAGATCATCGCCATGGAGGTGATGCCGGACCACGTTCACCTCTTTGCTTCCGTGCCGCCGACGATCCGTCCGGCCGATGTCGTGAAGGTGTTCAAGGGCGTAAGCGCCCGTAAGCTGCTTCTGGAGTTTCCCCATCTCCAGAAGTGAACCGGGCGCGGCACCCTGTGGGCGCCATCCTACTTCATGGCCACAGCCGGCCATGTTTCCGCCGAAACCATCCGCCGGTACATTGAAGAACAAAGACAGAAAGGAGGGGGCTGATTGCAAACCATCACCCTTCGCCTCCGGCTCCATCGCCCGACGCAGGCGAAGATCCGGCGGTATCGGGAACTCGTGGAACACACGACGGCCTTCGCCAACAATCTCGTCGCCGCCGGGAGGCCAAAGGGACTCACCAGCCGGACGGCGCGGGCGTACCTCGCCGGCAACCTTCCGTCGGCCGTGATCAACCAGGCGCTTCGGGACGTGGCGGCGCATCGGGACGTTAAAACGTTCCGGGTCCTCTGGCCGTCGTTCAACAACCAGAACCTGCGCTTGAAAAAAGTCGGGGACTTCTGGACGGCTTCGTTTCCAATGCAAACCGGCCGGGTTCGGGTGCCGCTCGCGGTAACCCGTAAGCAGGCCGCCCTCCTTGAACGCCTCGGCCGGGACGTGAGGCAGGGAGCGGCGAAGCTGTACGAAAAGCGCGGGCGGTGGTTCCTCGCCCTTTCGGTCACGCTGCCCGTCGAGGAGAAGACGGCTGGGACTGAGTCCGGGAAAATCGCCGGCATCGACATGGGTCTTCGTTATCTCGCGGTCGTGAACGCGGGCGGGGAGACGCTCTTTTTCCCCGGCGATCAGGCGGCCTCCGTTCGCCGCCGGTATCACGCCCTTCGCCGGCGGAACACCCGGAAGCGAGACTTCGGGCGATCGCTTCATTCCTGGTCTTTCTACCGGCTTCAGCAATTCATCGCCTACAAAGCACGCCTCGCCGGTATCCGCGTCGAATGGGTGAACCCGAAGGACACCAGCCGGACGTGTCCGCGGTGCGGGCACTGCGCAAAAGAGAACCGAAACGGCATCCGGTTCCGGTGCCGGAAGTGCGGCTACCGCGGACACGCGGATGCCGTCGGCGCCTGGAATATCAGCCTCGCGATTAGCGGCCTGGCCGAGGCGGCGTAAGCCGCCGTTCGAGGGCCGCCGCCCGGTGCGGTAACGCCTTTCGGCGGAACGCAGCCGGGGCGGGCCGAGACGTAAGCCCCGATGGCGCTGCGATGAGGCCGAAGCCGAAAGGCATGGGGCCGAGCAAGCGCTAACCTCCCCGTGGGAATCCCCGGAATTGAATTTGAAAAGAATCCTGACGGAACGATAAACGATTCAAAGGCTAAATACGATCATCCTTAAAAATGAGGTGAGGTGACTATGAAAATGAGAATGAGGTTCATGCTGGCCCACTTTATTTTCGCTGTCATGTTGGGTGTGAGTGCCTCAGGGAAGGCAACGGGCGTGCCCCGGCCTCAAAGCGTTGATCCGAAAGCCGATGTCGAAAATCCTGCTCCTGTCTTTCCGGACAACGCTCCTCTTGCTTCGTCCGGGATAATTCCAAAAGAGAAGATCATAGAAACGATCAAGGGACCGCCGGAGGGCCAGGTGTCCGCGGAACTCACGACGTGGAGGGCCTATGAAAGGGCTGAGAAGACGGGGACCTCGCATTTCGTTGGGCCAGATCGTCAAGTGTGGGTCCTCAAGGCAAAGATGCCGGAATTCAATGATTTTCGTTTGGGTCTCATCCGAGATGCGGAGGTCACGTTCGTGTTCGATGCCGAAACAGGGCAACTTCTTAACCAAAAGATTGTCGGGTTTCCGGACAAATTGCCCATGATCGCTCGACCCGATCGCTAATCGGTGGTTGGTGACCTTTGCTTCCTGACTGATAGGATCTCTACGACCCCCATCAGCTAGATTTACGACGGTTTCCCGCAATGGGGACACGGCTCACCCAGTCAGCACACGGGAATGATCTCATGATGCTTCTGGGCGTTGCACACGGGGATCATTTCTTGTTCTAGCCATTTATGGTCAACACAACGACGGAACTTGACGGGATTTTCGGCCTCTGGTAAAGTGAGGCTGACCACGCCCAAGGCGCCAGCGCGGGAGTCCGGGGAGCCGGGCTGAGAGGGAAGCCGATCCGCTTCCGACCGCCGAACCTGACCTGGATCATACCAGCGGAGGAAGGCCAGGCGCCGCGACGATCGACGGCAGGATCGAATCGGACGACCGTCCGATCCGAACCGTCTCGGACGGTCGTCCGAACGACTGAAGGCACAGGGCCGCCTCCGGGGAGGCGGCCTTTTTCGTGCCCGATGGGGCCGGACGGACGGAGGCCGGACCTCCCGGCCCTGGCGCCGGAAGAGGAGGGGGACGATGACGACGGCGTTTGAGCGGATCGCCGCCGAAGCAAGGGGTTACCGAGGGTACTTTCCGAACAGCCGTAAGGTGTACCTTCAGGGGTCGCGGCCGGACCTCCGGGTGCCGATGCGGGAGATCCTGACCGAAGAGCGAGGGCCGGACGGGAAGCCGGTGGCGGTTCGCGTCTACGATACGAGCGGGCCGTACACGGACCCGGACGCCCGGATCGACCTTCAGGCCGGGCTTCCACCTCTTCGTAGGCCGTGGATCCTCGAGCGGGGCGATGTGGAGACGGTGACCGGCCACCGGGGCCGAACGGTCTTCCGGGCCAAAGGCGATCGGGCGGTGACGCAGATGGCGTACGCCCGGCGGGGGATCATCACGCCGGAGATGGAGTTCGTCGCCCTCCGGGAGGGCGTCGATCCGGAGTTCGTCCGCCAGGAAGTCGCCCGCGGCCGGGCGATCATCCCGGCAAACGTCAACCACCCGGAAAGCGAGCCGATGATCATCGGCCGGAACTTTCACACGAAGGTGAACGCCAACATCGGGAACTCCGCCGTCTGGTCCTCGCTGGAAGAAGAAGTCGAGAAGATGACGTGGGCGATCCTCTGGGGCGCCGATACGGTGATGGACCTTTCGACCGGAAAGCGGATCTACGAGACGCGGGAGGCGATCCTCCGGAATTCACCGGTGCCGGTCGGCACGGTGCCGATCTACGAGGCGCTGGAGAAAGTGGGCGGAAAACCGGAAGACCTCTCGTGGGAGGCGTTCCGGGAGACGATCATTGAGCAGGCGGAACAGGGCGTCGACTACATGACGATCCACGCCGGCGTCCGGCTTTCGTATCTGCCGCTTACGGTCGATCGGGTGACGGGCATCGTCTCGCGGGGCGGATCGATCATCGCCGCCTGGATGCTCGCCCACCACGAAGAAAACTTTCTCTACACCCACTTCGAGGAGATCTGCGACATCCTTCGCCGCTACGACGTCGCCATCTCCTTAGGCGACGGCCTCCGGCCCGGTTCCATCGCCGACGCCAACGACCGGGCGCAGTTTGCCGAGCTCGAGACGCTCGGGGAGCTGACGAAGATCGCCTGGGCGTACGACGTGCAGGTGATGATCGAAGGGCCGGGACACATCCCCCTTCATCTCCTGAAGGAAAACGTCGACAAAGAGATCGAGCTCTGCCACGAGGCGCCGTTTTACACCCTCGGCCCGCTCGTCACCGACATCGCCCCCGGCTACGACCACATCACGTCGGCGATCGGTGCCGCAGTCGTCGGCGCTTACGGGACGGCGATGCTCTGTTACGTGACGCCGAAGGAGCACCTGGGGCTTCCGAACAAAGACGACGTCAAACAGGGGCTCATCGCGTACAAGATCGCCGCGCACGCGGCCGACCTTGCCAAGGGCATCGCCCGGGCGAAGGAGCGGGATGACGCCCTGTCCCGGGCCCGGTTTCAGTTCCGCTGGCGGGATCAGTTCAACCTGTCGCTCGACCCGAAGACGGCCGAAGCGTACCACGACGAGACGCTCCCCGCCGAAGGGGCGAAAGTCGCCCACTTCTGCTCGATGTGCGGGCCGAAGTACTGCAGCATGGCCATCTCGCACACGCTCCGGGATCGGGTCGCGGCCGTCGGAGCACAGGCCGACGCCTCCCCGGCGGCGATGGCGCCGGAGGCGGTTCAGGCCGGGATGCGGGCGATGGCCGAGGCGTTCCGGAAAAGCGGCGGGCGGCTGTACGTCCCGGTGGAAGACCGGCCGAAGGGCGAAGCTTAAATACGCCGTCTCCGTCAAAAGCCTCCGCGAACCTCGCGGAGGCTTTTTGAGGTGTTCGCTCCGTCGCCCTGGGCGCCGGTTTTCGCGTCCGTTTTCGCCGATCGCGTCGGGCGTCCTTTCGCGCTTTCCCGCGGCTTTTGCGTTCGCTTTCCGCCGCAGCTTCGGGCGTCGTCCCCGACGTTCGCCTCGGTTTTTGGCCTGAGCGAAGACGGCGACGAGGGTTCGGCCGGCGTTCGGGGTACGGATGCGGCCGCATCCCGGCGGGGGTGGGCGCCGGCGGAGCAGGCTCCGGCGAAGGGGGCGCCGGTGGGGGTGGGCGCCGGAAAAAGCGGCGCCGGCGGGGACGGTTGACAGGCTTTGGCCCCGGCGGTAAGCTGGGGCTAGGCCCGCCCGTTTCGGCAAGGACCGGCCGGGGTGACGGCGACGACCGCAGGCGGGTGCGGCATGCGGGCGACCCTGCGGGGACGAAAGGGGGCAAAAAGGCGCGCCGTGGGATGGGAGATGGCGGCCCTGGTGGCGGCGTTCGGAGCGGCCGGCGCCTTCATCGCAGTCGCGTGGGCGGTGCAGCGCTTTCTCCGGACGGCGGAAGCGGAACTTCGGTCGGCCGTCCGGGAACTTGAGGCGCTTTCCCGGACGGCCCAGGCGACCCTCGAGGAGGTCCGCCGGAGCGTCGATCGGCTGGCCGAGGACGTCCACGGCCTGGCAATGCGGGCTGAAGGTCCTCTTGTTCAGTCGGAGCGGCTGGCTAAGGAACTGACCGACCGGGCGCGGGAAATCGGCGGTGCGACGGCGTCCCTGCGCACCGCCGGGGAGCGGATGCTTACGGCAAGCAGCTGGTTGCTTCAAAAGGCGGCGCCTCGAGCCGGCCAGGTGGCGGAGGCGCTGGCGCTGGCCCGGGCCGGCGTCGAGCTCATCCGCCGCATTCGGGCGCGCCGGGCGACGGGAGAACGGTCCCAGGGGAGGGGATGACCGATGTGCCGGGCGGATGACCAGGCGATCAAAGGCTGGATCGGCGGAGCGCTGATCGGCGCTTTCGTCGGCGCCGCGACGTGCCTTTTTCTGACGCCAAAGCGCGGCGAGGAGATGCGGGAGGAAGTAAAAAAGGTCGCCGGCCGGGTGGGAGATGCCGCCCAGGCGGTCGGCGAGACGATCCGGCGGGAAGCGGAGGCGCTCGCCTCGCGGCTTCGGCGGTCTTCCCGTTCGGCCCTTGACGAGTGGACGGCGGTGAAGGACGACTTTGTCCGGGCGGTCGAGGCGAGCTTGAGCGCCGGGAAGGACCTCAAAGCGGCGCTGGAAGACGCTGCGGCTGCCGTCTTCGATCGGGCCGAAGCGGCCGCCGTCGAGAGCGTCCAGAAAGCGAAAGAGGCGGAAGACGGCGATTTGAAAGCGACCTCCGGCGCGCCCGAAGGAAAAGCCTAAGGAGCGAGACAGCCGTCCGGCGGAAAGGCGATCGGACGGCTCTTTATTTCCGGTTTGGTGCATCTCGGAGGGGAGCGACCCGCGCCAGGTGGGGCCGGTCGGACCGATCGAAGCCGACCGACGCTTGACAAAACGGCCGCGTTCCTCATACAATGGCGACAAGTCCGCCACCATCGAAGGCGGCTTCGGGGCCACGGCGGTCTTTCCCGGCGCCGGCCGGGTCGTGCCGCGACCGTTCGAAGCCGCTGGCCTGCGGACGGGCAGAGCGGAGTTCAGGTGAGTTGAGAAGAGAAGAGCATGGCCGAGCGGAGTCGAGCGGCCCGTTCGGGGCAAGGGGAAGCGGAGCGTCGAAGGGCGGCTGGAGCGCCGGTCTGAGATCGCCGCGTGCGCAGACGTTTTTGTTCCGGCGGAGCATCGAGACCGGTCCTTCAGCCGCGTGGATGCACCGTCCGGTGATCCGGATCGGAAGCGGCGGGACGGGGCTTTCGACGACCGCTTGGGCACCGGCCGGACTTCTGGCACGCTCGCCGAAAACGTCCATGCTCTTCTCCGATCGGGAGGAGGGCTTTTTTTGTTCTATTATCCGCTCGTGCGCAAGCTGTATGCCGACGCCTGGACGCCGGTCGTCGCTTACGAAGCGCTGCGCGCCGAACGGCCGACGCTTCTCGAAAGCGCCGAACACGGCGCCCGCGTCGGGCGGTATTCGGTGCTGGCCTACCGGCCGCTTTTGACCTTCACCTACGCGGTCGAATCGGCCGGCGGTCCGGGGGCGGCGCGGATTCGCGATCTTTCGTCCGGGACGGAGGAGCGGCTCACGGAGGCGCCGGAGGCGGCGCTGGAGGCGTTTTTGACCCGGATCCGGCGGCATCCGGGTGCACCGGCACCGGACGTGCCGTTCGTCGGGGCGGCGATCGGCGCCTTTTCGTTTGAGCTGGCATACGGCGGCAAGGCGCCTGTCATCCGGGGGCCGGCGACGCCGGAGAAAGGGCCGGAGGGAGCGCCTCGGGCGAAAGACGCCCGGGCAAAGGGGGCCTCCGCGGCGGATCCGCTCGCGCTCATCCGGGTCTTTTTGCCCGGTCGGCTCGTCGTGTTCGACCATCTGACGAAGACGGCGGCGTACGTGGGCCTCGTGCCGCTCTCGTCACCGGAACTCGGGTCGGCGGAGCGGGCGGCGCTGACCGAGGCGGAGGCGGCGCTGGAGGCGGAGGCGGAGGCGTTTGTCGCCCGCCTGGGAAAGACGGCGCTCCCGGCGCTTCAGGGCGATCGGGGGGAGGTCCCCGAGATGCCGGTGACCGCCGAGCCCGTGGACGGGGCGTTTGTCGAGCAGGTGGGATCGGTGCTCGCGGCGGTCCGCCGCGGAGCGGTCGAACAGGTGGTCCTTTCGCGGCGATATGAGGTGGCGGGGACGTTCGATCCCTTTCTCGTCTACCGGTACCTTCGGGCCGAAAATCCGTCGCCCTACCTTTTCCTCCTCGATCTGAGCGGCTTCGGGGGGGACGTCTACGCCGGGAGTTCGCCGGAAAGCCTCGTCCGGATCGAGGGCGGGCGGATCTCGACCCGCCCGATCGCCGGCACCCGTCCCCGGGGGAAAACGCCGGAGGAAGATGCGCGGCTGGAGGCGGAACTTCTCGCCGACGCGAAGGAGGCCGCCGAGCACGACATGCTCGTCCGGCTGGCGGAGGACGACCTTCGGGCCGTGGCCGATCCGGAGACGGTCCGGATCGAGGCGTACCGGACGGTGGAGCGCTACTCCCACGTCATGCATCTCGTCTCGCACTTAAGCGGCCGGCTGCGCCGTGAGGTGACGCCGGTCGAGGCGCTCTTTCGCCTCTTCCCCGCCGGCACCGTGAGCGGCGCGCCCCGTGCGGCGGCGCTCGCGCTGATCCGCCGGCTGGAGCCCGAGCCGCGGGGCCTGTACGCCGGGGGCGTCGGCTGGATCCATCCGGACGGCGACCTCGATCTGGCCATCGCCATCCGGACGATCCGCTTTTACGCCGGCGGCGCTACGGTTCAGGCCGGCGCCGGCATCGTCGCCGGGTCGGTGCCGGAGCGGGAGCTCGAAGAAACCCGCCGGAAGGCGATGGCGCTCCTTCGGGCGCTCGCCCGGTCGACGGCGCATGCCGAGCCGTTCGCCGCAACGGGAAAAGGACACCGGCAGTAGAAGGGGCGCCGGCGGAGGTCCGAGGCTCGAACAACGACCGGGGGTGAGAAACCATGCAGGATGTGTTGCGAAAGCTCGCCGCCGGGGAAACGCTCGCGCAGGACGAGGCCCGCGCGGCGATGGAGCGCCTCATCGGCGGGGAGGTCGACGACGTCCACATCGCCGCCTTTTTCGGCCTGCTCAGAGGGCGAGGAGAGACGGCGGAGGAGATCGCCGGCTTTGCCGCCGGCATCCGGGGCCTGGCCCGGTCGATTTCGGCGCCGGCGGGGGCGATCGACACCGCCGGCACCGGCGGCGACGGCGGTCGGACGTACAACGTGTCGACGGCGGCGGCCCTCGTCGCGGCGGCGGCCGGCGTGCCAGTCGTCAAGCATGGCAACCGGGCCGTCTCGGGCCGGGCGGGGAGCGCCGACGTCCTCAGGGCCTTGGGAATTCCGACGGAGCTTCCGCCGGAGACGGCAGCGGCCTATCTTCGCCGGACGGGGTTCGTCTTTCTCTTTGCGCCGCTCTATCATCCGGCCCTGGCCCGGGTGCAGCCGGTGCGGCGGGCCCTCGGCATCCCGACGGTGATGAACCTCCTCGGGCCGCTCGTCAACCCGGCGGGCGTCCGGCGCCAGCTCGTCGGCGTCGCCGACCGGCGGTATCAGGGGGCGATCGCCCGGGCGCTCCTCGCCGGCGGAACGGAGCGGGCGCTCGTCGTCTCGTCCGCCGACGGGCTGGATGAAATCTCCGTGAGCGCTCCGACGCGGGTGCTCGAGATCGACGGCGGGCGCCTTCTCGAGTACGACCTCACCCCGGAGGCGCTGGGGCTTCCCCTCTTTCCGCCGGGAGCGTACGGCGCCGGCGATGCGGCCGAAAACGCGCGCCTCGTCGAGGGGCTCCTTCGGCCGACGGGGCGGCCGATGAATGCCGACTATGCCCTCCTTCTGGCCAACGCCGGCGCCGCCCTCTACGTCGCCAAAGCGGCGCCGTCGCTCCGGGACGGGGTGCGTCTGGCGGCGGAGACGATCGAAAGCGGCCGGGCGGCGGCGTACCTCGATCGTCTGCGGGCGGAGGTGCCGGTGCCGGATGCTTGAGACGATCGTGAGCTACAAGCGGCTGGAGGTCGATGAACTCCGGCGGTCGGTCGGCCCGGCGATCGTGCGGGCGGTGGAGGCGGGCCCGCTTTCTCCGGTCCGCTCCCTCGCGGCGGCCCTCCGGAATCGCCGCCGGGGCGTCGCCCTCATCGCCGAGGCGAAAAAGGCGAGCCCCTCGAAAGGCGTCATTCGGGAAGGATTCGACCCGGTGGACGTCGCCCTCGCCTACCGGGCGGCGGCGGTCGACGCGGTGAGCGTCCTGACGGACCGGCCGTCGTTTCTCGGCGATCGGCTCTATCTTCCCCTTTTTTCCCGGATCGTCGAACGGCCCGTGCTGCGAAAGGACTTTATCCTCGATCCTTTGCAGCTTTATGAATCCCGCCTCCTCGGCGCCGATGCGGTGCTTCTCATCGTCCGCGCCCTGCGGCCGGAGGAGGTCGGGCGGCTCCTCGGCGAAGCGCACGCCCTCGGCCTCGAGGCCCTCGTCGAAGTGCACGATGAGCGGGAGCTCGACGTGGCCCTTTCGGCCGGCGCCCGGATCATCGGCATCAACAACCGGGATCTGGCGACGTTTCGCACCGACCGCGCCGTGACCGAGCGGCTCGTCCGCTCGATCCCGAACGACGTTCTCGTCGTGAGCGAAAGCGGCATCCGGGGACCCGAAGACGTCGATGCCCTGGGCGCCCTCGGGGTGGACGCCGTCCTCGTCGGAGAATACCTCATGCGCCAGCCGGATCTCGTTCGGGCGGTCCGGGCGCTCGTCCGGGAAACGGGGGACGATTCGGAAGACCGGCCGGCGGCCGACCGCTCCTCCCGCCGGGGAGCGGCGCGATGAACGGCACGGCGATCAAAATCTGTGGGCTTCGCGATCAGGCGGCCGTCGAGGCCGTCGCCGCCCTCGGGGATCGAATCCGGTATGCCGGCTTCGTCTTCGCCGAAAGCCGGCGACGGGTGACGCCGGAGGCGGTGCGGCGGCTCGATCTGACCCGCCTCGCGGCGCGGCGGGTGGGCGTCTTCGTCGATCCCGACCCGGCCCTCGTCCGGGCGGCGGTCGAGGCCGCCTCCTTGGAGGCGCTCCAGTTTTCCGGCGATGAGCCGCCGGAGGTGGTGGAAGCCTACCGTCGGACATGGGGGCTTTCCGTCATCAAGGCGATGGACGCGGCGGCCGGTCCGGAGGCGGCCGAGCGGTGGCTCGGCGGCGGGCGCCCGCCGTTTGACATCCTCCTTCTGGATGTCAGGCGCCCCGGCGCCTTCGGCGGGACCGGGACCGCGTTCGACTGGGAAATGATTCCCGAGTGGCAGGCGTTCGCCCGGGCATACGGGCTTTCCCTCTGGGTCGCCGGCGGGCTTCGGCCGGAGACCGTCGGCGCGCTCGTCCGGCGTTTCCGGCCGGACGGGGTGGACGTCTCAAGCGGCGTCGAGACCGGCGGCCAAAAAGACGCTGCCAAGATCCGCCGTTTCGTCGAGGCGGTGGCGGCGGCCGAAGCGGTGACGACCGAGGCGACGGACGCGGGAAGCCGGGGAGAAACGGCCCCGCCCCGCTGAACGCCTTCGGGGGATCCGCCGATCGGCCGGCGGCCGCCCGGACGCCGGTCGCCGCAAGCGGCCCCGTCGTCCGTTCGCCGCCGACGGTGGAAGCGGCTGCCCGATGCCGGAGGAGTCCCTGGAAGGAGGTGAAGGCCTCCGACGCGGCGGAGGCCGATCGGTGAAGGAAAACCTTTCCAAAAACGCGGAAGGAACCGTGCCGGAAAACGGGCCGATCAAACCCGTGCGGCCGATCCCGCCGGAGGTGCTCCGGTCGCTTCCGGACGCCGAGGGCCGGTTTGGCCCGTATGGCGGCCGGTTCGTCCCGGAGACGCTCATGGCGGCTTTGGAGGAGCTCGAAGACGCCGTCCGGCGGATCGTCCCGAGCCCGGGCTTTCAGGCGAAACTGGCCGCGCTTCTCCAGGAATATGTCGGCCGGCCGACGCCGCTTACGTATGCGGCGCGCCTGTCGGAGGCGTACGGGGTGTCGATCTACCTCAAGCGGGAAGACCTCGCGCACACCGGCGCCCACAAGATCAACAACGCCCTCGGCCAGGCGCTTCTCGCCCGGGAGATGGGGAAGTCGCGCCTCATCGCCGAAACCGGGGCCGGCCAGCACGGCGTGGCGACGGCGACGGCGGCGGCCCTGCTCGGCATGCGGTGCACGATCTTTATGGGCGAAGAAGATATGGCCCGGCAGGCGCTCAATGTGTTCCGCATGCGGCTTTTGGGCGCCGAGGTCGTCGCGGTCCGGCACGGGACCCGGACGCTCAAAGAAGCCGTCAACGAAGCGCTCCGGCACTGGAGCGCCCACGTCGACGAAACGTTTTACGTCCTCGGCTCGGCGGTCGGGCCGCACCCGTATCCGCTGCTGGTGCGAACGTTGCAACGGGTGATCGGCGATGAGGCCCGGGCGCAAAGCCTGAGCCTCCTCGGCCGGCTGCCGGAGGCGGTCGTGGCCAGCGTCGGCGGCGGGTCGAACGCGATCGGCATTTTTTACCCTTTTTTAAGCGATCCGGTGCGGCTCATCGGCGTCGAGGCGGCCGGCGAAGGGATCGAAAGCGGCCGGCATGCGGCCCCCCTTTCCGCCGGGTCGGTGGGCGTGCTTCACGGCGCCCGCACGTTTTTGCTTCAAGACGACGTCGGCCACATCCGGCCGGCTCACTCGGTCTCCGCCGGCCTCGACTACCCCGGAGTGGGGCCGGAGCACGCCTGGCTCAAAGACGTCGGCCGGGCGGAGTACGTTGCCGTGCGCGACGAGGAGGCGCTGGAGGCGCTTAAAGATTTAAGTCGTTTGGAGGGGATCCTGCCGGCCCTCGAGAGCGCCCACGCCCTCGCGTACGTGAAAAAGGCAGCCGCTTCGCTTACGGGGCCGGTGATCGTGAGCCTCTCCGGCCGCGGGGACAAAGACGTCGAAACGGTGGCCCGTCGTCTCGGCGCGGTGCTCGGAGGCGCCGACGATCCGGCCGCGAGGGGCGCTGTCGGCGGGCCGCCGGAGCGATGAGACAGGCGGGAGGGGAGGACATGGGAGAAGCGCGCATTCTGGAGGCATTCCGGACGGCCCGGACCCGGCCGGCGTTCATCCCGTTCGTCATGGCCGGCGACCCCGATCTCGAGCAGACGGCGGCGGTCGTCCGGGCGCTCGCCCGGGCCGGGGCGGCGATCGTCGAGCTCGGCGTGCCGTATTCGGACCCGATCGCCGACGGGCCGGTGCTCATCGAGGCGGCCGGCCGGGCGCTTCGCGCCGGCACGACGCCGGCGGCGGTGCTCGATCTCGTCCGCCGGCTCCGAAGGGAGGGAGCGCCGCCGATCGTCCTCCTTTTGTACGCCAACGTCCTCTTTCGGGCGGGCGTGGAGGATTTCGTGCGGGCGGCGGCGGAGGCCGGCGTCGACGGGCTGATCGTGCCGGATCTGCCGGCGGAAGAAAGCGCGGCGGTGCTCCGGACGGCGGAGGCGTTCGACGTTCCCGTCATCCCGCTCGTCGCCCCCACCTCCCGGCGCCGGCTCGACCGGATCCTGGCCGGCCGTCGGGGCTTTGTCTACGTCGTCTCGTCTCTCGGCGTGACCGGACCTCGGGAGGTGCTCTCCCCGGAACTTCACGCGCTCATCCGGGACGTCCGGGCTCGGACGGCGCTTCCGGTGGCGGTCGGGTTCGGCATCTCCCGCCGGGAACAGGTGGCGTCCCTCGCCGGGGTGGCCGACGGGGCGATCGTCGGAAGCGCCCTCGTCCGACACCTCGCCCAGGGGGGCGCGGTGGAGCCGTGGGTCGCGGCCCTTTTCGGCCCGCCCGCTGGCGCCGGCGCCGCCGGTGTGTTATGATGGCGTATCATCGCGCCTGCCGGAATCGGGCGCCGAATCGGACGCCGGAGGAAGCGGGGGAAGAAAGGTCGCGGCCTTGATCCGGCAGCGGGCGCGGGAGATCCGGTGGCGTATGTGAAGGTCAGCGGAAAGAAAGGCGGGCGGAAGATGGCGTTTTCGGTCCGGATGAAGCCCCTCGATGTCCCGATCTACGAGCCGGGCAAACCGATCGCCGAGATCCGGGAACGGTACGGCCTCGATGCGGTCATCAAGCTCGCCAGCAACGAAAACCCGTACGGGCCGTCGCCGAAGGTGCAAGAAGCGCTCCTTGCCCGGCTTTCAGCGGATCCGGAGCTCTGGCTCCGCTATCCGGACGGGGCGGCCCGGGAGCTGAAGCGGGCCCTTTCGCTTCGGTGGGGACATCCGGCGGAGGGGATCGCCGTCGGCGCCGGGGCGGACGAGCTCATCCAGCTCATCGCCCTCCGCTTTCTTGCCGACGGCGATGAGGCGGTGATGGGGGAGCTTTCCTTTCCGATGTATCCGATTGCGACCCGCATCGCCGGCGGGGTGCCGATTCCGGTGCCGATGGGGCCGGAGGGGCGCCTTGACCTCCCGGCGATGCTCCGGGCGATCGGCCCCCGAACGCGGATCGTCTGGCTGGCGAACCCGAACAACCCGACGGGGACGGTGTTTGACCGCGAGCGGTGGGCGGCTTTTCTCGCCGAAGTGCCGGAGACGGTGCTTGTCGTCCTGGACGAGGCATACGCCGAGTATGTGTCGGACCCGAATTACCCCGACGGTCCGGCGGCGGTGCGGCGGCATCCCAACGTCGTCGTCCTGCGGACGTTTTCCAAAGCGTACGGGCTGGCGGGCTTTCGCATCGGCTACGCCCTCGCGGCGCCGGAAGTCGTCCGGGAGCTCGAGCGCGTGCGAAAGCCGTTCAATACGTCGGCGGTGGCGCAGCTGGCGGCAACGCTCGCTCTGGAAGACGAGGCGCACGTCGCCTTCGTCCGGGAGGCGAACCGGAAGGCCCGGGCGGCGCTCCGGCAGGCGCTCGAGGCGCGTGGGTTTCGGCCGTACCCGTCGGAGACGAACTTTCTCTATCTCCCCCACGATGACGGCCGCGGGTTGGCGACGCGGCTTGAGGCGGCGGGCGTCATCGTGCGGCCGGTGCCCGGCGGCATCCGGGTGAGCGTCGGGACGGAAGCGGAAAATGCCCGGCTGCTTGCGGCGCTCGACGCCCTGGAGGGGCGAAGACGATGACGGAACGTACCGAGGCGGTCGTCGTCGGCATGGGCCTCATCGGCGGCTCGATCGCCGCCGTCCTCCGGGCCCGGGGACTTCGGGTCAGCGGCGTCGACCGGCTCGTCGCCCGAGCGGAGCGGGCCGCCCAAAGAGGGCTCATCGATCGGGCGCTCCGGCCGGAGGCGGCGGAGGCGGCGTATCGGGCGGCGGATCTCATCGTGCTGGCGCTTCCGGTCCTCTCGATCGTCCCGGCGCTTCGCCGCCTGGCGGAGGAGCGGCTCAAACCCGGCGTCATCGTCACCGACGTCGGCAGCACGAAGCGGTCGATCGTCGCCGAGGCGGAGGCGCTGTTTGCCGGCCGGGACGTCCGCTTCATCGGCGGCCACCCGATGGCCGGGTCTCACAAGTCGGGCGTCGAGGCGGCGCATCCGGACCTGTTTGAAAACGCCTACTATGTCCTCTGCCCGAGCCGTCTCGCCGAGGCGGCCGACGTCGAGCGGCTCAAAGATTGGCTGGCGCCGGCCCGGGTGAAGTGGTTGGTGATGGATCCGGCGGAACATGACCGGGTCGTGGCCGTGATCAGCCACCTGCCGCACGTCGTCGCGGCGCTCCTCGTGCAGATGCTCGCCCGGCGGGAAGCGGAAAGCCCGTATTACGCGCTTCTTGCCGCCGGCGGATTTAAAGACCTCACGCGGATTGCCGCCTCCAACCCGGAGATGTGGCGGGACATCGTCCTGGACAACCGGGCGGCGATCCTGGCGGCCTTCGAGGAGTGGGAGACGGACCTTCGGTCGGTTCGGGCGATGCTCGAGGCGGGGGATGGCCCGGCCCTCGAGGCATTTTTTGCCGCGGCGGCTCGCTACCGGGCGCGGCTTCCGGAGCGTCGGCCGGGGGCGATTCGGCCGGCCTACGACCTGTTCGTGGACATCCCGGACCGGCCGGGGGAGATCGGCCGGCTTGCGACGCGCCTCGGCGCGGCGGGCATCAACCTGACGAACCTCGAGATTCTGGAGCTTCGCGAGGACGTCTTCGGCGTGCTCCGGCTCGCGTTTCGCAACGATCGGGACCGGGAGCGGGCGGCGGCGCTCCTCGTCGAGGCAGGGTATCCGGTTTATGCGTTTTCCAACGGCGAGATGAAAGCCTTCGGCCCGGCCGGGGGCGGAGAAGGAGGGCGGGGACGGTGACGGCGGTGGTGCGCGTCCGGCCGGCGGCCCGGCTGGCAGGGGTCATCCGGGTGCCGGGGGACAAGTCGATCTCCCATCGGGCGCTTCTCTTCTCGGCGCTCGCCGCGGGGCGGACGACGCTGGTCGGCCTCCAGGGCGGGGCGGACGTTCGGGCGACGGCGACGGCCCTTCGGGCGCTCGGCGTCCCGATCGTCCCGATCGAAGAAGCGCGGCGCGCTTCGACCGGTCAGGGGGCGGCGGATTGGGCCGGCGGCGCGATCGGCAGGTTCGGAACGATTTTGGCGGGCGGTTCGATCGCCGGGGCCGGCCCGCTCGCCGGGACGGGCGCGGCCGGGCGATCCGGGCGCCCGGGAGCGGCCGGCGTCCGCGTTCTCGGCGAGGGGCCCGGCGGGTGGTCGGCCGTCGTCGAAGGCGGCGGTCCGGAGGCGCTCCGGGAACCGATCGGGGTGATCGACACCGAAAATTCCGGGACGACGGCGCGGCTTCTTCTCGGGCTGCTTTCGTCGCGGCCGTTTTTTACCGCCTTAACCGGCGATGCGTCCCTCGTCCGCCGGCCGATGGAGCGGGTGGTCGAGCCGCTTCGGGCGATGGGCGCCCGGATCGACGGTCGGGACGGCGGCCGACGGCTCCCCCTCGCCGTCCGGGGCGGGTCGCTTCGCCCCCTTCGCTACCGCCTGCCGGTCGCAAGCGCTCAGGTAAAGTCGGCCCTCATCCTGGCGGGGCTGTTTGCCGACGGGGAGAGCGTGATTGAAGAGCCGACGGAAAGCCGGGACCACACGGAACGGCTCCTCGCGGCGTTTGCGCCGGGAGCGCTTCGGATCGAGGCGGAGGAAGGGGGCGGGCGAACGATCACCGTCCGACCGGTCGACCGGCTCCGGCCGGTCGACCTCGCCGTCCCGGGGGATTTTTCGTCGGCGGCGTTTTTCTTTGCGCTCGCCGCGGCCCATCCGGACGCCGACATCGTCGTGGCCGGCGTCGGAGTGAACCCGACCCGGACGGGGATGCTGGACGTTTTGCGGGCGATGGGCGCCGGCGTCGAGGTGCGTCCGTCCGGTGGTCCGGAGGCGGGATGGGAAGCGGACCAACCGTCCGACGGGCGACTTTCCGGTGTCGAGGCGGGCGGGCCGGCCGGCGAACCGGTGGCGGACGTCCGGGTGACCGCCGGTCCCCTCGTCGGGACGGAGGTCGGCGGCGCCCTCGTCCCCCGGCTCATCGATGAACTCCCGGTGATCGCGGTGCTGGCGACGCAGGCGCGGGGGCGGACGGTGATCCGGGATGCGGCGGAACTTCGGGTGAAAGAGACGGACCGGATCGCCCACGTCGTCGAAGGGCTCCGGGCGATGGGCGCCCGGGTCGAAGCGAGGGACGACGGGATGGTCATCGAAGGGCCGACGCCGCTCCGCCCGGCCCGGGTGCATGCCCGTGGCGACCACCGGCTGGCGATGGCCTTTGCCGTGGCGGGGCTCCTCGCCCGGCCGGACGGCGAGGGGGCGACGGAGATCGTCGGGGCGGAGGCGGTCCAGGTGTCGTATCCGGACTTTTTCGCCGACCTCGTCCGGCTGGGCGCCGCCGTCGAAGCGGTCGACGCCGCTTTGGCGACGGATGCCGGCGAGGAAGCCGGCGCTTGAGACGGCAAAAAGCGCGGGCCGGATCCGGCGCGGGCGTCGATTTCGGCGACAAGCCGCGGCAAAGCCGTAAAGCGATGAGGAAAACGGTAACGTTTGCAGTTATCGGTTTCTTGAAAGCGCTTGACGTCCGGGAGGTCGGCGGTATACTTTAAAGACAGGTATGGTTTCTCTCCACTCCTATCTTCACTTGGCGCCGGTCGGCTTCCGACGTCGGCGCAGCGCCCGCGAGATGCGCGGGCGCTTTTTTTTGCCGCTTCCGCGTTGTGGCCGCCTCCCTCTCAGGTCGCCTCGCTTTTCGCCCGTCTCGGGCGAATCGCCCCTTCGGTCGCCGCCGGCATCGCCCGTTTTCGCCGGTTCGCGGCATATCGTCCCTTCGGCCGTCATAGGCATGAGGGGAAAAATCGTGCGTCGGCGGCGGGAGGCGGGAAGATGCAGGCGGTCTGGGTGATCGGAACGCCTTGTGACGGGCCGCCGGACCGGCCGAATGCGGCGCCCGCGCGGGGCGCGAAAGCGGCCCTCGCGAAGGGCGCACAGGCGGTCGCTTCGGAGCGGGCGGACGCCGCGGTCCGGGGAGAGGCGGGGATCGGCCTCTCGGGGGCGAAAGAAGCGGCGGCCCGGGCGGTGACAGAGAGCGGGATCCCGGAGACGGCGGAAACGGCTTTGAACGGTCGAGAAACGGCTTGGGAGGGAAGGGAGACCGTCGCCCTGGGAGGGGGCGTCGTCGCCTTTTCGATCGTAAACGGCCGGATCTACGACCTGGGCGGTGTCCTCGGGCGGGCGCAGGCGGAGCGGACGGTGGTGCTCCCGCCAAAGACGCGCCTTTGCCCGGGCCGGCTGTACGACGGGCCGCTCTGGGCGCGCGGCGACGACCCGGCGGCGTTCTTGGCCGGTCGGGCGGAGCCCCTCGGGCTTAAGGTCTACCGGGAAGCGATGGCCGGCCTCGCCCGGGAGGGTTACACGGCGTTCGTGGACTGGGTGCCGGTGTCGGCGCCGGAGGAGCTTCCGGCGGCGGTCCGGCAGGCGGCGGCCCGGCATGCCTTGAGTCCGTTCGATTTTACGCTCAAACCGGTGATGGCGGCATCCAAGCTGTTCGGGCGTCGGGGAGAGCGGCTCATCCGGGCGCTTCGGGATCTCGGGCTCCTCGAGGCGGTCATCGCCGTCGATGCGCCCCCGCCGGGGGGGCGGTTTTTTCACGATCTTCGGGATCGGTTGGACGGTTTTCCGCTCCGGGTGACGCTCTTTTTGTTGGCGGAAGGGCGGGACGAGGCGGTTGACGGGGCGGCAGCGGACTGGTATCATGGACTCTGTAGCGCTGGAATTTATGTCCGGACGTTTTTTTTATCGGCGATCGGTCGAACCGCCGGCGGTTGGCGCTGGAGCGGCCTCTACGGGCCGAAGGGGCGCCTCGCGCCGGGAGCTGATGCCGATTTTGCTCTCGTCCGGCCAGACGGGACGACGGAAGTGTGGGTGCGGGGGATGGCCGATCCGGCGTCGCCGCTTCCGTTCGGGCGGGGCCGGTTTTTGAAGCCGCGGGCGACGTTTGCCCCGGAGGCGTTTCTCTGCGCCGGGCAACTCCGGCCGCGGATGGGCGTATAACCGTGCGGGCGACCGCGAAAGGGGAGCGTGGGACGCCTTGTGCGATCGGGAGCAGGAAATCATCCGGGCGATCAAAGACGGCGAGGTCGAGCGGTTTGCGGATCTGATCCGCTGTTACGAGCCGCGGCTCCGGCAGTTTGTCCGGCAGTACCTCACCGCCTATCGCCTGGAGGACCTCGTCGACGACATGGTGCAGGAGACGTTTCTCAAAGCGTTTCACAGCCTGCATGCGTTTCGGGACGACGAGGCGGCCTTTTCGACGTGGTTGTTTACGATCGCACGGAACACCGTTCTGAGCGAGCTCCGGCGGAGCCGGCACCAGGACGTCGCCCTTGACGACCGGCTGAAGGAGCGGCTCCGATCTCCGTTTCGACCGCCGGAGGAGACGATCATCGTCGGGGAGACGGCGGCGCTGGTCCGGCAGGCGATCATGGCGCTTCCGGAGCGGCAGCGCAAAGCCCTGGTGCTTCGGGAGTACGAGGAAATGGAGTACAGGGACATCGCCGACCGCCTGGGGCTTACGGTCAGTTCGGTCAAATCGCTCCTGTTCCGCGCCCGAACGACGCTCAAGGAAAAGCTCGAACCGTACATACGCGACGGGCGGATGGAGGGAAGGCGGCGGTGAACGGCGGCCGGGCAGACAAAAGGGACCCCCGAGGCGGAGCGGAGGAGGCGCGGGTCGAGGCGATCATGGCCCGGGTGCGGGCGGAAGCCCGGTGGGCGTATCCCGATCACCCGGAGTCGATCGTTCGGCAGGCGCGAATCGTGGGGGTGCTCTTTTTCGTCTTGCTCGGCCTGGTGCTTCTTCTGGCCGTCGGCCTGATCCAAAAAGGCGCGCCGCCGGTGGAGCCGGCGCAAGGAGCGGAGCTCAAACCGCCGGTCGGCAGCGGGCCGCTCATGCACGCCCTGCTCGTCCAGGAGGCGCCGCCGGCGTTCCCGCCGGCAGCCTATCCGGGGGCGGTGGCCGCCGCGGGGGAACTCCTTCCGTACCACCCCTTCTGGCCGGCGATGACCGTCAACGGCACCCTCGTCTTCGGGCTCTTCGGCGGACTCGTGGTGCTTCTTTTTCTGCGATGGTGGTTCGGCCGTTCGGCATGAGGCCGGTATAAGCGATCTGCGGGTTGGCAATGACTGGGGATGGACGAAGCCATCGCCCGAGGGGGTGCCGCCCGTGGAACCGAGAACTCCGGTGACGAACCCGCTGTACGGGGTGATGGCGGAGCTCGTTCTTGAAGAGGCGATCCGCCAGTACCACATCCGGCGGCTTCGGGAGGAGATCGACGCCGCGCTGGCCGCCCACGACCGAGGCCGGTTCATGGAGCTCGCGGCGGAGCTCGCCCGCCTGACGGAACCGGACGGGGAAAGGTCAAACCGGGGCGCATAAGGGCCGGAGCGGCCCTTTTTCCATTTTATGAATGGCCGGCGATGCGAAAGAGGGGGAAAAACGCGGTGCGATACGGTCCGGAGGACTGGGAAGCGTGGGCGGCGGCGCTGGCCTTCGTGGACAGCGCCCTGATCGGCGTGGCGGCGTTTCCGGTGGAACCGGACGTCGTCACGGCGGGACGAAGGCTTTGGACCCGGCTGGAGGCGCTCGGCCGCCTGGAGGCGTCGCTCCGGGGGCGACTGGCGCTTCTGCCCCCGGTGATCGAATACGGCCGGCTCCGGAAGGAAAGCATGGAATTTGAGGCGGTGCGGCGGGCGTTCCGCTATGTGTTTCTGGCCCCGCTCGACGAGGCGCTTCCCGGCGCTCGGACGGGGGAGGACGGCGCCTCCGGTCGCCTCATCGTTCTTCCGCCAAACGGAGACGAGCGGATGTGGTACAGGGTGATTGTGGATACGTGGCACGGCGGCGAATCGTGAACGTTTGTTGACAGATGGACGCCGCCGGGCGCCGGGGGCCGGGGGAATTCTTGACAGCGCTTTTACGCCTTGGCTATGATGGCACTGGGCGTCGCCGCAAGACGGAAATGGTCGTAAAATGGCGCGACTTTTGCGGCGCAAGGACCGATCGCGGCGCTTTTTTCAGGCGCCGGCTTGTGACGGACGGTGCAAAGGGGGCGAGATGGGATGGCCGAGAGCGCGTCGCAACCGCATTTCGGGGCCCCGGACGATGCCGGGGGGGGCCGGGAGGGGGAGATCACCCGCCGGCAGTTTTTGACGTACACGCTCATGGGGACGGGCGGATTTATGGCGTCCATGCTCCTCGTCCCGCCCCTCCGCATGGCGGTCGATCCGCTTCTCAAGGCGGGCGAGGAGAAGCCTTTCGTGCCGGTGGCCGACGTGAACGAGATCACCGACGAGCCGAAGCGGTTTGAATTCACCCTGAAGATCAACGACGCGTGGGTGAAAAACCAGGCGACGACGTACTCCGCTTGGGTCTACAAAGAAGGGTCGGAGATCGTCGCCCTGTCGCCGATCTGCAAGCACCTCGGCTGCACGGTGAACTGGAACGCCAGCCCGGAGCACCCGAACATGTTCTACTGTCCGTGCCACGGGGGACTGTACACGAAAGACGGCATCAACGTCCCCGGTACGCCGCCGCGGGCCCCCCTCGACCTCTATGAGGTCAAGGTCGAAGGCGGCAAGCTCTATCTCGGCCCGCTGATCCAGCGGACGTGAGGAGGGATGGACGTTGATGCAAAGAATCTACAACTGGCTGGACGAGCGGCTTGATCTTTCGCCGATTTGGCGGGACATCGCCGACCATGAGGTGCCGGAGCACGTCAACCCGGCGCACCATTTTTCGGCGTTCGTCTACTGTTTCGGAGGACTGACGTTTTTTACTATCGTCATCCAGATCCTGTCCGGGATGTTTTTGACCATGTACTATACCCCCGATATTGTAAACGCCTACAACAGCGTCAAATATTTGCAAACCGAAGTCGCCTTCGGCTACATCGTCCGGGGCATGCATCACTGGGGCGCGTCCGTCGTCATCGTCATGATGTTCCTGCATATGCTCCGGGTGTTCTTCACCGGCGCTTACAAGAAGCCTCGCGAGATGAACTGGGTCGTCGGCGTCCTCATCTTCGCCGTCGTCCTCGGCCTCGGCTTTACCGGCTATCTCCTCCCGTGGGACAACAAGGCGTATTTTGCGACAAAGGTCGGGCTGGAGATCGCCGAGACGGTGCCGATCGTCGGGCCGTATGTGAAGTCGTTCCTCGCCGGCGGCGACATCGTCGGCGCGGCGACGCTGGCCCGCTTTTTCGCCATCCACGTGTTTTTCCTGCCGGGGCTTTTGCTTTTGCTTCTGGCGATCCACTTCATCCTCATCCGCCGGCAGGGCATCTCCGGTCCGCTGTGATCCCCTTCGCCCCCGGACGGGCGGTTGCGGCGCTCGCGTTCGGCTTCGCCCGATGGGGCGGCCAGATCGGAAGCGGGACTTTTATCCGGCGGTGCCGGGAGCGGCGCTCGTCGACGATTTCGTTTGTTAAGCGCCGACGGTCGGCACCGCCGAAGCGGCGCGGGCGGTCGGTCCGCCGAAGAGTACGGAACCTGCGGGGCCAAACCGCCGAAGGCGGTCCGGGGGAGAGGCAAACCGGACGGGAACGGGAAAAGGAGGAAAGGGCGTGGCAGGCGAGCGGCAGGACAAAGCGTCCGTGAAGTACGTGGGCGATTCCCGGATCCCGGTGCGGCGGGAGAAACGCCTCCCGAAGCCGTACAGCGAGTATCCGGGGAAGACGGAGCCGTTTTTCCCGAACTTTCTTCTCAAAGAATGGATGGCGGCGGTCGTCTTTCTCGTCGGGTTCATGGCGCTCGTCATTTCGCACCCGGCGCCGCTCGAGCCCCATGCGGCGGACCCGAACGATACGACGTACACTCCGATGCCGGACTGGTACTTTCTCTTCCTGTACCAGCTTCTCAAGTACATCCCCGGCAGCATGATCGTCCTCGGGACGGTGATCATCCCCGGGATCTTCAGCCTGCTCCTTTTGCTCGCGCCGTGGCTCGACCGGAGTCCGGAACGCCGTCCGTCCCGGCGGCCGGTGGCGACGGCCCTCATGCTGTTCGTCGTCGCGAGCATCGTCGTCCTGACCTACCAGGCGGTCGCGTCGCATAAGGCCCAGCAGGCGGAGGCGGCCGCCGCGACGCCGCCTCCGCCTCCGCCGCCGGCGGCGGAAGGGGCAGCCTTCGATCCGGAGCAGGCTTTTATTGCGAGCTGCGCGAGCTGCCACGGGCAGGATCTGAAAGGGACGCCGGCGGCGCCGAGCCTCGTCGGACTCAACCTTTCGGTCGACGAGGTGGTGGACATCATCACGAACGGCCGGAAGGGCTCGATGGGCGTCATGCCGCCGGGGATGTTCCAGGGAACGGATGAGCAGAAAAAGCAGCTCGCCGAATGGGTGCTCTCCCATCAGTGAGGCGCTCCCGGACCGGACCGTCGGCCCGCGGCCGATAGGACGGAAGCGGCCGGCGGCCGGGGCGTGGCGGCGCCGGCGCCGGAAAGGGGCGGGAAAGGTGAGTGGGGAATGACGCGAAAGCCGTTTTACTTCCTCATGCTCGGCGGGACGGTCCTCCTTCTTCTTCTCGTCTTTTTCGTCTACCTCCCGACGAAGGGGAAGGGGCCGTCGGCGGCGGAAGGCGAGACGGCGGCCAATTTTGACCCGCAGGCGGCCTTCCAGCAGAGCTGCGCGAGCTGCCACGGGCAGGATCTGAAAGGGACGCCGGCGGCGCCGAGCCTCGTCGGGCTCAACCTTTCGGTCGATGAGGTGGTGGACATCATCACGAACGGCCGGAAGGGTTCGATGGGCGTCATGCCGCCGGGGATGTTCAACGGAAGCGATGCGGAGAAAAAAGCGCTCGCCGAGTGGGTGCTTTCCCACCGGTGAGGGTCGCCGGGAGACCGCCGGAGGCCGGCGGACCTTGGCTCGTCCGACCGCCGAAAAAGCCCCCGAATGCCGGGGGCTTTTTCGGCGGTCGCTTTTGTCGTTGGAGTCGGTTTTGTCGGCATGGGAGGTTGGGCGGTCAGCGGATCGGCCGTTTTTCTTCGTCGAGGGTGAAGCCTTCGCCGTGGACGTCGTGGGCGTCGCTGATGACGACGAAGGCGGTCGGGTCTTCGGCCATGATGATCGCCTTCAGGTGGACGACTTCGTTCCGGGCGACGACGCAGTAGAGCATCGGCCGTTCGGCGTTCGTATAGGCGCCGCGGCTCTGGATGATCGTCGCGCCGCGGCCGAGCTCGTGGAGGATGCGGTGGGCGATGGCGTCGATCCGGTCGGAGACGATGAGGACCATGCGGGCGCTGTAGGCCGTCTCCTGGACGAAGTCGATCACTCGGGCGGCGACGGTGAGGGAGACGATCGTGTACATCGCCCGCTCGGTGTCGAGATAGGTGAGCATCGACAGGGCGATGACGCCGGCGTCGATCATGAACATCGTCCGGCCCATGCTCGTGCCGCGGTATTTGTTCACCACCCGCGCGACGATGTCGACGCCGCCGGTCGTGCCGCCGAAACGGAAGATGAGGCCGAGGCCGGTGCCGATCGCCGCTCCGGCGTAGAGGGCGGCGAGCAGGGTGTCGTCCATCGGGGGGGTTCGAAGAAAGGCGAGGGCTTCGATGAAGACGGAGCTCAGGACGGTGCCGACGACGGTCATGATCATCGCCCGACCCCCGAGGGTGCGCCACCCCAGAACGAGGAGCGGACCGTTGGCGGCGAGCAAAAACCACCCCGGCGGGATGCCGAAGAGGTAGTTGAACATGAGCGCGATGCCGGTGAGGCCGCCTTCGGCGAGGCCGTTGGAGATGGTGAAGGCGTTCAGACCGAAGGCGAAGATCGCCGAACCGAGGGCGATGCCGGCGATGGATTTGAGATGGGACGCGAAGCGGGTTCGGCGCACGAAACTTCTCCTTTCGCACGTCCGTTGCCATCCGTCGTTCGGCCACCGCTTCTCATTATAGCACTTTGCATTTGTTTCCGGCGGCCGTTTTCGCTACCATGAGGAGAGATGGCCACAGGGAGGGTCAACGGTGGTCCATGAAGCAGCCTCGGCGCCGGAGCTCGGCCGACCGAAGACGCTTCCGGAGATTCAGGCGGAGGTCGACGCTCTCATCGGCCGTTTTCAGGAAGGGTACTTCAGCCCGATGGAGATGATCGCCCGGTTCGCCGAGGAGCTCGGCGAGCTCGCCCGGGAAGTTTCGCACCGCTACGGGGCAAAACGGAAGAAACCCGAAGAACCGGAAGGGTCCATCGAGCTTGAGCTCGGCGACCTCTTTTTCGTCCTCGTGTCGTTTGCCAATGCCCAGGGGATCGACCTCGGCCGGGCGTATGAGGCGGTGATGGCCAAATATCGCACGCGGGACAAAGATCGCTGGACGCCAAAGGGGGAGGCGCGGTCATGATCCGGATCGTGCTGGCGGGGGCGTTCGGCCGGATGGGCCGGGAAGTCGTGGCGATGATCGACCGGACGCCGCATTTTCGCCTCGTCGGCATCGTCGACCCGAAGGGCCGGACGCTGGACGGGGTGCCGACGTACGGGTCGGTGGGAGAGGCGCTCGCGCCGGGGGCGGACGTGTTCATCGATTTTACGACGCCGGAGGTCGTCTACGGCCACGCCCGGGCGGCGATCGAGCACGGCGTCCGGCCGGTGATCGGCACGACGGGGCTTCAGCCCGAGGAGATCGCCGAGCTTTCCGCCCGGGCCGGCGCTCGGCGCCTGGGGGGCGTCATCGCCGCCAATTTTGCCCTCGGGGCGGTGCTGATGATCCGCCTGGCGGCGGAGGTGGCGAAGTACTTCCCGGCGGCCGAGATCGTCGAGCTTCACCATGCCATGAAGCGGGATGCGCCGAGCGGGACGGCCCTCATGACGGCGGCGGCGATCGCCCGGGCCCGCCGGCGGCCGGCCGAAGAGGCGGCGCGCCTCGGGGCACCGGTTCGGGACCCGGCGGCGGAGCGAAGCGGCCCCGGCGCCCGCCTCGAGGCGGTGGAGGAGATGGCGCCGCCGTCCCGGGGGCTCATCCTGAACGGCATCCCGATTCACAGCGTCCGCCTTCCGGGGCTCGTCGCCCATCAAGAGGTTCTTTTCGGCGGAGAAGGAGAGACGCTCCTCCTCCGGCATGACGCGACGACCCGAGCGGCGTTCATGCCGGGGCTTCGGCTCGCCGTGGAAAAGGTGATGACGCTTGATCGGCTCGTCGTCGGGCTGGAAAATCTCCTGGACTGACGGAGGACGCGCGATGAACATCGCCCTCATCGCCCATGACCGCAAAAAAGAAGAGCTCGTCCGCTTCTGCCTCGCTTACCGGCCGGTGCTGGAGCGCCACACCCTCTGGGCGACCGGGACGACCGGCCGGAAGATCGCCGAGGCGACGGGCCTTTCGGTCCGCCGCGTCGCGTCGGGGCCGTACGGCGGCGATCAGCAGATCGGCGCCAAGATCGCCGAAAACGTCATCGACCTCGTCATTTTTTTGCGGGACCCGCTCACGCCCCAGCCCCACGAGCCGGACGTGAGCGCCCTCCTTCGCCTGGCCGACGTCTACAACGTGCCGGTGGCGACCAACCTCGGCTCGGCGGAGCTCCTCCTCCGGGCGCTCGGCGAGCGGGAGGCGTGGTGGGCCTTTCGCCGGCTTCGGCGCGGCCAAAGGCTCGACGGGGCGGACGGCGAACCCTCGGCCGGCGTCGGTCCGGAGGCCCCCTGACCGTGACCCGGCGAACGCTTCCGTCCGGCGCCCCGGTTTTGGACGCCTCACTCTGGGAAACGCCCCTTTGGGCGGCGGCCCGCCGGGTGATCCGGACGATCGAGGCGGCGGGACACGCGGCCTTCGTCGTGGGCGGCGCGGTGCGGGATCGGCTTCTGGGCCTTCCGGCTTCGGAGATCGACATCGCCACCTCGATGCGGCCGGAAGCGGTGCGCCGGCTCTTTCCCCGGACGCACCCGACGGGGGAGCGTTTCGGGACGGTGACGGTCGTCGAGGGCGGCTTTCCTTTTGAAGTGACGACGTTTCGCGTCGAGACGTATCCGTCCGTGGACCGGCATCCGGCGGTGCGGTTCACCGGCCGGCTCGAAGACGACCTCGCCCGGCGCGATTTTACGATCAACGCCATGGCGCTTTCGGCGGACGGCCGGCTCATCGATCCGTTTGACGGGCGCCGGGATCTCGAACGGCGGGTGCTCCGGACCGTCGGCGATCCGGCGGAGCGATTTCGGGAAGATCCCCTCCGGCTCATCCGGGCGATCCGCTTTGCCGTCCGCTACGGGCTTCGCATGGCGCCGGAGACGTGGCGGGCCCTCGTCGCCCTGCGGGGAGAGCTCGTCCGGGTGGCGCCGGAGCGGATCGTGATGGAGATGGAAAAAAGCCGGCGGGGAGCGGAGCCGTGGCCGCTTCTTCGCTGGCTCGACCGGGCCGACCTCTGGCTTCGCCTCGGGGAGCCGGCCATCGCCCGGGCGGTGGCGGCCGCCGATCCGCCGGACGTCTTCTGGGCGGCGATCACCGCCGCCATGCGCCCGGCCCGGGGATTGCCGCCGTCCGGTGCCGGCGCGATCGCCGGCGGGGGGGCACCGTTCGGGGAGGGGCTCGACGCCGAGGCTGGGGCGTGGGGGCTTAGGCTTCCCCTTTCTCGGGAGGCCCGTCGGTTGATTCGGGCCGCGCTCGGCATGGAGGCGTCGCCCGGCAGGGAATCGGCCGGCCCTTCGGTTCGGCCGCGGTCGCTTGAGGCCGCCTACGCCCGGGAAGGTCGGTTTGACGGCCGGACGGCCCGCGGAGGCGACCGCCGCCCGACGGCGCCGATGGCGGAGGCCGAAGCGTTGCCGTACGGGTACGCGTGGGGCACCCGGGGCGCGGCGGCGGTGTTTCGGGCGCTCCGGCTGGCGGATCTCATCGCCGGGCGTCCTCGGCCGGAGACGCTCGCCCGATTTCGGGCCCTGGCCGAGTTTCGGGCCCGCCTCCCTCTCCCCGATCCCCGGCGGCTTCGCCTCGACCTCGGGGCCTGGCGCACTTCGCGAAAGGCCCCGGCCGGGCCCTACCTCGAGGCGATGCGCCGGCACCTCTGGCTGGCCGTCAACCGGGGGTTTCCGAATGCGGCCGAGGCGCTGGAGGCGGAAGCCGACCGGCTGTGGCGGGAGGCGGGCGCGGCGCTCCGCCCGCCCTTTCGGCTGCCGGCGTTTTTGGCTGACGGGCCGGAGGCCGGAGACGTCCCGGCGACCTGAGCCGGGGCGGGCGGTGAACCGATCGGGCGCCGCCGCGCCGGCGCGGCGGCGGTCGGGGATGTGGCGCTTTTCGAAGATCCGGCGACCGTCCGGATTCCGCTTTTGACAATCGCCGTTCTAAGGGCCGTTGCCGCGCGGCGAAATGGGGACGACGGCATCGGGGCGACGGTGCCCGACGAGCGGGCAACGAACGGGGCGCCGGCGCCTGTCGACGAGCCGACGCCGATCGGGAGGGGTGAAGGCGTGACACCGAATCGGAGCGCTTTAGAACATGACGGGGCCAATCACGCGGCGGCGGTTCGTCTGGCGGACCGCCTGTTTGCGGCGCTTTTGGCGGCGCCCGGGACGTATGTCTCCGGCTCGGCGCTTGCGGCCCGCTTCGGCGTCAGCCGGACGGCGATCTGGAAGGCGGCCAATCGCCTCATGGAAGCGGGTTTTCCCGTCGAACGGGCGCACCGGCGCGGATACCGCCTCGCCGAGGGATACGATCCGCCGGTCGGCCCGAACGGCTGGGAGGGGTTGGAGGGTGCGGAGCTGGGCCAGGCGTTTCGCTTTTTCCCGGAGGTGGACAGCACGCAGAACGCCGCCCGGCGATGGTTCGACGACGGGGCGCCTCACGGCGCCGTCGTCCTCGCGGAGCGCCAGACGGCCGGCCGGGGGCGGATGGGGCGGCAGTGGGTTTCACCGCCGGGGACCGGCCTCTGGATGAGCGTGATCCTGACGGACGGGCTCCGCCTGGCCGACGTCCACGCCCTCTCGCTCATGGCGGGGCTCGCCGTCGCCGAAGCGCTCGAGGCGTTCGGCTACCGTCCGGGCCTCAAGTGGCCCAACGACGTCCTCCTGGCCGGGAAAAAAGTCGCCGGCGTCCTCATCGAAGGTCAGGGAGAACTCGACCGGCTTTATTTTGCCGTCGTCGGCATCGGCCTCAATGTCCGGCTTCCGGAGGCGTTTCCTCCGGAGCTCCGGACGATCGCGACCGCCCTCGCCGAGCACGGGCCGCCGCCGCCCCGCCGAAAGCTGGCCGCGGCGATCCTGTCGGCCCTCGACCGGGAGCTCCGGGCCTACCGGGCGGAAGGTTTCGGCCCGCTCCGGGAACGGTGGCTCGTCCGGGCGGTTTCCCTCGGCCGGGAGATCGCCGTCGAGACGGGCGGCGGCCGGATCGTCGGGCGTTTTGCCGGGCTGGACGACGACGGGAAGCTGCTCGTCGAGACGGCGGCGGGGCTTCGGGCGATCGCCAGCGGCGAGGTGCGGCTTTGAGGGGCGGTTTTGGGGCGGTTTTTAAGAAACGCTTTTCGGGATCCGGCGAGACGCCCTTTGCCTTGTGCGAACGGCACCTGCCGCCTCCGCCGTTCGGGACTTTCCCCCGTTGGACAGCGCCCGTGCCGGGCGTACACAAAAAGCGGCAGCCCAACGGCTGCCGCCAGGTGCAGGGGGTCTCCTTTCAGTATTCCGGCTTCCAAGGAAGGGAGGGAATGTGGTCTTCGAGGAAGTGGGCCAGGCGCTCCGCTTCGGCTTCGCTTTTGAGCTGCAGCGCTTCTTTCAGCCAGATCGGATTGGCGAGGTCGCTCGCATCGGCGAGGGCGGTCCGCCCGGTCTGGAGGTTGATGATCATCGTCTTGCCGAAGAACTGGTTGGAGAAAAGGAGCCCGAGGTCGTACAGCCCTTCTTCCGTGTGCACCCCGATGAAACGCACCTGGGCCTGCTCGGTGTTTTCGTAGACGGCTTCAAAGAGCGCCACCCGGATTCCCTCCTTCCTTAGACTTCGTTTCTTAGCCTTCATTGACTTTGCTTTTGCCCTTGCTTTGCCGTGCCTTTCGGTTCCGGATCGGCCTTCGCCGCTCTCCGGCCGACCCTTCCCGGCCGGGAATCGGCGCCGTCCGGCCGAGACCGGCTTCCGCCTGCCGGTTCGGTCGATCCGACGGGATCGCCGGCCGGGCTTTGCTTTCGCGTCCCGGACGGTTGCCGCATGACGCGGGCCGCTTTTTGCCGATCGTGCGCCCTGGCCGCGGCAAAACGCGTCGGCGCCCGGACGCTCCGGTCCGCCCGGGCGCTTGAGCCCTGCGGCCCGCTCCTTCCGCCCGGGCGCTCCGGTCCGCCGGCTTCGCCCGGGCGCCCGGCGCCGGCGCTCCGCTTCGACGCAAAAGCCCCGCACCAAGTCGAGAGGGCCAGCCTCCAGGCTTGGCGCGGGGCGTGCGCAGGCGCATTCGGCGCCGCTCCCTCCGCTTCCTCGTTCGGTCAAAGGCACCGCCGACCCGAGGTGAGCGGTCATGGTTCGCCAGAGAGACTTCCCTGCATTAGCCGACGGGGTTAGCTGACGGGCAGGATGGCAGGGAATGCGTCTGACTCATCCCTCCCGACGCCTATCGTCGGGATTAGCCCCAAAAGATCGGGTCCCCCGCTCCCGGCATCCGCCGAGATTAGGCCGTCTTTGCTTTTACGTTCATTTTAAGGATTGCGTTCCGGGAAAACAAGATAAATCTTTTGCACTGGCCTCGCCGCCAACGGCCATCTCGGCTTTCAGCCGGTCGGCGGCTTCGGACCAGCGGAGGGCGACGCCGCCGAAACCGCGGACAAACCGTTCGGCATCCCCCGAGGCGGAAAACGCATAGACCGGCGGCCGGCAGCAGGCGGCCGGCGCTTCGCCGCCCAAGACGTACGTCGCTTCCTCGGCCGGGACGGTCGTATGGGTGAGGACGTCCCGAACGAGGGCGTACGCGCCGGCATGACCGGGGCTCCGGAGCCGCCGGTGATGGATGAGCCCGCAGTGGGCACAGCAGGCGACGTCCACCCGGCCGTCGGGGAGAAGCAGGCGGTAGGCCAGCGTCGGGTTGACCGGCTTACCGCAGACGACGCAGCGGCTTGGGCCGTCGTCGGGCGACGACGGCGGGGGCGCTTCCTTTCGGTGGGGTTCGAGAAGGGCGATGCCGCCGTACGTCTTGACGGCGATCCCTTCGTCGACGAGGGCGCGAACGTCCCGGTGAATGGTCATTTCGCTCACGCCGAAGAGCGCGCTCAGCTCGGAAATCTTAAGCGTTTTCCGTTCAAAAAGGAGCCGGCGAATCGTCGCCCGGCGTTCGATCGGGAGCATGGCCGTCGCTCCTCCGGCCGTCCGCGGGCGGACGGCAGCGTTTCAAAATCGTGGCGGCGTTGATTGTGTTTCGATGTTACTTCATTCTAACACATGGTTCGCTCCGTTCCGCAACTCATAGACAAATTTCCCATCGAAGGGATACTGTCCGGTTGCTTCCTGCTTCATCCACCGGCACCGGCCGGAGCCTGCAACCTCCGGTGTCCACAGGCTTGACTTCCCGTGGAACTCACGGTAGGACCGTCTTACGCCACGGTCAGGGCGAACTTGAGTAGGTTCTTGGCCGCATTCACGTCCCGATCGTGATGCGTGCCGCACGCCGGACACGTCCACGCCCGGACGGAAAGCGGAAGTTCGGGAAGAACATATCCGCAGGAAGAGCACGTCTTCGACGTCGGCTCAAAGCGGCCAGCCTTCACGATCCGCGCGCCCCGAAGCTTGGCTTTCGCTTCGAGGAGCGCCCGGAAGGTGCCCCAGCCGACGTCGGCGATGGGCCGGGCAAGTCGCCTGTTTTTGATCAGGTTCCGAACGTCCAGATCCTCGATCGCGATCACCGGATGCGTCCGGACGAGTTCGGTCGTGAGCTTGTGGAGGAAGTCCAGCCGGATGTTTCGAATCCGGCGGTGGAGTCTGGCGATCTCGAGACGCGTCTTTTCGTAGTTCTTCGTCCGTTCGATGAGCCTTCCCTTTTCGTCCCTCACTCCGCGGCGGGAAAGTTTTCGCTGAAGTCTTCTCAGACGTTTGAGCGCGCGCCGCAGGGGTCTCGGAGCATCGGTCTTTCGGATCGCCCCCGTTTCATCAACCTGAGTCGTGAAGCTTTGCAGACCGGCGTCGATACCGGCCCGCGGCCCCGCCGGCGGAAGGGGATCGGGAATCTCTTCTTCCACCGTGAGGCTCACGAACCACCGATCGGCCTCGCGGCTCACGGTGGCGTGAAGGATTCGGCCTTGCGGCAGGTAAGTCTTCGCCGCACCGTTTTTCTTTCGCCGAACGGGCTTTTCCTTGAGACGTACTGCGCCGATGCGAGGCAGCACGATGTGACGTGTCTTTCCCCGATGGCGTCGGTCTTCCCCGCCCAGAAGGAGCCGGATCGTTCTGCTGCTGTTGTCCAGCCGGAAACTGTCCCGCCGGTCGTGTTTGCGGCGGAACTTCGGATGGCCGATCTTCCGGCCGGTCTTCCGCCCGCGGAAGAAGTTTTGGAACGCCTTTTCCAGATCCCGAAGCGCTTCCTGCGGCGCCCATTTGGACACTTCGTACAGCCACGGGAAGTCCGTCTTCTTCAGGCGGTTCAGTTCCCGGTGGAGTTCGATCGCGTTTGTCGTGCGGCCTTCTTTTTCGTAGATCTCGATCCATCGCGCGAGGCCCCAGTTGTAGGCGAAGCGGGCGGCCCCGGCGTGCTTGGCGAGGAGAATGCGTTGTTCCGTGTTGGGGTCGAGCTCGTAACGGTAGGCTCTATGGATCTTCACGCTGAAGCGCCTCCAGCGCCTTTTTTGCCCGTCGTCTCGGGGAACGCTTGCCGTACAAGCGGGCGGCCAGGGACGTGAGGACCTCGGTCACATCGCGCACCAGATCGTCATCCACCTCTCTTTCTTCGACCACCAGAATGCGGCGTCCCTGCGCCCGAAGAGAAGCTTCGATGTATTCAAAGCCAAAACGCGTCAGCCGATCCCGATGTTCCACGACGATGGTCGTTACGTTCGGGTCGGAGAGGAGCTTGATGAGCTCCTTCCGCCTGCCGTTCAGACCGGAACCGACTTCTTTCACCGTCTTTCCGACCGAAAGGCCCTGGGCATTGGCAAACTCCAGAAGCCTCACCACCTGTCGTTCGAGATCGGCCTTTTGGTCGGAAGACGACACCCGGGCGTAAAGGGCGACGATGCCAGCTTTTGGCGCTTCGGGTTCGTGGACGAGGATCGTGCCCGAGGGGGTGATTTCGAACGGCACGGGCATTTTGCCCTCTTTGACCCAGCGCCATGCCGTCTTGTAGGTGATGCCGCGCTTTTTGGCCCATTGGCTGAGTTTCATGGGTATATTTTATCCGAGAAAGTGACGAAGATCAATCGTATTTTCAGCTGCTGACAACCCTCGCCAAGGCGCTGGCGGCCGACGTCGCCCGGCGTTAAGATAGCCGTAAGGCCTATAAGATAAACATGCGATAAAGAAAGGGAGAGGCAGGGTGCCGCTCGCGTACGGGGCGCTTTTGGCCGGCGTGGTGTTCATCTCGACGTCAGCGATCTGGGTGCGGCTTTCGGCGTCGCCGCCGGCGGTGACGGCGGCGTACCGGCTGCTTTTTACGGTGCTCCTCATGGCGCCGTTCGTTCGGCCCCGGTGGCGGTCGATCTTCGGGCAGTGGCGCGCGCTCAGCGCCGTCGAACGGCGGCTGGTGATGGCGTCGGGGGCGCTCCTGGCGGTGCACTTCGATCTGTGGTTCTGGTCGCTCGATTTTACGTCGGTGGCGAGTTCCGTCGTTCTCGTGACGCTCCAGCCCCTTTTTACGTTCGTCGGGGGGATGATCGCCTTCGGCGAGCGGCCCGGGGTGTGGATGTGGCTCGGAGGGCTTTTGGCGATCGCCGGATCGGCGCTTATCGGATGGGGGGATTTTGCCGTCGGGTCGGAGGCGCTCTTCGGCGACGCGCTGGCGCTTCTCGCGGCGCTTTTCGTCTCGCTCTACTGGATGATCGGGCAGCGCGTCCGGCCGAAGCTCGATGCGACGGCGTATACGTTTTTCGTCTACGGCGCCGCGACGGTCGTGCTTTTTGGGCTGGCCGCGTTGAAGGGGGAGCGGCCGGTGGCGCACCGACCGGAGGACTGGGGCTATTTTCTCGCCCTGGCGCTGTTCCCGACGCTTCTCGGCCATTCCCTTTTCAACTGGGTCATCCGCTGGATCCCCGCGTCGACGCTGTCGGTGGCGATCCTCGGCGAAGCGGTCGGGTCGGCCCTCCTTGCGTACTGGGTCTTCGGCGAGACGCTTCACCTCGGCCAGTGGGTGGGCGGGACGCTCATCCTCGTCGGCATCGCACTGGCGATCCTGCACCCGCCGGAGCGGGCGGAAGGCGGACGGTAAGGTGAAAGAGCGGCCGCCGTCGGCCGATACATCAGTCGTGTGAATAAAGCGACGTTAAATACGGAACAAAGCGTCAAATACGGAACAAAGCAAGGAAAGGAGGCCGAACGATGAACGGGCCGGACCCGGAACGGTCTAAGGATGTGAAAAACCGGGCGATCATGCGGCATCTTGCGCTGGATGAGTCCGCGCTGAAGCGGTTTCGTACCCGGGGGGATGCGGTCCGGGCGGCGACCGAAGCGGCGGCCCTCGCCGCCCTCGAGCGGCTGATGGCGGACGATTTTTTCGACCGGGCATTCCGGCAGGGGCTTACGCCGGAGAAGCTTCGGGAGACGACGCGGGCGTACCTCCGGCATCTGTGGGCCGAAGAGGACATCGCCCGGCACGGCGGGCGGCTGGCTCGGATGGGCGCCCGGCAGGCGGAGCTCGGCTTTCCGCTTTCGTTTTACGGACTTTTTTACACGGCCCTCACCGTGGCGCTGTGGGACGCCGGGCGGACACCGGAGCCGAAGGCGGGGCCTCGTGTGTCCGAGCGCCTTCGGGAAGTTTTGCGGCGGCTTCGGGGGCGGGGCGCGTTGTTCCGGCCCGATGTCGACGGGGGGACGCTCGAGCGCTCCGTGCCGAACGAGGATCGTCGATGGCTTTTGGATGCCTACCGGCGCCTCCGCCTGGACGAGATCCTGCTGCTTGAGGCGCACGGCGCCCGGCTGCGCCTCGGCCAGGCCGAGCGGCTTGGCGAGGGGCTGAAACGGATTTTGTCTCTCAAAGGCGTGCTCACCCGGCTGGTCGGCCGGCTCCGGCGGCTTAAGGACGACGCCGATGAGTATGCGCTGGCCAGCCGGGACGTGAGCGCGGCGGCGGATGTCGTCGCCGAAAATGTCGTCCGGATCGCCGAGCGGGCGGAACGGATGGCGGAAGCGGCCGGGGCGAGCGAGGCGGCGGTGGGACGGGCGCTTCAACGGTTACAGGAAGCGGCCGAGGCGTTTTCTTCGGTGCAGGATGAGGTCGCCGGCGTCGTGGCCGGGACGGAGGAAATCGGAAAACTCGTCCGCTGGATGGAAGAGATCGCCGCCCAGACGGAACTGCTCGCCCTCAACGCGGCGATCGAGGCGGCGCGGGCCGGTGAGGAAGGGCGGGGGTTTGCCGTCGTCGCCGCCGAGGTGCGAAAGCTCGCCGAGACGTCCCGCACGGCCCTCAGGCAGATCGATCAAACGGTGCGCTCGTTTGTCGGCCGGGTGGAGAAGACGGCGCTCAAGACGGAGGCGTTTCGGGAGAAGATGGCCGAAGGGGCGGCGGACGCCCGGGTGGCGATGGATCATCTCCGGGCGATCGTCGCGGAGATCGCCGCCAACCGGGACGATGCTCAAGGGATCGCCGCCGCCGCGGAAGAGCAGACGGCGTCGATCCAGGCGTCCCTCGAGCGGGTCGAGGCGATCGCAGGCCATCTGGCGGAAGTCGAGGGGGAGCTCGGCCGTTTTGCCATCGACCTGGCGGAAGCGCTCATTTCGATCGACGGCGTGCGCAGGGCGCAGATCGACGGGGAGGCGGTGCCGATCGGCCTCGCGCTCCGCTTCGCCGTCGTCGATCATCTGCTCTTTCGCTGGCGCCTCGATCTTGCGGCGCTCGGCCTTCGGGAGGAAGATCCGCACGCCATCGGCGATGCCTCGCGATGCCGCCTTGGCCGCCTGATCGAGCGGAACCGGGCGGTGCTCGGGCCGCTTCCGTGTTTTCAGGAGCTCGTCGAGACCCACCGGCGGATGCATGCCGCCGGGCGGGAACTGCTGCTCGCCGTTCGGGCCGCCGGCCGGGCGGCGGGGCGTCCGGCCGGCGGCGCCGCCCGTCTTGCCGGCGGGCGCGCCCCGGCGGCGGCGGCCGTCGCCCCCGCGGACGGAAGCCGCCCGGACGGGGGGGATGCCGCTTGGCACAGCGCTCCAAAAGCGGCAGGGGCTGCCGGAGCGGACGGGCCCCGGGCGGACGGGACGGCGGCAGTCCGGGAACCGGAACCGGCCCGCTCCGGTCTTCTCGCCGGCGCATGGACGGAGGAGATCGTCGCGGCGCTCGGGCGGCTCGATGCGGCGACGGAGGCCGTCGTGGCGGCGCTTCTCGCGTGTGCCGAAGCGGCGGAAAGGGCGGAAGGCAACGACGCCTGACGCCTTTTTTTGCGGCCATTTAGTTAACCAATGATAAATTTTTTGTTGACAAAAAAGGTCTGCCCCCGTATGATCAAAGAGAGGCTGGTAAATCCCGGCGCGACGCCGCGCCGAAGAGGGGGGCGGCCCATGGAGTGGGCGAGGGAAACGGCGATGACGACAACGCGGGGAACGGCCGTGGGATCGGAGTGGAAAACGGCCGTGGAGAGGCGAAGGGAAACGGCCGCGGACACGACGCGAAAAGCGTCGACCGAGGCGGGAAAAACGGACGCGACCGCCCCGCCGGAGGCGCTCGATGATCCGGCGTTTTTCGATCGGCTGGCGGAGCGGGCGCTTCGGGACGAGCCGCCGACGCCGGAAGAGGCGGAGGCGGTGCTTCGGGCGCCGGATGAGGCGCTTCTTTCGCTTCTTGACGCGGCGTACCGGGTGCGAAGGCATTTTTACGGGAAGCGCGTCCGGCTCAATATGATCATCAACGCCAAAAGCGGCCTCTGCCCGGAGGATTGCGCCTACTGCGCCCAGTCCGCCGTGTCGACGGCGAAGATCGCCAAGTACCCGCTCGTCGACGCCGAGACGCTCATCGCCGGCGCCGAACGGGCAAAAGCCCTCGGCGCCGGGACGTACTGCATCGTCGCGAGCGGCCGGGGGCCGACGCCGGCGGAACTGGCGCGCTTGGCGGACGCCGTCCGGGAGATCAAGCGGCGGACGGGGCTTACGGTCTGTACGTCGCTCGGGATTCTCACCGAAGAAAAGGCCAAGCTCCTCAAGGCGGCCGGCGTCGATCGGGTGAACCACAATCTGAACACGGCCGAGGGGCATTACCCGACGATCGCCACGACCCACACGTATGCCGACCGGGTGGCGACGGTGGAGCGGGTCAAGGCGGCCGGGCTTTCGCCGTGTTCCGGCTTCATCATCGGCATGGGGGAGTCGATCCGGGAGATCGTCGACATGGCCTTTGCCGCCCGGGCGCTCGATGTCGATTCGATCCCGCTCAATTTCCTCCACCCCGTCCCCGGGACGCCGCTCGGCGACCGGCCGTTCGTCGAGCCCCGGTTTGCCCTCAAGGTCGTCGCCCTCTTTCGCTTCGTCAATCCGACGAAGGAGATCCGGGTCGCCGGCGGACGGGAAGAGACGTTCCGTTCGCTCCAGCCGCTTCTCCTCTTTGCCGCCAATTCGATCTTCATCGGCGATTACCTCACGACGCCGGGGCAAAAGCCGGAGGCGGACCGGGCGATGATCGAAGATCTCGGTTTTGAGCTCGATCATCCGCCGGAGCCGTGACGCCTCCATCCCCGGCTTCGCGCGGCCGGGGCGCCGCCTTGATTCGAGACGTCGGCGGCTTTGGAACGCCGGTCCGGCCGATCGGAGAAGAGCGCCCGTTAAGGAGGATGGGGGATGACGCGCTGGGTGCCGCCGCGAGACGTGTTGCTCGCCTGGAACCGGGATCACCTCTGGAATCCGTTTACGCCGATGAAAAATTATCTGGAAGAAGATCCGGTCATCATCGAACGCGGCGAGGGGGTCAAGCTCTTTGACGTCGACGGCCGCGCGTACTGGGATGGGTACAGTTCGCTCTGGCTGAACGTTCACGGCCATAACGTGCCGGAGCTGAACGCGGCCGTCACCGAACAGCTGGGGAAGATCGCCCACGCGACGCTCCTCGGGAGCGCCAACGTTCCGGCGATTCTGCTCGCGAAGCGCCTGGCCGATCTGGCGCCGCCGGGGCTTCGAAAGGTGTTTTTTTCCGACTCCGGCGCCGAAGCGGTGGAAATCGCCGTCAAAATGGCGTTTCAGTACTGGCAAAACATCGGTCGCCCGGAAAAACGGCGGTTTATCACGATGACCGGCGCGTATCACGGCGATACGATCGGCGCGGTGAGCGTCGGGGCGATCGAGCTGTTTCATGCCCGCTTCGGGCCGCTTCTTTTTCCGACGGTCCGCATCCCTTATCCCCACGCGTACCGCCACCCGAGCGGCGATCCGGAGGCGGCGGCCCGGGACAGCCTCGCGGCGCTCGAGGCGATCCTCCGAGATCAGGCCGACGAAATCGCCGCCCTGATCGTCGAGCCGGTGATGCAGGGGGCGGCGGGGATGATCCGCATGCCGGACGGCTTTATGGCCGCCCTCGCCGATCGGCTCCGGGCGTACGACGTGCTGCTCATTGCCGATGAGGTGGCGACCGGATTGGGCCGCACGGGAGCGATGTTTGCCGTCGAGCATGACGGCGTGGTGCCAGACTTTTTGACCCTTGGAAAAGGGCTCACCGGGGGGTATCTGCCGGTGGCGGCGACGCTGACCACCGATCGGATTTATGAGGCGTTTTGGGGCGAGGAGATCGAAGGGAAGACGTTTTACCACGGCCATTCGTATACGGGAAACCCGCTCGGCTGTGCCGTCGCTCTGGCCAATCTCGAGCTCATGGAACAAAGAAAGCTTCTTGAACACGTCAGGCGGCTTTCGGCCCGGGCCGAAGCGCGGCTTTCCGCCTTTCGCGAACTTCCTTACGTCGGGGATGTGCGGCAGGCGGGGCTGATGATCGGCATCGAAATCGTCCGGGACCGGGCGACGAAGGCGCCCTTTCCGCGGGAGGTGCGGATCGGCCGGAAGATCGTGGCCCGGGCGCGGGAGCTCGGGCTTCTGACGCGCCCGCTCGGCGACGTCATCGTCTTCATGCCGCCCCTGGCCACGCCGGAGGCGGCGCTCGAGGCGATGATGGACATTCTTTACCGGGCCATCGCTGAAGTGACGGAAAAGGAGGCCGGGCGATGAGCGGCCTCTTTGTCACCGGGACGGACACCGGCGTCGGGAAGACGGTGTTTACCGCGCTCCTCGTCCGCTGGCTTCGGCGGCGCGGCGTCGACGCCGTGCCGATGAAGGCGGTGCAAAGCGGGGCGGCGGCGGAGGATCCGGCCGGCGATGCGGCCCGCCTCCTCCGGGCGGCCGGCGTGACGGTGCCGAAGGAAGCGCTGGTGCCCTACGCGTTTCGGGCTCCGCTGGCGCCGGCCGTGGCGGCGGACAAAGCGGGGGTGCGGGTGGAGCTCGGGCGCATTCTCGCGGCCTACCAGGCGCTTCGCCGGCGTCACCGCCACGTGGTCGTCGAAGGCGCCGGCGGGCTTATGGTCCCCATCGCCGGAGACATCCTGATCGTCGATCTGATGGAGCGGCTCGGCCTTCCGGCGGTGGTCGTCGCCCGCTCCGGGCTCGGGACGGTGAATCATACGCTTCTTTCGCTCCATCTCCTTCGGGCGCGGGGGATCCCGGTCGTCGGCGTCGTGCTGAACGACGGCCCGCATGGCGAACCGGACCCGTCGGCCGAAGACAATCCGCGCCTGATCGAACGGCTGGGCGGTGTGCCCGTGCTCGGGCGCCTTCGGACCGTCCCCGAGGGGCCGAAGCCCGATGCGCCTCGGATGCCCTCCGGTGCGCCGCCGGATCGGGCGACGGAGGAAGCGTTCGGGGAGGCGGAAAGGACGCTCCGGGAGGCCGAGGCGGCGTTTGATGAGGCGGCGCTCGCGATGTTGGAGGCGGAGGTCGATCTTTCGGCGATCGTCCGGGCGCTCGAGGGGCGGGAGGGGCGATGACGCTCGAGGCCGAGCTTACGGAAAAGCTCCGCCGGCTGGAGGAGGCGTCGCTTCTTCGCCGCCTCGCCGTCCGCGCGGGAGGGGTTCCGGAGATCGAAGAGGTGGGGGAGGACGGAAGCCGCACCCGGCTCCTCAACTTTTCGTCCAACGATTACCTCGGGCTCGCCGGTCACCCGGCGCTCAAGGCCGCCGCTTGCGAGGCCGCCGCCCGTTACGGCGCCGGCGCCGGGGCGTCGCGCCTCATCACCGGCCACGCGCCGTGGACGGCGGCGCTGGAGGCGGATCTCGCCGCCTGGCTGGAGAAAGATGCGGCGCTTCTTTTTTCCAGCGGCTATGCCGCAGGCGTCGGGACTTTGAGCGCCCTCATCGAACGGGACGACGTCGTCTTGAGCGACCGGCTGAACCATGCCAGCCTCGTCGACGGCATCCGTCTGTCGCGGGCCCGCGTCCGGCGCTACCGTCACAACGATCTTGCGCACCTGGAGGCGCTCCTAAAGGAGGTCCGGGAGCGCGAAGGAAAAAAGCGGGTGTGGATCGTCACGGAGTCGGTATTCAGCATGGACGGGGACGTGGCGCCGCTTCGGGAGATCGTCGAACTGAAAACACGCTACGGGGCCTATCTCGTCGTCGACGAAGCCCACGCCGTGGGGCTTTTCGGCCCGCGCGGAGGCGGCGTGGCCGAAGCGCTCGGCGTCCTCGAGGCGATTGAGGTGTTCATCGGCACCCTGTCGAAAGCGCTGGGTGCGGTCGGCGGCTTTGTGGCCGGGAGCCGGCCGCTCATCGACTGGCTTGTGAACCGAGCGCGTTCTTTCATGTATTCGACGGCGCTTCCTCCGGCCGCGGTGGCCGCCGCCCGGGAGGGGCTTCGGATCGTGCAGGGAGAACCGGGGCGGAGGCGGCGGGCGCTCGGGAACGCGGCATGGTTTCGTGGCCGGCTGGAAGCGCTGGGCGCTTTGCGCATCGTCGCCCCCTTCGGCGAAAGCGGCGCGCCGCCCTTTGTCACGCCGATCGTCCCGATCGTCGTCGGCTCGGCCGGCCGGGCGTGCCGCGTCTCCGCGGCGCTTCGGGCACGGGGCATCCTCGCCGTCGCCATCCGGCCGCCGACGGTGCCGGACGGGACGGCGCGCCTCCGCTTTTCGGTCTCGGCGGCCCATTCGCCCGATGATCTCGCCCGCGCGGCGGAAGCGGCGGCCTGGGCGCTCGAGGCGGCGGCCGACAGAGGCGTCGGTGGAGGGACCTCGGGATGCGGCTGAGGATGCTTTGGGTCTCGGGCTGGGGTTTTTCGGCCGAGGGCTTCCGTCCGGCCGCCGACTGCCTGCGGGTCCGCGGGGAGCGCCGGGCGGCGGGAGTGGACCATCGGTTTTTCGATTGGACGGCCGGCCGAACGCCGGAAGCGTTGCTCCGGGCGCTTAAGACGGCGCTCGTCGCGGTGCGGCAAGAGGCGGGGGATAAGGCGGATCCTAAACGGCGCGGGCGTGTGGCGGTCGTCGCGTGGTCGCTCGGGGCCCTGGCTGTGCTGAGCCTGGGGCCGGCGCTTTTAAACGGGATCGACGCCCTGGTGATCGTCGGCGGAACGCCGCGGTTTCTCCGGGCCCCGGACTGGCCGCACGGCTGGGACGCGCGGGCGCTCGAGCGGTTTCGCCGGCGGTTTGTCCGCCGTCCGATGGAGACGTTCGGGCGTTTTCTCCGGGATGTCTTCGGGGAAACCCCAGAATCGATCGAGCGGATCGCCCTGCCGGTCGCGGATCCGTCGGTCCAGGCATCGGCGATGGCCGGGCTCATGCTTCTCGAACGGCTGGACGCCCGAGAAGGGCTCGGGGATCTTCGGCTTCCGCTGTATATTTTGCATGGAGCGGAGGATGCCATCGTCCCGCTTTCTGCGGCTTCTGCGTTAAGGGAGCGTTTGCCGCAGGGGTCGCTTACGGTCTGGGAGACGGCGGGACATGCGCCGCACCTTGAGCGCCCGGCGGATTTTTGCGCATGGTTGGGGACATCGCTGCGGGAAGTCATGGATGGAGGTGAGCCGCGTCCATGAAGGAAGAGATCGACCGGCGCCTCGTCGCCCGCCATTTCGACCTGCACGCGCATGAATATGACGCGCATGCGGAGGTCCAGCGCGAGATGGCCGAGCGGCTGATGGCGCGTTTGGCCCGCGTGGAGGGGCCGCATCGGCCGCCCGTTCGGACCGTGCTCGACGTCGGCGCGGGGACGGGGGTGCTCACGCGCTTTTTGTTCGAGCGGTATCCCGAGGCGGAGATCACGGCGCTCGACATCTCCGAAGCGATGCTCTGGCGAGCCCGCGAGCGGCTCGGCACCGCCCGCGTGCGCTGGGTTCAGGCCGATGTGGAGACGTGGAGGTGTCCGCGCCGGTATGAGGTCATCGCCTCGAATGCGGCCTTTCAATGGTTGAGCCGTCCGTCCGAAGTCGTGCGAAAACTTTCCGGCTGCCTGGCGGACGGAGGGATGTTGGCGGTGGCGACCTTTGGGCCGCGGACGTTCTGGGAGCTGTTTTTCGCTTTTCGGCAGGCGGGGGACCCGGCGCCACGCCGCGGTCCGACGTTTCCGCCGATGCGCTTCTGGTCTGAGGCGATTCGCGCATGCGGCCTGAAGGTCGAGGTTCTGGAACGCGTCCGGGTACGCTGCGTTTATCCGAGCGTGCGCGATTTTTTGAAAACGGTCAAGAAGATGGGCGCCAGCCATGCGCCGAAAAGCGACCGACCGCTTCCGCGGCGCGTGCTGGCGCGGATGGAGGCGTGGTACAACGAAACGTTTGCCGTGCCGGGCGGCGTTCGGGCGACGTTTGAGGTGGTCATCGCGGTGGCGCAGAAACGCCATTAAGGGAGATCTTTCCCTTGCCCGCCTCACTGGCTTTCTGAAGCAGCTGGCGCCTCAGAAAGTCGGACATTCGTCTTACCCGAGCTTAACCGTACACGTCTTCGTGAGGGCGAACGTCCTGCTTATTCCCATACCGACGTGGTTAAAAGTTACGTCGGCATTCTCTGCCAGGGAAAAAGCGACTTCGACTCCTTAGAAACAGTGCGCGATGACGATGCATTTCTTCTCTCCTTAAATCTTGCCCATGTTCCTTCCAGCCCCACGGTTCGCCAGCGTCTGGATCAGGTGGCAGCATCCAAGCTTGGACAATGAAACGATATCCTCATCCGCACGGGGCTGGACCTCATTCAGCGCCTCCATGCCCCGCTGAGTGGGTGTAGTTTGATCAAAAGACGTACGTTCCGCTCGACATTGACGCCTCTCCTTCATGGGCAAATCTTACTCATGCCGGATATTGAGGTGAACATTTACTAGACCAATCTTCAGAGTGACCCGTGGCGGGTCATTGAGCTTTACCGCGATCATGCCACCAGCGAGCAGTTTCACAGTGAAATCAAGACGGATTTGGACTTAGAACGGATGCCGGCAGGGAAGTTTCAAACGAATGACTTGGTGCTGCACATCGGTCTGCTTGCATACAACCTGTTACGCGTCATCGGGCAAGAAAGTTTGCGCCTGGACGGTGCACCGCTTCGCAAACACGTCCATCGGCGCTTCAAAAGCGTCAAAAACATGATCGCCATTGCGGTTCGCGTAGTTCGCCATGCCCGAAGATTCAAGGGGGAATCGCGCCCGGACGAAGAAGAACCAGCGAGTTTATGCATGAAAAGTCCCGGAAGGTATGGAAGAAACCATAAAAAGATGTATATGTTTCCGTTTGTCTTTGATCGAAAAATCGACGAGGATATGTGAAAAAATATACAGTATAGGGGTTGTTGACAAGTTGGCGAACGATGTGTTAATGTTAAACACAGGAAATGCCCACAAAACCGAATCCGGTGGTTGCCTTATATCGCTGTGGACCGCAGCGATGTAAGGCGATATACCGGCATAAATCCGGGGGGGATTTATGTCGGTTTTTTGTTTAGCCAAATCACGGTTAACAGACCGTTTAGGTGAGCAATGATAGGGTAAAGAACATGATGGAAGGGGTGTGAATAAAATGAAGCTGGTCTATTCCTCCACTTCTAAAAAAGCAAAGTTGATGGGCAAAAAAGAAGCACGATTCAATGAGATCGTTCGCCGTGTTCGACAGCAATATTTCGGAAAAGGTCCGGAGAAAATTAAGACGTACTTTGTCGAGAATATTGCCATATCGATAATCGAAGGAAATCTTACCCCGACCGAGCGATTTATCGCTCAGACACCAGAAGGAGAAGAGATGGTTCATCGCGCGCGGACCAAAATGATTCAGCAGATCTACGCACAAAAGGTGCCGGAGGGAATGGAAGAGACGGTTGGAGCAAGATTTTTATATCTATTTTCTGATATCAAGGTCAAGGAGGACATTGCGGTCTCTGTGTTTGTTTTCGATCGGAAAATAGACGATTCCGAAGATGAGTATCCGGAAGAGGAAGGGATGTGATTGCATGAGTAAGCCGCTCATCGAAGTGGATCCGACGCGTCCTGCTGAAGAACAGCGGGAGGTGTTGCACAATCGTTGGCACCCGGATATTCCGGCAGCGGTAGAAGTTCGTCCGGGCGACGTGTTTATCGTCGAGACGATGGACTGGACCAATGGTCAAGTACGAAATGATGACGATGCGAGCGATATTCGAGATATGGATCTGACGCACAACCACATTTTAACCGGGCCGATCGCCGTTCGGGGTGCCGAACCGGGCGATCTTCTGGTAGTAGACATTCTGGATATCGGTCCGCATCCCAAGATGAACTGGGGTTACACGGGCATTTTCGCCAAGTCCAACGGCGGCGGTTTCCTTACGGAGCATTTCCCGGAAGCGCATAAAGCCATTTGGGATTTTCACGGAATTTATGCGACTTCCCGTCATGTTCCGGGGGTGCGCATCCCCGCCATCCCTCACCCCGGCATATTGGGAACGGCGCCATCCCATGAACTTTTGGCCAAATGGAACGAACGCGAGCGGCGATTGATCGCCCGCGATCCTCATCGCGTTCCTCCCCTGGCGCTGCCGCCGGAGCCTCGTAACGCCATTCTAGGGCGGTTAAAACCGGGTACTGCGGAATTTGACCGTATTGCAGCGGAGGGAGCGCGTACCATCCCGCCCCGGGAAAACGGGGGCAATCGGGATATCAAGAACCTTACGCGGGGGGCTCGAGCATACCTGCCGGTCTATGTGCCCGGTGCCAAGCTGACGGTTGGAGACTTGCACTTTACTCAGGGTGACGGGGAGATCACCTTCTGCGGAGCTATTGAGATGGCGGGATGGATTCAGTTACATGTTGATCTCATCAAAGACGGCATGAACAAATACGGCATTCGGCACGCCATGTTTGAACCAAGCCCCGTGGAACCTCGGTTTTCACGTTATCTGGTGTTCGAAGGTTATTCCGTCGATGAGTACGGCGAGCAGCACTATCTCGATGCGCACGTTGCCTATCGACGCGCCGTTCTGGAAGCCGTGGAATACTTAAAGCGCTTCGGCTATACGGGTGAAGAAGCGTATGTCATTCTGGGTGCGGCGCCCGTGGAAGGGCGCATCAGCTCGATCGTCGATATTCCGAACGCGTGCGCCACGCTTTGGCTGCCAACAGAAATCTTCACCTTCGACATCCTTCCGAAAGCCGAAGGTCCGACGCCGAAGATTCAGGGCGGCCGATTGGCACGCCCTCACTGATGTCGATGTCCTAGGCCGTTTGAGGCCGTTTATGATCGATCGAAACAGCCGATGGTGGCCTTATATCGTGACAGATGTAGGGCAACGCACCGGCACGACCTTCATTAAGGCGAAGGCTTGATGAGGTCGTGTCGGTTTTTGTGTTTAAGGTTTTCACCGTCAAAATTATGAAAGTTGTCCATCCCAAGAGGGGGTACCGAGAAGTGAAAATCAAAAATCGCTGGCTGATCGCCGCATCTGCCGTCGGCATTCACCTGTCGATCGGTTCGGTTTACTCCTGGAGCGTCTTTACGAAACCGCTCATGAATCAGCTGGGGTGGCAGCTGGGGCAAGTCTCGTTTACGTTCAGCTTGGCGATCATGTTTCTCGGGCTTTCTGCCGCGTTTCTCGGGCATTTCGTCGAGCGATACGGCCCTCGCGTGTCGGGAACGCTCTCGGCGATCTTTTTCGGCATCGGCATGATCGGGGCGGGGTTTGCCGTCTCCGCCGGCTCGCTGCCGCTTCTGTATCTGTTCTACGGCGTTCTGGGCGGCATCGGCCTCGGCGTCGGGTATATTACGCCGGTGTCCACGCTCATCAAGTGGTTCCCCGACCGCCGCGGCTTGGCCACCGGGCTCGCGATCATGGGATTCGGTTTTGCCTCATTGATCGCCGGCCCCATCTTTGCCCGCCTGATCGAAAGCGTGGGCATCGCTTCGACCTTCTGGATCATGGGCGCGATTTACTTTGTCGTGATGTTCGCCTCGGCCCAGTACCTCGAGCCGCCTCCTCAAGGGTGGTTGTCCAAAGGGTTTACAGAAAAGGTGAAGGCGAAGGCGCGGACGGTTCCGCAGGATTTGTCGCAGCTTACGGCCAATGAGGCGGTCAAAACGCGCCGTTTCTGGTACTTATGGCTGATGCTGTTCATCAACGTGACATGCGGGATTGCGATTTTGTCGGTGGCCTCTCCGATGGGGCAAGAGCTCGTCGGCATGAGCGCCCAGGCCGCGGCGGCGATGGTCGGGCTGCTCGGGTTGTTCAACGGCCTGGGGCGCATCGCCTGGTCTTCGATTTCCGACTATATCGGCCGACCGAACGTCTATACGACGTTCTTCGTCCTGCAGATCGGCGCGTATGCGCTTTTGCCCTTCGTCAAAAACGCGCTTCTCTTTCAGCTGCTGCTCTTTCTCATTCTGACCTGCTACGGCGGCGGGTTTGCCTCGATTCCGGCGTACATCGGCGATCTGTTCGGGACGAAGCAGGTGGGGGCGATCCACGGATACATTCTCACCGCCTGGTCGGCGGCGGGATTGGCCGGCCCGTCGATCGCTTCCTGGGTGCGCGAGACGACCGGCAGTTACGCGGAGATGCTCTTCGTCTACGTCGGTTTTTTTGTCGTGGCCTTGGCCGTCAGTCTGCTCATCCGGATCGACATCGCCCAGCTGAAAAAACAGATTAAGGCGCGGCCGCCCGTTCAGGCGTAAAAAGGGGGATGCGCCATGGAGCCGCTGGCCCGGAGGAACGTCCTCAAACTTCGAGGCGACCGAGTCGAATGGATCGAGGACGTCGTGGCGGCGGAAATGCCGCTGACGGTGATGGTCGGCGGAGAAGAACTGGCCACGATTTTATGTTCGCCGATCGATCTGGAGGACCTGGTGCTCGGGTTTCTGGCTTCCGAAGGTCTCGTTCGTACGATGAAGGACGTTCGGTCGATCTCCATCGACGAGGCGCGCGGCGTGTCCTATGTGGAACTCGCGCATCCTCCGGCGCTCGACTTCCGCGCGCTTCACCGTCGGACGTACGGGTCTTGCTGCGGCCGTGGCCGCGCCCAGTTCTATTTCCAAAGCGATTTGAAAACGGCAAAATACGCGGTGAGCGAGGTCGTTCTGACGGCGGATGACGTGCAGGCGATCATGCGCGTCTTTCGCCAGCGGTCGATGCTGTTTAAGCAGACGGGCGGCGTGCACAATGCGGCCTTGGTTACCAAGGAAGGCATCTTGCTTATGCGCTCGGACATCGGCCGGCATAACGCCCTGGATAAATTATACGGCGCCTGGCTCAAGCAGCCGTTTGCGCTGTCGGACAAGGCGATCGCGTTCAGCGGGCGGCTGTCGTCCGAGGTAGTCTTAAAAGTCGCCAAGATCGGTGTCGGCCTGATCATCTCCAAATCGGCCCCGACGGCCCTCGGCCTGTCGCTGGCGGAAGCGCTGAACATCACCGTCGTCGGCTTTGCCCGCGGCGAGGAGATGAACGTCTACACGCACCCGGAACGGATCTTCCTTCCGGAACGACCGTCGGCCGGGCGTTCGTCGCAACTTGAAATCGAGCGTCAACGTTGATGTGGAGGGAAGATCATGTTGGAGCAGCGCGAACGGACGTGGACGATTACCGTAAACGGGGTTCAAAAAAGCGTGGATCCGGCGCGACTTCCCAAACCTGCGCGCCGGACGTATGACGGCCGTGCGGCGTGGACGCCGACGGTGCTGGAATGGCTCCTCAGCGAAAGCATCGTCATTCCTCACGTCTGTTATCACGAGAGCTTGGGACCGATCCAGACGTGCGACACGTGCATCGTCCAGGTCGACGGCGAACTCGTCCGCGCCTGTTCAACGCCGCTTCGCGACGGGCAGGTCATCGAGACGATGGCCCCCCGCGCAGAAGCGGCCCGGCGCGAAGCCATGGACCGCATTCTCGTCAACCATGAGCTATATTGCACCGTCTGCGACAACAACAACGGAAACTGCGACGTACACAATACGGTCCGGGCGATGAACATCGACCACCAGAGCAAGCCATTTACGCCGAAGCCGTATGCCGTCGATGACAGCCACCCGTTCTACCGCTATGATCCGAATCAATGCATCCTCTGCGGGCGGTGTGTCGAGGCCTGCCAGAACCTGCAGGTCAACGAAACGCTGTCGATCGATTGGAGCCTGGATCGCCCGCGCGTCGTCTGGGACGGCGGGGTGCCGATCGATGAGTCGTCGTGCGTCTCCTGCGGGCACTGCGTGACGGTCTGCCCGTGCAACGCGCTGATGGAAAAGTCGATGCTCGGCCGCGCCGGGACGATGACCTCGCTCAAACCCGAAGTGTTGCGCCCGATGATCGAGGTGACCAAGGCCGTTGAGCCGGGGTACCGGCAGATTTTGCTCCTGTCGGAGATCGAGTCGAAAATTCGCGAGCGACAGATCAAAAAGACAAAAACGGTCTGCACGTACTGCGGCGTCGGATGCAGTTTTGAGATCTGGACCAAGGGTCGGGAAATTTTAAAGGTCGAACCCAAGCCGGAAGCACCGGCGAACGGCATCTCGACGTGCGTCAAAGGGAAATTCGGCTGGGATTACGTCAACAGCCCGGATCGCCTCACGCGGCCGCTCATCCGCAAGAATAATCGGTTTGTCGAAGCGACGTGGGACGAAGCGCTCGATCTCATCGCCGAGCGGTTCTCGGACATCCGCGCGCGTTACGGTCCCGATGCGCTTGCCTTCATCGCCTCGTCGAAATGCACGAATGAAGAAGCTTATTTGATGCAGAAACTGGCTCGAGCGGTGATCGGCACGAACAACGTCGACAACTGTTCGCGATATTGTCAATCTCCGGCGACGGAGGGGCTGTTCCGTACGGTCGGCTACGGCGGAGATTCCGGCTCCATCTCCGATATCGCCCAGGCCGATCTGGTGATCATCATTGGCTCGAATACGGCGGAGTCGCATCCCGTGCTGGCTACGCGGGTGAAGCGGGCCCAAAAACTGCATGGACAGAAACTGATTGTCGCCGACCTGAGGAAGCACGAGATGGCAGAGCGCGCCGATTTGTTCCTGCGCCCTGAACCGGGCACCGATCACGTCTGGCTTTCCGCGGTGACCAAATACATCATCGACCGGGGATGGGCCGATCGGGCGTTCATCGAGGCGCGGGTCGAAGGCTTTGACGAATACGTCCGGAGCCTTGAGCCGTTTACGCTGGCGTACGCGGAGAAGGTAACCGGCATCCCGCAGGCGGATCTCATCCGCGTCGCCGAAAGCATCCACGCGGCGCGTTCGACGTGCATCTTGTGGGCAATGGGCGTCACGCAGCAGTGCGGCGGGAGCGATACGAGCACGGCGATTTCCAACCTGCTCCTGGTGACTGGCAACTACGGTCGGCCCGGCACGGGCGCGTATCCGCTCCGAGGCCACAACAACGTCCAGGGGACGAGCGACTTCGGTGCGATGCCGATGTATTTTCCGGGGTACGAGAAGGTCACCGACGACGAGGTCCGGCAGCGCTATGAGGCGGCCTGGGGCGTCAAGCTTCCGGCGCACCCCGGGCTCGACAACCATCAGATGGTGGACGCGATCCACGCAGGAAAGCTCAAGGCGATGTACATCATTGGCGAAGACATGAGCCTCGTCGACGCCAACGCGAACTACGTCCAGGCGGCGTTCGAAAAGCTGGAATTCATGGTCGTGCAGGATCTGTTCTTCAGCAAGACCGCACAGTTCGCCGACGTCGTCCTGCCGGCCAGCCCGAGCCTGGAAAAAGAGGGGACCTTCACGAACACGGAACGTCGCATCCAGCGCCTCTACCGGGCGCTTGAGCCGCTGGGCGAATCCAAGCCCGACTGGGAGATCATCATGGCCATCGCCAACCGTCTCGGTGCCGAATGGACATATCGCCATCCGAGCGAGATCATGGCCGAGGCGGCTTCCCTGGCGCCGCTTTTTGCCGGCGTGACGTACGAACGGCTAGAAGGGTTTCGGAGCTTGCAGTGGCCGGTGGCTCCGGACGGGACGGATTCGCCGCGGCTGTACGAAAAAGAGTTTCCTTTCCCGGGCGGAAAGGCGCGGCTGGTCCCGGTAGCGTGGATTCCGCCGGAGCCGGCCGAACCGGTCTACGATCTGCATGTAAACAACGGCCGGCTGCTTGAGCATTTCCACGAAGGCAATATGACGTACCGTTCCTCCGGGCTGGCGCACAAGGTGCCGGAGGCGTTTCTGGAGGTATCGCCCGAACTGGCGAAGGAGCGCGGCATCGAAACCGGGGCGCTCGTCCGCCTGATCTCCCCGTACGGCTCGGTCAAAGTGCGCGTGCTCGTCACCGACCGCGTCCGCGGCCGGGAACTGTATCTGCCGATGAATGACGCCGGGGAAGCGGCGATCAACTATTTGACGAGTTCGAAGACCGATCGCGTCACCAACACGCCGGCGTACAAAGATGTGAAGGTGCGGATGGAAGTGATCGAACCGCGCGGGAAGAGCCCACTTCCAAAGCACAATCACCGGTTTGGCCGCCGTACGCCGCAGAGCGGCGTGCAGGTGGAGAAGAAGTGGGCGCGCTCCGATTACGTCTTTCCCGGAAAGGAGCGTTGACCGATGGCGAGAGCGATCTCCTTCGTTCGCCCGTCGGAAGAGGAAAGGGCAAAGAAAACAGTGCAGCCGGACGCGGCGCTTGAGGAAGCGATGGCGCTGCTTGCGGCGCTCCATGAGGCCGGCTTCCTTTCTTTGCTCAAAGGCGCGGTTTTGAGTCGAAACGAAGTGCTCGAAATCATCGTGCAGGCGATCAACACCGATGAAGGGAAGCGGTTTTTGAAAAACATCATTCAGCTTATGATGCTCTTCGGGTCTAAAGAGCTGGAAACAGCGATCGGCGTCTCGCGTGCCGTGCTGAGGAATATGGATGAGGCGGCGGCGTCGCTCGAGGATCCACCGCCGAAGTGGCGCCACCTCCTCGCCGCGGTCAACGATCCGGATGTGCGCCGCGGCCTGGCTTTTCTGCTTGCAGTGGCCAAGGCGCTGGGCTGCGCTTTTCGGGCGCCTCAGTCATAAAACCATAAAACGTGAGCACGGCAATCGCAAAAAAATCCATGCGGAAAGAGAAGCTCTTTAGATCAAAAAACAAAGCACCTACGATTGCAGAACATGTTTCCGACTCTTGATCGTGTAAAGTTTCGGTAGGCAGCAGGCAGGAATCGTCGCTGTTCAAAGCGAATGGAGATCTCACCGAAAAAAATACCGGCCTTTTCGGCCGGTCAATGGTGGTGAAATGCTATGAACTTCTTTCGACGCTTGATCTCGCTGTTCCTTCAGTTTCTGAACAAAATTCTTTGGCTTCAGGGTCAGACTCTCTCCTTTTCGCATTATCGCAGCTGGAGGAACATGTGGTTGACGCGATACGCTGGCTGACTTTGGAAGTGCTGACACTTCTTCTGGAACAGGTCGATGTCGAGCTGATGTAAATGCGAGATACCCGTGCATGGCGTCTGGTGCGTGCAAAATCGCGGAGCGTGCTCAACGCGGTTTGGGAAACTTCGGATCCGGCGGCACTTTTACCGAAACGTCGAGACCGGAGATACGATCCGTCCAACAGTTTCCTTCTTTCATAATCAATGCTACACTTAATCTATGAAACGTGACCTAGAAGAACACTATCCGTTACGCAAAGCAGCCGAAATACTTGACGTGCATCCCATTACTTTGCGCCGTTGGGAAAAGGCGGGCAAAATCCGCTGCATCCGCACGCCTTCCGGCCAGAGGCGCTTCCCCAGGAGCGAAATCCTGCGCCTCCTGGGTGAAGCTCTGCCTTCCGGCCGCAGGGCGGTCCTCTACGCCCGCGTATCTTCGGCTAAACAGGCCGGAGCGGGTAACCTGGAACGCCAGAGGCAGCGCCTGGAGGAACACTGCCGGGCCAGGGGCTACGAAGTGGTTGCCGTCATCGCCGAACAGGGCTCCGGGCTCAACGAAAAACGCAAAGGGTTGGCCCGGCTTTTCAAAATGGCCCGCGAAGGCCAGATGGACCTAGAAGGCTGGTGAATTAAGTCCACTGGATCGACCATCTTCGCCTGACGAAGTGTGACGTCAGAACGAATAGAACCGTCAAAAATGCGGCCACTTCCCTTGTGAGCCTTTCGTATGCCGGTTTGAGGCACACGAAACTCCCGGTCTGTGGGCGCTTCCGCACATACCGGCTTAATCGTTTGAGATTCTGCACTACAGCCGTCAGGATGGCTTGCTCTTGCATCGCTTCCAAGCCACGGCTTCGAGCACGGCTTAAGCCGTG
>NZ_JXBB01000046.1 GCF_001653195.1 Hydrogenibacillus schlegelii
GGGGGGCAAAGCCTCGACCGATTCGGATCCGTCAGCTTCACGCGTTACCGCGCTTCCACCTCGGACCGATCGACCTCGTCGTCTACGAGGGGTCTTACCCGGTCAAGCCGGTGGGAAATCTCATCTTGGGGTGGGCTTCGCGCTTAGATGCTTTCAGCGCTTATCCCGTCCGCACTTGGCTACCCAGCGGTGCGCCTGGCGGCACAACTGGTACACCAGCGGTGCGTCCGTCCCGGTCCTCTCGTACTGGGGACGACTCCCCTCAAATTTCCTCCGCCCGCGACAGATAGGGACCGAACTGTCTCACGACGTTCTGAACCCAGCTCACGTACCGCTTTAATGGGCGAACAGCCCAACCCTTGGGACCGGCTCCAGCCCCAGGATGCGATGAGCCGACATCGAGGTGCCAAACCTCCCCGTCGATGTGGACTCTTGGGGGAGATCAGCCTGTTATCCCCGGGGTAGCTTTTATCCGTTGAGCGATGGCCCTTCCACTCGGTACCACCGGATCACTAAGCCCGACTTTCGTCCCTGCTCGACCCGTCGGTCTCGCAGTCAAGCCCCCTTCTCGCCTTTGCACGCTCCGCGCGATTTCCATCCGCGCTGAGGGGACCTTTGGGCGCCTCCGTTACCCTTTAGGAGGCGACCGCCCCAGTCAAACTGCCCGCCTGACACGGTCCCCCGACCGGCTCACGGCCGCGGGTGAGTCGTCCGCCGCCTCCAGGGTGGTATCCCACCGCCGCCTCCGCGCCCCCTGACGAGGACGCTTCCCAGGCTCCCACCTATCCTGTACAGAAGGCGGCAAACCACAATATCAGGCTGCAGTAAAGCTCCACGGGGTCTTTCCGTCTAGTCGCGGGTACCCTGCATCTTCACAGGGACTACGATTTCACCGAGCCTCCTGCCGAGACAGCGCCCAGGTCGTTACGCCTTTCGTGCGGGTCGGAACTTACCCGACAAGGAATTTCGCTACCTTAGGACCGTTATAGTTACGGCCGCCGTTTACTGGGGCTTCGGTTCAGAGCTTCGGGCCTAAACCCTAACCCTTCCCCTTAACCTTCCAGCACCGGGCAGGCGTCAGCCCCTATACGTCGCCTTACGGCTTCGCAGAGACCTGTGTTTTTGCTAAACAGTCGCCTGGGCCACTTCTCTGCGGCCTGCCTTCCAAGACAGGCGCCCCTTCTCCCGAAGTTACGGGGCCATTTTGCCGAGTTCCTTAGCAGGAGTTCGCTCGCGCGCCTGAGGATCCTCTCCTCGCCCACCTGTGTCGGTTTCCGGTACGGGCGCTCCCAGGCCTCGCTAGAGGCTTTTCTCGGCAGTGCGATCCGGAAGGCCTTCGGTACTCGCCTTCCCTCCCCGTCACGGCTCAGGCTTCCGGCGCGCGGATTTGCCTGCGCACCACCCTCGCCGCTTGGACGCGCTCTTCCATCCCGCGCGCGCCTTCGGACCCCCTGCGTCCCCCCGTCGCTCAAACGGCCGGGAGCGGTACGGGATTCTCCACCCGTTTCCCATCAGCTACGCCTCGCGGCCTCGCCTTAGGTCCCGACTTACCCTGAGCGGACGAGCCTTCCTCAGGAACCCTTGGGCTTTCGGCGGGTCGGATTCTCACCGACCTTCTCGCTACTCACGCCGGCATTCTCGCTTCCCTGCGCTCCACGCGCCCTCCCGGTCGCGCTTCCCCGCCCAGGGAACGCTCCCCTACCGCACTTCCCGTGCCCGGCGCTTCGGTGTCGCGCTTAGCCCCGTTACATTTTCCGCGCAGCGCCACTCGACCAGTGAGCTATTACGCACTCTTTGAATGATGGCTGCTTCTAAGCCAACATCCTGGTTGTCTTCGCAGCGCCACATCGTTTCCCACTAAGCGCAAACTCCGGGACCTTAGCGGCCGGTCTGGGCTCTTTCCCTCTCGACGACGAAGCTTATCCCCCGCCGTCTGACTCCCAAGGACCACGCCCGGGCATTCGCAGTTTGACAGGGCTTGGTAGCCCTCGCGGGCCCCGCACCCAATCAGCGCTCTACCTCCCAGGCGCTCCCCTTGAGGCTCGCCCTCAAGCGATTTCGGGGAGAACCAGCTATCTCCGGGTTCGCTTGGCTTTTCACCCCTACCCACACCTCATCCCCTGGTTTTGCAACACCAGTGGGTTCGGGCCTCCAGTCGGATTTCGCCGACCTTCACCCTGGACATGGGTAGATCACCCGGTTTCGGGTCGACGCCTGCATACTCCCGCCCTCTTCAGACTCGCTTTCGCTCCGGCTCCGGCCCTGAAGGCCTTAACCTCGCATGCAAGCGTCACTCGCCGGCTCATTCTGCAAAAGGCACGCCGTCACCCATCGACGGGCTCCGACTGCTTGTGGGCACACGGTTTCAGGTCCTCTTTCACTCCCCTCCCGGGGTGCTTTTCACCGTTCCCTCACGGTACTCCTCCACTATCGGTCGCCAGGGAGTATTTAGCCTTGGGAGGTGGTCCTCCCCGCTTCCCGCGGGATTCCTCGTGCCCCGCGGTACTCAGGAGCCGGGCCAGGAGGAAAGAGCGTTTCGGCTACAGGGCTCTCACCTTCTCCGGCCGACCGTTCCAGGTCCGTTCGCCTACGCCCTCTCTTTGTCACTCCCGTGCGGCCCGGTCCTACAACCCCGGACTTGCGTCCGGTTTGGGCTCCTCCCCTTTCGCTCGCCGCTACTCGGGGAATCGCGGTTGCTTTCTTCTCCTCGGGGTACTGAGATGTTTCAGTTCCCCCGGTTGCCCTCCTGCGCCTATGCATTCAGCGCAGAATGCCAGGGCTCCACCCTGGCGGGTTCCCCCATTCGGGCACCCCCGGATCCCGGCCCGCTTGCGGCTCCCCGGGGCGTTTCGCCGCTTGCCGCGCCCTTCATCGGCTCCTGGCGCCGAGGCATCCACCGTGCGCCCTTCCACCTTTGCCTCGCCCACGATCCAGTTTTCAAGGA
>NZ_JXBB01000047.1 GCF_001653195.1 Hydrogenibacillus schlegelii
GTGGAAAACCTCATCCTCCACGTGACCTTCGATCTCGGGGTCGTGCCGGTCCGCCCTGAGGCGGGGCCCGTCGCGGCGTACGACTACAACGCGGCCATGCTTGCCCGGGCGACCTCCGCCGGTGTGCCGGATCTTTTCGTCGGCCGCGAACTCCTGGCCCAGATCCAGTACCGGAACAAAGTGCTGGCGGAATTTCAGGCGAAGCTGAGCCGCCTCAGAGAAGGGTCGCGGCGCCGGCGCCGGCTTCAGGCGGCCAAAGGCCGGGTGCTTGAGAAGCTCGATCGCCGGATCCGGCACATGGAGCACGCCCTGACGAAAGCGCTGGCCGAACTCGACCGGAAAGAAGGCATCGCCGTCGCCGTCCTCGGCGATCTGACCGGCCTTCGCCGCTCCGCCGGAACCGGGATGAAAGGGAAGAAGGCCAACCAGAAGATCAACCAGATGGCCTACGATCGCCTCGGCTCCCAGCAGGGGTACAAAAACCTCATGCGCGGGATTCGGACGATCTTTCTTCCCGAAAAGTACACGTCATCGACCTGTTACGCCTGCGGCCGGCGGGACCCGTCGTCGAGAAGACATCGCGGGCACTGGAAGTGCAGGCGATGCGGCTTCTCTTTGCAGGCGGATCTGAACGGCGCCGGGAATTTGCTCAAGTTCCGGCTTGCCAAAAACGTCGTCGGCGTACCCGGTCCGGTGTCTTTCCACACGATCCGGCACTGGCGCTGGGACAGGCGGCATAACCGCTTTGTACACGTATCGTCAAGGGCCGGGGCTTAAGCCCGGTACCTGACGTAGTCGGGACTTCAGTGACGGTCCCCTCCGGAGGCGCGAAGCCTCCGGTGTAACCCGGCAGGACATCCTGCCGCCAGGAAGCCCTTCCCCTTTAGGGGGAGGGAGAAAATCACACTCCTCTCGGTTTTCGGTCCTCCGTCGTCGGGCACCGAAGGGGAAGCTGGCCTGAGGAGGTGACTTGGCTGATCCCGCCCAAGCTCGTCCGCCGCCGCCCTCCTTCGCCGATATTGCTTCGAGCGCTCGGCGGCCTCATCCACGGGAGCGGCCTTATGGCGATCGTCTTTCGCCTGCCTTTTGTTCAGATTTTGCTTCCGCTCGCCCTCTGGGTCCTGCTCGGACGCCTCGACCCTCTCCTCTACGACCACGGTCGGGAGGCGACTCGCTTTCAGTTCACCTGGACGGGGCTTGCGACGCTGGCGTTTTTGCCGGCGGCGATCGCCGTCGGCCGCGGGACGGCACCACCCCTCGACGTCGGGCCGGGCGGCGGCGCGGAGGGATGGCCGGGGATCGTAGGGACCGTCGCTTCCACGCCGTTTCTTTGGCCGTTTGCCGCCGTCTTCACGGGCTGGCTGATCCTTTCGTTCTGGGGCGCCGTCTCCGCTGCGGCAGGGCACGTCGTCCGCTATCCGCTCACGCTCCGGCTATTTTGAAGCGCCGGCGGCTGATGCGGCCCAAACCGAGCGCAAACGACGGAAAGGAGCCGACGCAGGTCGTACTGGACCGGTCTCTGGTTTGCCGTCGTGCAGGGCATCCCGAACTGTTCCCCGTCTCGAGCGTCGCTCACGCCGTCTTGATCCCGGGCGTCATTCGCCTGAACATCCACGAAGAGGCCGACGCCGATCACGAAAACGGCCGTCCGACCTTCGGTCAGAACGCCCTCATCGGTTTCTCTAAGCTCCACTTTCTCTGCGCTTCTCTTTTCTCTTCCTCGCCCCGGCGTTTCCCCGCCACGCGGCACGCCCTGCGTGCCGGCTCCGGCATCGCTCCCATCGCGGGCGGCTTCCGACCGCAGGCGGCGCCGACCCGAAGGATCCGCGGCATCGAGGGAGGGAAGCTCAAGAATGAAAAATAGCCCCCAAACCGGCGGTCCGGCGGCCGATCCCGGTCGCGACCGGGCCGCGGCTCTCGCGACTTACGTCGCGCTCATGGCGGAGGGCCGCTATTTCGACGCCCATGAAGCGCTGGAAGACGTCTGGCGGGCCCGGGGGCGCGACCCCTTTTTGCAGGCTTTGATCCAGATCGCCGCCGCCTACCATCACGCCGCCCGGGGCAACCGGCGCGGCGCGGGCCGGCTCCTCGCCACCGCCCGGGCCCACCTCCGCCGGGCCGCAGACGTGCCGGAAGGCTGGTCGAAGGCCGCCCTCTTTGAGGCGATCGAGGCGGCCGATCGCCTTTTGCAGGACCCGACCGCGACCAGTGCGCACGACCGGTGGCCGTTCCCCTTTCCCGATCCGGCCGACGCCTGACCCCGCTCCGGCCGAGGTCGGCCGCCCCGAGGCGGGCCTTTCGCGTGCTTCGGGGCCGAACGTCTCATGAACCGGCGCGCCCGATCTGGGCTCCCGTTCCGCAACTCATAGACAAATCTCCCATCGAAGGGATACTGTCCGGTTGCTTCCTGCTTCATCCACCGGCACCGGCCGGAGCCTGCAACCACCGGTGTCCACAGGCTTAACTTCCCGCGGAACTCACGGTAGGACCGTCTTACGCCACGGTCAGGGCAAACCTGAGCAGATTCTTGGCCGCATTCACGTCCCGATCGTGATGCGTGCCGCACGCCGGACACGTCCACGCCCGGACGGAAAGCGGAAGTTCGGGAAGAACATATCCGCAGGAAGAGCACGTCTTCGACGTCGGCTCAAAGCGCCCTGCCTTCACGATCCGCACGCCTCGAAGCTTGGCTTTCGCTTCGAGGAGCGCCCGGAAGGTACCCCAGCCGACGTCGGCGATGTGCCGGGCGAGGCGGTCGTTCTTCAGCATTCCGGCCACGTTCAGGTCCTCGATCGCGATCACCGGATGCGTCCGGACGAGTTCGGTCGTGCGCTTGTGGAGGAAGTCCAGACGAATGTTCCGGATCTTCCGGTGCAGCCGGGCCAGGCGAAGGGCCGATTTTTGTCGGTTCT
>NZ_JXBB01000048.1 GCF_001653195.1 Hydrogenibacillus schlegelii
CCAAGGCCGTCAAGGTGCTAGAGGAGGGCTTTGACGACGTCACGGCCGTGCTGGTCTTGCCGGATCGCTATCGGCGGCGCTTGCGTACCACGAACGGCGTGGAACGACTCAACGAGGAGATTCGCCGCCGTGAAAGAGTCATCCGCATCTTTCCCAACCGGGAATCCGTGATACGGTTGCTTGGAGCGCTACTCATGGAGATAGCCGATAGGTAAGGGTTTGGTTTCACCCTTTATCAGGGTTACTACCTCCCCCTTTTCCCCCGGTCCACACCGTGCGTGAGAGTTTCCCCTCACACGGCGTTCCATCTACCGATTCTCACGGATCATCTCAAGCCCGAGAACCCTACGATACTTATTGACCTTCGCAAGCTCCTTCTTACCCGGCTGGAGTTCCTTCAGCAGCCGGTTGATCGTCTTGGGCGCCGTCGCATGGATCAGAGCGTGATACGCTTTGTGGATTATCCGGAGGTTTTCAAAGCTGTCGTCCCCACCCATGCTGAGCGGGATGACATGGTGCGCGTGCACCATTTCAGCTGTGAGAAACACCCCGGATATCTCACAGCGCCCCTGAACCATGCTGTACCGGCTGAGGCGGTTGTCCAGGTATTCCACCGAACGGTCGCCGACGTTGGATCGCATAAGTCTGACGATCTGCGTCTCGACGTCCGTATGGAGGTACTTGTGGATCAGTTTCCTGCCGGCGGCGGTGTAGATACAGGCGACTTGGTTAAATGGGATCGGCCGCCAGTGCCTCACCGCCGGAAGCGGGAAGATCGGAATTCCTCCGATGGACCATGTTGGGTACCGGTACTTGCTGTACAGGCGCCGGTACGTTTCCGGTGGATCGCGGGGAATCCCGAATTCCGCCTTGCCCTTCAGACGATTGCAAAGGAGCTTGAAGAGGTCAAACCAAATTCGGCCGAGTTCTTTACCCACCCGGGAAGCCTTTCTGAAGTAGTTTTGGATCCCGCGGATATAGGCGTTGAGGCGGGAGACCATTCTCCCTGACGGGGCCCTGGCCAGTTCTTTCACCATCTTCCTGAGTTCGGCTTTGATCTGTTGCCGCTTCTTGGGTTTGATTCCGGAGACGGCAACATGGCCTAGCTTGGAGGATGGTTTCGGGATTGCCTTGATGGCAATCCCCAGGAATTCCAGTGACCCCCGCCGGAGATTTACCACTTTGGACTTCTCGGGTGAGATGTCCAGTCTCAGCCGAATCTTGAGGTACTGTTTAACCGCGTGATACCACTTCCAGGCCGACCGCCAGTCCCTCGCTAGGATTACAAAGTCATCGGCGTATCGGATGATCCAGCCTTCTTTGAGGCGGGTTGTCTTCAGCGCCCTGTACTTGGGATCACTCCTGGAATACTGGCGACGGCTGGGGAAGTGGTGCCACTGCCCCGCCACCCACTGATCCAGGTCGTTGAGGACGATGTTCGACAGGAGGGGGGAGAGGATTCCTCCCTGTGGGACTCCCTTTGTTGGGATGCCTTCGCTCTCAATCGGCGCCTTCAGCATTTTGCCGATGATCGCGTGAATTCTCCGATCACGAATGCCCATGTTCCAGATCTGGCGCATGAGCATCGTATGGTTCACGTTATCGAAGAATCCTTTGATATCGATGTCAACGGCATAATGCAGTCCGGCCTGATTGATGAGTGATTCTACCCTTGCAATCGCGTGTTCCGTCGACCGCAAGGGGCGGAACCCGTAACTGTGTTCGTAAAATCTGGCTTCCGTTATGGGTTCCAGGACCTGCCGGATTGCCTGCTGAATGAGCCGATCCCGGATCGTGGGGATTCCGAGCGGTCGCTTATCCCCGTTGGGTTTGGGGATGAATACCCTCCGGACGGGTTGGGGTTCGAATTCCTCCAGGGCGTTCCGGACCATACTAACCAGTTCGTCCTCGCTCATTCTGGCAAGGTCCCGAATGGTTAAGCCGTCGACTCCCGGGGTTTCGGACCCTTCGTTGTCCTTCAGGTTCCGGTAGGCCAGGAGAATGTTCTCCCTGGAGATGACGATTTCATAAAGGTCCTCCAGGGACTCTCCCTTCCGTGACCGCTCATATAGCAGGTCAAAGACATGCTGGAGGTTGTAGTACTCCGTGTATCGTAGGGCGATCACTGTGGCATCCCTCCCTTCCCGCTGTCGGAAGGAAGTGGGATGTACCCACTTTCTTACCCGACCGGTGATCTGGGGGTTGAGATGCCGTTTGAATCGGTAGACTGCGGCCTGTTCCTCCGGTCCCATTACAGGACCTTCATCAGTCGTGACCGCGCTCTCACCAGCCTAAACCCACTTCGGCGTTGCGCCTTATAGGGACCGGCCCCGTACCGGCGGTTTGT
>NZ_JXBB01000049.1 GCF_001653195.1 Hydrogenibacillus schlegelii
TGCCGGAAGTGCGGCTACCGCGGACACGCGGATGCCGTCGGCGCCTGGAATATCAGCCTCGCGATTAGCGGCCTGGCCGAGGCGGCGTAAGCCGCCGTTCGAGGGCCGCCGCCCGGTGCGGTAACGCCTTTCGGCGGAACGCAGCCGGGGCGGGCCGAGACGTAAGCCCCGATGGCGCTGCGATGAAGCCGAAGCTGAAAGGCATGAGGCCGAGCAAGCGCTAACCTCCCCGTGGGAATCCCCGGAATTCATTCCGGGGAGGAGGTCAAGCGGCCCTTGCCGAACGGCGGCCGGATTATGGGACCACCATTTGAGCGCCCGCCTGAAGATCCGGAAGAAATGGGGGACCAGCGAACGTCGGTTTTCTCGTTCGATCCAAAGAAACGCCCTTCGGGCTCGGGCCCGGAAGGGCGTTTCTTCGGGTTTTGGGACGCATGGCCGGGAAGGGGCCGTTCCCCCGGACGAAGGAATTTATGATAAAATTTCAAGAGTCGAGGACGGCGTGGGGGGAGAAGGCGATCGAAACGGCAAAGGCGATCCGGCGGAAAAAAGAAGGACGGCCGAAGGGCCGGTGGCGGACGTGGGGGGAGATCGGGGCCGCGGCGCTCGGGCTCGGCCTCTGGTCGTTCGGCGGCCCGACGGCCCATCTCGGGTATTTTCGCCGGGCGTACGTAGAAAAGCGGCGCTGGCTCGACGAAGCCACCTATGCGGAGCTCGTGGCGATCGCCCAGTTTTTGCCCGGGCCGGCGAGCAGTCAAGTGGGCTTTGCCGTCGGGGTGCTCCGGGGAGGGCTGGTCGGCGGGATCGTCGCCTGGCTCGCGTTTACGTTGCCGTCGGCGCTTCTCATGTACGGTTTTGCACGGTATCTGGCGATGAGGGCGGATTCGACGTTTCCGTTCGGCGGCGAAGCGCCGGGGTGGTTGCACGGGCTTGGGCTCGTCGCCGTGGCCGTGGTGGCGCAAGCGGTCCTCGGGATGGCGCGCACGCTGGCGCCGGATCGCCTGCGGGCGACCCTTGCGGCCGGGGCGGCGGCCGCCGTCCTGATCGTCCCCACACCCTGGACGCAGGTGGCGGTCGTTGTGGCCGCCGGCCTGACGGCTCTCTTCTTTTGGTCTCGTCCGAGGGCGGGCGCTTCCGATTCTGCCGGAGCGGAAGAACGGAGCGACCGGGAAGCTTCCACCTCTTCATCCTGGACGTCGCCGGTCGGCTGGCGGACGGGGGTCGCGGCGCTCGCTCTGTTTCTTCTCCTGTGGGGGGTCCCGGCGCTTTGGCCGCCCTTCGGATCGGCGGAGGCGCTGCGGCTGTTCGGGCCGTTTTATCGCGCCGGCGCGCTCGTCTTCGGCGGCGGGCACGTCGTGCTTCCGCTCCTCGAGCGGGAGGTCGTGCCGACCGGTTGGGTCAGCCCGGAAGACTTCATGGCCGGCTACGGCCTGGCGCAGGCGCTTCCCGGTCCGCTTTTTACCTTTGCCGCCTTCCTCGGCGGGCGGATCGCCGGCGCCGGCGGGGCGGCCGTCGCGCTTCTGGCCCTGTTTCTCCCCGGCCTTCTTCTCGTGCTCGCGGCGCTTCCGTTTTGGACGGCCGTCCGGCGCTTTCGCCCGGCCCGGACGGTGCTTGCCGGCGTCAACGCGGCCGTCGTCGGGCTAATGCTTGCGGCCCTCTACGACCCGCTGTGGACGGAGGCGGTCCGCTCGCCGGCCGACGCGGCGGGGGTCGTCGTCCTTTTTCTTCTTCTTCACGTCTATCGCCTACCGCCGGCGGCCGTCGTCGCCGCCGGCGCAGGGTGGGGGTTGCTCTGGGCAGGAGGGCTGCCAGCAGCTGAAAATACGATTGATCTTCGTCACTTTCTCGGATAAAATATACCCATGAAACTCAGCCAATGGGCCAAAAATCGCGGCATCACCTACAAGACGGCGTGGCGCTGGGTCAAAGAGGGCAAGAAGAAAGAGAGGTTGACGATGACCTGGTGCGCGACATGACCGAGGTCCTCACTTCCCTTGCCGCACGATTGTGAAGAAGACGGACTTCCCGTGGATGTACGAAGTGTCCAAATGGGCGCCGCAGGAGGCGCTTCGGGATCTGGAAAAGGCGTTCCAAAACTTCTTTCGCGGGCGGAAGATCGGCCGGAAGATCGGCTATCCGAAGTTCCGCCGCAGACACGACCGGCGGGACAGTTTCCGGCTGGATAACAGTTCCGGCACGATTCGCCTGCTTCTGGACGGGAGTGACAGGCGTTATCCCGGAAAGGCGCGCCACATCGTGCTCCCTCGCATCGGCGCCGTGCGCCTGAAAGAGAAGCCCGTCCGCCGGAAGA
>NZ_JXBB01000050.1 GCF_001653195.1 Hydrogenibacillus schlegelii
AAGGTCGGTCATCGGTTCCCCTCCATCGGCCGCGGGAACTCATCCGCCGCCCTCAGCGGGCGGCGGCGGCTTCTTTTTGTTTTTTGAGCGCCAGGGCGACGTCGAGGATCATGTCTTCCTGGCCGCCGACGACTTTTTTCTTGCCAAGTTCGACGAGGATGTCCCGGGCGTCGACGCCGAACTGTTCCGCCGCCCGGTAGGCGTGCAGGAGGAAGCTGGAGTAGACGCCGGCGTAGCCTAAGGTGAGGCTCGCCCGGTCGATCTCGACGAGCCGGGGCACCCGGGGCCGGAGGACGTCTTCGGCGGCGTCCATCGCTTTGTAGAGGTCGAGCCCCGTCTCGAGGCCCCGCTTCGCCGCCGCGGCGGCAAACACTTCGAGGGGGGTGTTCCCGGCGCCGGCGCCGAGGCCCTTTAAGCTCGCGTCGATCCGGGTCGCGCCGGCGTCGACGGCGGCAAAGGAGTTGGCGATGGACAGGCCGAGGTTGTGGTGGGCGTGAAAGCCGACTTCGACGGTGTCCGGAAGCGCCTCCCGCAGGGCCTTGACGCGGGCGTAGGCGTCTTCGGGCAGCATCGCGCCGGCGGAGTCGACGACGTAGACGACGTCGGCGCCGTAGCTGGCCATGAGCCGCGCCTGGTGGGCGAGATCTTCCGGCGCGAGCATGTGGGCCATCATGAGGAAGCCGACGACTTCCAGGCCCAGCTTTTTCGCTTCCCGCATGTGCTGCTCGGAGATGTCCGCTTCGGTGCAGTGCGTGGCGATGCGGATGGTCTCGACGCCGAGTTTCTGGACCCGCTTCATGTCTTCGATGATGCCGATGCCGGGAAGCAGGAGCGCGGTCAGGCGGGCGCGCCGGACGACCTCCCGGGCAGCCCGGATGAGGTCGTCTTCGTTTTCTTTGGCAAAGCCGTACTGGATCGTCGAGCCGCCAAGGCCGTCGCCGTGGGAGACTTCGATGTGGCTTACGCCGACGTCGTCGAGGGCCGCGGCGATGGCCCGGACGTCGTCGACGCTGAACTGGTGCCGGATGGCGTGCATGCCGTCCCGAAGTGTGACATCGGTGACGGCGATGCGCGGCGCCTTTGGCATGTGCTTCCCCGCCTTTCTGGAAGGTTTTGTTCGCCGGCCCCCTGGGCAAGCGGCGGTCCGGAAGGCGTCCGCCGCTTGGCGCCGACATTTGTCGGTTGGGACCGGTTCGACCGGCGCGTTCCGCCCGATTCGCCGAAGCGCCCGGCGCACAAGCCGCCCGCGCCGGCGCTTACGCTTTCTCCTCGACGAGGGCCAGGCGGTGCTTGGCGATCTCTTCGCCGACCTTGACGGCGGCGGTCGTCATGATGTCGAGGTTGCCGGCGTAGACGGGGAGAAAATCGCCGAGGCCCTCGACTTCGACGGAGACGCTCACGACGCCGTCGCGGTAGACGATGTCGCGGTTCAGGCGGTAGCCCGGCACGTACGTCTGGATGTAGGCGACCATGTCGTGGATCGATCGTTCGATTTTGTCCAGAGTCTCGCGGTCGACGTCGCCGACGAGGCTGTAGACGGTGTTCCGCATCATGATCGGCGGCTCCGCCGGGTTCAGGATGATGATCGCTTTGCCCTTCTTCGCCTTGCCGACGACCTCGAGCGCCTTGGCGGTGGTGACGGTGAATTCGTCGATGTTCTGCCGCGTCCCGGGACCGGCGCTCTTGGAGGCGATGGTGGCGACGATCTCGGCGTACTGCACGGGCACGACACGCCCGACGGCGTAGGTGATCGGCACGGTCGCCTGCCCGCCGCAGGTGATCATGTTGATGTTGGGAGTGTCGAGGTGCTCGCCGAGGTTCACCGCCGCGGAGACGTACGGACCGCGGGCCGCCGGGGTGAGGTCGATCACCTGAATGCCGTGTTCCTGGAGCAGTTTCCAGTTCCGAATGTGCGCCTTGGCGCTCGTGGCGTCAAAGGCGAGATCCGGCCGCACGCCGGCCTCAAGCGCCTGCTTGAGGCCGGCGTCGAACGTCTCAAGGCCGAGGGAGCGGGCCCGCTTCAGGCCCTCGGATTCCGGATCGATGCCGATCATCCACACCGGTTCGAGATACGGGCTGCGGAACATTTTGTACATGAGGTCGGTGCCGATGTTCCCCGACCCGATGATCGCCAC
>NZ_JXBB01000051.1 GCF_001653195.1 Hydrogenibacillus schlegelii
CGTTCCTTGAAAACTAAACAGCACCCGCCCTGTGAGGAAGGCCTTTCCGGGACCGGCGGGCGGCCGAGGGGGCCGGGATGGAGCCGGCGGTGTTGGTCGTCTGTTGGGACCGGGGGGGATGGGAAGATCCTGGCCTTTGGGCCGGGGGTGTTACGGAGAGTTTGATCCTGGCTCAGGACGAACGCTGGCGGCGCGCCTAATACATGCAAGTCGAGCGGGGAGGCGGGCGGAAGCCTTCGGGCGGAAGCCCGTCTCTTAGCGGCGGACGGGTGAGGAACACGTAGGCAACCTGTCCTAAAGACCGGGATAACACCGGGAAACCGGTGCTAATACCGGATAGATTGTCCTGGCGCATGCTGGGGCAAGGAAAGGGGCGACCCGCTTTAGGAGGGGCCTGCGGCGCATTAGCTGGTTGGTGGGGTAACGGCCTACCAAGGCGATGATGCGTAGCCGGCCTGAGAGGGTGACCGGCCACACTGGGACTGAGACACGGCCCAGACTCCTACGGGAGGCAGCAGTAGGGAATCTTCCGCAATGGGCGGAAGCCTGACGGAGCGACGCCGCGTGGGGGAGGAAGGCCTTCGGGTTGTAAACCCCTGTTGTCGGGGAAGAAGGGCCGCGGAGGCGGCATTGACGGTACCCGACGAGGAAGCCCCGGCTAACTACGTGCCAGCAGCCGCGGTAATACGTAGGGGGCGAGCGTTGTCCGGAATGACTGGGCGTAAAGGGCGCGTAGGCGGCCTGTTAAGTCTGCTGTGAAAGGCCACGGCTCAACCGTGGGGGTGCAGCGGAAACTGGCGGGCTTGAGTGCAGGAGAGGTGCGCGGAATTCCCGGTGTAGCGGTGAAATGCGTAGAGATCGGGAGGAACACCGATGGCGAAGGCAGCGCACTGGCCTGTAACTGACGCTGAGGCGCGAAAGCGTGGGGAGCGAACAGGATTAGATACCCTGGTAGTCCACGCTGTAAACGATGGGTGCTAGGTGTGGGTGGGGCGACCCATCCGTGCCGGAGTTCACACATTAAGCACCCCGCCTGGGGAGTACGGCCGCAAGGCTGAAACTCAAAGGAATTGACGGGGGCCCGCACAAGCGGTGGAGCATGTGGTTTAATTCGAAGCAACGCGAAGAACCTTACCAGGGCTTGACATCCCGCTGCCGGGTCCAGAGATGGGCCTTTCCCGCGAGGGACGGCGGAGACAGGTGGTGCATGGTTGTCGTCAGCTCGTGTCGTGAGATGTTGGGTTAAGTCCCGCAACGAGCGCAACCCCTGCCCTTAGTTGCCAGCGGGTGAGGCCGGGCACTCTAAGGGGACTGCCGCCGACGAGGCGGAGGAAGGTGGGGATGACGTCAAATCATCATGCCCCTTATGCCCTGGGCTACACACGTGCTACAATGGCCGGTACAGCGGGAAGCGAAGCCGCGAGGCGGAGCGGATCCCTGAAAGCCGGTCTCAGTTCGGATTGCAGGCTGCAACTCGCCTGCATGAAGGCGGAATCGCTAGTAATCGCGGATCAGCATGCCGCGGTGAATGCGTTCCCGGGCCTTGTACACACCGCCCGTCACACCATGGGAGTCGGGGGCGCCCGAAGGCGCGGGCAGCGCTGAAGGCGAACCTGGCGACTGGGGTGAAGTCGTAACAAGGTATCCGTACCGGAAGGTGCGGATGGATCACCTCCTTTCTAGGAGCCGGG
>NZ_JXBB01000052.1 GCF_001653195.1 Hydrogenibacillus schlegelii
CTCGCCCACTACTCGTACCTCGTCGGCTGCCAGGCGACCGGCGAGGCGATCGTCATCGACCCGATGCGGAACATCGAGCCGTACCTCGAGACGGCCGCCCGGGAAGGCGTCCGCATCGTCGGCGCCGCCGAAACCCACATCCACGCCGACTTCGTCTCCGGCGCCCGCGAGCTCGCCGACCGGGTCGGCGCCACCCTCTACCTCTCCGACGAGGGCGACGAAAACTGGAAGTACCGCTACCTCGACGGCCTCCCCCACCGCCTCCTCAAGGACGGCGACACCATCCCGATCGGCAACATCCGCCTGGAGGTCCTCCACACCCCCGGCCACACCCCCGAGCACCTCTCCTTCCTCCTCTACGACCTCCCGGCGACCCAAAAGCCGATCGGCATCTTCACCGGCGACTTCGTCTTCGTCGGCGACGTCGGCCGCCCCGACCTCCTCGAAGCGGCCGCCGGCTTCGCGGGCACCGCCGTCCCCGGCGCCCGGCAGATGTTCCAAAGCTTAAAGCGCTTCAAAGCCCTCCCCGACCACCTCCAGGTCTGGCCCGCCCACGGCGCCGGAAGCGCCTGCGGCAAGGCCCTCGGCGCCGTCCCGTCGTCCACCGTCGGCTACGAGAAGCTCACCAACTGGGCGCTCCAGATCGACGACGAGGACGCCTTCGTCGAGGCGCTCCTCGCCGACCAGCCGGAGGCGCCGAAGTACTTCAAGCACATGAAGCGGATCAACAAAGAAGGCCCGGCGCTTTTGCGGGAGCTCCGCGAACCGGTCCGCTTCGGCGCCGACGAAAAGACGCTCGCGCGCCTTCAGGCGGAAGGGGTCCAGATCGTCGACGCCCGGCCCCAGGCCGCCTTCCAGGAGGGGCACCTCCCCGGCTCGATCAACATCCCCCTCGGCAAGTCGTTTACCACCTGGGCCGGCTGGCTCGTCGACTACGACCGGCCGCTCGCCGTCGTCGCCGATGAGGCGGCGGAGGAAGAAATCCGCATCGCCCTCCGCTCGATCGGCCTCGACCGGCTGGAAGGCTTCATCGCCCCGGCCGACGTCCTCGCCCGCGGGCCGGAGAAGCTCGACCGCTACGCGAACGTCCGGCCGGAAGACGTCAAAGACCGCCTCGGCGACTTCTTCATCCTCGACGTCCGGAGCGAAAGCGAGCGGAAGGCGGGGGCCCTCGACGGCGCGACCCACATCATGCTCGGCCATCTCCCGGACCGGCTCGCGGAGGTGCCGAAAGACCGTCCGATCCTCGTCCACTGCGAACTCGGCGGCCGCTCGGCGATCGCGGCGAGCCTCCTCCGGGCGAACGGCTACCGGGCGGTCTACAACCTTCTCGGCGGCTACGCCGAGCTCAAGCAGGCCCTCGGCCGCGTCGACGCCCCGCTCAACGCGGAACGACTTCGATCGGATCGACGCCTTTTGAACGCGTGACGGCCATGAACGCGTGACGGCCTTGAACGC
>NZ_JXBB01000053.1 GCF_001653195.1 Hydrogenibacillus schlegelii
ACAAACCGCCGGTACGGGGCCGGTCCCTATAAGGCGCAACGCCGAAGTGGGTTTAGGCTGGTGAGAGCGCGGTCACGACTGATGAAGGTCCTGTAATGGGACCGGAGGAACAGGCCGCAGTCTACCGATTCAAACGGCATCTCAACCCTCAGATCACCGGTCGGGTAAGAAAGTGGGTACATCCCACTTCCTTCCGACGGATGGAAGGGAGGGATGCCACAGTGATCGCCCTGCGATACACAGAGTACTACAACCTCCAACACACTTTTGACCTGCTTTACGAGTGGTCCCGGAAAGGAGAATCTCTGGAAGACCTATATGAAATCATTACCTCCAGAGAGAATATTCTCCTAGCGTATCGGAACCTGAAGGACAACGCGGGGTCCGAAACCCCGGGCGTAGATGGAATGACCATCCAGAACCTTGCTAAGCTAAACGAAGATGAGTTAGTCAGCATGGTCCGAAACGCCCTGGAAGATTTCGAACCCCAACCGGTCCGGAGGGTGTTTATTCCCAAACCCAACGGGGATAAACGACCGCTCGGAATCCCTACGATCCGGGATCGGCTTATTCAGCAGGCAATTCGGCAGGTCCTGGAGCCCATAGCTGAAGCCAAGTTCTACGAGCATAGCTACGGGTTCCGCCCCTTGCGGTCAACAGAACATGCGATCGCAAGGGTAAATTCACTCATTAACCTGGCCGGGTTGCACTATGCTGTTGACATCGACATCAAAGGATTCTTCGACAACGTGAACCATACGATGCTCATGCGCCAAATCTGGAACATGGGCATACACGATCGGAGAATCCATGCGATCATCGGCAAAATGCTGAAAGCGCCAATTGAGGGGGAAGGCATCCCAACGAAGGGAGTCCCACAGGGAGGGATCCTCTCCCCTCTCCTGTCGAACATCGCCCTCAACGACCTGGATCAATGGGTGGCAGGTCAATGGCACCACTTCCCCAGTCAATACCAGTACTCCAGGGATAGTGACAAATACCAAGCGTTGAAGACAACCCGCCTTAAGGAAGGCTGGATTGTCCGATACGCCGACGACTTTGTAATCCTTGCGAGGAACTGGCAATCGGCTTGGAAGTGGTATCATGCGGTCAAGCAATATCTTAAAATCCGGCTGAAGTTGGAGATTTCACCCGAAAAATCCAAGGTAGTAAATCTTCGGCGGAGGTCCCTGGAATTCCTAGGGATAGCTATCAAGGCCATCCCGAAACCATCCTCTAGGCAAGGCCATGTTGCCGCATCTGGAATCAAACCCAAGAAACGGCAACAAATCAAGACCGAGCTCAGGAGAATGGTAAAAGAACTTGCCAAGGCTCCATCGGGAAAGATGGTCGCCCGCCTTAATGCTTACATTCGCGGGATCCAGAACTACTTTAGCAAGGCTTCCCGGGTGAATAAAGA
>NZ_JXBB01000054.1 GCF_001653195.1 Hydrogenibacillus schlegelii
CCAGCGGGTCGTGGCCGCCTCTTTCGCCGGATGCTCGGTGAGGTCTGCTTCGTTTTTGCGAAGCGGCCGGCAGGAAGACGGTGGCCGGTGCATCTTTCCACCCGCCGGGCCTCATCCACCCGGCGGCCCGCATCCTGAAGCACGTGAAACGGATCGGCCACCACGTGTGCTTCCGGAAGGACCCGCTGAATCCGCTGCTTCCGGCTCTCCGTAAACCCCTTTCGGCAGAAGGCAGCGGCACCGCCGCGGCCGAATCCAGAGATAGACCGGCTTTTGATCCACCCACGTGTGCCGTTTACGCCGCCCCTTTGCCGAACGGCGGTGAACGTAAGCGGCGGATGGCCCGGCCAATGGGGACGGCGCGCTTCCTTTTTCGGCCGCCCGGCATACACATCGACGCTCTGCTCATTTTGCTCAAGGCGATCGATGATCCGGCCTTGAAGACCGAGAGCGTACCCAATAGACTGTTTCATAGGCGGTCGGAGCCTCCTTGGGATGGGGTGTGGTGTTGGTGACTATCCCATTAGCGCTCTGACCGCCTTTTTCCTGCTTGAGCAACCACACTTTTTAGCTTAGGGACTGCTGAACGAATCATGATGTCGTTATTTGAACAGGTGGAGCTAGCCTGAAGAACAATCTTAAAAATGCGTACAAAAGAAGGCGCAGTCGCCTCTCCAGGTGTTAGAGTCCATTGTAGTGGTGTAAAATTCGTCGTCCCCATTGACGACGAAGCCACCGTTCGTGTCTACTCAGTGTGACCAACACCAAAAGTAGGAGGCACGAAACGATGGCTTCACTCAATAGCTTCGCAGTTCTCGAGTGGATTCGCAAGATGCAAGACGTGGATCAGATCGATTTTTTACGGGAATTGATGCGATTCGTGACGCAGTTCCTCATCGATGCAGAAGCA
>NZ_JXBB01000055.1 GCF_001653195.1 Hydrogenibacillus schlegelii
ATCCCGGCCCGCTTGCGGCTCCCCGGGGCGTTTCGCCGCTTGCCGCGCCCTTCATCGGCTCCTGGCGCCGAGGCATCCACCGTGCGCCCTTCCACCTTTGCCTCGCCCACGATCCAGTTTTCAAGGAGCGTTCGACGGCAAAGCCGTCAGTGACAATAGCTAATATATCACGACGGCGGCACCATGTCAAATGGTATTTTATGCATCAGTCGCCCAGGAACTTCATCCGTACCCGCTGCCAGAAGGGAAAGTCGCGGTAGCGGGCAAAACGAACTTTTTCTTCCGCCACGTGGGCCTGGATGCGGACGACGCCTTGGGCGTAAAAGACGTTGCCGTCGACGCCGACGAGCATCTCGCCGTCGGGGTGCATCGGGTAGATGTCGAGCACGTGATGCCGCGGCAGGATGAACGACCGGCCGAGCGTCCGGTATTCGACGTTGTTGATCGCCGCCAGCTCCGACACCTGCAGCGCCGCGATCGACGGGTGGAGGATGCTCCCGCCGACGGAATGGCTGTAGGCGGTCGAGCCCGAAGGCGTTGAAAGGATGAGGCCGTCGCCGCGAAACGTCTCGAACCGGTCGCCGTTGATCCAGACGTCGACGACGAACGTCGAGAGGGTCTTCGACCGGACGATCGTCTCGTTCAAAGCGAGGTGCCGGTGGCGGCGGCCGTCTTTATATTCGAAGATCGCCGCGACGAGCGGGTACTCGACGATCCGCGGCGCCTCCGTCTTCAGGATCGTCTCGATCATCCAGTCGGCTTCGTACCGCTTCCAGTCGGCGTAAAAGCCGAGGGTCCCGGTATGCAGGCCGACGAAGGCCGCCTCCGGCACCTTCGGGTAATAGCGGTGAAACGCCTCGAGCATCGTCCCGTCGCCGCCGACGGCGATGACGAGCTCCGGCGCCTCCGCCAGCTCAAAGCCGGACCGAAGGAGCGCTTCCCGGATGCGCTCGGCGATCCGCTCGCTTTCTTCGTCCGGCCGGACGACGAGCTGAAAGCGCGAAAAGCGCCGCCGGGGCGCGTTTTTCGGCTCCTGCTCCTCCATCGCCGCCTCCCCTCCGTCCCAATCACGGCCTCCTTCGACCGGCGACCGCCCCATTGGAAGGTCCAGACGCCCGCCCCGGTGGTCGGGCGTAAGTCTCCGGGCGCCGCCCGGGGCCGCGCATCTTGCGGGCGCGACCCGGAGGACGGCCGGGCGGCGTCAACGCCGCCCGCGCTCCGCCCGTGGCGGAGCGCGGGCGCTTAAGCCGGCCCGCGACGTTCATGACGAAAACAGAGCGATGGCCGAAACCCGGCCGGCGCTCACGCTCCCGGTCGCGCGGCGACGCGGTTTTTGAGCCGGCCGATGCCGTCGATCTCCACGACGACTTCGTCTCCGGGCTTAAGAAAACGGGGGGGCGAAAAGCCGGCGCCGACGCCGCTCGGCGTGCCGGTGGCGAGGATAAGCCCCGCCGGAAGCGTCATGCCCCGGGAAAGTTCGGCGATCAGGGCCTCGATCGGCCAGAGGAGGTCCCGCACCGAACCGTTTTGCCGGAGCTCGCCGTTGACGGTCGTGCGGACGACGAGCGCCCGGGGATCGGGAATCGCCGCCCGCGGGACGATCTCCGGCCCGAGCGGAGCAAAGGTGTCCAAACTCTTCCCCTTAAAATACTGCACGTGCTTTTTCTGCAAATCTCGCGCCGTGACGTCGTTCAGGATCGTGTAGCCGAAAACGTGCTCGAGCGCCCGCTCCGGCGGAATGTCCCGGCCGCTTTTGCCGATGACGACGGCGAGTTCCCCTTCGTAGTCCAAGGCTTCGGTGACGCCGACGTGAGGGTCGATCGCCGCCTCCGGCGGAAGAAGCGCCGTCGGCGCCTTGGTGAAAAAGACCGGCGCCGACGGCGGTTCCCCGCCGCCCATCTCCTGGGCGTGATCGGCGTAGTTTTTCCCGACGCAGACGATCGGATACGGCGTTCGAAGCGGAACGTCGAGCGTCACCTCGTCCGGCGCGTACGCCGGAAGCTTGAGCCGCCCCGCCTCCGCCGCCTTAAGGATCGCCTCCGCCGCCCGCCAGGCGGCCTCCCCGGCGGCGATGAACGCATGAAGCGACGCAAAGCCGAGCGCCTCGTCGAGGGCGACATACCGATCCCCAGAGCGAAAGCCCCAGCGGAGCGCGCCGTCCGGCGTCAAAAATGTGGCCCACGCCATGCCCATCCTCCTTCCTGCGTCGACCGGTCTCCTGCAGGCGATTGCAGGGCCAGGCCTCAGGCGGCCGACCACCGCGATTATACCGCGCCGGTCCCCTGGTTCGCGAGGGCCTGAAGCAGGCGTTCGAGATCCGGCGGAAGCGGCGCTTCGACGGTCACCGGTCGATCCTCAAACGGATGATGAAACGCCAGGCGATAGGCGTGAAGCGCCTGTCGCCCGAGCGGCGCCGCCGGATGCTCCCGGCCGCCGTACGTTCGGTCGCCGAAAAGAGGATGGCCGAGGTGCGACAGGTGGACCCGGATCTGGTGCGTCCGGCCGGTCATCAAGGCCACGTCGAGGAGCGCCGCCCCCGCATAGACGGCCAGCGTCCGGTAGCGGGTTCGGGCCGGCTGCCCGTCCGGCGCGACGATTCGCCGCTCCGAATGCGCCGGATCCCGGGCGATCGGAGCGTCGATCTCCCCTTCCGGCGGATCGGGCACACCGTGAACGACGGCGAGGTAGCGCCGGTCGATCATCCCGCGCCGGAGCGGGGCGTCCAGGCGGGCGTGGGCGAGGGCGTGCCGGGCGAAGAGGACGAGGCCGCTCGTCTCCCGGTCGAGGCGGTTGACCGGACGGATGCGGGTGCGAATGCCCCGGGCCTGAAGCCAGCCGGCGACGGCGGCGGCGAGCGTTCCGCCGCTCCCCGGCTCGCCGTCCCGGCCGATCGGGTGGACGAGCATCCCCGGCGGCTTGTCGACGGCAAAGTAGTGGGCATCCTCATAAACGACCCGGATCGGGATCGGCTCCGGCGTGACGCCGTAGCTTTCCGGCGGCGCGATGCGGACGCTGATCCGATCGCCCGCCCGAACCCGCGCCGCCGTGTGGGACATCCGGCCGTTTAGGCGAAACGCCCGGGCATGGACGATCCGCTGGTACAGGCGTCCGGTGAGCCCAAACCGCCGGCGCATGAGCCTTCCCAGCGCCTCCCCGTCTTCATCGGGCCGGACGACGGCCGTCCACCACCCCCCGCGTTCAAAGGCGTCCATCCTCCCCCCTCCGAGCGGTCCAATCCCTTCTCAGAACAAACAACCTCTGAACAAAAAAGCCGCGCCGTCGCGCGGTGTCCCACATCCTGCGTCCGGTCCGCCTACGGCCGCCTTTCGGCCGGCTCGGGCGGCGCCGGAGCGCCGTCTGCCGGCGGCGCCGGCGGCACCGTCCCGTCGCTCGGCGTGAGGGGGACGTCCGGAGAATCGCCCTGACGCGAAACATCGCCCTCCGGCGTCCCTTCGTTCGACGGCACAGCATCCGGTGGCGGCGAATCCGACGCTGGCCCGCCGGACGACGGCGGCGCCGCCAGCGCTCCCTCATCGGAAGGCCCGGATCTTTTCTCCGGAGTGGAACCGACCGCCCCGGAGGAAGGCGTCTTCCGGCTCGGCGCCGATTGGGCCGGCGCGGGCTTGGCCGGCGCGGGCTTGGCCGGCGCCGCCTTTTTGCTCCCGGCGGACGAATCGCCGCCTCCCTGCCGGTCGTTGGCCGGGTCGATGAGCGCCATCCCTTTTTCCGGGTCGAGCCCAAGCGCCTGCCACAACGTCTCCCGGATGCGCTTCAGCTCTTCCTCCGGAAAAGCGACGTACGCTCCGCCGGCGGAGTAAAAACCGTACGGATGCGCCTCGATCGTCGTGATCGCCTCCGAGCCGACGCCGAGGAAGGCCGAAAGAAGCGAGCGGATTTCTTTTTTCGTAAAGTCGGTCCGGACGTGGTCGCTCACGATGTCGAGCAAGGTGAAAAAGCGGGTGACGCCCTGGATGGATTTGACCTTGTCCGCCACCTTTTGAATGACGATCTGCTGCCGCCGGTTGCGATCAAAATCGCTCGAGTAGTACTTCGGCCCCCGATCGTCATGCCGGTGGCGGACGTAGCCGAGGGCCTGCTCGCCGTTCAAATGCTGCAGGCCGGGGGAGAGGTCGATCACCGTGCCGTCGGTGGGGTCGTGGTAGACGAGCCGGCGCTCGACGTCGACGTCGATGCCGCCCAAAGCGTCGATGATCTCCTTGAAGGCAACGAAGTCGAGAAGCACGTACCGGTCGACCGGAACGCCAAAATATCCGCTGACGGTTTTTTTGACGAGGCTCGGCCCGGTGTCGGTCACCGGCTTTCCGTTTCGCTCGGCACGGGCCTTCCGGTTTTCGCCGATGGCGTAGGCGGCGTTGATCTTCGCGTAACCGTACCCCGGGATCATCACCCGGGTGTCCCGCGGGATGGAAAGGAGCGTGATCTTCCGCTCCGCCGGATTGACCACGGCGAGCATGATCACGTCGGTGTTCAGCGAACCGAGGTCCGGCCGGGTGTCGGTGCCGAGGAGGAGGACGGTAAACGGCTTTTCCGGCGGCCGCTCGGCGACGGCCTCCGCCGACCCGACGCCGTCGGCTTCGTTCCCTTCGCCGGCCGTCATCTTGTCCAGCGCGTGGTCGATCCGCCACATCGCGTAACCGGCGCCCCCGACGACGGCGAAGACAAGGGCGACCAGGGCCCAAAACCACCCCCGCCGCCACCAGCCGCCGGCCGGTCGATTGTCCATCACGTCCATCGCTGGCTCCCCCATCGGCCGGCGCCACAAGGCGCCCGCCTCTCTTTTTCCGCGCCCGTGTTCCCGGGTGACTCCCTCCGTAGGATATCCGATGCGACGCCGTTTGACAAGCGGCGAACGCTTCCGGCCGCCGACCGGCCATTCCCTGCCGATTCTGCCGTCGCCGACCGTTCCGCCGACAAAGGCGACGGCCTCCGGCCCCTAGCGGCCAGCCGGTGCCGACCACGCCCGAAGTCGCCGTTCCACCTCCGCGAGCGCCTGCGCCACCGCCTCCGGCCCGGCTGGGCCGGCCGAAAGGCGGGAAAAGGCCTCCCGGAGCAGCCCTTCCGCCTGCACGTACGTCTCTTCCGGGACGCCGGGCGGAGCGTACGGCGAGGGAAGGGGCGCCGGCGCGTCGGACCAGAACGCCGAGAGGTGAAGTCCTTCCCACGCCGGACGCCGGTTGGCGTCGACGCGGGTGAGAAGCTCCCAAAGATCCGTACTCCGCTTGGCTTCGGCGACCCGGTCGCTCAGGACAAAGCGGAGGAAATCGAGCGCCCGTTCGGGATGGTCGCTTTTGGCATTTACGGTCAGGATGAGGCTCGGCCAGAACGGCCCGCCGACCGCCCGGCCGTCGTCCGGCCGGGGAAAACCGACAACGTTCCAGGAAAACGCCGGCCGGACCCACCGGTCGCCGACGTACACGTTCTCCCCGCTAAAGAGATCGATGAGCCGCCTGAGGTCGTAAAACGTCACCACCATCGCCGCGGCCCGGCCGGTGAGAAAATCATCTTCGGCATACAGCGGTTCCGCCGGCGCCGATCCCTCGGCGGAAAGCTGCTCGTAGACGGAAGGGGCCAGCCAATTTTCCCGGCGCCAGCGGAGAAGATCCGCCCACGCCTCCCGGCGGGCCGGAAGGTCGAGCGTCGGCTTTCCGTCGGCGGAAAAAAGGCCGCCGCCGGCTTGCGCCACGCGGTATTCGGCGAGATCATACAGCGTCGAAAACGGGCCGTTGCCGAGGGAAAGGCCGTACCGCAGGGGACCGCCGGCGCGGGCGACGACGGCGGCGAGGCGCTCCCGCCATGCGCTCCACGACATGCCGTCGGACGGCGGTTCGACCCCGGCGCGGCGAAACGCATCGGCGTTGTAGACGATCGCCGTCGCGGCAAACGTCGGCGTCAGGCCGTACAGGTGGCCGTCCACCGTGAGCCCGGAGACGACGATCGGCGCCAGCGCCTCCGGCTTAAACTCCGGTTCCCGCAAAAGATCGTCGAGCGGCCGGAGGAGGCCGTTTCTGGCCAGAACCGGGTACACGTCCGGATCGACGACGACGAGATCCGGCGGCGGCCCGCCGTCGCCGGAGAGCGCCGCCCGGTAGCGTTCGAGGAGCGTCTGCAGATAGTCAAGCTGATCGGTCCGCTCCGGAAGCGAAAGGAGCGTCCGCTCGATCGACGCTTCCGGGTGCGCCACGAGGTACAGCGTCGCGTACTCATCGAAGGCGTAACCCGCGACAAGCACCCGAAGCGGGCCCGCCGCCCCCCGCTCGGCCCGGCCGCCGGCCGCACACCCGGCCAAAACGAGGACGAGGAGCATGGCAAAAAACGGCCGATTCCATGCCCTGAGAAAAAACCGCCGATCCCCCGCCGGCCAGCGCATCGCTTCGTCCCCTGCCTTCAATGTTTTTAGACGGGTTGTCTTTTTAGACGGGTGGTCGCCGGCGAAGTTGCACCTCCGGCGGCGTCCCTTTCGACGACCTCTTTCGACAACATGACAAAAGCCCGCCAGCGGCGGGCTTTCGCCTGCGTTCTCTTTCATCGTAGTCGACCGGACGAGACGTTGTCAACGGTCAGACAGACGGAGCACCGAGGATGTGTCGCATTCTCCCCCAACTTGCCCGGAACGCGGGGGGACAGAGCATAAGAACCTATAGGGCAAAAAGATGCGTTCCGATGCGGGCCGTGACCGGCCGGCTCCGCATCCAGGCGGAGGTCGTTTGGGCCGGATTGTAGAAATAGAGGGCGCCATGGGTCGGATCGTCGCCCCGAAGGGCGGCGTAGACCGCCCGGTAGGCCGACGCCGTCGGCGTGACCCGGAAGAAGTACCCGTTGGCGACGGATTCAAACGCCCGCGGCTCAAACAGGACGCCGGCCACCGTCGACGGAAAGGCCGGATGCCGGACCCGGTTCAGGATGACCGCCGCGACGGCCACCTGGCCGGCGAACGGCTCTCCGCCCGCTTCCGCGGTCACCATCCGCGCCATGAGGTCGATCTCCCGGGCGGTGAACGTCACGCCGTACAGCCGGGCCCACGTCCGGGGGCCGACGATGCCGTCGACGGCGAGGCCGTGAACCGCCTGAAACCGCCGCACCGCCTGCTCCGTCCCCGGCCCGAAACGGCCGTCCTGAGGCCCCGCATACAGACCGAGCTGATCGAGGCGATGCTGAAGATCGTAGACGTAACCGCCGGCATCGCCGATCTTCAGCGTCGGCGCCGCCGCCGCCCCCGCCGGCAGACCGATCGCCGTCAGCGCCAGGAAGGCGGCCAGCGCCCAAGCCGTCCGCATGGGCCTGCCCCCTTTCATGAGGCCAGTATAGCGGACGGCCGGCGAAATGGGGGTGGTAATTTGCGGGAGCGCCTTCCGGCGGCGCCGGCGAAGTCAGAGCCGGTAGACCGCCCGCACCTTGTCCTCGAGGTAGCGAAGAAGCGGGGCCGGGTCCGGTTCCCGGCCGGTGGCCCGCTTGAGGAGCTCCGGCGGATCGTACCGGTTTCCGTGGGCGTGAACGTGTTCGGTCATCCACGCCCGAATCGGCGCAAAGTCGCCCCGTTCGATCCGCTCGTGAAAATCCGGAAGGTCCCGCAGCAGGGCCTCGGTGAGCATGGCGGCGTAGAGGTTCCCGAGGGCGTAGGACGGAAAATAGCCGAACAGGCCGGAGCTCCAGTGCACGTCCTGCAACACGCCCCGGGCGTCGTCCGGCGGCGTGAGGCCGAGCAGTTCCTCCATCTTCGCGTTCCACGCCGCCGGCAGATCTTCGGCCTCCAGCTCCCCGGCGAACAGGGCCTTCTCCAGCTCATACCGGAGCACGATGTGGAGGTTGTACGTCACTTCGTCCGCCTCGACGCGGATGAAGGAGGGGGTGACGACGTTCACCGCCCGGAAGAGGCGTTCCGGCTCGACGCCGGCAAGCGCCGGGAACTGCTCGGCCACGATCGGCGCCGCGTATCGCCAGAACGCCAGGCTCCGGCCGACGACGTTTTCATAAAAGCGCGATTGGGATTCGTGGATGCTCATCGAGGCGGCGGCCATGAGGCCGTAGCGGGCGAGGGAAGTCGGCAGATTTTGCTCGTAGATGCCGTGCCCCGCCTCGTGCAGGGTGGAAAAGAGCGACGAAAACGGATCGTCTTCAAAGTAACGGGTCGTGATGCGGACATCCGTCGGCTCGATGCCCATCGTAAACGGGTGGGCGCTTTCGTCGAGACGACCCCGGCGATGGTCGAAGCCGATCGCCTCCGAGAGGCGAAGCGAAAGCGCCCGCTGCGCCTCTTTCGGAAAGCGGCCTTTGAGGAACGACCGATCCGGGGTCTCTCCCGAGGCGGCAAGCGCCACGAGGCGCGGGAGCGCCTCTCGGAGCGGCCGGAAGAGGGCGTCGACCCGCTCCACCGTAAGCCCCGGCTCGTACTGGTCGAGGAGAGCGTCGTACGGGTGGCCGGCCGGCTCCAGATAGTCGATAAACTCCCGCACAAGCTGAATCAGCTCCCGGAGCACGGGTAAAAAGGCGCCGAAGTCGTTCTCTGCCCGGGCCTCCCGCCAGATCGACTCCCCTTTGGCGGCGAGGACGTGAAAGGCCCGGTAGCGCTCCGGAGGAATCTTCTGAAGCCGCCGCACGTCCCGGAGAAGGACGGTGACCATCCGCCGTTCCTCCGGAGCAAGCGCGTCTCCCTCCGCTTCCAGCCGCTCCAGCGCCGCGACGAAAGTCGGCTCGGTGAGGAGCCGCTGGCTTTCGGCACCGAAAAAGCCCATCGTCTCCGCCCGGGCTTCGACGCCGCCGGGCGGAAGCATCGTCTGCATGTCCCAGCCCATGAGCCCCGCCGCCGCGTGATAATGCCGCAGGCGTTCGACGGTCTCAAAAACGGTCAAAAGCGCCTCGTCGCGCCGCATCGATCGGTCTCCTTTCCCGGCGTCGGATCCAGGGCCGCGACGATGGATGCGCCGGGCGCGCCGGCGATGAGCCCGTTCGTGGCTTCGCCCCACCCCACCGCTTCGCCCCGCGCCTTGAGATGGTCCGTCAGGCGCCGAACGACGTCCGCGCGGCCCGAAGGGCGGAAAACAGTTCGTAAGCCAGCGCTTCCAACCGACTTCGGGCGACGGCCGGTGCCGGAGGATCCGCCGCGCACTCCGGCGGCACGGTGGCCAGGGCGGCGGCAAACCGATCGCCGAGTCCTTCCCGTCCGACGGCGATGCGCCCCGAAAGGAGGAAAACCGGCCGGCCGTGCAGCCGGGCGAGGCGGGCGACGGCGGCGGGCACCTTGCCGAAAAGCGTCTGGCGGTCCGTCTGCCCCTCGCCGGTGACGACGAAATGAGCGCCGGCGATCGCCGCCTCAAGGCCGACGAGTTCGGCGATGCCGTCGGCGCCGGGGAGAAGGCGGGCGCCGAGGCGCGCCAGGGCAAAGCCGAGGCCGCCGGCGGCGCCGGCGCCGGGGGCGCCGACGGCCGCCTCCGGTCCTCCCGGGCAGGGCGGCGGCGCGTCGCACACCCGCTCCGCAAACCGCCGAACGGCCGCGTCGACCTCCGAAAGCGACGCCATCGGGAGCCCCTTCTGCGGCCCGAAGACGAACGTCGCGCCGTCCGGGCCGACGAGCGGCGCCCCGACGTCGGCGAAGACGGAAAGCTCGAGGTCGGCCGCCTTCTCCAGGGCGGGCGCCAGGTCGACCTCGGCGAGAGCGAAAAGGCTTTCCGCCGCCGGATCGAGTTCTCGCCCGGCGGCATCGCGAAAGCGGGCGCCGAGGCCGGCGAGAAGGCCGAGGCCGCCGTCGTTCGTGAGGCTCCCGCCGAGGCCGATCCAGAACCGGCGAAAGCCCGCATCCCGGAGATGGACGATGAGCCGGCCGAGGCCGACCGTCGTCCGCCGGAGGACGGGAACCGGCCGCGCCGTCCGCCCGACGATCCGGGCGCTTTCGACGACCGCCACCGGCCCCCCCGGCCCGTCCACCACGCCGTATTCGACCGGCCCCACCACGCCGGAAGCGTCTTCGACGAAGGCGACCTCGCGCCGTCCGCCGCGGGCCTGAAGAATCGCCTCCAGCGTCCCTTCGCCGCCGTCGGCCATCGGGATCAAGATCGCTTCGGCCTCCGGCCAGGCCGCCCGAAGCGCCGCCACCATCGCCGCCGCCGCTTCCGCCGCCGTCAGGGTGCCCTTGAATTTATCCGGCGCAAGCACGAAACGCACGGCGGCACGGGGGATCGGCATCCGCTTCACCCCTTTCCTCGCGCCGGACGGCTTCCCCCGGCGCCGAATGCCCTGCGCTTTAGTCCCGGCCCCTCAGCGTCAAGCTCGTAGCAACCGGCATAAGACAAGGGGCGCCGAACATAGCGTTACGGCGAAGCACCCGAGGGAAAACGTCGGCATCCGGGCGATGCCGGCCTCACCCCCCGACAAAGGAGCGACGACCATGGACGCGTTTTCCGGCGTGATCGCTTTCGACGCCCCTGCCCCGACGGAACGGCTGGCCCGGGAAGCGACGATGATGCTCGACGGGCTCCGCTCCCGCCTCGGATCGACCGAACCGCCGGCGGCCCACGGCCTTCGGCGGACGGCGGCGATGACGGTGATCGCCGACGACCGGGCCGCCGTCGCCATCCTCCGGCATCCGGACCGCCCCCTCATCCGCATCCTGACGGGCGAAGAGGCGGACGGCCCGCCCTTCCCGGACCGTCGACGTCAGGAAAACCCGCCCGCGCCCCGACGCTGGGCCCTCTGGCTCGGTCACCCCCTCGCCGCCGCGCCGCCGGAAGCCCTGCTGGCCGATCCCGTTTTGGCCCTGCTGGCGGCGGGGAGCGATTTTGCCGTCGTCGCCTGGGACCCGGCGCAACAGACGCTTTTTTTGGCCCGCGATCCCCTCGGCTACCGGCCGGTATGGGGCTACCGCCATGCGAACACGCTCCTGTTTGCCTCGGACCCCGCCGCCTTGTTCGCCCATCCGGCGTTCCGGCCGCGGCTCGGTCCCGAAGGATTGAACGTCCTCTTCGCCCTCGGGCCGTACCGCCCGCCGGAGCACGGCCTCCTGGAAGACGTGTTCCAACTCCGGCCCGGGACGTACCGGCTGGAAAACCCGGCCGGGACGAAGCGGGGCATCTACTGGTCCCTTGCCGGCCTCCCGCCCCTCGAGCGGCCGGTGAAGACGGAAGAAGCGGTCGAAGCGGTCTTGCCGCTCCTTCGCGCCGCCGTCCGCCGCGCCGCAGGAGGAGATGTGACGGCGGCGTTTTTGTCCGGCGGCCTCGATTCGAGCGCCCTCGTCGCCCTGCTCGCCGAGATCGTCCCCCGGCCGGTGGAGACGTTTTCCGTCGAGTACGAAGACAACGAACGCTTCTTCCGCCCGACGGCCACCGTCCCCGAACGGGACACGCCGTACATCGGCGAGATGGTCCGCCACGCGAAAAGCCGCCACACGACCGTCGTCCTCGACGCCGACGCCCTTTTAGGCGCCCTCGAGCGGTCCCTGTGGGCTCGCGGGCTTCCGGGCATGGCGGACATCGATGCGGCGCTCATTCTCTTCGCCGAAGCGGTCGCCCAAAGCCGCCGGGCGGTCCTCTCCGGAGAAGGCGCCGATGAGCTCTTCGGCGGCTATCCGTGGACGTTCGACCCGGAAGCCCGGGCGCTCGCCGCTTTTCCGTGGGCCAAAAACATCGACCGGCGCCTTCAGTATCTCCGCCCCGACGTCCGGGCCGTCCTCGCGCCGGACGCCTACCTCCGCGCGTCGTGGCAGGAGACGCTCCTCGAACTCGCGCCGCCGGCGGCGCTTCGGGCGCTTCAGGCCACCCCGGACGGCGGCCCGGAAGCGGAAGAGGCCCGCCTTCGACTCCTCGGCTACGTCAACCTCACCCGCTGGGGAACGGTCCTCCTCGAGCGAAAAGACCGCATGACCCGCCTCTTCGGCATCGACGCCCGGCTGCCCTTCCTCGACCGCCCGCTCGTCGAGGCCGTCTGGCGGCTCCCGTGGTCGCTCAAGGTCGCCGGAGGCCGGCCGAAGGCGCTTCTCCGGGAAGCCCTCGCGGGGATCGTCCCGGCGTCCATCCGGGCGCGGCGGAAAAGCCCCTTTCCGAAGACCTTCCACCCGCGCTTTGCCGAAGGCGTTCGAGCGCTGGCCGAAGCCCGCCTTCGGACGCCGGAGGCGCCTCTTTGGACGTGGATCGATCGGGACGCCTTCGCCCGGCTGATCGCGACCTTTCCGAATCCGGAGCCGTTCCCCTGGTTCGGGCAGCTCCTCGATGCGCCGGGGTGGGTCGCGTACCTGCTCGCCGTCGACCGCTGGCTGGACGCCCTCCGGCCGAGCGTGCGCCTCTAGAGAGCCGGAGCCCCGTTCCCTTGCACCCTCGCCGCCCGATCGGGTATACTGGGGACGGCCGAAGTCGTTTGCCCGACCGGAGAAACCGGTTTTTCCCAGCTTAACACGAACCCCTGCTCGAGGCAAGCCGCCGGGGCGCCGAGCCCCGGCTTTTTCCCGATCGTCCGCACCGACCGGCGCCGGGCGTGCCCCAAAAAAGGAGCGACGGCCGACGATGGAACCGATCGCTGCCCTCCTGGACAACGTTCCGCTCGTCGCCGCCGTGACGGCGGTGGCACTGGCGCAGCTTTTGAAAGTGCCCCTCAACTACCTCGCCAACCGGACGCTGGACTGGACGCTCCTCATCAGCCCCGGGCGCATGCCGAGCTCCCACACCGCCGGCATGAGCGCCCTTTCGACGGCGATCGCCCTCGTCGACGGCGTCCGCTCATCCGTCTTTGCCCTCGCCTTTTTGACGACCGCCATCGTCATGTTCGATGCCGCCGGCGTCCGGCGCCACGCCGGCGAGCACGCCGCCTGGTTGAACCGCCTCATATTCGAAAACGGCGCCCTCGGCGAGGAATTCCGCCGGAGTGCCCAGGAAGAGATCAAACGCTTAAAAGAAATCATCGGCCACAAGCCGAGCGAAGTGCTCGGCGGGCTCGTCCTCGGCGTGTTTGTCGGGTGGCTCATCGCCCGCTAAGCGGCGCCGGACCAAGCGCGTCCGGCGCCGCTTCGGCGTCGGTCCAAAGCCGCCGGAGGACCGCCTCGGCGTCGGCATTGAGCCCCTCGAGTTCCCCTTCCGTCAGGCGGCCGTCGCCCCGGACGAGGAGCGTCACCTCCACGGTCCGTTTGCCCCACTCGCGGTAGACGGCATCGACCGTCGGAAAATACAGATCGATCCGGTACCCCTTGATCCGGCTCCCGGTGTCGGCGACGACGCCGTAGCCGTACTCCGGGATATAGAGGATGCTCCCGATCGGAAAGACGGTCGGATCGGCGGCGATGGTCGAAAACGTGTCCCGCCGCACCCGGACGCCGGAGGAGGTGATGCCGTAGGCGGGATCGCCCGGGCTTTTGCCGGTCGATTCTTTGCCGGCGGTGTAACCGGTGGCGACGACGCGGTAGCGCGGATATCCGTCCCGACCGGCGTCCGGACTTTCCCGCGGCAACCCCCCCTCCGGGACGGGCGCCTGAGGAGCAGGATCGGCTCCGACGGCGGGGGCTTCCTCCGGAGGGGGAGCCGCTGCGGGGCCGAACGTCGGCTCGCCGGTCGCCGGCGGCCGGCGAGCCGCCGGAGCGGCGAGAACGCCGGCCCCGGCCCGGGTCGGGCCGGGCGGCAGCGAGGCTTCCCCTTCGGCCGGGGGAGACGCCCGCTTCGCCGTCCCTTCGGAGGCACCGTCGCCGGCGCCGCTTCCCGAAGCGAACGCCGCCGGCGCCTTACGCCGACCCGCGAGGGCGCCGTCGCCGGCGGCCGGAGCGAACGCCGGATCGCGTGAAAGGCCGGCCGCCGCCACCCCAGGCGCTCCCGCCTGGCCGGTCGCCGGCGGCGACGGCTCGAGGCCGGCGAGCATCAGAACCAGGAGCCCCGCGACCGCCGACCAGACCCGGGGAAACGGGCCGCGGCCAGCCTGACCCATTGGAAAAATCCCCCCTCCGGCCACCAGTGTGGCCGCCGAAGGGGGGATTTATACGATCGCTAGTACATCCGGTATCCGTGCGTGCGAAGGTAGTGAATGACGCCGCCGCTCGTCCAGGCGCCGAGGATGCCGAAGGCGAAGACGACGACGTCGACCCACGTCAGGCGCCCGACGGCGAGATAGGCGGCGATCGGAACGAACACGCTCAGGACGCCGGGAAGCCAGGTTGTCTTCAAAACCATGTTGAGGATGAAACCGAGGGCGAAAAAGAGAACGAAAAAAAGCGGAAGCGAAACAATAAATTGCAGCCAGCTGAACATCGGATCCCTCCTGGGGTCGGCGATTCCGCGCCGGAGCGACCGGCGGGGGTCGAATCGGGTCCTTCCGCCGCGGCCGTCAACCCGCCGCCCCCCAACCGACGGCGTCAGGCGAAAAAGTAGCGGATTTTCTTCAGTACGATCGGCATGCCGCCGAGCTGCCAGAGATACCGAAGGTCCGACCCCCGTTTCAGGAGCGAAGCGATGAGGCCGTAAAAGCGCCGCTTGCCGACGATGCCGATGCCTTCCCACCGGCCGAGGGACGCAAGCGTCCCCTGGATGTTCGGCTTAAACGGCTGCATCGGCGTCCCGCGGAGGATGGCCGCGAGATTGAGGGCGGCCGCCCGCCCCTCTTGCACGGCGATCTGGGCCGTCGGCGGATACGGGCGGCCGTCCTCGCCGAAGACGACGGCGCTGTCGCCGACGACGAAAACGTGATCGTACCCCGGGGCCCGAAGGTACGGGTCGACCTTCACCCGGCCCCGAATCACCTCGAGTCCGCTCGCTTCGACGATCCGATTGCCCCGCACGCCGCCGGTCCAGACGACCGTCTTGGCCCGAATCTCCCGATCCCCCTGAAGCACCACGCCCTCCGGCGTGCACGCTTTGATCGGCGTGTTCGTATGGACCTCGATGCCCTTTTCCCGAAGCTTCGCCTCCGCGTAGGCGACGAGAGACGGGTCGAAGCCGGGAAGAATCGTCGGCGCCGCCTCGACGTTCACGAGCCGGACCGCCTCCTCCGGCACGTCGTAGGCTCGGGCCAGCCGGGGCAACCGCTCGGCGAGCTCCGTGACGAACTCGATGCCGGTAAAGCCGGCCCCCCCGACGACGATCGTCGTGTACGCCGGATCTTCGCCTCGGGCCCGGTAGAGGGAAAACATGTACTCGATGTGCTCCCGGATGACCCGGACGGAATTGAGGCTCCGAATCGCAAAAGCGTGCTCCCTCAGCCCCTCGATGCCGAACGTCTCCGGCTCGCTGCCCAGGGCGACGACGAGGTAGTCAAACGGGATCGTCTCGCCGCCTTCGAGCTCCACGATCCGACCCGCCGGATCGAAGCGCTTTACCGTTCCCTGGCGGAAATGCACCCGATCGAAGTCGAGGACGTCCCGAAGCGGCACGCGAACCTTCTCGTCGGCCGCCGTCCCCGCCGCCGGCTCGTGCAGGTGCGTCGTCATGTAGTGGTAATCGTGCTTGTTGATCAGCCAAACGTCCGCTTCCCCGTCTTCCAGCGTCCGCATGAGCGTCGTCGCCGCCATCAGACCGCCGTACCCGGCCCCCAGAATCACAATCCGCGGCGTCGCCACATCCGCCACCCCTTTAGCCGTGCTGTCCGGTCCTCTCCCGTAGTGTGCCCGCCGCGCTCCCCGAGGCGGGTGGGAACCATTGCCACATCTTGTGCATTTGTTCACATTATTGATCCCTGCATCCCTTCTTTCCTACTTTACAACCTCCGGCGGCGAAAAGCAAGGCAAAGCGCGTTTCCCCGAACGACGCCCTGAAGCCGCCATGAAAACATGAAAAAAAAAGCCTGCTGCTTGTGCGCAGCAGGCCTTCGGCGGTTCGGCGCCTCCAAAACCCCATTCGACGCTCAGACTTCCGCCTCCTCCGGCAACGTGTACGAAGCGCCGCAGCCGCACGACGGCACAAGCTTCGGGTTGAAGACCGTAAAGCCGGTCTCGGGGCCGTCGTCCACGTAGTCGATCTCGACGCCGTCGACGTACCGGAGCTCGCCTTCCTTGACGAGGACCGTCACGCCGGCGACGTCGATCGCCCGATCGTCGTCCCGCCGTTCGGTATCGAGGGCCAGGCCGTAAGAAAACCCGCTGCAACAGCTCGGCTGGACGCCGATCCGAAGATACCCCTCGGGAACGTTCGCCTGGGCGATCAGTTCCCGAATCTTTGCGCTCGCCCGCTCGGTGAGCGTGACCATCGTCATCCCTCCTCGCGCCCCGTCGTTCGAGATGTGTCCTTTTTTCGAACCGATGCGTTCAGTATAACGCATCGCCCTAGGGAAAACAAGGGAAGCCGCCGGCGCGATCCGTTCAAAGCTGGCGGGGGGCGGACGAAAGGCGTATAATGGGCCTATATCGGGAGGGGAGGAAAGGGGGAGCGCCGTGGCGATCTCCACCGACACGCTCGCCGACATCGAGGAAAAAGTGTACCGCGGCGAGCGGCTCACCTACGAAGACGGCCTGCGCCTCATGCGGTCGAACGACCTCCTGGCCCTCGGCCGGATGGCCGACTTCGTGCGGCGGAAGAAAAACGGCGACCACGTCTACTTTATCGTCAACGCCCACCTGAACTACACGAACATCTGTTACCTGGATTGCAAATTATGCGCTTTTGGCGTCAAGCCGGACTCCCCGCGGGCCTACGCCCTGTCGCTCGACGAGATCGAGAAGAAGCTTTTGCAGCTCAAGGGAAAAGGGGTGACCGAGCTCCACATCGTCGGCGGCGTCAACCCGCGCCTCCCGTTTTCCTACTACGAAGACATGCTCCGGCTGGCGAAAACGCACCTCCCGGAAGTGCACGTTCAGGCGTTTACCGCCGTCGAGCTCGACTACCTCGCCCGGGTCTTCAAGATGGACATTCCGACGGTTCTTGCCCGGCTCCGGGACGCCGGCCTGGGCTCGATCTTGGGCGGCGGCGCCGAGATCTTTCACCCCGAGGTTCGTTCGATCATCGCCGGCCACAAGACCGACGCCGACCGCTGGCTTCAGATCCACCGGGAAGCCCACCGGCTGGGCCTTCGCTCCAACGCCTCGATCCTATACGGGACCGTCGAGCGGCCGGAGCACGTCGTCGATCATCTGCTCCGGATTCGGGCGCTTCAGGACGAGACCGGCGGCTTCGACGCTTTTTTCGGTTTCGCCTTTCACCCGGAGAACACCGCCCTCGCCCGGGAGTATCGCCTGGAGGGCGAGACGACCGGCCTCACCGACCTTAAAATGCTTGCCGTCGCCCGCCTCCTCCTGGACAACGTCCCGCACATCCGCGCCTTCTGGATGATGATCGGGCTGAAGCTCGCGCAGGTCTCCCTCTATTTCGGCGTCGACGATCTGGACGGGACGGTCATGGAAGAACAAATCGTCCACGACGCCGGCGCCAAGACGCCTGAGATGACGCCCAAAGAATCGTTCATCCGCATGATCCGGGAGGCCGGGCGCATTCCGGCGGAGCGGGACACCCTCTACCGCATCCTCCGGACGTACTGAACCCGCTCCCGGATGTCGCCGGTCCTCCGGCCGGAGCGCGGCGGACGGACCGGGGCGGACAAGCTTCGGCGGGCGGAGCGACTCATCAGACCTTGCGAAAGGAGCGTGCGCGATGCGCGACTGGGCGGTCCTCGACCCGGCCCTCGAGCCGATCATCGACAAAGTGCTCGCCGGCCGGCGCCTCAGCGTGGAAGACGGCCTCGTGCTCTACCGCTCGCCGGACCTCCTTACCGTCGGCCGGCTGGCGGACCTCGTCAACCGCCGGCTGAACGGCGATTACGCGTATTTTATCGAAAACATGTACATCAATCCGACGAACGTCTGCGAAGCCAGCTGCGCCTTCTGCGGCTTTCAGCGCAAGCCCGGCGAAGAAGGCGCCTACACGATGATGCCCGAAGACGTCCTTCAGTACGTCCGGGAACGGATGAACCCGAACATCCGGGAATTCCACATCGTCGGCGGCCACAACCCCCTCGTCCCGTTCGATTACTACGTCGACATCGTCCGGACGCTCAAAACCCACTACCCGTCGGTGACGATCAAGGCGTACACCGCGGCGGAGATCGTCTTTTTCAGCAAACTCTCCGGTCGTCCGGTCGAAGACGTCCTCAAGATCCTCATCGACGCCGGCCTCGAGACCCTGCCGGGCGGCGGCGCGGAAATCCTTTCCGAGCGCTACCGCCGGAAGATGAGCCCCGACAAGGCGACGGTCGACGAATGGCTGAGCGTCCACCGAACGGCCCACCGCCTCGGCCTCAAAACCCATGCGACGATGCTTTACGGCTCGCCGATCGAAACGCTCGAAGAGCGCCTCGAACATATGCGCCTCATCCGAGAACTCCAGGACGAAACCGGCGGTTTCCTCGTCTTCATCCCCCTCGCGATGCAGCCCCGCTCTGTGACGGCAGGCATCAAAAAGCGGACGTCCGCCTTCGACGACCTCCGGACGATCGCCGTCGCCCGCCTCATGCTGGACAACGTCCCGCACATCAAATCGTACTGGATCAACATCGGCACCCAGCTCGCCCAGCTGTCGCTCACCTTCGGCGCCTCCGACCTTCACGGCACCCTCGTCGAGGAGCGGATCAGCCACGCCGTCGGCGCCCTCACCCAGACGGCCCTCACCCGCGACGAGCTCGTCTGGCTCATCCAGGGCGCCGGCAAGATCCCGGTCGAGCGGGACACCTTCTACAACGTCATCCGCCTCTACGGCCCCGACGGTCCTTCGGCCCAGAACCGCCCCGCCCCTTCCTCTTCGGCGCCGGCCGAATCGCCAGGGCCGGCGGCGTCGGCCTCGAGCGCCCGTCGAATGGCGTAAAGGAGCACCTCCGGCGTCTCGGCGGTGAAGAAGGCGCCGTTGACCAGCGCAAACGGCTGGAGAAAGCATTCACTGCAGTAGCCGAGGCAGGCGTAGCGGACGACGTCGACGCCCGGCTCCGCCTCCAGCGCCTCGGCGACCGCCTCCGTCCCGGAGGCGAGGTTGCTCTCGCAAAACTCGACGATGCCGAACATCGTCCCTCCTCCTCATGGCGCCGGCCGGGGCGGCGCCCGCCACCGCGGGCCGGCCGACACCCATCATACCAAATTCCCCGGCCGACGGGGCGCCCGCCGCACCGCCCGCCGCAAAAAACGGCCGACCGGACGCTGGCCGGTCGGCCGAAAATCGCTTATAATGGTTCTAAGAACCATCCTCATCGAGGTGGCGACGATGATCGAAGCCCGCATCGAACGCATCCTCCGCCGCCTGCGGCCGGCGATCCAGCAGGACGGCGGAGACGTCGAACTGGTCGCCGTTGAAGGCGACGTCGTCAAAGTCCGCCTCACCGGCACGTGTCTGATCTGCCCGAGCCGCGAGCACACCCTGAAGGCGGGCCTGGAGCAGGCGATCACGGCCGCCGTGCCGGAGATTCGCGCCGTCGAACACGTCTCCTGAGCGGGGCGCCCCACCGCGACGACCGGCGCGGCCTCTCGTTTCGGCCGATCGCCTCGGACCGTCTCGGCCGTCCGCCTCGATGGTCCGCCTCGGGCCGCCCCTCAGGAGGACCCCGTCGCCGTCTGCTTGGGCGCGTCGCCTCAGCCGACCGCTTCCAGTCCCCTCTCCAGCCAGTCGATCGCCGGCGCCGAAAGGCCGATCGAGGCGAGGAGCCGCCGGATGCGCGCCACCGCTGCGGTGCGCTTTTTTTCTTGGCGAAAGGCTGCCGCCAGCCGGGCGGCCTGCTCCGGCGCCTGCGGCGCCCCCAGGGCCTCGAGCCAGCCCGCCGGATAGGCCATCCGGGCGTAGAGGAACGGCCCCGCATCCTCCGGGAGGGCAAACGCCCGGCGGTACGCCTCGAGAAAGGCCGCCGCGTACGCCTCCGCCTCTTCCGGCGGAAAATGGAGCGCGGTCCAGCCCAGGGCGTCGCCGACTTCCGCCTCCGGCCAGTCGGCGACGTACGGGGCCTCGCCGCCCTCCGCCTCCGCCGCCACGGCCTCCGGAGCAAACGGACTCAGCACCGCCGCCCGGTGCCCGGCCCGGCGGGCGGCCCGCGCCGCGTATCCAGAATCATGCAAGTAATACAGAAGCGCTTGCCCGAGCTGATGGGCGTACGCGGCGCCAGGCGCCGTGCCGGTGGCGACCGCCGGCGCCGCCGCCCGGAGGGCCGCCACCCAGCCGTCGATCCACCGGCCCGCCTGCACCCGGCTCGCCGGCGCCGGCATCCCGTACGTGAGGGCGTGCCGCCGGGCCAGCCACCGGCCGAGTTCCTCCGGTGCCGGCCGAAGAACGGCCGACGCCCCTGCTCGCGCGGCGCTCGAACGCAGGCGGCCCGGCGCCCCTTCGCCCATCAACCTCCGACGGATGTCCGCCGTCCATGCCCGCTCCCACACTGCGCATCCCCCCGTTCCACTCTATGCCTGCGAAAGGGGGACGATCCGTGCCGGACGACGAAACCTTAAAGGCGCGGGCGCTGGAACTCCTCGAAGCCCGGGGGGTGACGCTCCGGGACCTCGCGGAGCTCGTTTATTTTTTGCAAAAACCGTACCACCCGGACCTCACCCTCGAGGAGTGCCAGGCGAACGTCGCCCGCGTCCTGGAAAAACGGGAGATCCAGAACGCCGTCCTCACCGGCATCCAGCTCGACATGCTGGCGGAGCAAAAAAAGCTCCTCGAGCCGCTTCAGACGATGGTCGAGCGAGACGAAAGCCTCTACGGCATTGACGAGGTCCTCGCCCTCGCCATCGTCAACGTCTACGGGAGCGTCGGCTTTACGAATTACGGCTACGTCGACAAGGTCAAGCCGGGCATCTTAAAACGGCTGAACGACCATACCGACGGCGCCGTCCATACCTTCCTCGACGACATCGTCGGCGCCATCGCCGCCGCGGCCGCAAGCCGCCTCGCCCACACCCGCGCCGGTTACCGGCGGCCTTAGGCGAACGGAACCGCGGCGGCCGATCGGCGCCGATGCGTTCCGCCGGGCGTCTTCCGGCGCCTTCAGGGGCCGGTCAAAAGCGACCGGAGCGCCTCCAGATTCGGGACCCGGCCGGCCGGCGGATACCGCCGGAGGGCGCCCTCCGCCGGCGGCACGCCGGTTTCGACGAGGTAAGCGTCGATCCCCGCGCGCCGGCCGGCGGCGATGTCGGTCAGGACGTTGTCACCGACGAGGGCGACGGCCGACCGGGGAAGGCCGAGGCGCCGGAGGGCCGCCCGGAGCATCGGGTAACGGGGTTTTCCCACCACCCGGGGCGTCCGGCCCGAAGCGACCCGAAGCAGCTCGACGATCGAGCCGTTCCCCGGGAGCCACCCGTCTTCCCCCGGCAGGCGCAGGTCGCAATTCGTGGCATAAAAGGGAACCCCGGCGGCGAGCGCCCGGAGCGCCGCGGTCAGCTTTCCGTAGGTGAGCGTCCGGTCGAGGCCGACGGCGACGGCGTCCACCGGCCCGGCCGGGTCGGCGCCCGCTTCGACGACCCGAAGGCCCCGGGCCCGAAGCGGCTCGTAAAGCCCGGCCTCGCCGATCGCGAGCACCCGGCCGCCGGGATACCGCCGGGCCAGCATCTCCGCCAGCACGTCCGCCGAGGTGAGCACCTCTTCCGGCCGCACCGGAAGCCCCGCCGCCGTAAGCGCCCCGGCGACCGCCGCCGCCGTCCGGGTCGCGTTATTCGTCAAGATCAAAAAGGCCGCCCCGGCCGCCCGAAGGGCGTCGAGGAACGCCCCGGCGCCCGGAAGCGGCCGGGTCCCCCGGACGAGCGTCCCGTCCAGATCGAGGAGCCAGCCCCGGTACCGCACCGTCACCCCTCCCCCGCCCCGCCGCCGGCGCTCGCATTGCCGGCGGGACCGGCAGAATCCTCCAGGGCGACGCCTTCGGCCCGGAGGAAGGCCCGCACCTCGTCGACGAAGGCCTGAAGCGCCGGCCGGATCTCCGCCAGGAGGGCCGCTGCATCGAGGGACCGGCTGAGGTACTCCCGACTCACCGTCCGATAGGCGGCGGTTAGCTTTCTGAGCCCGTCGGCCGCCTGCGGGAGCACGGCCCCCTCCTCGAGGAGGATGTCGATCATCGCCTCAAAACCGCCGGCCTCCCGGTGCACGACCCACTCGACGACGATGAGGCCGACGTCGCTCATCGACTGAAACAGCCGCTCCACCGCCCGTTCGAGGGCGAAATCGGCCGGCGCCACGGCGCCGGTCCGATCGCCCCGGTGCGCCTCGGCCCACGCCAGCAGGGCCGGAAGCGATGCGACGAGGCGGTCCACGTCTTCCAGCGCCGCTTTGAGCCGAAGCCGCGTCGTCCGGTACACCCTCTTCCTCCTTCCCCCTCTCTTTTCCGTCTCTCCGGTCTCGCCCCAGCCCGGCCTTCCGAACCGCCTCAAGGCCGTCGCCGGGCCAAGGCGATCACGAGGCCGACGGCAACGGCGATAAAAACGAGAATGAGGACCCCCTGCATCACTTCCATCATCGCCGTTCGACTCCCTTCGCCGATCGACTCCCCCGAACCGGCGCCGCCCGCCGTCAGGACGGCGCCGCGCCGATGCCCCAGAATCCGAAAACGGCCCCCACGCCCGATCGGGCCGGATCCTTCGGAACGACCGGACGGCCGCCCCGTCCGAACCCCCGCCATCCGATCCCGCGCCGTCAATCCCGAACGCCAGGGAGGTTTGTCCACCGTGCAGCGGCAATTTCTCTACGACGAAGACATCACCGCCGACGTCCGGTTCGTCAGCTTTTTCGACGAAACCGGACGGTTCGACCTCGCCATCGTCAAGACCGACCGCTTCTTCGGCAAACGCCTCGTCCTCGACATGCAGCGGAATCGCTTTGCCATCCTCGGCGAAGACGACCTCGCCGAGCCGGGGCTCCTGGAAGACGCCTTCGGCCTCGACGCCGAGGCGGCGGCGGCGCTCCGCTCTTTTCTCGAAGAAGTGATCGCTTAGCCGCCCCGCCCGGGCTTGAGACGCCGCACGACAAAATAACGACAGCCAAAATTACAGTATTCTTGAACGTAATGATCGAGGGCGCTGATCCGCTGTTCCGGCGGCACGCCCTTATTTTTGTCGCTGTAAAACCCTTTCAGGCGGAGCTGGTCGTAGCTCCAGTCGCCGACGATATAGTCGTACTTGTTCAACACGTCCTGATAGCGGGCGCGAAACGCCTCGGCGTTCCAGCCGCCCCGAACGTCCAGCACCACCTCAAAAACCCCGTGGGACAGATGGACGAGGCGCCGGCCGGCTTCAGAAGCGGCGGCTCCTGCCGCCGGGGGCGCCGGCGACGGTTTGTCCTCTTTCAGCGCCATCACCTCCGCCAAGCGACCGGCGACAAAAACGCCGAAGGCGGGACAGACTACACTTCGAGCCGTTCGGTTCCCGATTCGAGAAAGCGCACGGCGCCGGCTGCCGTCGCCTGTTCTCGGGCGTGATACGAGCTTCGGACGAGCGGCCCGGCCTCGACGTGGGCAAAGCCGCGCCGGAGGCCTTCTTCCCGCAGGCGTTCGAACTCCTCCGGCGCATAGTACCGCGCGACGGGAAGCTGCCGCCGGGAAGGACGGAGATACTGACCGATCGTCAGGATGTCGACGCCGCTCGCCCGAAGGTCGTCCATCGTTTCGATGAGCTCCTCCCACGACTCGCCGAGACCGACCATGAGGCTCGATTTCGTCGGGATCTCGGGCCGGAGGCGCTTCGCCTCCCGGAGGACCCATAGCGACCGTTCGTACGTCGCCTTGGCCCGGACCGACGGCGTCAGCCGCCGCACCGTCTCGACGTTGTGGTTGAACACGTCCGGACGGGCCTCGAGGACCATCCGGAGCGCCGCCGGATCCCCGCCGAAATCCGGGGTGAGCACCTCGACCCCAACCCCCGGAATTTTGGACCGGAGCGCCCGGATCGTCGCCGCAAACTGCCCGGCGCCCCCGTCCGGAAGATCGTCCCGGGCGACCGACGTGACGACGACGTACCGAAGCCCCATCGCCCGGGCGGCTTCGGCCACCCGCTCCGGCTCCTCCGGATCGGGGGCAAGCGGCCGGCCGGGGGTGACGGCACAGAACCGGCAGGACCGGGTGCACCGGTCGCCCAGGATCATGAACGTCGCCGTCCCGGCGTTCCAGCACGAATGCAAATTCGGACAGCGCGCTTCCTCGCACACCGTATGGAGCGCCCCGGTCCGAAGGGCCGTCTTGACCTTGCGGAAGGCGACTTCGGTCTGAAGGGCCTCCCGGGCGAGGTGCGACCGAAGCCACGCCGGCTTTCTCATCTCGCTCCGTCCTTCCGGCACGCCGTTCACCTCTTCTCCGGCGCCGACCGGTGCCGGCACCGCGCTATGGTGCTATTATAACGAAACGGGTCAAAGAGGCCAAAATCGCCGAAAGGGGGGATCGGGTGCGTCCGCACCGTCTCGGTCCGGCGATCTTCGCCGCCTTCGTCGCCGCAACGCTCGTGCCGGCGTTCGCCGCCGCGGCCGAAAACCCGGCCGGGGAAAGGGGCGAGGCGGCCTATGCCGAACGGATGGCCCTTTACCGGTCTGTCGCCGCCTTGACCGACGTCCCCTGGACGCGGCTTGCGGCCGTCGATCAGTTTGCCCGCTCCCTTCAGAAAAAACGAAGCGACGGACCGATCGCCTTCCGCTTTCCACCCCCCCTCTGGGCCGGGCCGACCAACCCCGACCCGGAGGACACCGACCCGCGCACGATCGCCCTCTTCGGCGGCCTCGGCCGGGACGGCGACGGCGACGGCTTTGCCGACCAGCGCTCGCCCCTGGACGTCCTCCTCGTGCTCGCCGAACGCCTCCGGGACGCCGGGAACGACTGGCCGCAGGCGGTCGCCGAGCTCTATCCGTCGGACAAAGACCGGATGATTCTCAAAGCGTTCGAAGCGCTTTACGCCGCTTTCGGCCGCCTCGACCTGTTCGACACGGCGTTCGTCGTCGACCGCCGGCGACCGTACAGCTATACGAACACCTGGGGGCAGCCCCGGGGCTTCGGCGGCCGCCGCTTTCACGAGGGAGCCGACATCTTCGCCCCGTACGGGACCCCCGTCCGGAGTGCCACGTACGGGGTCGTCGAAGTCGCCGGCTGGAACGTCTACGGCGGCTGGCGGGTGGGAATCCGCGATCTCAACAACATTTACTACTACTACGCTCATCTGTCCGGCTTCGCCCCCGGCGTCCGGCCGGGGAAGATCGTCCGGCCCGGCGAGGTCATCGGTTACGTCGGCTCTTCCGGCTACGGCCCGCCGGGGACGCAGGGCAAATTCCCGCCGCACCTCCATTTCGGCATGTACAAATACGACGGTCGCCGGGAATGGGCCTTCGATCCGACGCCCCACCTCCGGCGCTTCGAGCGGCTGGAACGGGAAAAGGCCCGGCCGCGGGAGCGCACCGGCCCTTAGCGACCGCTACCGCGGCGCGGCCGGCGGAGGCGAACGGTCCGGCGCGGCCCCCGACGCCGGGCCGGACGGGGCGCCGGCGGAAGGGGGCCCGGCGCCGGTCCCGGAAGGGCGCAAATCCGGCGGCGGCAGAACCGGAATCGGCGACGGAGCCCCGTTTTTGAAATAATAAAGCGGCACCTGGCCGACGATGAGCTCCTGAGCGACGGCGATCCGCTGTTCGATCGTTTTTTCGTTTGAGGCAAACGGAATGATCACCCGCATGCGGAGTTTGATCTTCAAATAAAGCGTCAAAAGCACGTTGTTGATGCCGGTCTCCTCCACCGCCGGCTCGAGCTCCACTTCCGCCGCGCCGATGGGGACGATCGTCACCGGAATGCGCGGGCCGGTGTCGGCCAGCACTTCGCTTCCGAGGGCGACGCCCAGCGGAACGTCGATCCGCTGCCGGGAGAGCGTCCCCAGCGTCTTGCGCATGCTTTCCTCCGCCAGCGCCTGCACCCGGGCGGCGCCGCCGGCGTCGAGACTGATGGCGATGACGCCGCGGTTCGGATCGATCGTTTTGATCAGGAGATCCCGGCCGTTCGGCATCTCGTCGAGGCGGCTTCTTACGGCCTGCATGATCGCCAGCTCGGCGATCTGGACGACCCGGACCTCGGCGTAACTCCGGATCATCGGCATCATCCGCCGCTCGATGAGGTAAAATCCTTGGACGAAGAGAACGAGCGCCGCCGTGAAGACGAGAAAAAAAATCGAGCGGCGCCGGAAGCGCCGCCGAAAGGCCGTCGGCCTCGCCATCGCGCTCCCCCCGGTTTTACCTTATGCCGGGAGCGGCAGGGGAAGACGCCGCGAGGCCGACGATCAGTGCAGGTTGGGATCGACGGGGGTCGCGTCCTGGGGCGGAAGTAAGCCCTCCTGCATGAGCTTCTGCTTGAGCAGTTCGACGACGTACAGCGATACCATCTGGAACAGTTCGTCGTCGCTCATCCCTTCGATGAACCGCAGAAGATCTTCCCGCTCATGATCAGAAAATAATTGCAGCACCACTTCCAGCGGCCCGTCGGGATGCTCGACGAGCTGTTCCCGGTACAGCTTGAACACATCGTCGACAAACTTCATCCGCCCAACCCCTCTCCGCCAGCGTCTTGTGCGCGCCGCCGGAAGCGCGGCCGCTCGGCTTCGGTGTGGTCGACGCTTCGGCCGAGCTCTTCCGCGAGGTAGTGCCGGAGGTAAAACGGAGCGCAGTACGTCACCGTTTCCGGCCGGTGGTGAAGGCCATCATACGCGCGCATGAAGACGAACATGTCGGCGGTCGCGACGCGGAGGACCTCTTCGTCGACGAGGCGCCGGCCGTCCTTCAGGAGGGCGACGACCGCACGCCGGTCGCCCGCTTCCGCCACCTCGACGTCGATGCCGTCGACCGCCGGGTGGCCGAGGACGCGCCCCCGAAAGCCGTACCCCCGCACCTCCGCCGTCATCCGGGACGGCCGAAGGGCATCGCTTAGAATTTGCTTTAATTCTAATGCCCGAAGCGATAGAACGCAAGGGGAGATCGGGTGCGGGCAGGCCGAGAGAACGGCCGCATAGGGGACGACGCCCGCGGAAAGGCCGTGAAGGAGAAGGCCGCTCGTCACAAAGGCGACGTCCGCCTCCGTCGCCCGGCGGATCGCCCGGGCGAGGACGTTCGCGAGGGGCGATTCCGCCACGTACGAGACGCCGAGCGGCCGGGCGAGGCGGGCCACCGGCCGCTCGAGGTTCGCCGCCGAGGCCGCTTCCGCCTCCCGGATCGCCGCGGCGACCGCCGGATGCGGCGCTTCTTTGTCCACGGCGACGGTCCGCGCCCGGACGACGAGCCCGGTCGAAGTGAAAACGAGGTCCACCTGGCCGACCTCGGCGCCGCCGCGGCCGGCCTGGATGATCGTCGTCCGGCCGACCCGCTCCCCCTCCGGAAGGCGATGGTGGGTGTGGCCGCCGAGGATGACATCGAGCGCGGGAAAGCGCTTCGCCAGCTCCCGGTCGGCAAACAGACCGAGATGCGAAAGAAGCACGAGCGCATCGACGTCCGGCCTGAGGCGCGGCACGAGCTCCGCCAGCGCCACCTCCGGCGGCTCCACCCGCCAGCCGAGAAGCGCGTAGTAAAAAAACGGCACCGTCACGCCGATGAAGCCGATCGCCCGGCCGCCGACCGTCCGGACGGCGAACGGCCGCGCCCACGCCGGCCGCCGGCCGCTTCGGTCGAACAGGTTGGCGACGAGGACGTCAAACGGCGCGCCGCGGTAGAGGGCGTCGAGCGCCTTCGGCAGGAGCGAAAGCCCTTCATTGTTCCCGATCGCGATGAAGTCGTAGCCGGACGCCTTGAGCGCCCGCACGTTGGCGCCGCCGGTCGTCGCCTCCGTGAGCGGATGGGCCCGGTCGATGTGGTCGCCGCCGTCGAGCAAAAAGACCGCCTCGCCCCGGCGCTCCCGCCGGAGGCGTTCGACGTAGCCGGCGATCTTCGGCATCCGGTCGAAGCGGCTGTGAACGTCGTTCGAATGGATGAGCGTCACGCGCAACGCCATCCCCCCGATCGACCCAAGCATACGCCTTCGGATCGCCGAGTTCAACGGCCGGCCGCCGGACGCCGGACGAAGCGCCGCGCCGATCGAGCGCCGGGCGATATCCACAACGTCGTCACCGGTCGGCGGCCGGGCCAAGCGCCACGCCGGACCTCGAGACGACGGCGCCGGCCCGTCGCCCATCCCGGGACGGAGGCGGGGCCGTGCGGCGACGCGAAAAAGTCCCTGCCGGACGTTCGGCAGGGACCGGGAGAACGCTCCGTTCAAGCAAGCGCCCGCGCCGCCTGGCGGGCGGCGATCGGCCGCCCCTTCGGCCGGCTTCGGCAGAAACCGGGGGAGAAATCAGCCGATGCTTCCTTCCATCTCGTAGGCGATGAGCCGGTTCAGCTCGACGGCGTACTCCATCGGCAGCTCCTTCGTGAACGGCTCGATGAAGCCCATGACGATCATCTGCGTCGCTTCCTGCTCCGTCAGTCCCCGGCTCATGAGGTAGAAGAGCTGCTCCTCGCTCACCTTCGACACCGTCGCCTCGTGCTCGAGGACGACGTCGTCGGTCCGGATTTCGTTGTACGGAATCGTATCGGAGATGGACCGGTCGTCGAGAATGAGCGTGTCGCACTTGACGTTGGCCTTCGAGCCGCGGGCGTTTTTGCCGAAGTTCACCAGGCCGCGGTAGTTGACCGCGCCCCCGTCTTTGCTGATCGACTTCGAGACGATCGTCGCGGTGCAGTTCGGCGCGAGCATGTGGACCTTGGCGCCGGCGTCGAGCACCTGGTTTTTCCCGGCGACGGCGATCGAGAGGATGTCCGCCCGACCGCCTTCGCCCTTCATGATCACCGCCGGGTACTTCATCGTCACCTTGCTGCCGAGGTTGCCGTCGACCCACTCCATCGTCGCGTACGCCTCGGTCATCGCCCGCTTCGTGACGAGGTTGTAGACGTTCGTCGACCAGTTCTGGATCGTCGTGTACCGGGCCCGGGCGCCGCGCTTGACGATCACCTCGACGACGGCGGCGTGGAGCGAATCCGTCGAGTAGACCGGTGCCGTGCACCCTTCGACGTAGTGGGCGAACGCCCCCTCGTCGACGATGATGAGCGTCCGCTCAAACTGGCCCATGTTTTCCGAGTTGATGCGGAAGTACGCCTGAAGCGGCACCTCGACCTTGACGCCCTTCGGCACGTAGATGAACGTCCCGCCGGACCAGACGGCGCTGTTTAAGGCGGCGAACTTGTTGTCGGACGGCGGGACGACGGTCGCAAAATACTGCCGGAAGAGCTCGGGGTATTCCTTGAGCGCCGTGTCGGTGTCGAGGAAGATGACGCCCCTCTCCTCGAGTTCCTTTTTCATGTTGTTGTAGACGACTTCCGACTCGTACTGGGCCGAGACGCCGGCGAGGAACTTCTGCTCCGCCTCCGGGATGCCGAGGCGCTCGAACGTCTTTTTGATCTCCTCCGGCACCTCGTCCCACGACCGGCCACGGCGCTCCGACGGCTTGACGTAGTAGGTGATGTTGTCGAAGTCGATGGCCGAAAGGTCCGGCCCCCACGTCGGCATCGGCTTGGCGAGAAAGATGTCGAGCGCCTTCAGCCGGAACTCCGTCATCCAATCCGGCTCGCCCTTCATCTTCGAGATGTCGATGATGAGATCCCGGGTCAGCCCCTTCGGCGCCCGGTAGACGGCGACGTCCGGGTCCCGAAAGCCGTAGCGGTACTCGGAGCTGACGGGCACGTCGTGGACCATCGGCGCTCCCTCCTTCGGATCGCGTGATGGAAAACGGGCTTACGGCGCCGGCGTTCCGGCGGGCGATTCGGCCGCCGCGCCGCCTTCGGCGAGGGCGCGCTCCAGCGCCTTCCAGGCGAGCGTCGCGCACTTGATCCGAACCGGAAACTGATGCACCCCTTGAAGGGCGACGGCGTCCCCGAGCGCCTCCTCCGTCGCCGGGTCCAGGGGCTCCCCCTGCACGAGGCGGAAAAACGCCCGGGCGAGCGCTTCCGCCTCGTCCGCCGTCTTCCCCTCGACCAGCGCCGACATCATCGAAGCGGAGCTCATGCTGATCGAGCATCCCTCGCCGACGAAGCGGACCGCCGCGAGGCGATCGTCCTCCCGCCGGACGTAGAGCGTGATCCGGTCGCCGCAGGACGGGTTTTTGAGCTCGACCGCCAGGACGCCGGGGCCCTCCAGCGTCCCCCGCTTCCGGGGGTGCTTATAGTGATCCAGGATGATCTCCCGATACAGGTTCTCCAAAGACATCGCCGAAAAACTCCTTTGCCCGGCGGACGCCGACGACGAGCCGTTCGACGTCGTCCTCGTCGTTGTAGAGGTAAAAGCTCGCCCGGACCGTCGCCGGCACGCAGAGCCGCGTCATGAGCGGCTGGGCGCAGTGGTGGCCGGCCCGGACGGCGATCCCTTCGGCATCGAGGACGGTAGAGACGTCGTGGGCGTGGATGCGGCCGACGTTGAAAGCGACGACCGCGTGCCGGTCGGTCCGCGGACCGTACACGGTGACCCCCGGCTCGTTCGCCAGCGCCTCCGCCGCCAGATTCGTCAGGCGGACGACGTGGGCTTCGATCGCGTCCATGCCGATCGCTTCGAGGTATTCGATCGCCGCTCTGAGGCCGATCGCCTCGGCAATCGGCGGCGTCCCCGCTTCAAACTTCCACGGCGGCTCCCGCCACGTCGCATCGAAAAGCGTCACCCGGTCGATCATCTCGCCGCCGACTTCGTACGGCTCCATGGAGCGAAGGTGCTCTTCCTTGGCATAGAGGACGCCGATGCCCGTCGGGCCGAGCATCTTGTGGCCGGAGAAGGCGAGGAAGTCGACGTCGAGCGCCCGGACGTCGAGCGGAAGGTGCGGGGCGCTCTGGGCGGCGTCGACGACGATCACCGCGCCGACGGCGTGGGCCCGCCGGGCGGCGTGGGCGATCGGGGCGACGGCGCCGGTCACGTTCGAGACATGGGCCAGGGCGACGATTTTCGTCCGGGGAGAGATCGCCTGATCGATCGCCGCCTCGGTGATCCGCAGGTCGTCCGTCGGCTCGATAAAGACGAGGCGGGCGCCGGTCTCCCGGGCGACCCGCTGCCACGGGAGAAGGTTCGCGTGATGCTCGAGCGGCGTGAGCACGATCTCGTCGCCGGGGCCGAGTCGCGGCCGGGCGTACGCCTGGGCGACGAGGTTCAGGCTTCCGGTGGTGCTCCGGGTAAAGACGATCTCCGCCGCCGATCGGGCGCCGAGAAAGCGTCGGACCGCCTCCCGGGCCGCCTCATACGCTTCGGTCGCCCGGCCGGCGAGGGTGTGGACGGCCCGGTGGACATTGGCGTAGTCCCGCTCATAGAAGCGGGTCATCGCCTCGAGGACCGCCCGGGGTTTTTGCGCCGTCGCGGCGCTGTCCAGGTAGACGAGGGGCCTTCCGGCAATCGTCTGATCGAAGATCGGAAAGTCGGCGCGGAGTGCCTTCGGCACGAGCGGGCGACGCAAGGTGCGGTCCGTCATCGGCCGATCTTCTCCTCGATCGCCTCGACGAGGCGGTCCCGGGCGGCCGGAAGCGGCACGCGGGCGATCACCGGATCGAGGAAGGCGCGAAGGAGCAACCGTTCCGCCTCCCGCCGGGGAAGCCCCCGGGACATGAGGTAGTAAAGCTGGCCCTCATCGATCCGCCCGACGCTCGCCGCATGGCCGGCCTTGACGTCGTTTTCCTCGATGAGGAGGATCGGATTGGCGTCGCCCCGCGCCTCCGGGCTCAGGATGAGCAGCCGCTCCGTCTGCTCGCCGCTCGATTTCGTCGCCTTCTTTTCGATCTTCGTCACGCCGTTGTACACCTGGTGCGCCCGATCGAGGAGGATCCCCTTGGCGAGGAGCGCGCTTTCGGTGTGGCGGCCGAGGTGCCACACCCGAAGGTCGAAGACGCCCCGCTGCTCGCCGGTGCCGACGCCGATCATGTAAAGTTCGGTCCGGGCACCCTCCCCTTCGAGGCGCGCCACCGTCGGCGCAAAGGTGTCGGCGTGGCCGACCTCGCCGATGGCCCAGATGATCTCGCCGTCCCGGCCGACCCGGGCGACCCGCCGTCCGTGATCGACCGCCCCGCGGCCGAGGCGGCTCAAGGCGGCGTAGCGGAGCCGGGCGCCGTCTGCGACGTAAAGTTCGGTCACACTGTGGTGGACGGTCGGCACCCCGTCCGGCGAAAGATGCGTCTCGATGAGTTCGAGGGAGGCCCCGGCCTCGACGACGACGACGAGGCGCACCGACTGCCCCCGCTCCCCGGACCAGACGACGAGCTGAACCGGCCGGTCGAAGGCGACGCCCCGCGGCACGTAGACGAAGGCGCCCCCTTGGAACGTCGCCGCCGAAAGGGCAGCCAGGCGGTCGTCTTCCGGGCCGACGAGACCGAAAAGATACCGCGGAAGCCGCTCGTCGGCGAGGGCCGCCCGGAGGTCGGCGACGACGACCCCCGACGCCTCGGCCGCCTCGAGGTCAAAGGCGACGCTCCGGCCTCCGTCCAGAAGGACGAGCGCCGGCGCCCCGGCATCGAACGACCGCCGAACGGCCTCGGGCAGGTCCCCGGCCGGCGCTGCTTCCGCGAATGGCGACCCCGGCTCGACCGCCGTCCACGGCCAGGAGGCGATGCGGATCTTCTCCGACGCCGGAAACGGAAGCGCCCTTAGGCCCTCCGCCCCCCGGCGCCGGGCGTCCTGAAGCCAGGCGGGCTCTCCCGGCGGCAACTTCTGAAGAAGCTTTTCCGCCAGCTCCGCATAAGCGTCCCGCACGTCGGTCGGCGCCATCGTCACACCTCCTGCCCGACCGTCTCGTCGACGATGCCGAGCGCTTCTTTGATCCAGTCGTACCCTTTCGCCTCGAGGGCTTCCGCGAGCTCCGGCCCGCCGGATTTGACGATCCGGCCCTGCATGAGGACGTGGACGAAGTGCGGCCGGATGTAATTGAGGAGGCGCTGGTAGTGGGTGATGACGAGGACGCCCAGGTTTTCCGACAGCATCTCGTTGACGCCCCTGGCGACGATCTTCAGGGCGTCGATGTCGAGGCCGGAGTCGACTTCGTCGAGGATGGCGATCTTCGGCTCGAGGAGCATCATCTGGAGAATCTCGTTCCGCTTCTTCTCGCCGCCGGAAAACCCTTCGTTGAGCGACCGCCGGACCATATCCTGCGGCATCTCGAGCGTCTTTAGGGCCCGGTCGAGCTTCCGGACGAACTCCATGAGCGGGATCTCGTTCCCTTCTCCCCGCCGGGCGTTGATCGCCGTCCGGAGGAAGTCGCTCGTCGACACGCCGCTCACTTCGCTCGGGTACTGCATGGCGAGAAAGAGGCCTTTTCGCGCCCGCTCGTCGACGGACATCGCCAGGACGTCTTCGCCGTCGAGCGTCACCGTCCCGGCGGTCACCTCGTAGCGGGGGTGCCCCATGAGCGCCTGCGCCAGCGTGCTCTTGCCGGTGCCGTTCGGGCCCATGATCGCGTGCACTTCCCCGCCGCGGATGACGAGGTTGAGCCCGCGGATGATCGGCTTGCCGTCGACCGCGACATGCAGATTTTCTATCTTCAATTCCGGTCGCGCCATCGTGTCGCCTCCGTTTGCATGAGGTGGTTCCGATCCCATTGTACCGCACGGCGCCGGCGTTTTCAACTGATTCTCAATTACAGAAGCAAACGAGGCCAAACCGACAGGATTTTTCTTTTGCGAACCGTTCCAATGGCCGGCCCGCAAAACGCCCCGCCGCCCCCTCGGCGGGCCGTCTCCCCGGCCGCCGATCGCCGTTCAGCCGTCGGCCTGCCGGTTCTCAGCCTGAATCCGGGCCCGAAGCTCGAGAAGCCGCCGAAGGCGGTCGTGGAGCTCCCGTCGCCACAGGCGATCGTCGAGCGCCCGGGCGGCCGAAAGGAGATCGAGCGCCTGATCGATCAGCCCCTCGACGAGCGCCTCGGCGTCGCCGTCGTCCCAGAAGGGCTGGGCCGCCCGGAGCGCCGCCTCGTCGTACCGGAGGAGCTCGGCGACGTCGACGACGCGGGCGCCGTCGGCTTCCGCGTAATCGAGGAGGAGATCAAAGGCGTCGGCGACCAGAGGATGGACGTCGAACCGGCGGCAGACCGGGCAGTAGACGAGGGGGACGCGATCGAAGACGATGCCGTTTCGCCTCAGGCGCCCGATCGAGCCGACCATCATCGCGCCGCAACACCAGCTCATGGCGATGTCTCCTTCACCGAAGCCCCGAAAATCGACGAATGAAGGCGGGCGCTTTACGGGCGTTCACCGGTGTGTTATAATGTGACCAAACGATGACATGTGGCCGGACGATGATCGCCGGAGGAGGGGAGGGGTGGACCGTGTTTCACTATCTCGTCGCCGTCCTCGCGGTCGTTTTCTTTTTCCTGGCGCCGACGCTGCCGTGGAAGATGCTCGCCGTCGGCGTCCTTCTCGTCGCAGTTCCCCTTTTCTTGCATGAGTTTTTAAGCGCCGATGTCACCGGCGACCGGCGGTTTTAGAGCCGGCCGGGCGGCCTCCGGCTTGCGGGCCGGTCGGAAGTCGGCCGCTTGTCAGCCGGGGCGACGGCGCACGGCTTTGGGGCCGGCGGCCGCCCGCGCGACCCGATCGGCGTCCGAGGGCCCATCTTCGAGAAGACCGCCTAAAGAAAAGACCGCCGAAACGGCGGTTTTTCTTTTGCCGGCGATCCGTCCCGGCGGTGTGCGCATCCGTCATTCGCCGATGTGAGTTCGGTAGGCCTCGGCGTCGAGAAGCGCCGCGAGCTCTTCCGGGCGGCTCATCTCGACGACGATCATCCAGCCGTCGGTGTACGGCGCCCGGTTGACGAGCTCCGGTTCATCGGCCAGCCGAGCGTTGACCTCGACGACGGTCCCGGAGACGGGGGCATACAGCTCGGAGACGGTTTTCACCGATTCGACGGTGCCGAACGGTTCGCCGGCCGTCACGGTCGCGCCGACTTCCGGGAGCTCGACGTAGACGATGTCCCCGAGCTCATCTTGCGCAAAGTCGGTGATCCCTATGTACGCTCGGTTGCCCTCGACGCGGACCCACTCGTGCTCGCGGGAATACCGGAGTTCCGCGGGAAATTCCACCCTCACACCCTCCTCTCCGTCCTCATGCCCATCATACGACGTTCGCCCCTTCGATGCAAACGGGCAAAAAAACGCCGGCCCGCATCCGGGCCGGCACCGCTTCACTTGAGCGCCTCCGCCACCTTGCCGACGAGATCCATGCCGGGCCGGAGGGCCTTTTCGCCCTTCCGCCAGCCGGCCGGGCAGGCGACGCCGGGATTCTTCCGCACGAAGTCGAACGCCTCCAGAAGCCGGAGCGTCTCTTCGGCGTTCCGGCCGACGTCGTACCACGTCACTTCCTGCGCCCGGAGGATGCCGTCCGGATCGACGATGAACGTCCCCCGAAGCGCCGTCCCGTCCGTCTCGTTGTAAATGTTGAGCGCCCGCGCAAGCCGCCCGGCATGGTCCGCCGCCATCGGAAAGCGCACGCCTTCGAGCAGTTTCTCCGACTCCAGCCACGCCTTGTGGGTGTAGACGGTGTCGGTGCTCACGCCGACGACTTCCGCCCCGAGGGCCCGGAAGGCGTCATAGTGCCGGGCGAAGTCGGCGAGCTCCGTCGGGCAGACGAACGTAAAGTCCGCCGGGTAGAAAACCAGCACCGTCCACCGCTTCTCGGGCGCCGACGGGCCGAGGCGGATCTCGCCTTCGGTCTTCGTCTCGGGAAAGTACGCCGGCAGCACGAGGTCGGGCAGCGCTTCGCCGAGTCTGACGATGGTCGTCGTCTCCGTCCCCTGCATCGAAGTCCTCCTTCTCCTTTTCACGGGAATTTTGAAGGGTCGCCTCATGGGAAGAAGTTCCCGGGCGCCTCCTATTATAGGGGAATTCCCCGGCGAAGACAAGTTAAGACTAAGAACAATTTAATTTTCGTCCGGCGCGCCGGCCGCCGGCGGGGCGGCTCCGTCGAGCTGAAACAGGAGCCCGGCGAGCACCGCCCGAAGGCGCCGGACGTCGACTTCGTAGCAGACCCACGGCCCCCGTTCCTCGGTGACGACGAGCCCCGCTTCCCGGAGGATCTTGAGATGATGCGACACCGTCGACTGGGCGAGCCCGAGCTCGGCGACGAGGTCGCCGCAAAACTGCCGCCGCTCCAGAAGAAGCTGCAAGATCCGGTAACGCGCTTCGTGCCCGAGGGCTTTGAAGACGGCGACGGCCTCCGCTTCCGGGCCGACGGCGCCGGTCTCAAGCCCCTTCGCCTCGGAGCCAGACCCGCTCCATCGTTGCTTCATCAAACCCGATCGTCACCCGCTTTCCGTCGGTGATCACCGGTCTCCGGATGAGTTTTCCATGCGCGGCGAGGAGGCGAAGTTTTTCGTCGTCGCTCATCGACGGCAGCCGGTCTTTGAGGCCGAGCTCCCGGTAAAGCCCGCTCGAAGGATTGAACCACCGGTCAAGGGGAAGGCCGCTTTTTTGCCAGAGATCCCGAAGCGTCTCGATGTCGGGCGTCTCGGCGACGATGTCGACGATCCGGTACGAAAGGCCATGCCGGTCCAGCCACGCCTTTCCCTTGCGGCTCGTGGCGCATTTGGGATAATGATACAAGGTAAGCACCGACGTCCTCCTTTCCGCTTCCTCTCTCCGTATTCTATCACCTTTCCGGCATGGGACCACCTTTCCGGCATGGCCCCCCTTTCAGGCATGCCACCTCCTTTCCGGCGTGCGACGCCCTTTTCCGCCGTTCGACCCCGCCGAGCCGAAAGCTCCCTTTAGAGCTGAAGGAGGGAACGTTTTGCATCGATCTGTCGAGCGGGAGGAACCAAACCCGACCGCCCACGCCCGGCAGGCGCCCGGCGCCAAGCCGTGCCGCGAAAGCCGGGTGGTGAAGACGCGCCTCATTTTTCCCAAGGACACGAACCGCCACGGAACGCTCTTCGGCGGCGAACTCATGCGGGACATCGACGACGTGGCGGCGATCGCCGCCATGCGGCACAGCCGCCGGCAGGTCGTCACGGCATCGATCGACTCGATCGATTTTCTCCGGCCGATCGCCCAAAACGACGCCATCACCCTCGAGGCGTTCGTCACCTGGACGGGGACGACGTCCATGGAAGTGTTCGTCAAGGTCATCGCCGAGGATATGTTGAGCGGCGAGCGGGAGGTCGCGGCGACGGCCTTCGCCACGTTCGTCGCCCTGGACGACGCCATGTGCCCGGCGCCGGTCCCTCCGGTCTACCCCGAAACGGAAGAAGAGTGCCTTCTCTACGACGGGGCGCCGGAGCGGGTCGCCGAGCGGAAGCGGCGGAAAGAAAAAAGCCGCGCCTTTGCGCGGCTGTTCGAAATCGGCCGCCGGGACGGCTGAAGGAGGCGAACCGAAAATGCGCGCCGGAGCGTTCCGCCGCGGTTTTGGGTGTCGGGCCTCATCGGCGGAAAACCCGCACCGGCGCGGGACGCCCGACCGGCCGGTTCAGGCCCGGACGGTGTAGCCATCGGCGGCGAGCACCCGCCGGGCGATCGTCCGCCGGAGGGCGACGAGGTTCGCCGGCGTCCGGCGGGTGAGCTTCCGGAGGACCGACAGCTGCGTTCGGAGGAGATCGCCTTCCTCCATCGCCGCGAGGGCTTCCCGGGCGACCCGTTCGATCCGGTCGAAGTGGGTGTGGGCAACCGCCCGGGCGAGGTCGATGTGCCCGCGGGCCTCCGCCTCGCCGCTTCGGGCGAGGGCTTTCTCCGCCCGGAGAAGGCTCGATTCGAGGGCGAAGAGGTCGATGGCCAGATCCGCCGCCGCGGCGAGAAGCTCCTGCTCCGCCTCGAGGGCCTGGCCGTACTTCTGGACCGCCGTGCCGGCGACGAAGAGAAAGATCTTCTTTCCTTGCTCGAGAAGCGCCCGGGCCTCGCCGAGGGGGCCTTCCGGGATGTCGGCGGCGCCGACGGCTAGAAGCTCGTCTTCGAGCCGCCGGGCGGCGCCGAGGAGGTCGAGCTCGCCCCGCCTCGCCTTTTTGAGGAGCATGTCGGGGATGAGGAGGCGGTTGATCTCGTTCGTCCCTTCAAAGATGCGGTTGATGCGGCTGTCCCGGTACGCCTTTTCGACCTCGTATTCGGCCATGTAGCCGTAGCCGCCGTGGATCTGGACGCCTTCGTCGACGACGTAGTCGAGGGCTTCGGTGGCGTAGACCTTGTTCACCGAGCTTTCGATGGCGTACTCGGCGATCCCCCGGGCGACTTCCCGGCCGTCGTCCCCCCTGTCGCCGAGCGCCCGGAGCATCTCGTCGAAGTAGCCGGCGGTCCGGTAGAGGAGGCTCTCGGCGGCGTAAGTGCGGATCGCCATCTCGCCGAGCTTCGCCTGGATGAGGGCGAAGTCGGCGATCGGCCGGCCGAACTGTTTCCGCTCTTTGGCGTAGCGGGCGGAAAGCTCGATCACCCGTTTGGCGGCGCCGACGGCGCCGGCGGCGAGCTTGAAACGGCCGATGTTCAGGATGTTGAAGGCGACGACGTGGCCGCGGCCGACTTCGCCGAGGACGTTGTCCACCGGCACCGGCACGTCTTCGAGGATGAGGGTGCGGGTCGACGAGCCCTTGATGCCCATCTTCTTTTCTTCCGGGCCGGTCCGGACGCCGGGGAAGTCCCGTTCGACGATGAAGGCGGTGAATTTTTCGCCGTCGACTTTGGCGTAGACGACGAACACGTCGGCGAAGCCGGAGTTGGTGATCCACTGTTTCTCGCCGTTCAGGATGTAGTGGGTGCCGGCGTCGTTCAGGACGGCCTTCGTCCGGGCGCCGAGGGCATCCGAGCCGGAGCCCGCTTCGGTGAGGGCGTAGGCGGCGATCTTCTCCCCGCCGGCGAGGGCCGGGAGGTATTTCTGCTTCTGAGCTTCGGTGCCGAAAAAGACGATGGGCAGCGTCCCGATGCCGGTGTGCGCTCCGATCGTCAGGGCAAAGGAGCGGGCCGGCGCCAGCGTCTCCGCGAGAAGCGTCGTCGTCGTCTTCGGAAGGCCGAGGCCGCCGTATTTTTCCGGCACGTCGCCGGCGAGAAGCCCGAGCTCGCCGGCTTTTTTCATCAGCCGGACGGAATGTTCGAAGGCGTGCTTTTCCTCGATCTCCTCGAGCACCGGGAGGACGTCTTTTTCGACGAACTGCCGGGCCGTCTCGGCGATCATCCGTTCGTCTTCGGTGAGGTCTTCCGGCGTAAAGACCCGCTCCGGCGGAATGGCGGCGATGAGATACGATCCGCCCTTGACGAGGTCCATGCGCGTTCCTCCTTCCGGATCGACGTCGACTCAGGCGTCGGCGCGTCGTGATCGTCGCTTAGCCGCCGCACCGGGGCCTCAGGCGCTCGCCGGCCGCTCGAAGACGCCGGCGGCGCCCATGCCGCCGCCGATGCACATCGTCACGACGCCGTAACGGCCGCCGCGGCGCTCCAGTTCGTGCATCAGCGTCACGGTGAGCTTGGCGCCGGTCGCCCCGAGGGGATGGCCGAGGGCGATGGCGCCGCCGAGGACGTTCGTCTTCGCCCGATCGAGGCCGAGCTCCCGGATGACGTAGAGCGTCTGGGAAGCAAACGCCTCGTTCAGCTCGATGAGATCGACGTCGTCGAGGTCGATGCCGGCGATCTTCAGGGCCTTCGGCACGGCAAACACCGGTCCGATGCCCATGATGTCCGGATCGACGCCGGCGACGGCAAAGGAGCGGTAAATGAGGCGGGGGGTGAGCTCCAGCTCGCGGGCTTTGTCGGCAGACATGACGAGGACGAACGCCGCGCCGTCGCTCGTCTGGGAGCTGTTGCCGGCGGTGACGGTGCCGCCCTCCCGAAAAGCCGGCTTTAAGGCCGCCAGCTTTTCAAGCGACGTGTCCGGCCGTACGCCTTCGTCGGTGTCGAAGACGCGGGTCGTCTCCACGACGCGGCCGTTTTCGTACCGCCTTTCGACGACGGTGAGCGGGACGATCTCGTCTTTGAACTTTCCGTCGGCGATGGCGGCGTGGGCCCGCCGATGGCTTTCCAGGGCGTAGGCGTCCTGGTCTTCGCGGCTTACGCCGAAGCGCCGGGCGACTTCCTCCGCGGTGTGGCCCATCGCCATGTACGCCTCCGGCATCACCGTCATGAGGTCCGGATCCGGTGCGACGACGTGACCGCCCATCGGCACGAGGCTCATGCTCTCGACGCCGCCGGCGAGGATGACGTCCGCCTGGCCGAGCATGATCCGCTCGGCGGCAAAGGCGATCGTCTGCAGCCCGGAGCTGCAGTAGCGGTTGATCGTGATCCCCGGCACGCTCGTCGGCAGCCCCGCCGCGAGGACGATGTTGCGGCCGAGGTTCATTCCTTGTTCCCCTTCCGGGAAGGCACAGCCGACCATGACGTCGTCGATCTCCCGCGGGTCGAGCTGGGGCACCCGGGCGAGGAGCGCCTTGACGACTTCGGCGCCCATCTTCACCGGCGAGTAATGGCGGAGCGCCCCCCGCGGCGCCTTGCCGACAGCCGTCCGAAGGCCGGCGACGATGACGGCGTCTCGCATGCGACTTCCCCTCCTCGCCGGATCAATTCCGGAGCGGTTTTCCGGTCTTCAGCATGTGGGCCATGCGGGCCTGGGTCTTCGGCATGCCGATCAGGCTCAAAAAGGCCTCCCGCTCGAGGTCGAGGAGGTACTGCTCGTCCACGAGCGTCCCCTTCGGCACCCGCCCGCCGGCGAGGACGAAGGCGAGCTTGTCGGCGATGACGGCGTCGTGGTCGGTGATCGCCCGACGGTTTTGCAGCTGGTAGATGCCGAGGCGCATCGTCGCGTAGCCCGGCTCGCCGACGACGGGGATCTTCCGGGGCGCCGGCGGGGTATAGCCCGTCCGGACGAGCTCGAGGACCGCCCGCTTCGCCTCGGCGAGAAGGTGCTCCCGGTTCGGGACGACCGCGTCGGTCGGTCGGAGGTAGCCGAGGCGCCGGGCGTCTTCGCCGCTCGTCGACACCTTGGCCATGGCGATCGTCTCGAAGGCGTGGTTGACCAGCGGCTGAAGGTCCAGCTTGACCCCCTCCGGCACCCGCTCGACCATGCGAAGGAGGAATTCCTTCGTCCCGCCGCCGGCGGGGATGAGGCCGACGGCCGTCTCGACGAGGCCCATATACGTCTCGGCGGCCGCCACGATCCGGTCCGCCGCCGCCGCCACCTCATAGCCGCCGCCCAGCGTCATGCCGAACGGCGCGGCGACGACCGGCCGGCGGGCGTACTTGATCCGAAGCGTAAAGGCCTGAAACTCCCGGACGAGCCGGTCGATCTCGTCCCAGTTTTCATCTTCGGCCTCCATGAGCATGAGCATGAGGTTTGCGCCGGCGCTGAAGTTTTTTCCTTCGTTGCCGACGACGAGGCCGTCGAAGTGGTCGTCGAGGAGGCGGAACGCTTCGTTCGCCACGGCGACGATGTCGGTCCCGAGGGCGTTCCCCTTGCTGTGAAACTCGAGGGCCAGGACGCCGTCGCCGAGGTCGACGAGGGAGGCGCTCCGGTTGCCGCCGATCGTCCGCCCGGCCGCCTTGAGGCGCTTTAAGGAGAGGGCCTCCGGCGGGAGGACGATGGGCGCGTAGCCGCCGCGGCCGAAGACGACCACCTCGGTCCCCTCCTGGCGGTAAAACGCCGGTTCCGGTTCCCGGAGGAGCGCCTCGACCCAGTCCGGAAGCGTCTCGCCCTCCTTTTTCATCCGCTCGGCGACCCGCCGGACGCCGAGGAGGTCCCAGAGTTCAAACGGCCCGAGGCTCCAGCCGAAGCCGAGCTTCATCGCCCGGTCGATGTCGGCCGGGCTGTCGGCGATCTCGCCGACCTTGGCGGCGGCGTAAAGGAGCGTCTTTTTCGTCACTTCCCACGCGAACCGGCCGGCGACGTCGTCGGCGAACAGGAGGCGTTCAAGCCGCGTCTTTAGATCTTTTCCCTGGCCGGCGACGAGCGACGGCGCGGAAAACGCCTGCCGCGGCCGGTACTCGAGGGTCTTAAGATCGAGGGCGAGGATTTTTTTTTCGCCGTTTTCCCGGACCTGCTTGTAAAAGCCGGCACCGCGCTTCTGGCCGACGAGCCCCCGCTCGACCATCGTCCGGAAGACGTCCGGCGCCCGGAAGGCCGCCTTTTCGTCCGGATCGGAGACGTTTGCCACGACGTTGTTCGCGACGTGAAGGAACGTATCGAGGCCGACGACGTCGAGGGTGCGGAACGTCGCCGACTTCGGCCGGCCCATCGCCTCGCCGGTGATGGCATCGACCGCCTCCACCGAAAGCCCCATCGCCTCCATCGTCCGATAGGTGACCAGAAGGCCGTAGGTGCCGATCCGGTTGGCGATGAAGTTCGGCGTGTCCTTGGCGACGACGACGCCCTTGCCGAGCTTGACTTCGGCAAACCGCCGCATGTCTTCGACGATCTTCGGATCCGTCTCCGGATGCGGGATGAGCTCGAGCAGCGGCAGGTAGCGCGGCGGGTTGAAAAAGTGCGTGCCGAGAAAGTGCCGCCGGAAGGCCGGGCTCCGGCCCTCGACCATGCGGGCGATCGAAATGCCGGAGGTGTTCGTGCTGACGACCGTCCCTTCCCGCCAGTATGGCTCGACCCGCTCGAGGAGCGCCCGCTTGGCGCCGAGATCCTCGACGATGGCCTCGATGATCCAGTCGACCTCGCTCAGGCGGTGAAGGTCGTCTTCGAAGTTGCCCGTCTCGATCAAGTCGAGGGCCTGAGGGGTATAGAGGGGCGACGGGCTTTCCTGAAGAAGCCGCGCCTTTCCCGCCTCCGCCAGGCGGTTTCGCACCGCCCGGTCCTCGAAGGTCAGCCCCTGCGCCTGTTCTTCGTCCGTAAGCGCTTTCGGCACCATGTCCATGAGGAGCACCCGGAGGCCGACGTTGGCCAGGTGCGCCGCGATGCCCGCCCCCATGACGCCGGCCCCGAGCACCGCCGCCCGCGTGATGCGCCGCAATCGGATCCCTCCCCGTTGGCCCGGAATGACCGCATCGACGTTCCGCCTGTTCACATCCCGGGCCGCGCCGCTCTTGAATGAATGCTCATTCATTCTTTTTTACTATAACGCGCCGCCGGGCAGTTTGCAACCGCCCGGCGGCGCCGCTTCGGCGCTCCGGCTTCATCCCGTCCGCTCGGCTTCCGCCGGTTTGGCCCCGACCCTCGGCTCCGGCGCCCGGGCGGCCAGGGCCGCTCCCCCGGCGAAGACGCCGGCGGCAAGCAGCCGAAGGAGCGACGACAGATGCATCGCCCCGTGGAGGCCGATGAGGCCGGCGAGCCAGACGCCGACCTGCGGCGCGAGAAAGCCGACGACGCCGACGCCGACGTTGAAAAGCGCCACCGCCGCCGTCCGCTTCTCCGCCGGTGAGACGGCGAGGAGTTCGTTGAAGAGAAGGAGCACGGTTCCGGCGACGAAAAGCCCGGTGAAAAAATTGACAAAAAGCAGGTAGACCGGCGAGGTCGAAAGCACCGTGAGCGTCGGCGCCGTCGCCATACCGACGGCCGTCACCGCGAGCATCGGGCCGCCCCCAAACCGCTCGGCGAGGCGGCCCCAGGCGGTGAAGGCGATGATCTGGGACAGCTGGTTGGCGACGGTAAAGAGCGCCAGCCAGAGGGCCGTCGCCTGAACGACCTTGACGTTGTACAGGTTAAAAAGCGGCCACGCCATTTGCCAGGCGAAGTTGAAAAACAGGCCGGCAACGAAAAAGCGGGCGTATGCCGGCGACCGAAGCAGCCCGCGAAACGCCCCCATCCCCCGAACGCCGTCCTCCGGCGACGCCGTTTCGACGTGCTGAACGAGCGCCGCCGTCTCCAGAAAACCGAACAGAGCGGCCAGGGCGATGAACGCCTGGTACGGGCCGGGAGATCGCTTGTCAAAGGCGTTCAGAATGAGGCCCGACGCGAGGACGACGAGCATCGTCCAGAGGGTCGTGTCCCGGTTCCGGCGGCTGAAAAAGCGATTCCGCCGCTCCGGCGGGATGAGGGCGCCGATGAACGCCTGCCAGCCGAGGGCGCCCAATGCCGTCGGGACGTTCATGAGGGCGACGAAGAGGACGACCCACCACGCCGGGTCGAGCCACGGCTGCACCGGCGCCAGGGCCACGAGGAGCATGAAGACCTTGCCGAGGCCGAGGTTCGCCGCCGTAAACGGCTTGAGGCGCCTCAGCCGCGCCAGCCAGAGCGCCCCGGGAATAAGGACGAGGAAGTTCACAAGCTGCGGCAAAGACGAAAGAAGCGCCACCTGATAGTCCGTCGCGTGCAGCGCTTCGATGGCAAACAGCGGGAGAAAGCTCGAGAAAATGCCCGCGGCGATGGCGGCGAAAATGCCGTTTTGGATGCTTTTTTCCATGTTGTACGCGAGGCGCGCCTCATCGCTCCACGCCTCCGGCGGCTCCGAAGGCCTTCGGGACGCTTTCGACCGGAATAACGCCGCCCGGCGAAGGCCGACCGTCCGGCGCCGTCCGTCCATCGTCGATCCCTGTCCTTTCCGGCATCGATCCCGGCCTTTTTTTCGCTCCGATGGGGTGGCGCCTGCCTATCCCTCGTCGTCCGCCGGGACGATCGGCTCGTCGAGCCAGGTGGCGCCGTCGAAGGCGGCCCGCCCCCGCCCCCGGGTGGCGGCGGCGACGGCGGAGAAAAACGCCTCGGTCTCATCCGGCAAAACGGCAAAGACGAGCCCCACGACGTCGAGGTAAGCGACGTCCGCCGGACGGAAGCCCGCCCGGGCGAGGACCGCCTGGACCGCTTCGACGTCGGCGTACGACAGCGTCAGGCGGTACCGCACCGCCGGTCGCCGGCGGATGAGGCCGGCGGCCCGAAGGCCGAGATGAGCCGATTTGCGATAGGCCCGGATGAGCCCGCCGGCGCCGAGCTTGATGCCGCCGAAGTAACGGGTGACGACGACGACGGCATTGGTCACTTCGCGGGCCAGGAGCGCCTCGAGCACCGGCCGGCCGGCGGTGCCGGCCGGTTCCCCGTCGTCGTCGGCGTGCTGGATCCGGTGGTCGACGCCGACGACGTAAGCGCTCACGTTGTGGGTCGCGTCCCAGTGTTTTTTTTGCATCGATTGAATAAATTCCCGCGCTTCCGCTTCGCTTTCCGCCGGGCGGGCGTAAGCGATAAAGCGCGACCGCTCGACCGTCCACTCGGCCGTCCCCGGCCCCGCCAGCGTGACGTACGGCGTCATGGACCGCGCTCCTCCGTTTGCCGATGAGACCCGACCGGGCCGAAGCCCCGAGCAGGGGGCCGAGGCCCGGCGCCGGGAGCATGACCGCCGCGAGATCCCAGGGCAAGGCCGGCGAGGGGAAGGCCGGCGAAAAACGGCAGGGGGGGCAACGCCCAACAAACGGCAAGCAAAAATAAAAAGCAAGGCTTCCCCTTGCTCATCGTCGATGCTGGTGCCGAGTCGGAGAGTCGAACTCCGAACTGCGCATTACGAGTGCGCCGTTATACCGTTTAACTAACTCGGCACGACCTTTTTTCCTCGGCCTGACTTTTCTTCCTCATCATCGGCAGGGTCATGGACTCCGGTCGGCTTCCCGCCTCCGACGCCGGCGGCTTCCCGCCGTTTCGCCCGCGTTCCGACGCCGGCCGGCCCGTTCTCGCCGGCGGTCACGCTTCCCTATTATACACGGCGGCGCGGTTTTGTCAAACCCTACGGCTCTGGCATTTTTTGCACAAGCTGCAGGAAGATATGCACGAGACGGGCGGTGAGCCCCCAGATGACGTGGCGGTCGGTGAGGTAAAAGAGCTCCGGGATCGTCCGCCGGCGGAAGGGGTAGCTGCGGCCGCCGGGGATCCGCTCGAACGGAAAATCGTCGCCGGGAAGCAAGGCGAGGGTCGCCTCGTACACTTCCGGCGGATGGACCAAAAACCAGCCGACCGGAACGGTGAAGACGTGATCGACCTCCGCCGGGTTCGGCCGGATCGCCTCCGACGCCGGGATCTCGCCGACGTAGGCGTGAACGGCCGCCTGATAGGGCGGAAGAAGAATCCCGAGCTTCGACCAGAGCGACAGCCGCTCCCGCGAAAGGCCGAGCTCCTCCGCCGCCTCCCGAAGCGCCGTCTCCGCCGGCGATTCGTCGTCGGGCTCCACCCGCCCGCCGGGGAAGCTCACCTCGCCGGGCTGCCGCCGGAGCGTCCGGGCCCGCACTTCGAAGAGAAGGTGCGCCTCTCCGTCCCGTTCGACCACCGGCAAGAAGACCGCATAGGGCTCCAGCTCGGCAAAGCCGTACAGCCGTTCCCCGCCCTCCTCCCTTCGGCCGGAAAACCGCCGCCGCAGGCTCGAAACGTCGATCCCGTCCACCCCACCCACCGCCTGCCGCTATTTTCGATGCCCTTATGGTACAATACATCCTGAGAGCGGGGCAAGCCTGCCCGGACCCACGACCGAACCGGAGGGATGACGATGCCCGAACCGGCCCACACCGTCGAAGGTTGGCACGTCGTGCATGATTTTCGATCGATCGACTGGAGGGCGTGGAAGACCGCGCCGGCCGCCGATCGCACCCGAGCCCTAGAGGCGCTGGAGGCGCTCCTGACCGACTGGCAGAAGGCCGAAGACGAAGGCCGGGGGTCGTACGGCGTCTTTCAGATCGTCGGGCAGAAGGCGGACCTCCTTTTTCTCCATTTCCGTCCGACGCTGGATGAGCTGCTCGCCGTCAAGACGGCCTTCAACCAGACGACGCTCGCCGATTTTCTCCGACCGGCGTACGGCTATTACTCGATCGTCGAGCTCGGCGGATACACCGGCAATCCGGAGGAAGACCCGTGGGCGAAGGCCCGCCTCTATCCGAAAGTGCACCGGGACGGTTACGTCTGCTTCTATCCGATGAACAAAAAACGCGCCGGCGCCGACAACTGGTACATGCTGCCTCAGGAAGAGCGGGCGCGGATGATGCACTCCCACGGCGACATCGGCAAAAAGTACCGTGGCCGGGTCACCCAGGTGATCAGCGGCTCTCAGGGGCTCGACGACTGGGAGTGGGGCGTGACGCTGTACGCGCCGGATCCGATCCATTTCAAAAAGATCATTTACGAAATGCGCTTCGACGAGGTGAGCGCCCGCTTCGGCGAGTTCGGCCCCTTCTACGTCGGCAAGGGCCTCGACCTGGGCGGGCTGAAGGCGCTTTTCTCCTTCTGACGGGAAGCGCTTGAAGGGAAAAGACACGCACAAAGCGCGGGGCGATGCCCCGCGCTTCGGTTTTTCTTTCGGCCGGCCTCCGGAGCGCCGGGTATGTATGGTGGAGGCGGGGGGAATCGAACCCCCGTCCGAAGGCCTCGCCGCAACCGCTTCTCCGAGCGCAGCTCAGGTTTTGTGACGCCGCAGGCGCTCCCCTGAGCCGGATCGTCCTGAGGCCTGCCCGATTCGGTCTCTTCGGCGGCCTCCGGGCGAAAGGCCGGCCGCGTAGCCCGCTAAGCTGGCCCCGCTCCGTCAGACGCGGGCGATCCGACGGGCGAGGTTAGCCGGATTAAGCGGCTAAAGCGAGTTCGTTCTTGTTGGCACTTATTGGCCGTCCGCGTTGTTGCGGGGACGCGGCCCCCCGGCTCGCTACGGTTGCACGATCGACCCCCGTCGAACCCAGAACGCCCCCATCTAAGCCCCCTAGGGGCAAACTTGATCATAGCACATTTCCTCAAGAAAAAGCAAGGGCCTCCACTCGTTTCCTTTCTGCAGGTTTTCTGGGACTGGGGGCGGCGACGGAGGGGGGCGTCCATCCGCCGTCGGGACGTCCCGAAACCGCGACGGGCCGATGCGCCGGCCAAGACCACCGGCGTTGCCGCCGGAACGCCGCCGGAACACCGCGACGCCGATCGAGCGCTCCTTTGCCTCACCCGTCTTCTTCCCCCGCCCCAAGCAGGCGGCCGGCCTCCGCCTCGGGGAGGACCTCGACGTCTTTTAAGCGCCGGACGATCGTCCGGGTTTTTTTCGTCGCGTCGTCGAGGGAGTGGCTCGCTTCCTGCAGCTTTTTTTGCGTTTTGTCCAGGAGCTCGGCAAAGCGGGCAAAATCGTTTTTCACCGCGCCGAGAAGCCGCCACACCTCGCCGGAACGCCGCTCGATGGCCAGCGTGCGGAAGCCCATCTGCAGGCTGTGGAGGAGGGCCGCAGCCGTCGTCGGTCCGACGACGACGACGCGAAACTCCCGCTGGAGCGCTTCGAACAGGCCGGGCCGGCGGAGGATTTCCGCGTACAGCCCCTCGAGCGGCACAAAGAGGAGGGCGAATTCGGTCGTCTGAGGCGGATGGACGTATTTCGCCTGAATCGACCGGGCTTCGGCCCGAAGGCGCGCCTCGAGCTTCTGCCGGGCCTCGTCGACGGCCTGGCGGTCGCCGGCCTCTTCCGCCTCGAGGAGGCGCTGGTAGTCTTCCAGCGGGAATTTGCTGTCGATCGGAAGCCACACCGGCCCTTCGCCCTTCCCCGGCAGCCGGATGGCGAAGTCGACCCGCTCGCCGCGGGGGCCGAGCGGCACTTGCTGTTCAAACTGATCGGCGGTGAGGATCTCCGAAAGGAGCCCCTCGAGCCGGATTTCGCCGAGAAAACCCCGGGCCTTCACGTTCGTGAGCACCCGTTTGAGGTCGCCGACGCCGGCGGCGAGGGCCTGCATCTCGCCGAGCCCCTGATGCACCCGCTCGAGCCGTTCGCTCACCTGACGGAACGATTCGCCGAGGCGCCGTTCGAGGGTTTCGTGGAGCTTTTCGTCGACCGTCCGGCGCATCGCCTCGAGCTTTTGTTCGTTGTCCTGCCGGAGCCGCTCGAGCTTCGCCTCGACGGCTTCCCGCAGACGTTCGAGCTTCGTTTCGTTTAACGAAAGGAGCGCCGTCAGCCGCTCCGTCATCTCACCGAGGGTGGCGTGCTGCTTGCGAAGATCGCCGTCGAGGCGCTCGGCAAGCATCGCGCCGAGGCTCCGGATCGAGGCGGCCAGCTCTTCCCGTCCGGCCCGGGCGGCTTCTTCGGCCTGCAACCGGTCGCGGACCGCCTCGTCCCGAAGGAGCGTCCGGAGGTCGTCGACGGCCTTCTCGAGCCGACCGAGCCGCTCCCGAACGTCGGCCGCGTCCCCTTGCCCGCGACCGCCGAAGCGGCGGACGAGGAAGAAAACGAGAAAACCAACAACGATCCCGCCGGCGACGCCGAGAAGCATCGGACCGATAAAGGACGACGAGGCCGCCGGGGTGAAGGCTTCGCTGGACGACAAGGACGGCTTCCCCCGCTTTCGTCTTCTCCCAAGCCACCGGCGGGTCTTCCCGCCTTTTTCCTTGTCCTTCGGGTTGGTCCTAGCTTCGGTCCGGGGCCTGGTTCCGCGGCGTTTGCTCCGAGCTCCGGCCCGCGCGTTCCAGTCGGGCGACGAGCTCGACGTGGGCCGTCTGCGGAAACATGTCCACCGGCTGAACGGCGACGAGCCGGTAACCGAAGGCCGAAAGCTCCCGGACGTCCGGCGCAAACGTCTCCGGGTTGCACGAAACGTAGATGACCACCGGCGGCCCCAGGCGGCCGATCTTTCGCATCACCTTGCCGCCGGCACCGGAGCGGGGCGGGTCGAGAAACAGGAGGTCGACCCGGCCGCCCAGGTGCTCCACCGCCCGATCGAGCCCCCGCCGGACGTCGTCGGCGAGGAAGGTGACGTTCGGCACGGCGTTTTCCCGGGCGTTCTCCCATGCCGCCTCGACCGATTCCGGGACGAGTTCGACCCCGACGGCCGCGGACACCTTTCGGGCGAGGGGGAGGGTGAACGTCCCGACGCCGGAAAAGAGGTCGATCGCCCGCATGTCCGGCTCCGGTTCGGCGAGGGCGAGGGCCGCCTCTAGGAGCGCTTCCGCCTGCACGGGGTTCGTTTGAAAAAACGTCTGCGGCAGGAGGCGGTAGCGCATCCCGCCCAGCGTATCGACGAGGAACCCCTCGCCGGCCAGGAGGCGAACGTCATCATAGCCGACGGCGTCGGAAAGCCCTCCGTAGGCGACCCAGTAGAGGCCGGCCAGGCGAAAGCCCGCCTCATCCGCCGCCGCCTGAAGCCGCGCCACCCAGTCGCGGGCGGCGGCCTGAAGCGCCGGATCGTCCGGCGGCCGGGCGGCAAAGAGGGCGACGAGGACGGCGCCGTCCGATCGGGCGCGCCGGACCATGAGGTAGCGCAAAAGCCCCTCGTGGCGCCGTTTGTCGTATCCCGGAAGGCCGTGCGCCCGGGCCCAAGCGGCCGTCTCGGCCGCCATCCGGAACATGTGCGGGTGGGCGATATAGCAGACGTCGAGGGGCACCGGCCGATCGTAATGGCCCAGGCGGTTTAAGCCCGGCGCGCCGTCCGGGGCAAAGGTGAATTCCATCTTGTTCCGGTAATGCCACGGCTCGTCCATGCCGACCGCCGGACGAACGACGTCGGCCGGAAGGCCGTGGGCTTCGAGGAGATCGCGAACCCGTTCCGTTTTGAAGGCGACCTGCGCCGCGTAATCGATGTGCTGCCAGGTGCAGCCGCCGCACGTGCCGAAGTGGGGACAGCGGGGTTCGATGCGGGCCGGATGTCGTTCGAGGACCGTCTGAACGGCGGCGATCCGGTGGCCTTTGAACCGCCAGTCGGTGAGGACCGCCCGCACCGTCTCGCCGGGGAGGGTGTAGGGGACGGCGACGGGGCGAAGGCGCCCCTGCCGTTCCACCTCCGCCTGGCCGAACCCCCGGCGGTCCAGCCGTTCGATCCGAAGCACCCGCACGCCCTGGTCGTCGCGGACGGCGCTTCGCCCCGGCTCGGAGCCGCCCGGCCCCGCGGCGGGTTCGGCTCCCGCGGGCGGCGCTTCGCCCTCCCCCGCGGCGCGGCCAGCTCGCTCGAGCGCCACTTCCTTTGGACGACCCGGGCCGCCTGGGTCCGCGGACCGCCCGCTTTGGGCGCCCGGAACGGCGGCCCCTTCGGCCACAAGGCGTTCGTCGGCCATGCCGGCCCTCCTTTCTTCTTCGTCTTCTTCTTCAGGGGAGATCGTCCGCCGGGCGAAGGCGGGCCGGCAAAGCGGGCGGCCCGGCGCTTATTTGAGCCGGCCGCGGAAGGCCCGCTCCGCCTCCCGGCGGACCGCCTTTTCCCGAAGCGCTTCCCGTTTGTCGTGGAGCTTTTTCCCTTTGGCGAGGGCAAGTTCGACTTTGATCCGGCCGCGACGGAGGTAGACGGAAAGCGGGACGAGGGTGTAGCCCTCCTCCCGCGTCTTGCCGATCAGCCGGTCGATTTCCCGCCGGTGAAGGAGCAGCTTCCGGGTCCGGAGCGGGTCGTGGTTGAAGCGGTTGCCCTGCTCGTAGGGGCTGATGTGCATGTTCAGCACGTAGAGTTCCCCGTTTTTGACGTACGCGTAGCTGTCCTTGAGGTTGATCCGCCCCTGTCGGGCGGACTTCACTTCGGTGCCGGTGAGGACGATGCCCGCCTCAAACGTCTCTTCGATAAAGTAATCGTGGCGGGCTTTCCGGTTCTGGGCGAGGATTTTTTTCCCTTCCTCCTGGCGTTCCACCGCCGCCTCCCCCCTGGTTCAGCGCTTGGACCGCTTTTTTCGCCGCCCCCCGCCGGGCGATGCGGGCGGTGCGGCGTCCGGGTTCGAGGGATGCTTCTTGGCCCGGGACCGGCCCCGCTTTTTCTTGCTCCCTTTCTCCCGGGCGGAACCGGCCGCTTGATCGCCCACCGGGCGGGCGGCGCGGATGACCTTGACCCGGCCTTCCGAACGCCGGCGCGCGGGGGCCGTTCCTTCCTCGACGAGGACGAAATCGACCGTCCGCTCGGCGATGTTCACGCCGACGCAGCGGACGCGGACCGGATCGCCGAGGCGGTACGTCTTCCCGGTGTGTTCCCCGATGAGGGCGTACTGCCGTTCGTGGAAGTGATAGTAGTCGTCCCCCATCGTGCTGACGTGGACGAGCCCTTCGATCGTGTTCGGGAGCCGGACGAAGAGGCCGAACGACGTCACGCCGCTGATCACGGCGTCGAATTCGTCGCCGATCCGCCCGGCCATATATTCGGCCATCTTCAGGGCGTCGGTCTCCCGCTCCGCCTCCATCGCCACCCGCTCGCGAATCGACGATTGCTCGGCGATGTCCGGGAGCGCTTCCCGGATGGCGGCGAGGGCGGTCGGATCGAGATCGCGGTCGAACTCGTACCGCCGGATCAGCCGGTGGACGACGAGGTCCGGATAGCGCCGAATCGGCGAGGTGAAGTGGGTGTAGTATTCGGCGGCGAGGCCAAAATGCCCTTCGTTCGTCGCGGCATACCGGGCCTGCTGCATCGACCGAAGAAGCACCTGAGCAATGATCGCCTCCTCCGGCTCGCCGCGGGATTCGTTCAGAATCGCCTGCAGCGCCCGGGGCTGGACGCGGCCCGGGGCGCCCCGGACGATGTAGCCGAAGGCGCTGATGAACGCAAGAAAGGCCTGGATTTTCTCCGGGTCCGGCGGCTCGTGGATGCGGTAGAGGAAGGGGAGATCCCGGAAGGCGATGTGCTCGGCCACCGTCTCATTGGCCGCCAGCATGAAGTCTTCGATGAGCATCTCCGCCTTGTCCCGCTCCCGCGGCCGGACGTCGATCGGCCGCCCCCGGTCGTCGAGGACGATGTGGGGCTCCTCCAGGTCGAAATCGAGCGCCCCCCGCTCGATGCGGCGGGCCCGAAGCCGCTCGGACAGCGCCGCCATCTCGAGGAGCATCGGCGCAAACGGATGGAGCGGGTCGTCAGGCGGGACGGCGCCTTCCCGAAGCAGGCGGTTGACGTCGGTATAGGTGAGGCGCGCGTCGGAGCGGATGACGCTCGGGTAGAAGACGTAATCGAGGCGCCGGCCGGTCCGGTCGAACGTCATCTCGCAGGTGATCGCCAGCCGATCGACGCCGGGGTTCAGGCTCGCGATGCCGTTGGAAAGCTCCGGCGGAAGCATCGGGATCACCCGGTCGACGAGGTAGATGCTCGTCCCGCGCCGGTACGCCTCCCGGTCGAGGGCCGTCCCTTCCCGGACGTAGTGAGCGACGTCGGCGATGTGGACGTAAAGCCGCAGCCGGTCGCCGAACACTTCGAGGGAGACGGCGTCGTCGAAGTCCTTCGCCTCCTCACCGTCGATCGTCACCGTCATGAGCGCGGTCAGATCCCGCCGCCCGATCCGCTCTTCCGGGAGCACCGCCTGCGGCAGCGCCCGGGCCTCCGCCAGGACATCGTCGGGAAACGCCTCCGGCAACTCGTACTTCCGGATGATGGAACGAATGTCGACGCCGGGCTCCCCTTCGGCGCCGAGGATTTCGACGACGCGGCCGAGGGCGGTGACATCCTCCGTCGGGTAGCGTTCGATCCGAACGACGACCTTATCCCCTTGCCGGGCGCTCAGCGTCCCGTCCGGCAGGACGAAGATCACGTCGCCGATCCGCCGGTCGTCCGGGACGACGGCACCGCCGCCGGGCGTCTTGTGAAACGTCCCGACGATCTCCTTCTTCGCCCGGGCGAGGATGCGGACGACCTCCCCTTCCATCCGCCGGCCTTCTTCGGCGGGGCGGTTGATCCGGACGAGGACCCGGTCGCCGTGCCAGGCGCCGTTTAAGTCGCCGGGATGGATGTAGACGTCCGGCTCCCCCGGGGTGTCGGGGATGAGGAAGGCAAACCCCTTGCGGTGTCCTTCGATCGTCCCCCGGACGAGGTTCATCATCTCCGGCAGGCCGTAGCGGCCGGCCCGGGTGCGGACGATCTTCCCCTCCGCTTCGAGGCGACGAAGAAGGTCGCTCAGGCGTTCCGCCGCCTCCGGCGTCTGGATGCCGAGGGCCGCTTCGATCTCGGCCCGCCGCATCGGCCGGCCGCGAATGGTCGATTTGAGCAGGGCGATCAGCTCGGACTCCACCGTCTGTCCTCCTTTGAGAAGAGCCGGACACCTCGTCCGCCCTTCGCTTCCCCGCGGGCCGCCCTTTCTCCGGACGCCGCGCCGCTTCCGGCGGGCCCTGCCGGCCGGCGGGGCAAACCCTTTGGCCGGCGACTTTTAAGGCACCGCGTTGATCCCAGGATGTCTGGCCGCGGCCGGGAAAAACCCGGGTGTCCCTTTGATCAAACCGGCGCCCCGCCCGATTCCGGCGGCGCCGGCGCGCCGGGGACATGGGTATGAAGAAACCGCGCGATGTCCCGAAAGAGGGCCTCCTTTTCCCGTTCGAGGACGATCAGATGGGACGCCTCCGGATACCAGACGAGCGCCTTTTTGGCCGGCGGCGTGCCGGCGCGGCGATAGATCCGCTCCGCATCGTGCGGAAAGATCGTCTCATCCCGGAGGCCCTGGGCGATGAAAAGCGGCACGCGAACGTCGGGCAGTTCCCGCCGGACGACCCGAAGAAGGCGCCAAAGCTCCGCCACCGACCGCAGCGGGATTCGATCATACGGCACGAGATGCGCCTCGATGTGGGGCGGCTTTTTGCCTTCTCGCGGCCGATACGGGGAAAAGCGGTGGACGAGCGGGGCGAGGTAAGCCCGGCGATCGCGAAAGCGGAGCGGGGCCGCGAGGACGACGGCCGCCCGCGGGGCAAGCTCCCGTGCCAGGAGGAGGGCGATCGCGCCGCCCATCGACAGCCCGGCGACGACGACGCCGCCCGGCGCCGCCTCGGCGAGCCGAAGGGTGGCCGCCCGGGCGCCGTCGACCCAGTCCGTCCAGCGCGTCCGGCGGAGGGCCTCCGGCGTCTCGCCGTGCCCCGGAAGCAGGGGCGCATGCACCGTATACCCCAGCCGATGAAAGAAAGCCCCCATCGGCCGCATCTCCGACGGCGTCCCGGCAAATCCGTGCAAGATGAGGAGGCCGATCGGACCGCCCGTCCAGAAGAACGGCGACGGCGAGCGGGCGACGGCGTTCACGCCCGACCCCTCCTTGATGTCCAAGCCGCCGCTAGGGTTGGCTGATGAAAAACGCCACCTCTTTCCGGCGAGGCGGCGGATCGGCGCGGCCGGCGAGGATGCCGGCCCGAACGTTGGGACGGATCACTTCCCGAGATAGGCGACGGCCATCGCGAGCAGCATAAAGGTCACGGCGAGGATCCGGGTGAGGTTGTGGAGCAGGCCGTCGATCCCCCGGGCCTTCTGCCGGCCGAAAAGCTGCTCGGCGCCGCCGGTGATGGCGCCGCTCAGCCCGGCGCTTTTTCCCGCCTGCAGCACGATGACGGCGATGAGCATGAGGGCATTGATGAGAAGAAGGACGGTCAAAATCGTCGCCAGCATGATCGACCCTCCACGGAGCCGGCGGCCGCCTGGGGCGCGCCGTTGTCGCCTGTAGTCTAACATAGCCTGAAAGGCCGCGCAAGAAGCGGGGATCGGGGCGGTCGACGCCGGTGACGGTTGGTTTCATCGCCTGCGTGAACGACCTTCGGGGTGCGCCATCTTGACGCTCAGCGCCACCTGGGCTTCGATGATGGCCCGGGCGCCGGAGTAAAATAAGGCCGGCATCTCACCGGCCTTTTTCCGACCTTGGCTTCGATCCCTGTTCGAAGTCTTCCGCACAAATATCCACTCCAGAAGGACAGGGAAATCCCCTCGGCGAACGGACCGAACTGCCCATCGCCTCTTTGATGGACTCGAGTTCCTGAACCCGCGCGTGCGAAAGCCCCCGAATCCGCCCGAGGGTGCGGGCCAGAAAGTGGATCTTCGCCATCTGCTCGACGTTTTCCAGCAAAAAATACGCTGACCACAGATCCTCGGCCCAAGCCACCGCCCCGTGGTTTTCCAAGAGGAGCGCGTGATGATGGCGAAGATACGGGGCGATGGCTTCAGCCACTTCTTCCGTGGATGGGAGACCGTAAGGCGCGATCGGCACCTCGCCGACGTAGATGACCGACTCGGGTAAAAATGCCCGATCCAGCGGGATCCCGGCAACGGCATGGGCGGTGGCATACGGCGGATGCGCATGAACGACCGCCCGGACGTCCGGGCGTTCCCGGTAAATGCGAAGATGCATCTTCAGCTCAGAGGTTGGGGATCGATGGCCCTCCACGGGGCGCCCGAAAAGGTCGACCTTGACCAGCATTTCCGGCGTCATCATGCCCTTGCTGACGCGGGTCGGGGTAACGAGCACCTCCCGTTCCGACAATCGGACCGAAATGTTTCCCTCCGTGCCGGCGACAAACCCGCGTTCAAAAAGGAGTTTTCCGACCCGGCAAATCTCCTGACGCACCTGTTCGTCCGGCGTTTCCGTTCCGTGCAAATGAAGACCCTCGCTTTCTTGTGATTCCCCGGCTAAGTTACCTCTCCAATAAATGCGGGAGGGTTTCGCTATATGGCGGCCGAATCACTCCTTTCTCGGTGATGATGCCCGCCACAAGCTCATGCGGCGTCACATCGAAAGCGGGGTTATAAACGTTCGCGCCTTCCGGAGCGATCCGGCAACCGTAGCACGTCCGCACTTCGTCCGGATCCCGCTCTTCAATGACGATCTCATCCCCCGTCGCCGTCTCGAGGTCAATCGTCGAACTCGGCGCGGCCACGTAGAACGGGATGCCGTGGGCCTTGGCCAGGAGCGCCAGCCCGTACGTGCCGATTTTGTTGGCCACGTCACCGTTTCTTGCGATGCGGTCGGCGCCGACGATGACGAGATCGACCCAGCCCCGCCTCATCACCACGGCCGCCGTGCTGTCTGTAATCAGCGTCACGTCGATCCCGGCGTCCATCAGCTCCCATGCGGTCAGCCGAGCCCCTTGCAAAAGGGGCCGCGTCTCATCGGCAAACACGCGGATCGTCATCCCCTGCGCTTTGGCCAGGTAAATCGGTGCGACGGCCGTCCCGATGCCCGCCGTTGCCAGTTTGCCGGTATTGCAGTGCGTGAGCACCCCCATACCGTCCTGAAGCAGGGAAAGACCGTGTCTCCCGATCGCTTCCGTCATCGCCCGATCTTCGTCCTGAATCGCCCGGGCTTCCTGGAGGAGCGCCTGCTTGATTTCTCGAACGGGTCGCTCCCGCAACGAAAGCGCCTTTCTTTCCAGCCGGTCGAGCGCCCAGAACAAATTGACCGCCGTCGGACGCGAAGCGGCAAGAAACTTTTTTTGTTTTAATAAATGATCGTAAAATGCATCAAACGACGCCTCCGGCGCCTCCCGCACGCCGATCACCAGCCCGTAAGCGGCCGCCACCCCGATCGCCGGGGCACCGCGCACGCGGAGCTTCCGGATGGCTTCGAAGACCCCTTCCACCGAATCGAGGGCGAGGAAATGCTTCTCCTGCGGCAGCCGCGTCTGATCCAGCAGGATGAGACGGTCGTTCTCCCAGCGGAGATAGGATTCTTGAGGGGCGGGCATCCGGACTTTTCCTCCCAGAAAATATAAGCTTACATTCTTTTTTCCGCTTTCTCTTCTTCACGATGCGCCGTCTTGAGCGTCGCCACGAAGGCCGACCCGTCGAGGTGGCGGTACCGGTCGAGGATGAAGACTTTTGCCGCCCTGAGGAGCGTCCGCTCCGCCTTCAGGCGCTTCTCGGGGTCCGAGATGGACGTGATGTCTTTGACGTGAGCCAGGCCGATGATGCGGCGGGCGAGCTCCAGGCCGGTCACGCCGGCGCTGTCGACGATGACGCGATCGACGTAATCCTCCGCAACCCCAATGCCCCGGGCCAGCGGGTCCCGGGCGTCCTGATGCCAGGCGGCGAGAAACTTGGCCCGGAAACGGTCGACGACGCCGGCGATCGCCTGCTCCAGCCAGTGCAGGTAATCGAGGCGCGCCGCTTCGTCTTCCATCGTCGCTCCGGCGTTGGCCCAGGCGAACATCAAATTGGCCACGACGTTGCCGACGTCATAGCCGATCGGTCCGAAAAAGGCGAACTCCGGATCGATCACCTTGGTCTCCCGCTCGTCGACGAAGATCGATCCGGTGTGCAGGTCGCCGTGGATGAGCGCCTGCGCTTCGGACATAAACTGCCATTTCAGCTTGGCGACTTCCCGGCGGAGCTCGCCGTCGCCGTATATCATCCGTTCGATCCATTCCCGGTTGGGCGGATAAGGATCGTTTCGCCGCTTGGCGTCCGTAAACGGCTCGGTGTACACGAGATCTTCGGTGATCTCGCACAGGTCCGGATTGATGAATCGCCGAACGAGCGCCTTTTTCACCTTCGGGTCCATGGCGACGTCCGTCGTATAAAACAGCGTCTGCACCAGAAACGTGGTGATGTGTTCGACGAAGTGGGGCAGCTTCCGGTGCTCCATGAGCGCGCGCCGCATGATCGAAAGGTGAGACAGATCCTCCATGGCAAAGGCGCGCATCACCTCGTCGTACGCATAGACTTCGGGGGCCAGGCCGGGGGCGAGTTCGTTATAACGTTTGAGCATCTCGTACTCGATCCGGACGCGATCGGGAGTGATGCGAAACGCGTCGGAGATGCGGGCCGTCTCGCCTCCCTGTTTGATGATGAGCGACCGGCCCGACCGCCGATCCCGCACCCGAAAGACGTAATTGATGTTTCCGTCGCCGATTTCTTCGCTTTCGAGTTCGGCATCGGCCGGGAAAAAGCCCCGCTCCTTGGCATACGCGATGGCGTCGTCCGGTTGCATGACGAAAAAGCGATCAAAGCGCAACGGGACCCCTCCCTCAGTGCTTCTTATGCCAGTAGGTCGAGGCAAGCGCCAGCGCCAGGATCGTCCCTTTGACGATGTTCATGGAATAATACGGAACCGACATCATCACCAGCCCGTTTTCCAGAACGCCGATCAAAACCGCCCCGGCAAACGTGCCGATGGCGTTCGGCTTGCCCTGCCCGGCAAACGAAAACCCGATGAAGGCCGCAGCCACGGCGGGCATGAGGTAGCCGGCGCCGGCGTTCACCTGAGCGGAACCGATCCGAGAGGCGATCAGGATCCCGCCGACGGCGGCAAACAGCGCGGACAGAACGTAGGCGAGCGCCCGATACCGGTCGACCGGGATGCCCGCCAGCCGAGCCGCCTCCAGATTGCCGCCGGTCGCATACATCAGGCGCCCGTAGCGGGTGTGGTTTAGGAAAATGTGAACGAGGGCGACGGCGACGAGCATGATGACGATGATCGCCGGCACCTGGCCGAGCGCCTTGAAAAGCGGCGGGATCGTCCCGTCCGTCGGCGTCCCGTCGAGCCGCGGCATCCCTTCGCTGATGGAACCGCCGCCGGTGTACGTCATGGCGATGCCTTCAACGATAAACATCGTCGACAGCGTGGCCACGAGATCCGGGATGCGGAACTTGACGATGAGGAGGATGTTCACCAGCGCGACGCTGAGCGACAGAATCAGCGCCAGCGCCAGCGAGATCGAAAACGGCAGGCTGTACCAGACGAAAAACGAAACGACGAGAGCGCTCGCCAGCGTCGCGGTCGACCCGATCGACAGGTCGAGGCCGTTTACCGCCAGGGCGATCGTGAGCCCGATCGCAATCACCGTCACGATGGAGATGCTCCGTAAAATAGAAACGACGTTGGACGGCGAAAGAAAGGTCGGAAGCAGAGCGGCAAAGACGACGGTGATGAGCCCGATCGCGATCAGGACGCCCCACCGGCCGAAGAAGGCGCCCCACGAAAAACCGGTCCCGCGTTTCACCTACATGCCTCCCGACGCGTAGTACAGCAGTTTCGACTCGGTCGCCGCTTCGTCCGCCAGCTCCCGAACGATTTTTCCGGCGTACATGACGTAAATGCGGTCGGCCACCTGAAGGAGCTCGGCAAATTCGCTCGTCGCGTAGAGGACCGCTTTCCCCGCTTCGGCCAGCCGACGGATGAGGTCGAGGATTTCGGCTTTGGCGCCGACGTCGATCCCCTTCGTCGGCTCATCGAAGAGGTAGACGTCGGCCTGCCGGAGGAGCCACCGACCGATCACCACCTTCTGCTGGTTCCCGCCCGAAAGGTAGGCGACCGCCTGGTGGGGATGAGGCGTTTTAATCCCCAGCGTTCGGATCATCGCGTCGCTTTCGTGCTCGATCGCTCCGGAGCGGAGGATCCCCCAGGGACTCATGCGATCGAGCGCGGCGATCGTCAAGTTCCAGGCGACCGACGCATCGAGCCACAGCCCTTCCTTCCGCCTTTCCTCGGGGACGAGGACGATCCCGTGTCGAACCGCTTCCCCGGGGTTTCTCAAGCGCACCGCGCGATCGCGCAGGACGATCGTTCCGCGGCGGATCGGGCGGGCGCCGATCAGCGCCTGGCAGAGTTCGGTTTTCCCGGCGCCGACCAGGCCAGCGATGCCGACCACTTCCCCCGGGCGAACGTGGAAAGAGACGCCGTCGATGCGGCCCTCCCGATCGGCCAGCCCTTGTACGGCCAGGATGGGACGTTCGTCAGAACCGGGCTTCTTTCGCGCCGGAGAGGAGGCCGAAAGCGTTCTTCCGAGCATCGCCCGGACGATCGCTTCCGGTTGAATCTCGTTCAGCCGTCCGCGATGGACGACCTGGCCGTCGCGCATGATCGTGATCCGATCGCCAATCGCATAAAGCTCGGGAATGCGGTGGGAAATGAACAGGACGCCGATCTGATCCCGGCGGACGAGGTCCCGGATGACGCGGAACAGTTCCTCGCTTTCCTGGGCGCTCAGGGCCGCCGTCGGCTCGTCCAGAATGAGAAAGCGCCTCCGCTCGACGATCGAACGGGCGATGAGGACAAGCTGCTTTTCCGCCAGGCTGAGCGAGGCGACCGGGCGCCGAACGTCGAGTTCGATGCCCAGCGTCGCCAGCGCCTCCTTCCCGAGCGCGTAGACGTCCCGCCAGCGAACCCACGCCCTCCGGCTTCCGGCGCCGTGGGTGAGCCAGTCGAGGGCGATGTTTTCCGCCACCGACACCGACGGAACGAGGGCGGCATCGACCTCTTGGTAGACGATGTCGATGCCGAGCGCCCGGGCTTCCGCCGGGTTGTGGATTCGCACCGGACGGCCGTCGAGGCGGATTTCCCCGGTGTAGTGGGTGTAGAGGCCGGAGAGCACCTTCATCAGCGTCGACTTCCCGGCCCCGTTCGCTCCGACGACGGCGTGCACCTCGCCGGTGCGAAACTCGGCGTCCACCCCGCGGAGGGCCTGCACGCCCGGAAAGGAAAGAGAGAGATCGTGCACCGAAAGCACATGCGCCATCGACCGTCACCTTAACGCTTCCCGAAATGTTCGCGGAGCGTCTCCATCCACGCTTCGTTAAAGTCGTCCGCCTGACCCCAGCCGGGCACGACGTCCTTGAGGTTGGTCATATTGGTGTCGGGTTTGAGCTGCTCCTTTCGGATCAGCTTCGGCTCCAGTTCATAGGTGTCCGGCGTCGGTTCGCCTGCCAGTTTTTTGGCCAAAAGCCGCATATCCATGATCCCGATCACCTTCGGGTCGACCGCCGCCGTGGCGACCCACGGGCTCCCCGGCTCCCGCATCAGGTTGATGTCCTGGTTGGAGATGTCGATCGAGATCAGCTTGATGTCCTTGCGCCCTGCTTCTTGCAGCGCCTTGTACGCCCCCTTGGCCATCTCATCCCAGGACGCCCAGATGGCATCGACCGATCCCGGCGGGTATTTCGCGAGCACGGCGCCGACCTTGTTCGCGATGTCGCCCTGAACATCCTGGAAGTTGGTCGGCCCGATCGTCTCCACGGTCTGGATCTTCCCGTCTTCTTCGTACTTTTTGTAGATCTCCTCCCGGCGATCGAGCGGCGGGACGCCGCCGAACCAGAGCTTGATCACGCGCGCCGGTTTGCGGTCCGGAAAGGCGTCGATGAGCGCTTCCAGGGACAGGGCCGCCAGCATATGGTCGTTCTGAAACGTCGTCGTGACCCCCGGCAGCGTCTCGCCGTTTTTGTCAATGATCGTATCGAACGTGACGACTTTCATCCCTTTGTCCAGAGCCGGTTTGATCATATCGTACGAATAATCTTTTTTCCCGTGCGAGATGATCAGACCGGCGTAATCTTTTTGAATCGCCTGTGCGACGAGATCTTGAAACTTGGCGTCATCGTTTTCAGCGATAAACGTGTCCACCTTAAAGCCGAACGCCTCGCCTTCGCTCCGCGCGCCATCGAGGAATTGCTTCGTGTGATCGTCCGACGGCAAATTCCGAATGACGGCGACGCGAATGTTCCCCTGAACCCCTTCGGGAACCCCTTCGAGCTTGGCCCCTTCGGCCGCTTTCGGCGGCGCCGGATTGGCCGTCTCCTTCGCACCGCACGCCGCCGTCACCAGCAGCACGAGCAGCGTAAGTAGCATCCATCCGGATCTCCGCATCCCGCTCCCCCTCCAAATCGATTCGGTCATCAATATTGATAATAAATGAACAACGGAAGTAAAGTCAAGACTTCCAACCGAAATGTCTTGGTTTTTGTTCTGTTTTCCTTTGCTTTTATGCGGCTTTGCGACCGCTTGCTTGCGATGGCGTTGTCAACGATTAAAATGAGGCTGACTTCGACCATGCTGCTTGGGAGTGAAGGCCGTGCTTGGCGCCGAACGGAGAAAAAAGATCATGGAGCTTCTCCTGCTTCAGGGCAATGTCGTCGTCTCTGACCTCAGCAAACGCTTCGGGGTCAGCGAAGAGACGATCCGCCGAGATCTGGAAAGGCTGGAAAAAGAAGGTCTGCTGGTCCGAACCCACGGCGGGGCATATTTGTCCGAATATGTGACCAAGGAGTATCCCCTCTCTCTCCGAGAAATCTCTTACGTCGAAGAAAAAAAGCAAATGGCCGTGCTGAGCGCGGAACTCATCCAGCCCGGCGATACGATCATGCTCGATGCGAGCTCGTCATCGCTTTTCATCGCCCGGCTGATTAAGCGAATGCGGAAAAAAGTAACCGTCATCACGAATGCCCTGAAGGTGGAAATCGAGCTCGCCGACCTGGAACCGATCAAGGTGGTGAGCACCGGCGGCACGCTCCGATCGCCCTCGCTGTCTCACGTCGGTTACGCGGCGACGGAAAGCTTAAAAACGTATTTCGCCGATAAAGCGTTCATCTCGCCGACCGCCGTGCATCCGGAGAAGGGCCTGATGGATTCCAATGAATACGAAGGCGAAATTCGCAAAATGATGCTCAGGCAGGCCGAACAGAAAATCCTCGTCGCCGATCACACCAAATTCGGCAAAACGGCGTTTTACCTGATCGATCCCCTCGAGCGCATCCAGCTCCTCATCACCGATCGTCCGCCGGCAAAGGAGTTTCGGGACGCCCTGGACCTTCTCGGCATCGCCGTCCGCCACCCCTAAAAGACCATCGGCCCGACATCGCCCATGCCGGGCGCACCAAAAAAGCACGGGAACGCCTCGTTCCCGTGCTTTTTTTGCGACTTTAAGGCTTCTCAAGAGGCTTTACGGGTGCCCTTCCCCCTCCCGCCCGAAGGCGCTCCAGCCGGCAAAACGGGCGGCGTCGCCGAGGGCTTCTTCGATGCGGAGGAGCTGGTTGTACTTCGCCACCCGGTCGGTCCGGGACGGGGCGCCGGTCTTGATCTGACCGGCGTTCGTCGCCACGGCGAGATCGGCGATGGTGACGTCTTCCGTCTCGCCGGAGCGGTGGGAGATGATCGTCCGGTAGGCGGCCCGCCGGGCCGTGTCGATCGCGTCAAACGTCTCGGTGAGGGTGCCGATCTGGTTGACCTTCACCAGGATGGCGTTGGCGGCACCGGTCCGGATGCCGGTTTTGAGCCGCTCGACGTTGGTCACGAACAGATCGTCGCCGACGAGCTGCACCCGGCGGCCGAGCCGATCGGTGAGCATCCGCCAGCCGTCCCAGTCGTCTTCGGCGAGGCCGTCTTCGATCGAGACGATCGGATAATCCCGGACAAGCTTCTCCAGATACTGGACGAGCTCCTCGCTCGACCGGGTCGTCCCCTCGCCGCGAAAGACGTAGCGGGACCCGTCGTAAAGCTCCGTCGCGGCGCAGTCGAGGGCGATGGCGACGTCCTCGCCGGGGCGGTATCCCGCCCGCTCGATCGCCAAAAGGATCGTCTCAAGGGCCGCTTCCGCCGAGCGAAGCTCAGGCGCAAAGCCGCCTTCGTCGCCGACGGCGGTGGAAAGCCCCCGCTCGGCGAGGACTTTTTTCAGGGTGTGAAAGACCTCCGTTCCCATCCGGAGCGCCTCCCGAAACGACGGCGCCCCGGCCGGGACGATCATGAACTCCTGAAAGTCGATCGGGTTGTCGGCGTGCTTCCCGCCGTTCAGGATGTTCATCATCGGAACCGGCAAAAGCCGGGCCAAGGGACCGCCGAGGTAGGCGTAAAGCGGAAGGCCGAGGGCGTTCGCCGCCGCATGGGCGACCGCCATCGACACGCCGAGGATGGCGTTGGCGCCGAGGCGGCTTTTGTTCGGGGTGCCGTCGGCGGCGATGAGGGCCGCGTCGACTTCTGCCTGCGCCCGGGCGTCCAGGCCGACGATCTCCTCAGCGATCTCGCTTTCGACGTTATCCACGGCCACCTCGACCCCTTTGCCGAGGTAGCGGGCGCCGCCGTCCCGGAGCTCGATCGCCTCGTGCTTCCCGGTCGACGCGCCGGACGGGACGATCGCCCGGCCGACGGCGCCGCCGCTCAAATGCACTTCGACTTCGACCGTCGGGTTGCCGCGGGAGTCGAGCACCTCCCGGGCGTAAACCTCTTCGATGATCGTCTGCGGTGTGCTCATGGACGTCTCCTTTCTGCACGGACGAGGCGCCGTGCCGTCCGCAAGGCGTCCGGGCCCCCTTGGATCTCGGCCGGCGAGAAAGACACAGGTCGCAAGCGGCCGCCCGCCCGCTGGGCTGTGCCCGAATCGACGCTTTCTCTCCGTTCGGCTTTGCTCCCGCCACCGTCTTTCCCAACCGGAGGGGCTTTCGGCGCCGCCTTTCGCTCACGGGGCCGCTTACGGCGCCGCTTCGACCGGAGCCCGGAGGAGCGAACGGCCGGTCATCGCCGCCGGCTGCGGAAGGCCGAGGAGCTCCAGCATCGTCGGCGCGATGTCGGCGAGGATGCCGCCGTCCCGGAGGCGGACGTCGAAGCGGGTGACGATGAACGGCACCGGGTTGGTCGTATGCTGCGTCACCGGCCGCCCTTCGGCGTCGAGCACCTCGTCGGCGTTCCCGTGGTCGGCGGTGATGACGGCCACCCCGCCCAGGGCGAGGACCGCCTCGACGACGCGGCCCAGGTTGTCGTCGACCGCCTCCACCGCCCGAATCGTCGGTTCGAGCTTCCCCGAGTGACCGACCATGTCCGGGTTGGCGAAGTTGAGCACGATCACGTCGGGCGGGTCGGTCCGGAGCTCGGCGAGGAGGGCGTCGGTCACCTCGTAGGCGCTCATCTCGGGCTTCAAGTCGTACGTCGGCACCTTCGGCGAGGGGATGAGCACCCGCCGCTCGCCGGGGAACGGTTCCTCCCGGCCGCCGCTGAAAAAGTACGTCACATGCGGGTATTTTTCCGTCTCGGCGATGCGAAGCTGCGAAAGCCCCGCCCGGCTGATGACTTCGCCGAAGGTGTCGGCCGGCATCTCCGGGGGAAAGGCGACTTCCGCGGCGACGTCCTCGGAATACCGGGTCATCGTGACCAAAAGGAGCGCCGCAGGCCGCGACGGCCCCCGGTCAAAACCGGCAAAATCGGCGTTCCCGAGCGCCTGCGAAAGCTGGATCACCCGGTCCGGCCGGAAGTTGAACACGACGACCGCATCGTCGTCCCGGATGGGCGCGACGGGCCGGCCCGCCTCGACGATCACCGTCGGGACGACGAACTCATCGGTCACGCCCCGCTCGTACGAGCGGCGGACGGCCTCGATCGGATCGTCCGCCGTCTCGCCGATGCCGTCGACCATCGCCCGGTAGGCCTTTTCCGTCCGCTCCCACCGCCGATCCCGGTCCATGGCGTAGTAGCGCCCCGCGACGGTAGCGATGCGCCCGACGCCGAGGCGGCGCATCGCGGCGCCCACCGCCTCCAGATAGCCGATGGCGCTCGCCGGCGGCGTGTCGCGGCCGTCGAGGAAGGCGTGAACCGCCACCCGCCTCAGGCCGTGCCGCCGGGCGAGCTCGAGCAGCGCGAGGAGATGCCGGAGATGCGAATGGACGCCGCCGTCGGAGACGAGCCCGGCGATATGGAGCGTCCGTTCCGGGGCGGCCTGAACATGCCGAACCGCGGCGAGAAGCGCCGGGTTGTCGAAAAAGGAGCCGCCCTCGATCGCCCGGTCGATCCGCGTCAGGTCCTGGTAGACGATCCGGCCGGCACCGATGTTGAGATGGCCGACCTCGGAGTTTCCCATCTGCCCCGGCGGAAGGCCGACCGCCTCCCCGGAGGCCTGAAGCGTCGTGTGCGGATACGTCGCCCAGTACCGGTCGAAATTCGGCTTCCGGGCCTGGGCGACGGCGTTGCCGTGGCGTTCTTCCCGAAGGGCAAACCCGTCCAGGATGATCAGGGCGAGCGGCTTCGGGCGCCGGTGTTCGGCCACAGAAATCCCTCCTTCCGCCCGCAGCATGGCGCAACATCGGTCAACGTCCGGTCGGCCCCGTTCGAATCCGGCCGGCGCCGGCAAAGCGGCACCGCAAAGCCGGGCGCCTCTCAGCCCGAGCGTTCACCGGCCGCGCCGGGCCGTTCGCCGGCAGCCGCCGTTCGTCCGCCGTCATGCGCGGGCCGGTCCGCCGGACGGCCGGCGGCGAGGTCGACGAGCCGGAGAAAATGCCGGACGTCGAGGCTCGCCCCGCCGACGAGGGCGCCGTCGATGTCGGGTTCGGCGAGAAAACCGCCGAGGTTGTCTGCCGTGACGCTCCCGCCGTAGAGGATTCGCGTCGCCTCCGCCGCCTGTGCGCCGAAGCGTTCCGCCACTTCGGCCCGGATGAACCGGGCGACCGCCTGCGCCGCCTCCGGTGTCGCCGCCTCTCCGGTCCCGATCGCCCAGACCGGCTCGTAGGCGATGACGAGGCGGCCGGCGGCGGCCGCTTCCGGCGGCACGGCGGCGAGCGCCGCGGCAAGCTGCGCCCCCACCGCCGCCTCCGTCTCCCCGGCCCGGCGGGCGTCCAGCGTCTCGCCGACGCAGACGATCGGCGTAAGATCGTGCTCGAGCGCCCGGGCAACCTTGGCCCCGACGACGGCGTCTTCGCCGAAATCCCGCCGCCGTTCGGAGTGGCCGACGATGACGTAGGCGACGCCGAGGACGGTGAGCATCGGCGCGCTCACTTCGCCGGTGTAGGCGCCGGAGGCTTCGTGGTGGACGTTCTGGGCGCCGAGGGCAAAAGAAGCGCCCCCGGGGAAAAGGAGCGGGTAAAGCGCCAGCATCGGATACGGCGGGCAGACGACGACGTCCGGAAGCGCCGCATGGACCGCCTTCCGGGCGGCCAGCCCTCCCTCGAGGGCGGTGAAGTCGGTCGCCGCTTCCGGCCACGTCTTGTGCATCTTCCAGTTGGCGGCTATGAGCGGTGTTCGCATGACGTCGTCCCTTTCTCGGTTCGGGCCGAGCCGGCCGGACCGGATGGACCGGACCGGTCGGCCCGGCGGATGCTTCCGTCGCCGAAAGAATGGGCAAGGTCGGACTCCGGCGGACGTCGTTTGGGGACCGGCGCCGTCACGGCCGGCGCATGAGCACCGCGACGCCCGGGAGCGTTTTTCCTTCCAGAAACTCGAGCGTCGCGCCGCCGCCGGTCGACACGTGGGTGATCCGATCCTTGAGGCCGGTTTCGTTCAAGGCGGCGACGGAATCGCCGCCGCCGACGACCGACATGGCGCCCGACGCGGCCACCGCCTCCGCGATCGCCCGGGTCCCTTCGGCAAACGGCGGGAGCTCAAAGACGCCCATCGGTCCGTTCCAGACGACCGTCTTCGCGCCGAGGATGACCTCCCGGAACCGCTCCCGGGTCCGGGGGCCGATGTCGAGGGCCTGCCAGCCGTCCGGAACCGCCCGGGCGTCGGCGACGTCCGTTCGGGCGTCGGCTGAAAACCGGTCGGCAACGACGACGTCTGCCGGCAGCATGAGCGGCTTCCCGAGCGCGCGGGCTTCGTCGAGGAGCGCCCGGGCGACGTCGACCGCCTCCGGCTCGACGAGGGAGGCGCCGAGGGACGCCCCTTCGGCGAAGAGGAGCGTGTTCGCCATGCCGCCGCCGACGAGGACCGCGTCGGCCTTGGCCAGGAGGTTTTTCAAAACGCCGATCTTGTCCTTGATCTTCGCCCCGCCGACGATGGCCACGAACGGCCGCTCCGGCGCCTCCAGCACCCGGGTGAGCATCCGGATCTCCCGCTCCATGAGCAGCCCGGCGACGGCCTGGGGTGCCCGCTCGGCGATGCCGACGGTGGAGGCATGCGCCCGGTGGGCGGAACCGAAGGCGTCGCCGACGTAGACGTCCGTCCACGCCGCCCAGGCCGCCGAAAGCTCGGGATCGTTTTTCGTCTCGCCGGGGTGAAAGCGGACGTTTTCCAGAAGCAGGATTTCCCCTTCCCGGAGGGTTCGCACCGCCGCGTCGACTTCCGGGCCGGCGACCGCCGGGATGAACCGGACCGTCCGACCGAGGAGCGCTTTTAGCCGTTCGGCCACCGGCTCGAGGGTAAGGGCCGGATCCGGCGCGCCCTTCGGCCGGCCGAGGTGGCTCGCGAGGACGATCTTCGCCCGACGGTCCGAAAGCGCCTCGATCGTCGGCAGGTGCGCCCGGATGCGGGTCTCATCGGCGATGCGGCCCCCGTCGAGGGGCACGTTAAAATCGACCCGGACAAAGACGGTGCGCCCGGCAACGTCGACATCCTGAAGGGTGGCAAGCATCGCGATTCCTCCTTCCCCAAGGATGCGCCGGGCGGGGCGGGAGACCGTAAAAGGGGGACCGGAAAGGGGCCGCCCGGTCGACTTCACCGGCCGCCCGCGTCAGGCGGCCGGCGGGCGGAGTCGGAGCGGCCGGCGGGCGGGGACTGACGGACGGTGAGGCGAGATCCGGACGGTCGTCCGAAGGGGCCGGGCCGCCGTCAGGCGAGGCCCCGGCGGACGACGATGTCGACGAGATCGGCGACCCGGTTGGCGTAGCCCCACTCGTTGTCGTACCACGCGATCACCTTGACCATCCGGCCGTCCAGGACCATCGTCGACGGCGCATCGACGATCGACGAATGGGGATCGCCGTTGAAGTCCCGGGACACGAGCGGTTCATGGGAGACCGCGAGGATGCCCTTCATCGGTCCTTCGGCCGCCGCCGCCAAAGCGGCGTTGACCGCCTCGACGGTGACGTCCTGTTCCACCTCGGCGACGAGGTCGACGACCGAGACGTTCGGCGTCGGTACCCGGAAGGCCATGCCGTTTAGCTTACCGGCGAGCTCCGGAAGCACCTTGCCGACGGCCCGGGCCGCCCCCGTCGTCGTCGGGATGATCGAAAGCCCCGCCGCCCGCGCCCGGCGAAAGTCTTTGTGGGCGAGATCGAGGATCTGCTGGTCGTTCGTCACGGAGTGGACCGTCGTCATGAGGCCCCGGCGGATGGTGAACGCCTCGTGGAGCACCTTGGCCACCGGCGCCAGGGCATTCGTCGTGCAGGAGGCGTTCGAGAGGATGTGGTGCCGGGCCGGATCGTAGGCCGACTCGTTCACGCCGAGAACGACGGTGACGTCTTCCCCTTTCGCCGGCGCCGAGATGATGACCTTCTTCGCCCCGGCCTGAAGGTGTTTTCGCGCGTCTTCGGCGTTCGTAAACCGCCCCGTCGACTCGACGACGATGTCGACGCCGAGGTCACGCCACGGGAGGTTCGCCGGATCCCGCTCCGACGTCACCCGAACGTTCCGGCCGCCGGCGCGAAAGCCGTCCGCCGTCACCTCGACCGACTCCGGAAAGCGGCCGTGGACCGAATCGTACCGGAGGAGGTGGGCGAGCATCTCGGCGTCGGCGAGGTCGTTGACGGCGACGATCTCGTACGTCGAATGTCGGAGGGCGGCGCGAAAGACGAGGCGGCCGATCCGGCCGAAGCCGTTGATGGCCACGCGGACCATGGAAGGCTCCTCCTTTGCGTATTATTTTCGAAAAACCGCCGTCTGTCAATCGGACGGCCGGCGGTCAGTCGGCCGGCGGCGGGGCCAGCCCATTCCGGATGGCCTCCGCCGCCCCCTGGTCGGTGATCAGCTCCTGAAACAGGCCGGTCTTGGCCAGGGAAATGATCGCCGCCGCCTTGGGACGGCCGGCGGCGACGGCGATGCACCGCTTGGCGCGAAGCTCTTCGATGGAAAGGCCGATCGTCGGCATCTGAGCGACGAGGCGCCCGTCTCCGTCGTAGTATGCGCCAAACGCCTCGCTCACGGCGCCGCGCCGCTCGAGTTCCGCCCGGATCGCCGCATCCGCCCGCCGCCTGAGGCTCATCGTCTTGGCGTCGCCGATGCCGTGGAAGACGACTTCCGCCCGGCGGACCTCGTCGAGCCGACGGCGGACGTCCGCCTCCTCCAGCATCGCCCGGATCGTCTCCGGCGACAGCTGATCCGGCACGCCGAGGCGGACGAAGCGACCGCCGGCGCGATCCGCCAGCCGGGCGGCGATGGTGTCGGCCTGGATGTCGATGTGTTCGCCGAGGCCGCCCCGGGCCGGGACAAAGGTCACCTCCGGATGTTTGCGCCGCGGCCGAAAGACCTCGGCGACGGCGGCCATCGTCGTCCCGCCGGCGACGGCGATGACCCGCGCCTCCTTCATCGCCCGCTCCAGGGCGATGGCCGCCGCCCGGGCGACCGCGGCGAGGTCGTCCGGCTGCCGGGCGACGTCGCCGGGGACGACGACGACCCGCTTCAGACCGAGGAGGCGCTCCACCGTCCGGGCGAGGGTGCGGAGGGCGCTGAACGCATCGACGAGCGGTTCGAACGCCTCGAGGAGGGTTAGCCCATCCGGGCTGGCGACGACGCCCCGGCCACCGACGACGACGAGCCCCTGGCGCTCCAGCGCCTCGATCTCCGCCCGGAGGACCCGTTCCGTAAGCCCCAGCCGCTCGGCCAGCGCCCGGCGCCCGACGGGGCCGAAGAGGGCGATCGCCTCGAGCGCCGAAAGCCGCCGGGCGAGGGATGGACGGAGTTCCGGAAGCAGCCGTTCAAACAGGCCGAGCGCCGCCTCGAGATCGCTGGACACCGAAGCCCTCCTTTCGCGCCTTTCGGGACTTTTTTTGTCCCTAGAGACTTATAACGTCCCTAGGCGGCCACACATCCCCTTTTCCCCACGATGGGTCGAGGTTCAACTTCGTCGAGGTTCAATGTTCATGATAGGCCGGCCAGGGCCCGCTGTCAAAAAGAAACATCGGCCGCGGTCATGCAATATTAACATCTTGCCTTCTCCGCGGCCGGCGGATATAATGTATCCTGTCACGTGGATGCACCCGTAGCTCAGCTGGATAGAGCGTTGGCCTCCGGAGCCAAGTGCGGGGGTTCGAGTCCCTCCGGGTGCGCCATTTTTTTATGCTCTGAGACGATGCCGTGCGGTCGAGGCGCCGAGCGATGAAGCCGGCGAAGCCGGACGGCTTTTGTGTTCATTCCCCGTCCGTCCCGGCAAACCAAAGCGTTGACGGGGGCGCCGTCTCCACGGCCCGCAGTCGGTCGAGGTGAACGACGATCAGCCGATCGGCGCCGAGGGTCCCGACCTGGTGCACGACGACCGCCGCCTTTTCGATGCGTTCGACGAGCCGTCCGGTGGCGGCGGCCGGCCGGCCGTCGATGCTGTCGTAGTGGACCGTGACGCGGACACCGGAGGCGATCAGGCGATCGAGGAGCGCCACGTCGGGACGGGCGAAGGTGCGGCGGGTTTTGAAATCCAGCATCTCGCGCTCACCTCTTTGGCGTTGGTTGGCCGGCTTGATCCGCTCACCACGAAGGCGTTTGAGTTTCCGCAGAAACAGTTCCGTCGATTCGGTTCGACGCCGGGAAAGGGAAATCCTGCTTCATTCCAAAACTTCTGATCATTCGACATTCCTTTTCCCGCCTCGACACCCTTTGACGGCGGCGGGCGGAGGTCGATCATGGTCTACGTTCCGACGGTGATCGAACAGACGAGCCGCGGGGAGCGGGCCTACGATCTGTACTCCCGGCTGCTCCGGGATCGGATCATCTTCCTCGGCACGCCGATCGACGACGAGGTGGCGAACCTCGTCGTGGCCCAGCTCCTCTTTCTTGCGGCGGAAGACCCGAATAAGGACATCGCCCTGTACATCAACAGCCCCGGCGGATCGATCTCCGCGGGGCTGGCGATCTACGACACGATGCAGTTCATCAAGCCCGACGTGGTGACGATCGCCCTCGGGCTGGCGGCGTCGATGGGGGCGTTTTTGCTCGCCGCCGGGACGCCGGGAAAGCGCTACGCCCTGCCGAACGCCGAAATCATGATTCATCAGCCGCTGGGCGGCGTCCGGGGACCGGCGGCGGACATCGCCATCGGCGCCCGCCGGATCTTGAAGCTTCGCGACAAATTAAACCGCATCCTCGCCGGGCGGACCGGCCAGCCCCTCGAGCGGATCGAGCGAGACACCGATCGGGATTTCTTCATGACCGCCGAGGAGGCCCGGGCCTACGGCATCATCGATCACGTCATCGCCTCCCGGAAGGACCTCACCCTTTCGGAACGCTGACGCTGCCCGAGGCGCGCGCCGCCCGGAGCGGCGTTTTTTTATTCGCAGCGCGCCCGCTTTTATTTGGGCCACGCCCGAACGGAAAAGGCATCCCGGAGGAGCGCCCACGCCGCCGGGGCCGGCCGGCCGAGCGCCCAGAAGGAGAGGCCCCGAAGCCGGTAGCGCCGGACGAGGCGGAACTTGGCGGAAAGCGAGCGGACGTCTTCGAACCAGACGAGGTGCGCGCGGCCGGCCGGGTCGCGGTAGCGAAAGACCGGCGCCTCCGCCCGCTCGTCGTACGCCACCTCGGCGCCGGCGGTGCAGGCGAGGCGTAAGGCATCGCCGAGGCCGAGGGCCCGGGCGCGGGTCCGCCCCTGAACGGCCGGAAGCGCCCAGTCGTACCCGAAAAGCGGCGCGCCGAGAAGGAGCTTTTTCCGCGGCAGCACCCGCACGGCTTCCGCGACGGCCGCTTCCAATTCCGGAAGCGGAGCGATCGGCTGGGGCGGTCCGTCGGCGTGAGCCCAGGCGTCCGTTTTCAGGGTGACGGTGTGGACGAGGGCGCCGATCGCCCGGTAGGCCTCCGCCGGAGCGCCGGGCTCCGGCGGCGGGAGAGCGACGGAGACGACGAGCCCCGCCCGGCCGAGGCGAAGCACTGCCCCTTTGAGCCAGGCGGCGAGCCGCCGGAGATCGTCCGGCGCGAGGCCTTCGAAATCGAACTGCACGCCGCGGTAGCCCCGCTCCCGGGCGACGGCGACGAGCTGCCGGGCCAGCGCCTCCTGCCACGCCGGGTCCCGCCAGAACGCCCGGACGATCTCCGGTCGGAAGGCACCGCCTTCGATCGGCGCGACGACGAGGACGGGCGCCGCCGGCGTCCCCTCCAGGGCGTCCCGAACCGCTTTGTCGGCCGGGAGGACGAGGCCGCCGGCCGCGGTCATCTGGGCGTAAAATACGTTCACCGCCGTCAGCGTCGGCGCCGCCTCCTGAACGACGGCCCGGTCCCGCTCCGGCCGATCGCCTCGCGGCTCGAGGTAGGCATGGGCCTCGATGACCGGCGGGGGAACCTCCGGCACCCCAAGGCGCATCCCGGGGACGAGCGCCGCCGTGTGGGCGAGCCGGTTTTTCGCCACCCATGCGTCCGGCGGTATGCCGGTCCGTTCGGCGATCGCCGCGAGGGTGTCGCCGGGCCGGACGATGATCGTCGCCGGCCCGGGCACGAGGAGGGCCTGCCCGACAGCGAGGCATGCCGGCGCCTCCAGACCGTTTTGCGCCATGAGCGCCGGCACGGTCGTGCCGTAGAGGCGGGCGAACGCAGGAAGGGAATCTCCCCGACGAACGACGACGATCTGCACGCGCTTTCGCCCCTTTGCCGAGACGTTCGCTCTTTCCTATGCGGCGGAGCGGTGCGGCGTTCCCGGGCGCACGCCCTCCCTCCTGGGCGCCAACCCATAAAATAAAACCGCCCGGTCTTCGCCCGGGCGGAGCCCCGCCGGCCGTCGGGCGTCCGCCTGCCGGTGCGGACCCCCCGACGAAGTCGCCGGAGCGGGCTGCCGATGGCCTCCGTTTCCTGAACCGCCAAAACCACGCTCAGGCAAAGGTGAAATTTTCTTCGGCGACGAAGGCGGAAAGCCGCTTGAGCGCCTCGTCGGCGTCCGGGCCTTCGGCCTTCAGGACGATCTCCGTCCCCGGCGCGATGGCGAGGCTCATGACGCCCATGATGCTTTTGGCGCTCACGCGCTTGTCGCCTTTTTCCAGCCAGATCTCCGCCTGAAAGCGGTTCGCTTCCTGGACGAACATCGCCGCCGGCCGCGCCTGCAGGCCGGTTCTCAGATTGACGCGCACCCGTCTTTCCAGCACCGCCCCCGCCTCCTTCCGCCCTGCGGGATGCGCTCGTTGACCTCAGCGAAGGGAATGATGGGTTTATTATATCACATCGGACGCCGTGTCGACTGAATCTTCATGGCGATTTCATGGATTTTCCGCAAACGGTGGTTGATGCCCGATTTGCTGACCGGCCCGCCGGGGAGGAGTTCGCCGAGCTCCTTCAAATTGGCCTCCGGGTGCCGGAGGCGCGCCTCGGCGACCTCCCGGAGCTTCGGCGGCAGCGCCTCGAGGCCGATCGTCTCCTGGATCAGGGTGATGTCTCGCACCTGGGCCATCGCCGCCCGGACCGCCTTGTTCAGGTTGGCCGTCTCGGCGTTCACCAGGCGGTTGATCGTGTTCCGCATGTCCTTCATGATGCGGACGTCTTCAAAGCGAAAGAGCGAATTGTGGGCGCCGATCAAGCTCAAAAACTCGGTGATCTGGTCGCCTTCTTTGAGGTACAGGATCGTTCCCTTCGGCCGAACGAGTCGACGGGGCAAAAGACCGAAGTGGCGGAAAAGCGCCTCCAGCCGGTCGGCGTGGTCGCCGTCGCCGGCGGTGAGCTCGAGATGATAGGAGTGGGCCGACGGCGCGTTGACCGACCCCCGGGCGAGAAAGGCCGCCCGGAGGTAGCTTCGCTTGCAGCATGTTTTTTTCGTCACCTCGTCCGCCGGGGCGCCGACGAAGGCGCCGGCGGCGGAATCAAGCCGGAGGCCGAGATGCGCTGCGACCGCCTCCGGCGGAAGCGGCAGCCGGATGACATACGTGTTGTTTTTCCGGAGGCGCCGGTTTTTCCGCACGATGACGCGGCCGGGGGCGCCGAGGACGTCCCGGACGTGGACGTAGATCCGCCGGGCGATGGCGGCATTTTCCGTCGCGATCTCGACCGCCGGCCGGCCGGCGTCCTCATCGTCGACGATGCGGCCGTTCAGGCGGGCGAGCGCGGAAAGCTCCGCCCGCCGGCAGCAGGCCGGGAGATCCTGAATGCGGGTGAGCTCATTTTTCGCCTCCCGGGCAAACGACACGGCGACGCCCCCTTCCGTCTCAAAAGAGGGACGAAAGGAGCCGCTCGCCGACCTTGACGGCGTCGTGCCGGATGAGGCCCGTCTTCGGGTCGGCGAGGACGAAATCGTCTTCGATCAGGCGATACCCTCGGGCGCGGAGCACCTCCCGATCGACCCGGACCGCCTCCTGACCTCCCTCCCGGTAGCGCCTAGCGAGCGGCTCGGGGATGGGGCCGGTGTTGACGACGAGGACGTCGAACAGCTTCGGCGCGCTGTGGGCCTCGACGGCGGCGACGTGGTCGAAGGCGGTGTAGCCGTCGGTCTCGCCGGGTTGGGTCATGAGGTTGACGATGAACGCCTTGGGGGCTCGGCTTTCGGCGATCGCCCGGACGAGGCCCGGCACGAGGAGGTTCGGGATGAGGCTCGTGTACAGGCTCCCCGGCCCGAGGAGGATGAGCTCGGCCTCCCGGATCGCCTGAAGCGCCTCCGGAAGGGGGGCCGCATCGGGCGGGTCGATCATCACCCGCCGGATCGGCCGGCCGGCCTTCGGGATGTTCGACTCCCCCTCGACGACGGTGCCGTCGGCGAGCTCCGCCTTGAGGCGAAGGGGGGCGTTGGCCGCCGGCAGGACGACGCCCCGGACGGCGAGGACGCGGGAGAGGGCCCGCACCGCCTGGGCGAAATCGCCGGCGATGTCGCTCATGGCGGCGATGAGGAGATTGCCGAGCGCGTGCCCCGACAGGGCGCCGTTCGTGCGGAAGCGATACTGCATGAGAGCGGAAAGGAGCGATTCTTTTTCCGCCAGCGCGACGAGGACGTTTCGGATGTCCCCCGGCGCCGGGATGTCCATCTCCGCCCGAAGCCGCCCCGTGCTCCCGCCGTCGTCGGCGACGGTGACGATGGCCGTGATCGCAAACGGACCGGCCTTCAGGCCCCGGAGAAGGCTGGATAGCCCCGTCCCGCCGCCGATGGCGACGACGCGGCGCTTTGGCGCATGCCCCATGGCTCTCCCTCTTTTCTCCCCGGATGGTTTTTCTTTATGCGTCTTCGCCGCTCCGGCGCCCCCGGTCGACGTCCCGGTGGATGATCTTCGTCGGCCAGCGGTCGGCGAAGTGCCGGGCGATCGCCTCGGCGACGGCGACAGAACGGTGCCGGCCGCCGGTGCAGCCGACGGCGACGACGAGTTCCGCCTTTCCTTCCCGTTCGTACTGAGGCAGGACGAACTCGAGGAAGTCGATCAGCCGGTTCATCAGCTGGCCGGTCTCCGGCCGGTCGAGGACGTAGGCGGCGACGTCCGGATCCGTCCCCGGCTTGGGTCTAAGCTCCGGCACGTAGTGGGGATTGGGGAGAAAGCGGACGTCGAAGACGAGGTCGGCATCCGGCGGCGGACCGTATTTGAAGCCGAACGAAACGAGATGAAGCCGCATCTTCACCCCGCCGGCCGCCGGGGCAAACCGCCGGGCGAGCAGGGCCCGAAGGTCTTCCGGGCGCATCTCGGACGTGTCGATCACCTGATCCGCCCGCCGGCGGACGTCCGCCAGCATCGCCCGCTCCCGGGCGATGCCCTCGCCGACCGGTCGATCCGGAGCGAGGGGGTGAGGCTTTCGGGCCGCCTTGTACCGGGCGATGAGGACGTCGTCCCGCGCCTCGAGGAAGACGAGCAGGTAGCCGATCTCCCGCTCGTCGAGCGTTTCCAAAGCGCTCAGGAGGTCGTCAAAAAAAGGGCCGCCCCGGAGGTCGACGACGACCGCCGCGTTCGGCGCCGCGGCCGACTGCCGGATGAGTTCGGCGAATTTTTCCAAAAGGACCGGCGGCAGGTTGTCGACACAAAAAAAACCGAGTTCCTCGAGGCTTTTCAAAGCGACGGTCTTCCCGGCACCGCTCATGCCGGTGATGAGAAGAAGCATCGCCTTCACCTCGGCCGGACGCCGTCCGCGTCGGCTGCGTGGGCTTCGGTCGGATCAAACGCATAGGCGAGCAGCGCTTCGTCGGGCGTGTAGACGAACCGGCCTGTGAGGGGCAGACGACCGGCGGGGGCGAAGACGAGGCGGGAGAGAACGATCCGGTCGCCGGCCGGCATCGGCAGCCGGTCCAGGGCCGTGATCGGTTGCCACGCGAGGACGCCTTCCGCCGCCTCGTCCTTGAGCGTTCCGGACCAGCCGTCGGCGACGAAGGTAAAGAGCATCCACTCGTCCTGAAGCTCCCCGTCCGCCTGAACGTCGATGACGAAGGCGCCCCGGAGGTGGGCGGACGTCAGAACGAGCCCCGTCTCCTCCTCCACCTCCCGGCGGACGGCTTCGCCGAGGCTTTCCGCCGGCTCGACCTTGCCGCCCGGGATGTACCAGTATCCGCGGCGGGGTTTTTGCAGCATCAAAAGCCGCTTCCCGTCGGTGATGAGGCAGTTGACGACCCGCCGCACCGTCCTCCCTCCCTCCGAACGCCCTAAGCATAGCACGGCCCCGGTCCGGGGGCAACCGGGGCGCGGACCGGTTCCGAAGACCACGGTTCCCAAGACAAAAAAAGCGCCGCAGGGGGACGCCCGCGGCTTGGCAGGGGATTTATCTTAAAGGGGGTCACTACGCCTCCCATTATAGGCGTCCTTTGTTTCAAAGCCGTTACGGTGACATTAAGATTTGTTAACAATCGCCGCGTCGTGAAGCGACTCGAGATACTGTTGCGCCGCCTGGGCGGCGATGGCGCCGTCCGCGGTGGCGGTCACGATCTGCCGGAGCTTTTTCTCCCGGACGTCGCCGGCGGCAAAGACGCCGGGGATCTTCGTCCGCATCTCTTCGTCGGTGACGATGTAGCCGGCCTCGTTCGTGATGCCGAGGGATCGAAACGGCTCGCTCAGCGGATCGAGGCCGACGTAGATGAAGACGCCGTCGATCGGCATCGTCGTCGTCTCGCCGGTGACGACGTTTTTCAGGACGACCCCTTCGACGCGCTTCTCCCCGAGAATTTCAACGACGACGTGGTTCCAGATGACGTCCGTCTTTTCATTGGCGAAAAACCGATCCTGAAGGATCTTCTGGGCCCGGAATTTGTCCCGCCGGTGGACGACGGTCACCTTCTTCGCAAAGCGGGTGAGATACGTCCCTTCCTCGAGCGCCGAGTCGCCGCCGCCGACGACGATCAGGTTTTTATCCTTGAAAAACGCTCCATCGCACACCGCGCACCAGGAGATGCCCCGGCCGGCGAGCCGGTCCTCCCCCGGAACCCCGAGACGCCGCGGCGTGGCGCCGGTGGCGATGATCACCGCCCGGGCGCGGTACGTCTCGTCGTGCGTCCGGACGATCTTCACGTCGCCGTCCGGCTCGAGGCCGGTCACCTCGCCGTAGACGTACTCGGCGCCGAACTTCTGGGCGTGTTCGAACATCTTGGTGGCGAGATCCGGCCCGAGGATGTTTTCGTAGCCTGGATAGTTTTCCACGTCGGCGGTGTCGTTCATCTGCCCGCCGGGCACCCCCCGTTCGATGAGCAGCGTCGACAGGTTGGCCCGGGCAGCGTAGACGGCGGCGGTCATTCCGGCCGGACCGGCGCCGAGGATGGCGACGTCGTAGAGGCGGTCGCTCATCGGCTTTTTCCCTCCTTTGCGGCTCCCTTGCGGCCGGTGCGGCTCCCTTGCGGCCGGGCCAGGCCGCGGCGGAGCCGGCCGGCTAGATCGATAAGTATCGATTTGGCTACGCCCTCATCTTACCCCATCGCCTTCGGTTTGTAAAGCCAAACCGATCCCGGACCGCCGTACCGGGAAACCGCCGTCGGTCGGGCCCCTTTCCGGAAGGCCCCGTTCCGGGGGAGGGCGTTTTTTCCGGCCGCTTATCGGAAAAGCCGCTTCTTTAGCTCCCCCGCCCGTCCCCGTTCAAGAACCGCGGTCACCGCTCGAAGACCGCTTCATCCGGCGGGTAGCGGTACGAAAGCCGCTTCCGGTGCCGGCCGGGCGCCTTCGGGGCCCCCGCGCCGGGCGATCCGCCCGGTCCGCTCAGCGCCCCCTGACGGGCCGGCGCTGCCTTGCGGGCCCGTCGCTCGGCCCGGTCGAGATAGCGGAGCATCGCCGCCCCGACCCAGCCGCCTTCCGTCCGGCCGGCGAGGAGGCGCCAGAAGCGCCGGGCCTCCTCCCACCGGCCGGTGTTGTACGCGGCGACGGCGAGGTAATGAAGCACGCCCGGGTGAACTTCGTCCGGCGCCCGCCGGAAGAGACCATGAAGGAGCGCATACGCCCGATCGTCTTCGCCTAGGATGCCCAAGGCCAGGCCGAGGCGATACCGGACGTCGAGGGAAAGGGGCAGGATCGTCCGCAGCCGGCGGGCAAAACGCCGGGCCTCGCGGCGCCGTCCCCGTTCATGCAAAAAGATGGCGTAATCGGCCATGAGCTCGACGTCGTCCGGAAAGCGCTGGAGGGCTTCCTGAAACGTCGCTTCCGCCGACTCGACGAAGTCCAGCCGGCGGTAACACTGGACGAGGCGGCGCCACGCCGGCCGGACGTCCGGCGCCGACTCGAGAAGCGCCCGAAACGCCGCCGCCGCCTGAAGGTAGCGCTCCGCCTCGTAGTGAAGCACCGCCCTCTCCAGCGCCGGGATGTGCTCTCGAGGCGTATTTTCGTGGATCGTACGCCGGATTTCCGATTCGAGATAAGCTCGGAATCCCTGCAGATCGCCGTCCGGCTCAAACGGTGAACGGGAAAAGGCCGCCTCCATCCGGTCGAGGGCGAGACGGGCATGCAGAAAATCACCGTAGTTGACGAAATTCTGCGCCAAGAGGTAATACGCCCGCGCCGGGAGGGCCCGAATCGACGCGGCGTACGGCGGTGGAAAGGTGAGCCCCTGCCGGCCGAGGGCACCGAGGATCAGGCGGAGCGAGGCGTCGTGCAGCCCGTATTCCGTAAAGAGCGCCGCCGCTTCGACCAGGGCATCGAGGGTGCCGGCATCCTCGATGAGCGCCTCGGCCAAGCCGGCGGCCGCCGGCGCATCGCCGGCCAGAAGCGCCTGCCGGATCGCCCGCAAGGCGTCCGGCGCCGGCCGTTCCCCCACCGGGCATCCTCCCTTCCGTTCCCACGTTCGGAGCGTTCAAGCTCCCGTTTCAGTGTACCACACGGCGTCGGAGGTGGCGAGGGCCCGTCCGCCGGCGGCCGGAACCGGACGCGGCGAAAGGCGCCGGGCACTCCCCGACGGGCGATGAACCCGAGCCCGGCGAGGCCGCCGGCCCGCCGCATGCCCGAAGGCGCCGGCATTCCTGCACGCCGGATCCGCCGCGATCAGCCTTCGCCGGGCCGCTCTCCGCCCTTCGGCGCTTCCTCCACCGTCACTTCCCAGCCGATGGCGCCGGCGACGCCGGCGAACAGGCCGGTCCGTTCCGACCGCCGGGCGAGGGCGGACGCGAGCGCCTGGCCGAAGGCGCGAAACGCCGCCTCCCACAGGTGGTGCCCGTGCCGCGGCCGGCCTTTCAACAGATCGAGGTGCACCGTCGCCAGCGCCCCCTGCACGAACCCCTCAAAAAAGGCGATCAGATCTTCGCTCCGGACCCCTTCCGTCGCCTCCGGAAGCGTCACCGCCCCGGCGTCGAAGAAAAAGCCCGCCCGGGACTCGAAGCTCACGACCGCCCGCGCGAGCGCCTCGTCGAGCGCCCCGTAGGCAAACCCGTAGCCGGAAAGCCCCCGCCCCTGATGCCGCTCGACGTACGTCCGGATCGCCCGGCCGAGGGCGATGCCGACGTCTTCTGTGACGACATGGGCGAGGAAAAACCCGTCGAGCCGGACCTCCACCGAAAGGTCGAGCTCGCCGCGCCAGGCGATGTGCTCGAGCATGTGGTTAAAAAACGGAAGCGGCGTCTTCAGCCGCGCCTTGACTTCCGGCGACGGCGGTCGGAACGCGACGGCGACGTCGATCGCCGACTCCCGGGTCGTCCGCCGGACGCGAATCGTCTCTCCCTCCACCGCCGATCTCCTTCCTATCCGCTTATCCGCGCCGATTCCCGTCGTCCGCCCCTTCCGCCTCCACCGGGCCGACCGCCGGTTCCCCCGGCCGAGCCGCTTCGGTCGCCTCTTCGTCCTCGAGGGCCAGGGCGTGGGCCGGAAACCCCTCCACTTCCGCCAGCAGGCGGGCGTAGGGCCGAAGCCGCCGGTAGCCGGCTTCCGTCGCCCACGCGAGGGAGGTCCGTTTCAAAAAGTCCCACACCGACACGGCGGATGTCGTCTTCGCGTGGCCTCCGGTCGGGAGGATGGCGTTCGTGCCGACGACGAAGTTCCCGAGGGCGATCGGCGTCCACGGGCCGAGCAAAATTTCGCCGGCGTGCTCCAAACGCCAGAGAAGGGCGTGCGGGTCCCGGACGTGAAGCACGAGGTGTTCCGGCGCATAGTCGTTCACGAAGGCGATCGCCTCGTCCATCGACCGGGCGATCACCCCGCCGCCGTACGTCCGAAAGACCGCCTCGGCAAACCGCCGCCGCCCCTCCGGAAGCCGCCCCAGAAGGCGCCGGAGGGCCGCCTCGGCGGCCTCTAAAAGCGCCCCGTCGTCCGTCACGAGGAGCGCCGCCGAATCCGGGCCGTGCTCCGCCTCGTTCAGCCAGTCCCGGGCCACCCGCTCCGGGTCCGCCGACCCGTCGGCGAGGACGATCGCTTCCGACGGGCCGGCCAAAATCCCGATGTCGATCGTCCCGACGAGGAGCCGTTTGGCCGCCGTCACGTAGGCGTTTCCCGGCCCGATCACTTTATGCATCTTCGGCACGGTCTCCGTGCCGAAGGCGACGGCGGCGATCGCCTGGGCGCCGCCGACGGTGTAGACGGCATCGACCCCGGCGTGATCGGCCGCGAGGACGACCGCCGGATCGTGGCCATCCGGCGCCGGCGGCGTGAGGACGATCCGCCGCGGCACGCCGGCCACCCGCGCCGGCACCGCCAGCATCAGGAGCACCGACGGAAACGACCCTTTCCCCCGGGGGACGTACACGGCGACGTCGGGGATCGGCGTCACCCGCTCGCCGGCAAACACCCCCGGCGACACTTCCGTCCACCAGACGGGCTTCGGGAGCTGCGCCCGGTGGAACGCTTCGATCTGCCGGGCGGCGACGCGGATCGCCTCGTCGAGGGCCGGGTGCGCCCGCCGGAGCGCCTCCGCCCGCTCGGCGATCTCCGCCCGGTCGAGCTTCATCGCCGCCGGCGTAAGCCGCACCCCGTCGAACCGCTCCGTCAGCTCGATGAGCGCCGCATCGCCCCGTTCCCGGACGGCGTCCAAGATCGCCCGGGCCGCCTCGAGTTCCCGGTGGATCTCCCGTTCGCTCCGGCGAAGCAGCCGGCGCCGCGCGTCCGGGGAAAGCGTTGCCAGTTCGAACCGCTGAACGATCATCGCCCGTCCTCCTTCGACGGTCGCCCCGACCGGCCGGCGCTCCGGGGCACGAAGGCGTCCGCGGCGGGGCGAGCCCGAGCCTCGAGCACGGCGGCCACCGCCGCCGGCGAAAGCCCCGTTTCGGCGAACAGGACGGCAAGGTGGTACAGAAGATCCGCCACCTCTTCCGTCAGCGCTTCCGGGCGACCGTCCTTCGCCGCAAGGAGCACCTCCGCCGCCTCTTCGGCCAGTTTTTTTAAAATCTTATCCCGACCCTGCGCCAGCAGGTAGGCCGTGTACGACGCCTCCGGCGAGGCATGCCGCCGCGCCTCGATCCGCGCCGAAAGGGCCCCGAGCGCCCGGCCGAGGGCGCCGTATCCGTCCGCCGAAAGCGCGCCGGCCGCCACGGTTCGGGCTGCTCGATCCGTTGCCGGATGGGCCCAAGCTTTGGCGTCGGCTGCCGCCACCGGCTCCGCCGCCGCTTTGGCTTCGGCCGTCCGCTCTGCCTCCGCCCTCTCCTCCAACCCCCCGGCCGGGGCGAGGCGCCCGTCCGACGCCCGGGCGACCAGCGGCCGGTGAAAGCACGTCGGCGCGCCGGTGTGGCACGCCGGGCCGTGGGGGATGACCGAGACGAGGAGCGCATCGCCGTCGCAGTCGAGCTTAAGGTCGACGACCGTCTGCCGGTGGCCGGAAGTCGCCCCTTTGTGCCAGAGGGCCTGGCGGGACCGGCTGTACAGCCACGTCTCCCCCGTCTCAAGCGTCTTTTTGAGCGCCGCCTCGTTCATGTAGGCGAGGGTGAGCACGTCTTTCGTGCGGGCGTCGACGAGGACGGCCGGGATGAGGCCGTCAGGACCGAACCGGACGTCGCCGAGACGGATCATGACGTCCCGCCCTCCGGCGCGCCGGCCGCCGGCGCCGGACGGACGGCGATGCCAACGTCCCCGAGCGCCGCCTTGAGCGCCGGCAGGGCGATCTCCCCCCGGTGAAAGACCGAGGCGGCGAGGGCCGCCCGGGCCGGCGTCTCCCGAAACACGGCCACGAAATGCTCGATCGCGCCGGCGCCGCCGGAGGCGATCACCGGAAGCCCCGACGCCTCGGCGACCGCCCGGATGAGGGGAAGATCGAACCCCGCCTTCGTCCCGTCGGCGTCGACGCTCGTCAGGAGCACCCACCCGGCGCCCCGGCGGGCCCACTCCGCCGCGAGCGCCGTCGCCGGCCGGTCCGTCCGCCTTCGGCCGCCGTGGGTGACGGCGACCCACGTCCCGCGTCCGGCGTCCCACGCCGCGTCCAGGGCGACGACGACCGCCTCGGCGCCGACCTCCTCCGCCGCCGCTTCGACGACTTCCGGCCGTTCGACGGCCGCCGTCCCGATCGCGACGAAGTCGGCCCCGGCCGCCCGGATCCGCCGGACGTCCGCCCGATCCCGGATGCCGCCGCCGACGATGAGCGGCACCGAAAGCGCCGCCCGCACCGCCCGGACGACGTCGACGAACGTCTCCCTCCCCTCGACCGTCGCCGTAATGTCGAGAAGCGCCACCGCATCGGCCCCTTCCCGGTCGTAACGCCGGGCAAGCGCCACCGGATCGCCGACGTCGACCATCCCCCGAAAGGCGACGCCCTTGACCACCCGGCCGTCCCGGACGTCCAGGCACGGGATGATCCATCTCGCTTCGCTCATCGGCCGTCCTCCTCTTCTCCCGCCTCTTCCCCGACGGCCGGATCCGCCTCGGCGGCGGCCTGAAGGGCCGCGGCGAGGTCCAGCGTCCCGGCGTACAGGGCCTTGCCGATGACGGCCCCGACGACCCCGTCGCGCAAGCGGGCCGAAAGGCGCCGGACGTCGTCGACGCTCCGAACGCCGCCGGAAGCGATCACCCGAAGCCCGCTCGCCCGGGCGAGGGAGGCCATCCGGTCGGCATCGACGCCGGCCAGCGTCCCGTCCCGACGGATGTCGGTCACGATCACCGTCCGGACGCCGGCGGCGGCGATCCTCCGCAGCACGTCTTCCGCCGCGGCGTCCTTCGTCTCGGCCCAACCCCGGACCGCCACTCGATTCTCCCGAAGGTCGACCCCGACGGCCACCGCTTCGCCGGCCTCCCGAACGGCGGTCGCCAGCACGTCCGGCGCCTCGATCGCCGCCGTCCCGACGATGACCCGGGCGACGCCGAGGGCGAGGACGCGCCGGATGTCTTCGAGCGTCCGGAGCCCTCCGCCGACCTGCACCCGAACGCCGCGGGCGGCGGCCCGGCGGACGATGGCGGCAATCGGCCCGACGTTCACCGGCCGGCCGCTTCGCGCTCCGTCGAGATCGACGACGTGAAGCCACCGGGCCCCCCGGGCGATGAACGCTTCGGCCGCCGCCTCCGGGGCGCCGTAGACCGTCTTTTGCTCAAAATCCCCCTGCACGAGGCGGACCGCCTGACCGCCCAGAATGTCCACCGCCGGGTAAAGCTCGAACGTCATCATCGGCTTTCTCCCTCACCGGCCGAACGGCCGACCGAGAACCGCTCCGTCTCCGGCCGACTCCGGCCGGACGCCCGCACCGTCGGCGGCCCCTCGTCGGGCGCCGTCCCCGGCGAAATCCGGCCGGGCGACCGGCCCCCCGCGTTCGGCCGCCGGCGACGCGGCCGGCGCCCCGGCCGTCCCGCCCGCCGAGCTGACGACCGCCGCCAGCGCCGCCTGAAAACGGCCGACGGCGTCCGCCTTCAAGCGGAGGCTCGCCCGGTTCGCGATCAGCCGGCTCGTGATCGGCGCGATCACCTCGAACTCCCGGAGGCCGTTTTCCCGGAGCGTCCGCCCGGTCGAGACGATGTCGACGATCCGCTCGGCGAGGCCGAGGAGCGGCGCGAGCTCGATCGACCCCGACAGGGCGATGATCTCGACCTGCTCGCCCCGGGCGGCAAAAAACCGCCGCGCCGTCCGCGGATACTTCGTCGCCACCCGGGGCATCGACCGGGTCGGGGGCAGGGGGGCGCCGAGGCCGGCGACCGAAAGCCGACAAGCCCCGATGCCGAGATCGAGCAGTTCGTACACATCCCGCTCCAGTTCCAAGAGGACGTCCTTGCCGACGATGCCGAGATCGGCGGCGCCGTCTTCGACGTAGATCGGCACGTCCACCGGTTTGGCCAGGATGAACTGAAGCGGCGCGCCGACCGCCCCGGACGCCTCCCGGCCAACGTCGATGATGAGCCGCCGGGAGTCTTCCTCCTCCGGCGGCACGCCGATCCTCGCCGCCCGAAGCAATTGAAGCGCCTCCCCGAGCACCCGCCCCTTCGGCAGCACGATCCGAAGCCCGTCCCACCGCCCGCTAGCGCCCATCGCCGGCCCCTCCTTCTCCGGTCCGGGCGCCGCCTGCCCGGTGTCCGGCGCCGCCTTCGCCGGTCGCGCCGATCGCCCCGCCCGCATCGCCGATCCCATCCTCCCTTTCCTCCACCAGCTCCACCGTCTCTCCGGCGGCGACCCGACGACGGGCCTCTTCGAACGCCTGCCGCCGATTCCCTTTCTGAATTCGGATCGCGGTCCGCGGCCGGGGCGGAAGCGGCACCTCGACGATGGCGAGGGTCCGCTCGAGGTCGAGGGCAAAGCCCGTCGCCGGCGCCTCCCGGCCGAAGCGGCCGAGGAGGTGGTCGTACCGGCCTCCCCGGACGAGGGGCGCGCCGGCGCCCTGGCCGTAGCCTTCGAACACGATGCCGGTGTAGTATTCGAGATCCGGCACAAACGCCGGATCGGCGAGCCACCGAACGTCGGGAAACAGGGCCGCCGCATCGGCCAGAAGGTCGAGGAGCGCCGAAAGCCGCTCCTCGACCGCCCGGGCCACGTCGACCGCCGCCGCGTCGCCGGACGCTCGGGTGAGCGCCCGAAGCGACCGGCCGAGCGCATCGGCCCGCTCCGGCTGAAGCGGGCCGAGGAGCGCCGCGAGCGCCGCCCCGACGTCGCCGCCGATCCGACCGGCGGCGGCAGAAAAGGCGGCGAAATCCCGCCGGAGGAGCGCCGTCTCGAGGGCCGACCGCTCCGCCTCCTTAAGCCGGAGCGCCGCGAACACGAGCGGCACGAGCGCCGCATCGCCGACGACGAACGCCGGCGCCGGCACGCCGGCGGCGATGAGCGCCTCCGCCGCGACGACGAGCGCTTCCAGATCGCCGGCTCCCGGCCCGACGCCGATGAGCTCCACCCCGACCTGCCAGCGCTCTGCCTGACCTTCCTCCCCCGCCTGCGGCAAGCGGAAGACCGGTTCGGCGTACGACAGCCGCAGAGGAAGGGGCGTCGACCGGAGGGTCGAGGCCGCCAGCCGGGCGATCGGCGTCGTCATGTCCGGCCGGAGGACGACGAGGCGCCCTTCGGCGTCAAACAAAGGAAACATCTTTGCCGGCGCCACCCGGGCGTAGCGGCCGATCGTCGCCTGGAACTCCAGCGCCGGCGTCGACACCCGCCGGTACCCGTAGCGGGCGAACAGCTCCAGCCACCGCGCCGTCAAAGCCTCCATCCGCGCCATCAGCGCCGGCGGCCGGTCGTGGAACCCGAGGGGTTTTTCGAACGCATAGGCGCCGTCCATTTTTTCACCATACTTTATACTGATAATATGGTAGCAGACTAAAGGATGCTCTCATTGTAAGGGACGGGGCGGGAAAAGTCAAACGCCGGAAGGGCTTTCATCCGGAGCGCCCACAACAAATCCGCCGGCGTCTCAGCAGACGTCCGGCGGGGCCGGGCGGTCCGGCGGGGCGTCGTACCGCGTCGCATCGGGCTGCCGGCGGCGAAAGACGATGACCGCCACGCCGAGGGCGATGAGAAGGAGGCCCATCACCTGGGCCATGCGGATCGTCGGCGTGAGCATCAGCGAATCGGTCCGCATCCCTTCGATATACGTTCGACCGACCGAATACCAGATGGCGTACAGGGCGATGAGTTCGCCCCGGAGAAGCGAAAGCCGGCGGCGGACGGTGATGAGCAGGAGAAAGCCGAGAAAATCCCAGATCGACTCGTACAGAAACGTCGGATGATGGTACGTCCCGCCGATGTTCATCTGCTCGATGATCCAGTTCGGCAGGTGGAGCGATTCGAGAAACGCCCGGGAGACGGGACCGCCGTGGGCTTCCTGGTTCATGAAGTTCCCCCAGCGGCCGATCGCCTGGCCGATGATCAGACTCGGCGCCGCGACGTCGAGGAGCCACCAGACGGACACCCGCCGCCGGCGGGCGTAAAAGAGCGCCACGAGCCCGCTGCCGATGAGGGCGCCGTGGATCGCGAGCCCCCCTTTCCAGACGGCGACGATGTCTTCCGGGTGGGCGGCGTAGTACGGCCACTGAAAGAGGACGTAATACGCCCGGGCGAAGACGATCGCCACCGGCACGCCGAGGAGAAGGAGGTCGTAAAAAAAGTCTTCGGCGACGCCGAAGCGGCGGCCTTCCCGGACCGCGACGAAGAGCCCGACGAGGGCGCCGATGCCGATCAAAATGCCGTACCAGTGCACCGCGAGGGGGCCGAGGCGAAACGCGATCGGATCGAACGGTGCGCCGGACAGAATCATCCCGTCCCTCCTGTTCGCGCCCCGGCCACGGCCGAGGCGCCGGTCTGCCGTCGCTTGGGTCCGCGGTGCGCTTCGTTCCGGTCAGTCGTACGCTTCTTCAAAAAACCGGGCCAGCTTTCTCGCCTCCTCGGCGCCGGCGGCGATGGCCCGATCGAGGCGCTCGGCAAACTCCCGGGCCGGGTGGATCCCCATGAGCTTCAGCCGGTAGTGCATCGCCGCCACTTCGACGATGACGGCGAGGTTTCGGCCCGGCCGGACGGGGATGACGACGAGGGGCAGTTCGGTGTCGAGGATGCGGATCTTTTCCTCGTCGAGCCCGAGGCGGTCGTAGCGCTTCCGGGAGTCCCAGAACTCGAGCCGGACGACGAGGGAGATCTTTTTCCTGAGCCGGATGGCGCCGGCGCCGAAAAGGGCCATGACGTTCAAGATGCCGAGGCCGCGGATCTCCAGCAGATTTTCGATGAGCGGCGGTGCCTCGCCGATGAGCTCCCCTTCGGCCGTCTTGAGGATCTCGACGGCGTCGTCGGCGATGAGCCGGTGCCCCCGTTTGATGAGCTCGAGGGCCGTCTCGCTTTTGCCGATTCCGCTCTGGCCGATGAGGAGGATGCCGATGCCGTACACCTCGACCAGGACGCCGTGCATCGTCGTCCGGGGCGCAAGGGCTTTGTCGAGGAAGTCCGTGAGGAGGCTGATGAGCTTCGTCGTCTTGATCGGCGTGGAAAGAAGCGGCACGGCCCGATCCGCCGCCGCCGCGACGAGTTCCGGAGGCGCCTCGACGCCGTGGGCGAGGATGAGGCACGGCGTCGCCGGGTGCATCAGCTTGGCAAACCGGTACTGGCGCACCTCCGGGGCGAGTTCCGCGGCAAACGTCATCTCGGTCTTTCCGAGCACCTGGATCCGCCGCACCGGATGGTGGGCGAAGTAACCGGCGACGGCGAGCCCCGGCCGGTGGATGTCGCCGGTGACGACCGGCCGGTCGAGGCCCGCCTCGCCGGCGAGGACGTCGAAGCGAAACCGCTCCACGAGCTTCCGAACCGGAATCGACCGCCGGGCTTCTTCTTCGCGGCCGTCCTCCATGTCCGCCCCTCCTCCCGTCCTGACCCGCCTTCCCACCGGTCTTACCCGACCTCGACGCGACGTTGAGCCGCCGCCTGCCGGGCCCGATCCCGCTCGAGCACCCGGGCGAGGTAGCGGCCGGTGTGCGATTCCGGCACCGCCGCCACCGCCTCCGGCGGCCCGGCGGCGACGATCGTCCCGCCCCCGTCGCCCCCTTCCGGCCCGAGGTCGATCAGGTAGTCGGCCGATTTGATCACGTCGAGATTGTGTTCGATGACGACGACGGTGTTCCCGCCGTCGACGAGGCGCTGGAGAACCTCGATGAGCCGCCGGACGTCCTCGCTGTGGAGACCCGTCGTCGGCTCGTCGAGGATGTAGAGCGTCCGGCCGGTCGGCCGCCGGCCGAGCTCCGCCGCGAGCTTGACCCGCTGCGCCTCGCCACCGGAGAGGGTCGTCGCGCTCTGGCCGAGGCGGATGTAGCCGAGGCCGACGTCCTGAAGCAGCCGGAGCCGCCGGGCGATCCGCGGCACGTCGGCAAAAAACTGAAGCGCCTCGTCGACGGTCATCTCGAGAACGTCGGCGATCGTCATCCCTTTGTAACGCACCTCGAGCGTCTCCCGGTTGTACCGCTTCCCCTTGCAGGCGTCGCACGTCACGTAGACGTCCGGGAGGAAGTGCATCTCGATCTTGATGACGCCGTCGCCGCGACACGCCTCGCAGCGGCCGCCCTTGACGTTGAAGCTGAAGCGGCCCTTCTGATATCCCCGGACCCGGGCCTCCGGCGTCTGGGCGAACAGCGCTCGGATGTCGTCGAAGACGCCGGTGTACGTCGCCGGGTTCGACCGGGGCGTCCGGCCGATCGGGCTCTGATCGACGGCGATCACCTTGTCGAGGTGCTCGAGCCCGTCGATCCGGTCGTGGGCGCCGGGCTTGGCCTTGGCGCCGTGGAGCGCCCGGGCGAGGGCCTGGTAGAGGACCTCGTTGACGAGCGTGCTTTTCCCCGATCCCGAAACGCCGGTCACGGCGACGAACAGGCCGAGGGGCACGGCGACGTCGATGTTTTTCAAATTGTGCTCCCGGGCGCCCCGGACGACGAGCCACCGCTCCCCCGGCGGCCGGCGCCGCACCGGAAGCGGGATCCACCGCCGGCCCGAGAGGTACTGGCCGGTGATCGACGTCGGATGCCGGGCGACCTCCTCCGGCGGCCCGGCGGCGACGACTTCGCCGCCGTGGATGCCGGCGCCGGGGCCGATGTCGATCAGGTAGTCCGCCGCCCGCATCGTGTCTTCGTCGTGTTCGACGACGACGACGGTGTTGCCGAGGTCCCGCATCGCCTTCAGGGCGGCGATCAGCCGGTCGTTGTCCCGCTGGTGGAGCCCGATGCTCGGCTCGTCGAGGATGTAGAGGACGCCGGTGAGCTTCGAGCCGATCTGCGTCGCGAGCCGGATGCGCTGCGCTTCGCCGCCGGAGAGCGTCCGGGACGAGCGGGCGAGGGTGAGGTAGTCGAGGCCGACGTCGATGAGAAACTGAAGCCGGGCGGTGATTTCGTTCAGGATGAGCCGGGCGATCTCCCGCTCTTTCGGCGTGAGTTTCTCCGGAAGGGCCCGGAAAAATGCGAGCGCCTCGCCGAGAGGGAGGTTGACGATGTCGTCGATCGACCGGCCGTCGATTCTGACCGCCAGCGCTTCCGGCCGAAGGCGCTTGCCGCCGCACGCCTCGCACACCCGCTCGCTCATGTACGACTCGATCCACTGCTTGACCGCTTCCGAGTCCGTCTCCCGGTAGCGACGGGTGAGGTTCGGGATCACCCCCTCAAAGCGCACCGCTCCCTCCCGAACGATGCCGAAGTCGCTCTCGTACCGGAAGGGGAACCGCTCGTCGCTGCCGTAGAGGAGGAGCCGCCGGGTCGCCTCGGGGAGCGCCCGGTAGGGGACGTCGCCGTCGATGCCGAAGTGGTCCATTGCCGCCGCGAGGAGCTGTTCGTAGTACGTCCCCCGGGCCTCGGCAAACGGCGCGATCGCCCCTTCGTTCAGGCTTCGGTCGGGGTCCGGGACGACGAGCTCCGGATCGACCTCAAGCTTCACGCCGAGGCCATCGCAGCTCGGACAGGCGCCGAAGGGGCTGTTGAACGAAAAAAGCCGCGGCGAAAGCTCCGGCAGGCTGAAGCCGCAGATCGGGCAGGCGTATTTTTCGCTGAAGATGAGCGTCTCGCCCCCGACGACGTCGACGAGGACCTTGCCGTCGCCGAGCTGGAGGGCCGTCTCGAGGGAGTCGGCGAGGCGGCTTTCGATGCCGGCTTTTTTCACCAGCCGGTCGACGACGACTTCGATCGTGTGCTTTTTGTTTTTGTCGAGCTTCGGCGTCTCCTCGACGGGAACGATCTCCCCGTCGATCCGCACCCGGGCAAACCCCTGTCGCCGGACGGCTTCGAGAAGCTTGACGTGCTCGCCCTTTCGCCCTTCGACGAGGGGGGCGAGGACGATGAAGCGGCTTCCGTCCGGAAGGACCATGAGGCGATCGACCATCTGTTCCACGGTCTGCGCTTCGATCTCGAGACCATGGGTCGGACACGTCGCCCGGCCGATCCGGGCGAAAAGCAGCCGGAGGTAGTCGTAGATCTCCGTCACCGTGCCGACCGTCGAGCGAGGATTCGTGCTCGTCGTCTTCTGGTCGATGGAGATCGCCGGCGACAGCCCGTCGATGCTGTCGACGTCCGGCTTGTCCATGAGGCCGAGAAACTGCCGGGCATAGGCCGAGAGCGACTCGACGTAGCGGCGCTGCCCTTCGGCGTACAGCGTGTCGAAGGCGAGGGACGACTTGCCGGAACCGGACAGGCCGGTCAGCACGACGAGCTTGCCGCGGGGGATCTCGACGGTGATGTTCTTTAGATTGTGGACGCGCGCCCCTTTGACGACGATCTTGTCTTGCGCCATGCACCCTCCCCCTTGAGCTCGATGATGAGGTCCCGGAGCTCGGCCGCCCGTTCGAAGAGGAGGGCGTCCGCCGCCTCCTTCATCTCCCGCTCGAGGCGCGCGATGAGCTTCTCCCGGGCATCGGCGGTTTTCGCCCGGCGGATCTCGGCGAGGTAGTCCGTCTTCGGCTCCTTCGCCCGGGTCGCTTCGATGACGTCATGCACCTTTTTCCGGACCGTCTCCGGCGTGATGCCGTGGGCTTCGTTGTAGGCGAGCTGGATCCGGCGCCGCCGCTCCGTTTCGTCGATCGCCCGGCGCATCGCCTCCGTGATCCGGTCGGCATAGAGGATGACCTTCCCGTTCGCGTTCCGGGCCGCCCGGCCGATCGTCTGGATGAGGGACGTCTCGCTCCGGAGGAAGCCTTCTTTGTCGGCGTCGAGGATCGCCACGAGGCTCACCTCCGGGATATCGAGCCCCTCCCGGAGGAGGTTGATGCCGACGAGGACGTGGAAGACGCCGAGGCGGAGGTCCCGGATGAGAGCGAGCCGCTCGATCGTCTGGATGTCGGAGTGCATGTAGCGGACCTTGATGCCGAGCTCCTTCAGGTAGTCGGTGAGGTCCTCCGCCATCCGCTTGGTGAGGGTCGTCACGAGCACGCGCTCGTCCCGCTCGATGCGGAGGCGGATCTCCTCGACGAGGTCATCGATCTGACCGGCCGTCGGCCGGACGACGACTTCCGGATCGACGAGGCCGGTCGGGCGGATGATCTGCTCAACGACGTCCGGCGCCTTTTCCAGCTCGTACGGCCCCGGCGTCGCCGAGACGAAGATCGCCTGGCGGATCCGCGCCTCGAATTCTTCAAACTTGAGCGGCCGGTTGTCCGCCGCCGACGGCAGCCGGAAGCCGTGCTCGATGAGGGTCAGCTTCCGGGACATGTCCCCGTTGTACATCCCCCGAAGCTGCGGGATCGTCACGTGAGACTCGTCGATGACGAGAAGAAAATCGTCGGGGAAATAATCGAGCAGCGTATACGGCGGCTCCCCCGGCGCCCGTCCGGTGAGATGCCGGGAGTAGTTTTCGATCCCCGGGCAGTAGCCGAGCTCCCGGAGCATCTCGATGTCGTAGCGGGTCCGCTGCTCGAGCCGCTGGGCTTCGAGGAGCTTCCCGGCCGCCCGGAGTTCCCCGAGCCGCTCCTCGAGCTCCGCCTCGATGCTCCGGATCGCCCGCTCGAGCGTCTCCCGACGGGTGACGTAGTGGGACGCCGGGAAAATGGCGACGTGCTCCCGAAAGCCGGTGATCTCGCCGGTGAGAACGTCGATCTCGGCGATCCGCTCGATCTCGTCGCCGAAAAACTCCACCCGGATCGCCTGCTCGCTTCGGGATGCGGGGAAGATCTCGACGACGTCGCCCCGGACGCGAAACGTCCCCCGGTGGAAGTCGTAGTCGTTCCGGGTGTACTGGATGTCGACGAGCTTCCGGAGCACCTCGTCCCGGGGCTTTTCCATCCCGACCCGAAGCGAAAGGACGAGGTCCCGGTATTCCGCCGGGTCGCCGAGGCCGTAGATCGCCGACACCGAAGCGACGATGATGACGTCCCGCCGCTCGAAGAGGGCGCTCGTCGCCGAGTGGCGGAGCTTGTCGATTTCGTCGTTGATGCTGGCGTCTTTTTCGATGTAGGTGTCCGTCTCCGGCACGTACGCCTCCGGCTGATAGTAATCGTAGTAGCTCACGAAATATTCGACGGCGTTGTGGGGAAAAAAGGCGCGAAACTCGTTCGCCAGCTGCCCGGCAAGCGTCTTGTTGTGGGCGATGACGAGTGTCGGCTTTTGCACTTCGGCGATGACGTGAGCGATCGCAAACGTCTTGCCGGTGCCGGTCGCGCCGAGAAGCGTCTGAAACCGTTTGCCGGCCCGGATTCCCTCGACGAGGGCCCGGATCGCCTTCGGCTGATCGCCGCGCGGCTCGTAAGGCGCCACGAGTTCAAACCGGCGGCCGGTCGCCGTCGCCATGTCGATCCCCCTTTCCGCGCTTCAGGCCACCTTTCCTCGAGCCCTCCCGGCAGACCGTCCGGGCCGCCATCTCTTCCCGCCCTCTTACGTTCAGATCGTCGCCTCCTCGGCCGGCGCCTGCTCGGTCGGCCGGCCCGGCCGCGCGACGGGCAGCCGAAGGAGGCCGAATACGGTTTTCGGCACGGGAATGGCGGGCGCCGCCGGCGGAGCGAAGATCAGACCGAACAGATGGGGCGCCCCGGCATAGCGGGGCGACTCCCGAAAGAGCCGCTCGCCGCGCTCGTCGAGCAGGACGAAACGGGCGTACGGCTGCGCCCTTAAGGCGAAATAGACGTCGTCCGCCGTCCGGACCGGCCGCCGGTTGACCTCGAGCACCCGCCACCCCGGTCGGATGCCGAGGCGCCGGGCCGGCGAACCCGGAACGGTGGCGAGAACGACGAGACCGCCCGCGTCATCCGGCCGCACCGCCTTCATCCGAAGCATCGGCCGACCGGACCACCGGTCGACGAAGGCGAGGAGGACCGCAGCCGCCAGACCATCCGCCGGCGTCGCCGGGGCGGCCCACGCGGCCCAGGCGAGGAGGCCGAGGAGCGCGGCGCCGCCCAGCCGACGCCGCGCCGCCTGCCGGCGCGCTTGCCCCGGAACCGCGCCGGGGCTGCGTAAGACGCTTACGCCGGCGACCGGAAGCGGTCCGCTGCCCCCCCAGAGCGGCGCCCCCCAGGCGAGGACGAGCTGCCGGCCGGTCTCCACGCCGCCCCGAGCCGTCCGGGTGGCGTAGGGCGCATAAAGCCCTGCGGGCGCGGTCCCCAAAGCCACCCCTTCGGCCGCCAGCGCCGCGGCGCCCAGGGCCAGCCACGCGGCGGGAGCCGTCGCCGCCAGGGCCGCCGCGGCCGCCCGGACCGACGACAGCGCCTCCCGGACCGATCCGGCTTTCGGCAGAAGGTTGAAAACCCAAACGGCTTCGGGCGGCGCCGACGGGTCGGCGAAGCGCGGACCGGCGAAGGCGATCAGGCTCCCGGCGGCGGCCAGAACGGCGGCCGCCGGCGCCGGTCGGGCCAGCGGGAGAAGGAAAACGGAGGCGCCGAGGGAAAGGGCCGTCACGCCGAGGAGGGCTTCCGGCGGCGGAAGCGGCGGCAGGAGAACCGCCGCCCCCGCCGCGCCGGCGCTCGCGGTCAGCCAGAAGCGGAGCGACGCCCCCATGCGGACGAGCGGCGCCTCCAGGCGAAGGCCGAACGTTCGGCGCTCCAGCCCTTTTTGCCAGCGAAACGCGAGCGCCGTCCAGCCCGCCGCCCACACCGCCACCGCGGCCAACCAGAGCCAGCCGCCCATGCTGCCGATCCTCCTTCTTTCCGCCCGATAAGCCGCGCCGGCCGACCGTCCGCCTTGGCGGTTTCATCCGGCCGCTTCACCGGGCCGCCCGGGTCCGGACCTCCTGAGCGAGCACCTGGAGCGCCTTTTTGAGCTGCACGTCGTTTGCCGGGTCTTTGATCTTCTGGTACAGCCGTTCCGACAGCCGGGCGCCGGTCGCCCCGTCGACGACGCCCGTCACCGGCAGGCCCTCCTGCTGCTGAAACGCCCGCACCTGCGCCTCCGTCGACGCGTCGAAATACCCGTCCGTCCGGTCGACCGGGAGCCCGAGGGCGTTTAACATTTTTTGCAGCACCGCCACCGCCTGATCGTTCATATCCCGCCTGAGAGGCGCCTCGACGGTGAGCGGAGGGAGGTGAAAATAATCCGGCTGCTTCACCGCGACCGTCGGCTGGACGCCTTTTTTGTGGATCCACGTCCCGTCCGGCGCCAGCCACTTGGCGACGGTGAGTTTGATCGATCCGCCGCCGGTAAGATCCCGCGTCACCTGCACCGTTCCCTTGCCGAAGGACGGCGTCCCGACGACCGGATAGCCGGCGCCTTTTAAGGCCGCTGCGAGGATCTCCGAGGCGCTGGCGCTTCCTTCGTCGATCAGGACGACAAGAGGCCGCCCGTCGCCCTTAAGCTTGGACCGGTAGACCTGCCGCTCGCCGTTCCGATCTTCCACCTGGTACAGGATCCCTTCCCGAGGAACGAGCTCCTCCAGGATGCCGGTGACCGCCTCGAGGTAGCCGCCGGGGTTGCCGCGCACATCGATGACGAAGCCCCGGGCGCCCTCCCGATCCAGCCGCTTCATCTCTTCGAAAAAGCGCTGGGCGGTGTTTTCGGCAAACGAGGTGATCTCGATCCAGCCGAGCTTCACGCCCTGGACGTCGTACAGCTTGCTGTGGACGCTCTCGAGGGGGATCGTGTCCCGGACGACGGTGATCGTGATCGGTTCGCTCATCCCGCTCCGGACGATTTCGAGCACGACCTTCGTCCCTTTGGGGCCGCGGATCTTCTTCACCGCCTCCTGAAGCGAAAGCCCTTCGAGGGACTCGCCGTTGACGCTCAAAATCTGGTCGTTCGGACGGATCCCGGCCTTCTCCGCCGGCGACCCCTTGATCGGGGAGACGACGGTGAGCTTACCGCCGATCATCGTCACTTCCGTACCGATCCCCTCAAACGAACTCGACAGCGACTCTTCAAACTGCTTGAGTTCCTCCGGGTCGAGGTACGTCGTGTACGGATCGTCGAGCGACGACACCATGCCCCGGATGGCGCCGTCGATGAGCCGATCCGGCGTCGCCGCCTGTTTGTCGACATATCCGTCGCGCAAAATCGCATAGGCGTCGACCAGCCGGCGAAACTCGGCCGGCGCCTTCACCGGCGGCGTCGGCACGTCGCCGGCCAGAGCCCCAAAAGGGAGTTGCGACCCGGCCCCCCAGCCGCCGAGGACGAACACGGTCGCCCCGCTGCCGAAAAGGGCGCCGACGAGGAGCGCGCCGATCAGACGGAGCCGCCCGCGATGATGCAATCTGACCGCCCCCATCAATAAGCATAAAACAGACGCCCGAGGCGTCTGTTCGCCGTCCGGATAGCTGTATTATACCTTAACGACCCAAGTAATTCTTCGGATTGACGTAATCCCCGTTTTTAAGCACGGAAAAATGGAGGTGCGGTCCCGTCGAAAGGCCCGTCGTCCCGACCTCGGCGATCGTCTGACCGCGGCTTACGACCTGACCGACGCTCACCTTGATGCCGCCGGGGCGGATGTGGCCGTAGAGGGTCGACATGCCGCCGCCGTGGTCGATGATGATCGTGTTCCCGTAGCCGCCGTAATACTCCGCCAGGATGACCTTCCCCGCCTCGGCGGCGGCGATCGGCGTCCCCTCCGGCGCCGGAATGTCGATTCCGGAATGGAAGCTTCGCTGCTTCGTGATCGGGTGGATCCGGTAGCCGAACGGCGACGAGATGGCGAAGTAACCCGGCACCGGCCAGGCGAGCTGACCGCCGCTCCAGTAGACCTTCGTCAGGGCCTGGTTCAGGCGGTTGTACTCCTTGACGAGGGCCGAAAGCTGCTGGTCGTACTTTTCGAGTTCCTTTTCGTAGTCGACCGCCTGGGCCTGGAGCTGGGCGATCTGGACCGTCCGCTCCTTCTGCAGGCTCGCCAGGCGGGCCTTTTCCGCCTGAACCTGGGCGTACTTTTGCCGGAGGGCGGCGAGCAGCCGGTCGAGCTCCGCCTTCTTCTCGGCGATCAAGGCCCGATCCCGTCGGTTGGCTTCCAGCAGCGCTTCGTCGTGGGCGACGACCTTGCCCATGAGCACCAGGCGGCTCAAAAAGTCCCCCATCGACCGGGCGCCGAAGAGGACTTCCCAGTACGAGACGGGCCCCCGCTCGTAAAGCGCCCGCACCCGTTTCTTCAGGATCGCCTGCCGCGCCGCGATCCGCGCCTCGGCGTCCCGAAGGGCCGCTTCGGTCTTCGCCACGTCGGCTTCCGTCCGGGCGATTTCGCCGTGTAGCTTGCGCAGTCGGGTCTCCGCCTCATTCATCTTGAGGTCGAGGTAGCGGATCTCCTGGCCGAGGCGCTTTTGCTCCGCCCGGTTGGCCTGAAGCGCCTCCGTGACCCGTTTGGACTGGTTTTTGAGTTCGGCCTGCTTCTGTTTGTTTTGTTCGAGAGCCTTTCGGATCTCCGCTTCGCTGAGGCCGAGCGCCCGGCCTGAGCCCGGCGCGAAGACGGCGATGAAGGCGACCAAGGCGACGATGAGCCATCCGGTGGCGCGTGGCACGATCCTCTCCCTTTCTCCTCTTTCGCTTCCCCGTTTCGCGTTCGCTTCGCCGCGTCGGCGGCACCCGTCCGCATCCTCAGACGCGGAGGAACTTCCGGATCGAGGCCAGCGTGCCGACGACGCCGATGCCGAAGCCGAGGCCGACGATGAGCGCCGCGAGCGGCTCGGCGACGGCGGAAAAAGGAAGAAGCGTCACGAAAGGCAGGCGAATTCGCGTAAGCAGCGCGTCGTAGCCGTAGGCGAGCGCGCCGAGGGGAAGAAGCGCGCCGGCGAGGCCGATGAAGGCCCCTTCGATGAAAAAGGGCCAGCGGATGTACATCCGCGTCGCCCCGACGAGGCGCATCACCTCGATCTCGTCCCGCCGGTGGACGATCGTCAGCCGGATCGTGTTGGCGATGAGAAACGTCGCCACGCCGACGAGGCCCGCGACGATGACGAGCATCGCCCGACGAAGGAAAGCCGTCGTCTGGAAGAAGACGTCGATCCACTCCTTGCCGTAACGGATCGTCTCCACTTCCGGGCGCGCCGCCAGCCGCTCCGCGACGGTTGCCGTCTCCTCCGGAGACTTCGTCTTGACGACAAAGGCATCCGGCAGAGGGTTGTCCTCTTCCAAACCATCAAACAAATCGGCCATATCTTTATAATCTGCCTTCAGTTGCCGCAGACCTTCGTCCTTCGGGATGAAGCGGACGTCCGCCACTTCCGGCATCGCCCGGATCGCCGCCTCCAGCGCCGCGACCGCCTCCGGCCCGGTGCCGTCCTTGAGAAAGAGGCGGATTTCGACCTGTCGTTCCATTTGCTCCGTGAGATGCTGGACGTTCAGCGCGATGGCGGCAAAAACGCCGACGAGAAAGAGCGCCACCGCGACGGTGCTCACCGCCGCGAGGCTCATCCACCGGTTGCGCCAGACGGCCCGGAACGCGTCCCGGACGTGCCGGCGCATCGTCCTGAGCTTCACCGTCCGACCGCCTCCCGCACCTGCCGCGCCGGTCGGTCGTAGGCGACGCGGCCCCCTTCCAACCGAATCGTCCGGCGCGGAAACCGTTCGATGAGCGCCCGGTCATGGGTCGCCATGACGACCGTCGTGCCGAAGGCGTTGATTTCCATGAGCAGCCGGACGATCGACGCTGCCGTCTCCTCATCGAGGTTGCCCGTCGGTTCGTCGGCGATGAGGAGCTTCGGCTTCGGCGCCAGCGCCCGGGCGATCGCCACCCGCTGCTGCTCCCCGCCGGAAAGTTCCCGGGGAAACCGGCGGGCATGGGCCTCTAACCCGACGAGATCGAGGAGCTCGGCCACCCGGCGTCGGATCTCCCGCTCCGGCAGCTCGAGCACTTCCAGGGCAAAGGCGATGTTTTCTGCCACCGTCAGCCGGTCGATCAGGCGGTAGTCCTGAAAGACGACGCCGACCGACCGCCGGAGTTCAGGGACCTGCCGCGCTTTGAGCTTCGTCAGATCGAAGCCGCCCACCTTGATCGTCCCCTTGGTCGGCCGCTCTTCCCGATAGACGAGCTTGAGCCACGTCGACTTGCCGGCGCCCGACGGCCCGGTCAGGTAGACGAACTCGCCGGCCTTGATCGAGAGGGTGACGTCCCGCAAGGCGACGACGCCGTTCCGGTAGGCCTTCGTCACGCTGTCCATTTCGATCAACGGCAGGCACTCCTTTGACGAGCGAATTCGACGCGTTATTTCCCGGGAAAAAACGGTCGAATTCTCGTATGTAGCCGGGTCTATTATAGCATGAAAAGACGAGGCGGTTCGACCGGATCGACAAAAAAACACCGGGCAAAAATCGCCCGATGTCCCGACCGTCCGCGGACGATGCGGCGTCCGCAGACCGGCGCCCACCCCGCCCGCCGGTGAACCGGTGAGCGCCGCACCGCGGAAGACACGGCGCCCGTCACGTCTCGGGAGCAACGGCATCCGCGCCGCTGCCGATGACAGGCCGTCCGCCCGGCCTCGGTCGATCCGGCGTTCGCCGGGCGCAGGGGGGCCAGGCAAGGGGCAGGTTGAACGGCCTTGGCCTGGTCCGGCGGTTCGGCGCCAAGACGCCCGCCGAAATCAAAACGCCCGCCGAAAGATGTAGCTCGCCTTCAAGTAGCCCATCTTCTCTTCGTAGAAGCGATGGGCCTCCTCCCGCGCCAGGCCGCTTGTGATTTCCAACTTTTCGCACCCTTGTTCTTCGGCCCACCGCTCGACGTACGCCAGAAGCTTCTCGCCGTACCCCTGGGACCGGCGAGAGACGTCGGTGACGAGGTCGAGCAGGTAGAAGTACCGGCCGTTATAAAAGCTGTGGAGGATGTACCCGCCCGCCAGGGAGACGAGGTCGTCCTCCACGAACAGGCCGAACAGCCGGTAACCGAAGGCCCGCATCGCTTTGAGATGCGCCCGGTAATCCGCTTCGTTCAGGTGGTGCCTGAGCTGATGCATGAGGCGATAGGCCGCCTGCTCCGCCGCTTCGCCGACGAGCTCTTCGATGCGAATCTCTCCCGCTTCGCGCACCGGTAGCCCCCCTTTAAAAAAGCCGCCGGCAGGCGCCCTGCCGGCGGCTTTTCGCCAATCGGTTGTGACGCTTCCCTGCGCCCCGGGCCGCACCGTCTGCGACGTCAGTACGCGACCTTGACCTCGGCCTCCAACGCCGCCGGAAGGACGATGCCGAGCCGCTCGAGGGCCCGGCGGTTGACGACGAGCTCGGTGTCCCGGACGACGAGGACCGGGATCGCCGACGGCGGCGTGCCGTCGAGGATCCGCGCCGCGATCTCGCCCGTCCGCCGGCCGAGGGCCCGCTGGTCGATGCCGTAGGTGGCGACGGCGCCCTTGGCGACGGTGTCCGGATCGGAGGCGAACACCGGCTTCCGGGCCTCGCCGGCGGCATCGAGGTAGGCGTCGGCGGCCGAGACGACGAGGTTGTCGTTCAGGATGAGAAAGGCGTCGACCCGGCGGGCGATCGACGCCACCGCCTGCGGCACCTCTGCGGCGGCGGTCACGCCCCGCTTTTCGATCGCAAGCCCCCGATCGCGGGCCGCCGCTTCCGTCGCCCGGAGCTGCGCTTCGGCGTTCACTTCGCCGGAGTGATAGACGATGCCGATCGTCCGGGCGTCCGGAAGCACTTTCCGGATGAGGTCGAGCTCGAGATCGACGGGCGTCTGGTCGCTGGAGCCGGTGATCCGTTCCCCCGGCCGGTCGAGGGCTTCCACCAGGCCGGCGGCGACGGGGTCGGTGACGGCGGCAAAGACGATCGGTTTGTCGGTGACCGCCTCTTTGACCGCCTGAGCCGACGTCGTGGTGATGGCGATGACCAGATCGAGCGGAGAAGCGGCAAATTTTTCCGCAATCGCCGTCGCGATCGATCGGTCGCCTTGAGCGTTTTCATAGTCAACCTGAAGCGTCTTCCCCTCGACGTACCCCGCCTCCGCCAGCCCCTCGAGGATGCCTTCCCGAATGGCGTCAAGCGACGGATGCTCGACGATCTGCGTGATCCCGATCGCCTTCGCGCCGGACGGCTTCTCGCCCGCCGCCGGCCCAGGGGCCGCCGGCGCTTCGGCCGGCGCCGAAGCCCCCGACCCCGCCTCGCCGGCCCCGCCGGTCGGGCGGCCGCAGGCGACGAGCCCCAGAAGGACAAAAAGCGCCGCCCCCGCGGCAGCGCGCTTCACCCACATCATCCACCGCACTCGACTCAACTCCCCTTCGCTCCCCTCGCCTCGGCTGTTCTCCGAAAGAAGGCCAGGCCGTTCCCCGACGGGATACCACGCCGGAGCCGCGCCTTCGCGCGCGGCCCCCGCGTGTGAATGAATCCATGTGTTTATCTTATAGCACAGAACGGCGTGACACACCAGTGTAACTTTTACTCCACCTGATTCGCCGCTTCCGCCGGCGCCGCCGGCCGTCCGCCGGCAGCCTGCCACCGGAGGTAGGCATCGATGAACGGATCGAGCTCGCCGTCCATCACCGCCTGGACGTTGCCGACCTCCACGCCGGTGCGGTGGTCTTTGACCAGGCTGTACGGGTGAAAGACGTACGAGCGGATCTGGTTGCCCCAGGCGATTTCTTTCTGCTCACCGGCGAGGGCCTTGAGCTCTTTTTCCCGTTCTTCGAGCGCCCGCTCCAGAAGCCGCGCCCGAAGGATCTTCATCGCCCGTTCGCGGTTTTGGATCTGGGAGCGCTCCGACTGGCAGGTGACGACGATGCCCGTCGGCAGGTGCGTGATGCGGACGGCGGAGTCGGTCATGTTGACGTGCTGACCGCCGGCGCCGCTCGAGCGGTACGTGTCGATCCGGAGGTCTTCGTCCCGGATTTCGACGTGGACGTCTTCGTCGATCTCCGGCAGCACGCTCACCGAAGCAAACGACGTATGCCGCCGACCGGAGGCGTCGAACGGCGAGATGCGCACGAGGCGGTGGACGCCTTTTTCGCCTTTGAGGTAGCCGTAGGCATTTTTCCCTTTGACGAGAAGCGAAACGCTTTTGATCCCGGCCTCCTCGCCCGGAAGCAGGTCGAGCACCTCGACCTTAAACCCCCGGTCTTCCGCCCACCGCTGGTACATGCGGAAGAGCATCGACGCCCAGTCCTGGGACTCGGTGCCGCCGGCGCCGGGATGAATCTCGAGGATCGCGTTTTTCCCGTCGTAGGGGCCGGAGAGCATGAGCTCGAGCTCGTACGCCTCGAGCGCTCCGGCGAGGGCCTTGACGGTCGCCTCGAGCTCCCGGACGAGCTCCGGATCTTCTTCTTCTTTGATCAGCTCGAGGAGCGCCTCGATGTCGTCCTTTTTCCGGACGAGATCTTCATACGCCTCGATCGTTTCCCGAAGGGCATGCGCCTCCGCCGAGATCTGCTGTGCCCGCTCGGGGTCCGACCAGAAATCCGGCGCGCCCATCTGGGCCTCCAGGGTCTCCAGGCGCGCCCGCTTCCCGTCGGGGTCAAAGAGACCCCCTTAAGGCCCAAAGCCGCTCAAACAGCCGCCGCGCATCCTGGCGCAGTTCGTACAGATCCATCCTCATCACCTCGGAGGTCGGGATAGAGACGCTTGGTTCGACGTCCGGAGTTCGGTCTCACCCCGGGACGCCGGGGCGCTCAGACGTTTTTTCCGTGGCAGTGCTTGTACTTCTTCCCGCTTCCGCAAGGGCAGGGGTCGTTCCGGCCGATCTTCGGCCCCTTGACGATCGGCTGTTTTTTCTTCTCGTCGCCGCCGCCTAAGCCGACCGGAGACCGGGGCGACGGGACGTCCAGAGTCCCGACCGGAGGCTTCACGGCCTCGACCGACCCGGGGGACTGGCGGACGGCGTCCGCCCCCCCGCTTCGCGGGCGAACGCCTTCGGCACCGGCGGCCTGGGCCTCCGCCACCGCCACCCGGACGACGGAACCGGCGCCGACCTGGGCCTTCATCATATACGTCGTAACCTCTTCTTCGATGCTCGCGATCATCTGCTTGAACATCTCGAAGCCCTCAAACTGGTACTCCCGAAGCGGGTCCGTCTGCGCGTAGGCCCGGAGGTGGATGCCCTGCCGGAGCTGGTCCATCGCGTCGATGTGGTCCATCCACTTGGCGTCGACGACCCGGAGGAGGACGACCTTTTCGAACTCCCGCATGACCTCCGGCGTGATCGCCGCCTCCCGCTCCTCATAACGGACTCGGGCCCGCTCGACGAGGCGGCCTAAGATCGTTTCTCGATCGAGGCCCCGGAGCGCTTCCGGCTCGACGTCCCCTTCCTCGAAGACGGAGGCGTTTAAGGCCGCCACCAGGGCCGGGAGATCCCACTCTTCCGGGACGAGATCGTCGGTAAGATGGGCCTCGACAAGACGGCGAATGTGGCTTTCGATCATGCCGAGGACGATCGGCTTGACGTCGTCGGAAAAGAGGACCTCCCGTCGCTGCTTGTAGATGATCTCCCGCTGCTCGTTCAGCACGTTGTCGTACTGAAGGACGATCCGGCGCCGGTCGAAGTTGAGGGCCTCCATCCGCTTCTGGGCCGACTCGATCGCCCGGGTGACGAGGGGGCTTTCGATCGGCTCGTCGTCGGGAAAGCGGAAGCGCTCCATGAGCTGCTTGACCTGCTCGCCGCCGATCTTCTGCATGAGCTCGTCTTCGAGGGAGAGGAAAAACTGCGAGTGGCCGGGGTCCCCCTGGCGGCCGGAGCGGCCCCGGAGCTGGTTGTCGATTCGCCGGGCCTCGTGCCGCTCGGTGCCGATGATCGCAAGCCCGCCGAGTTCGGCGACGCCGGGACCGAGCTTGATGTCGGTGCCGCGGCCGGCCATGTTCGTCGCGATCGTCACCGCCCCCCGCTCGCCGGCGCGGGCGACGATCTCCGCCTCGCGGGCGTGGTGCTTGGCGTTCAGCACCTCGTGCGGGATGCCGCGGCGGATGGCCTCGGCGGTGACGACCGCCGTCCGGAACGCTTCGAACGCTTCCCGGGCCGCTCCTTTGAGCTCGCCGAGGCGCGCCTCGTACGGCTCCAGGTCCTCCGGCCGGACGGCCGCCGGCCGGGCGAGGCGCTTTTTCAGCTCGGCCCACTCCGGCCGCCCGTCGTCGGCGAGAAGCTCCAGGAGCGCCCGACCCCGCTTCTCCACCCGCGGGAGATACCGGCGGACGTCCCGGAGCATCTCGGACAGGTGCTCCGACACCTCGATGGAGACCGTGCCGACGAGGACCGGCTGGCCGGTCAGGTGCCGCCGGACGATTTCCTCGACGACGGCGTAAAACTTCGCCTCCGCCGTCTTGAAGACGACGTCGGGGGCATCGACCCGGATCATCGGCTTGTGGGTCGGGATGACGACGACGTCCATGCCGTAGATCGACTTGAACTCTTCTTCTTCCGTCTTGGCCGTGCCGGTCATCCCGGCGAGCTTCCGGTACAGGCGGAAGTAGTTTTGCAGCGTGATCGTCGCGAGCGTCATCGTCTCTTCCTGCACCCGCAGGCCTTCCTTGGCCTCGATCGCCTGGTGCAGGCCGTCGGAGTACCGCCGGCCGTACATGAGCCGGCCGGTAAACTCGTCGACGATGATCACCTGGCCGTCTTCGACGACGTAGTCGACGTCCCGGCGCATGAGGACGTGAGCCTTGAGCGCCTGCAGGATGTGGTGGTTGAGATCCATGTGCGCCGGGTCATACAGATTGGCGATGCCGAAGTATCGCTCCGCCTTGGCGACGCCCCGCTCGGTCAGGGCGACGGAGTGGGCCTTCCGGTCGACGGTGTAGTCTTCGTCGGCCTGAAGCCCCCGGACGAAACGGTCGACGGCGTAGTAGAGGCCGCTGTCTTTTTTGGCCATCCCGGAGATGATGAGCGGCGTCCGCGCCTCGTCGATGAGGATCGAGTCGACCTCGTCGATGATGGCGTAGTAAAGCGGCCGCTGGACGATCTGTTCCTTCGTCAGGGCCATGTTGTCCCGGAGATAGTCGAAGCCGAACTCGTTGTTCGTCCCGTAGGTGATGTCCGCCCGGTACGCCGCCTGCTTTTCGGCGTGGCTCATCCCCGGGACGTTCAGGCCGACGGTGAGGCCCAAAAATTCGTAGATCCGGCCCATGTCCCGCCGATCTCGGGCGGCGAGGTAGTCGTTGACCGTGACGACGTGGACGCCCTTTCCGAGGAGCGCGTTCAGGTACGCCGGCAGCGTCGCGACAAGCGTCTTCCCTTCGCCGGTTTTCATCTCCGCAATGCGGCCGTCGTGAAGCACCATGCCACCGACGAGCTGGACGTCGAAGTGCCGGAGGCCGAGGGTCCGCTTCGACGCCTCCCGGACGACGGCAAACGCCTCGATGAGGAGATCGTCAAGCGTCTGGCCGTCTTCGAGCCGCCGGCGGAATTCGTCCGTCTTCGCCCGAAGCTCGGCGTCGGAAAGCCGCTCCATCTCCGGCTCCAGCGCGTTGATCCGTTCAACTTTTTGCATATACCGCCTCACCTCCCGCTCGTCCCGCGACGGGAGGAGGCGACGGATGAGCCCGATCATCGGCCGAAGACCCCTTCCGGAAAAGCTGGTTTGATTGTAGCAAAGCAAACGGTGAAAAAACAAGAAACGAAGGCCCCCGCCTTCGTTTCCCCTGGTCCGTCCGGTTGTCCCGCTTCCCTGTCCGCGGCGCCCCCGTCATGGGCGCGAAAAGCGCCGCCAGGCGCTACGACCGCTCTTTTGCCTTTTCCGGCTTTCCGGCCGACCGGCCGGCCTGGGCCGCTCCTCCTGTCCGGCACGAACGCCTTACGCCCGATCCGGCTCGATGAGGCCCTTACGCCCACTCCGGCTCGATGAGACCGTAGCTTCCGTCCCGGCGCTTGTAGACGATGCCGATGCGGTCGGTTTCGGCGTTCTGGAAAACGTAAAAGGTATGGCCGAGAAGCTCCATCTGCAGCGCCGCCTCTTCTGCGGCCATCGGCTTTAAGGCAAAGCGCTTCACCCGAACGATGCGGGGCGCCTCCTCGGCCGGCGCGACGTCCGAAGGCTCGGCCGTCTCTCGAAAGAGTCCCTTGAGGCCGTCCGACTCCCGCGGCTTCCGGTGAAGGCGCGTCTTGTACTTGCGGATCTGGCGGGCGATCTTTTCGGCGACGTTGTCCACCGCCGCATACATGTCTCCGGTCTTGTCCTCGGCCCGGAGGATGAGGCCGGGCGTCGGGATCGTCACCTCCACCCGGTGCCCGTCCCGGTAGACCTTCATCGTCACGTGGACGGTGAGCGAGGCGTCCTCGGCGAAGTATTTTTCCAGCATGCCGCCGAGCCGCTTTTCCGCGTAGGCCCGTAAGGCCTCCGTCACCTCGACGTTTTCGCCGCGGATCAAAAACCGCATCGCCAAGACCCCTTTCCGAAAGCGCTTTCGGGCGCCTTCGCTGATGCTTTGAGTATAACGCGATCCGCCCGGCGGCGTCAAACGACAAAAAATCATCCGGCGGATCGGCCGCGCAAAGGCGCCGGGCGAGGCGCCGGCCAACAGAAAGCGCCCTCCGTACCGCGCTTCGGAGGGCGCACCGATTGGCCTTTGTCGACGTTCATTCGCCCTTTCGGCGTCTGCCCGATCGGACAGGGAGGCATCCGCCTTCCGGTGAGGCATCCGCCGCCGGGCGCCGATGGGCGCCGGAGAAATCTCCCGGACGGCGATTGCCGTCGGGATCGAACGATGGCCGCGGCTTAGAGCTTGACGACGTTGGCCGCCTGCGGACCGCGAGCGCCTTGCACGATGTCGAAGGAGACCCGCTGGCCTTCCTCGAGCGTCTTGTAGCCTTCACCGACGATGGCGGTGTAGTGGACGAAGACGTCCTCTCCGCCGTCCCGCTCGATGAAGCCGTACCCCTTCGTGGCGTTGAACCACTTGACCCGTCCTTGATACACGAACCGTCTTCCCTTCCTTGAAAAAATGGCATAAGCTCGCGGCCGTGCGAACCCGCGGCCTTTCGCAGGCGCCAAGCTTATGGGGTCACTATACCACATCGCGCGCCCGGACGCAAGGGCGCCCGTTCGCCGGGCGGCCGTTCCCTCAGAAGAGTCGGCCGCTCAAAAGAGGCGGCTGGCCCCTTCGCCGAGGTACAGGCGGTAAAGGCGGACGCCGTCTTTTTCCGGCGCCATCCAGAAAAGCGCCCCCTCGGCAAAACGGACGTCCCGCCCCGGCGTGACGATCGTCCGCTCGACGGGCAGGCGAAAAGACGCCCGGAGGCTTCCGTCCGTGCCGAAAAAGCCGACCGAGCGGGCCTTCCGGAGTTCTGTCTCGGTCGATCGCCGAAGCACCGCCTCGACGATCCCTCCGTCCGGGACGGCCCTCACGAGGATCGCCTGTTCGAGAAGCGGCCGCCCTTCCACGGTGAGGGCGTACGGAGTTCCCGCCGGCGGTCGAACGGTGATGCGGATCGCCCCGTCCGCCATCCGTTCCGCCGACCAGGCCGCCCCGGGGCGCCCGAACCGCATGAACGCGTCCGCCTCGGCCATCGGCTCCGGTTCCGACCAGCGGCCCGCCTCAAGGTCCAAGGTCCGCGTCGCCTCGTGACAGAGGTCGAAGACCTGAAGGACCGGCCGATCGGCGGGAAGCCCCGTGGCGCCGAGTTCGCCGGCCGGCCCAACGTCGAGGTCCTGGAGCCAGCAGGCCTCCGGCACCGCCAGCGTCTCGGGATAGCGGCCGGCGGCCGCCTCCGAAAGGGGCCGGATGAGGATGCGCCGGTTGGCGGTGTCAAGGAGAAACAGCTGATCGTCGAAGACGTCGAAGCTCATCGGCCCCTGGTCGATCCACTCGTCGCGAAAGGCGTTGAAGCCGACTTCGTCCGGAGCCGTCCCGTAGGCCAGGCGGACGACCTCGATGAGGCGACCGGCGCCGGAGGCGGTCCAGCCGGGTCCTTCCGGCGCCGCCTCCGGTGGACCGCAACCCGCCCCCAGCCCGAGCACGAAAAGACCCCCGGCGGCCCGGGCGAACCCCCGGGCGAGCCGGCAAAAAAACGAACGCCCCATGGCCCCGATCCTCCCTGCGGCGGTCGCCGGCGCCGGGACGCCCGAGCCGCGGCATCGACCGCCGAAACCGCAGGCTTACTCGACGCCGGCGGCGGTCATGAGCCGCACTTCGTCCACGCCGACCCGCTGCATCATGCGGCAGAACGAGCAAACCTCCGCCACCGTCGGCTGGCCGCAAACCTTACAAGGTCGCACCTCCGGCCGTTCCGTCGCCCCTTCGATCGCCGCCCGCCCCCGCTCGTAGAAGCCGAGCAGAAACTGCCGTTTGGCGCCGGGAGAATGAAGTTCCAGCTGGTTTAAGAGCTCCTTGTAGAGGTGGCTCCGGGCGCCGACGGCGTGCGGACATTCTTCGACGATGTAGTCGATGCCGGTGAGGATGGCGTAGGCGGCCGTCTCCCGCTCCGTCAGGCGGATGAGCGGCTTGACCTTGCGGCGAAAGCCGTTTTCCGCCTCGAGAACCGGCGACTGGCGCCGGAGCGCCTCGAGGTTCCAGTGCAGGACATTCCCGAACAGCGTCGCCGCCTCGTCGTCGAGGTTGTGCCCCGTCGCCAGGACGTCGTACTCGCCCTTCTCCGCTTCGAGGTTAAAAAGATACCGTTTGGCGAGGCCGCATCCGGAACAGGCCGGCCGCCGAAGCGAGCGGGCCAGCTCCGGCACCGTGACGTCGTACTGCTCCTTGAGAGAGACGATCCGGAGCGTCGCCCCCCGGGCGGCGGCGAAGGCCTCCGCCTTTTCCCGCGAGGCGGCGGAGTAGTCGCCGATGCCGAGGTCGATGTAAAGGCCGTCGGCCCGGTAGCCGAGCCTAAGGAGCACCTCCCAGAGGACGAGGCTGTCTTTTCCGCCGGAGACGGCGACGAGGATCCGGTCTTCCGTCGTAAACATCCGAAAGTCTTGAATCGCCCGCCGAACCTGGTTTTCGAAGTACGCGAGAAAATGTTCCCGACAGAAGGCGGTGTTGTGCTGGGGAAGCTCAATCACCGCCTTTGCCTTGCACACCTTGCAAAGTCGCATGCCTTCACCCCCCGGAGATGGCAGAACGGACTTCGATCTCCTCCCCGTCCTCCACGACGTCGTCGAGCGTAAGGAGCGTATTCCCTTTGATGACGAGCGTCGCCTCGGGATTCATCTTGAGCTCCCGAAGGATCTCCCGCACCTTTTTCGGACCGGAAAAGGTGAACTCTTTTTTTTCCGGAATGCGCATGATGACGCGCACGACCATCCCCCCAGAACACAAAGGCGGCGCCCCGTCGGGCGCCGAGCGATTGGGCGTGCTTCTTTTTTATTTTAGCAGTGTCGGGCGCCGAAGTCTAACCCCCCCTCGGCGCTTCCGGCTCGGCATCGGAAGGTCCGTTCGCCGACGGCCCTTCCGCCGCCCGGAGGGCCGCCTCCGCCCGGTCGAGCTCGTCTTCCCCGAAGACGAGGAACCCGGCTTCCCGGAGCCTCCGGGCCGTCACCCCTTCGCCGGGGATCTTGCGGCCGCTGAAGGTGCCGTCGTAGATCCGCCGGCTGCCGCACGACGGGCTCGACTGTTTGAGGAGGGCCAGGGCGACGTCAAAATGCCGCGCCAGGGCGAGGGCCGCTTCGGCCCCTTTTTGAAACGCTTCGGTCACGTCGCGACCGTCGACCGTCACCACCCGATCGCCGCGAATTTCGGCCGGCGGCCGCGGCGTCGAAAGCCCGCCGGCGACTTCGGGGCAGACGGCGATGACGCGACCTTCGGCCAGCCAACGCCGGAGCCTCGGGTCGTCGACGAAGTTGTCGTCGCCGGTATACGTCACCGGGTGCCCGAGGAGGCAGGCGCTCACGAGGATGGCCCGCCGCCCCGATCCGCCGCGGGATGCCGCCATCCCCTCGCCTCCTTTCCGGATCATGAATCCGCAAACCGCGATTCCGGCAAAGGGCCTGTTTTCATTATACCTTCCATCATGCCTTGCTTCCTTGTTCGGTGAATCGGACCCCATCGCCGGGTCGGCCGGCTTCCTCCGGCGCGTCCGGCCCGCGCTTCGGGTCGGCGCACGAAGCGACGGTTCGCGCCATTTTTACCGAACCTTTACGTCATCTTTACAATGTCTTCATCGCCTCTTGACAGTATTCGACTATCCTGGGGGAGGGACCGAAGGGTAGACCGGGGCGCCGCGGGTTAAGCACTTAATCTCCATTTGCGGCGCGCTCCGCCCCCTCTGGCCGGTCCGGACTTTCATGCGGCAAAAGGAGGCACCGTCATGCCCCCCATCTTCCGCCCGCGGCTTTTTGCGCTGCTTCTCGTCGCCGTCCTTTCCTTCGCCGCCGCCGGCTGCGGTCAGGGCGGACGGCCGACCGGAGACAGCGCCCCGACGAACGCAGCGCCGACGTCCCAAAGCGCCGGCGCTCCCCCGGCCGAAACGGCTTCTTCCCGGCCGGTCGAGCTTACGTTTTTCTACCCCGTCGGCGTCACCGGTCCCCTCACGGAAATCATGAACGGCCTCGTCGACGAGTTCAACCGGACGCATCCCGGCATCCGCGTCAAACCGGTCTTCACCGGCAACTACGCCGACAACACGGCCAAAATCGTCACCGCCTTAAAAGGCGGCAACCCGCCGGACGTGGTCATTTCCCTCTCCCAGGACCTCGCCTACCTGCGGGAAATCGACGCGATCCAGCCTTTCGACGACCTCTTTGCCAAAACCGACCCCGCCCTTCGCTTCGACCCGCAGGACTTTTTCCCCGCCTTCATGCTGAACTCCCAGATGGAAGGCAAGACGTGGGGCATTCCCTTTCAGCGGAGCACGCCGGTCATGTATTACAACAAGACGGCTCTGAAAGAGGCGGGCCTCGACCCGGAAAAGCCGCCGGAGACGTGGGATGAGCTCGTCGACGCGGCGAAGAAGACGATGCGCCGGGAAAACGGAAAGGTCGCCCGCTGGGGGGTCGAGATCCCCATCTCCGGCGTGAGCACCTGGCTTTTTGAAGCCCTGGCGCTCGAAGCGGGACAGGGCCTCTATGACGGCGACCCGACGAAGGTCTTCGTCGACACGCCGGCGGCAAAGCGGGCAATGCAGTGGCTCGTCGACCTGAGCCATCGGGAGGGCGTGATGCCGGAAGGCGTGATCGACTGGTCCGCCGCCTCAACCGACTTCACCGCCGGAAAGACGGTCTTCCTGTATCACTCCACCGGAAGCCTGAGCGCCATCCTCAAACAGGCCAACTTCGACGTCGGCGTCGCCTTCTTGCCGAAAGACAAGCAGTACGGCGTCCCGACGGGCGGCGGCAACTTCTACATCCTGAAGGGCATTCCGGAGGCGCATAAGGAGGCGGCCTGGACCTTCGTCCAGTGGATGGTCTCCCCCGAAATCGCCGCCCGCTGGTCCATCGACACCGGATACGCGCCGGTCCGGAAAGCGGCGACGGAAACCGACCGCTGGAAACAATACGTCGCCGAGCGGCCGCAAGCGGAAGTCGCGCTGAGGCAGCTGGAATACGCCCATCCCGAATTTGCCCCCTATCAGCGGCCGCAGGTGCAAAAGATCGTCGCGGACGCGATCCAGGCGGTCCTCACCGGCGCGGCGACCGTCGACGACGCCTTTGCCCGGGCCCAGCAGGACGCCGACCGCATCCTGCAAAAAGTCGCTCGCTGACTCGGCGGGAGGGAACGCGATGGCGGATCTTTCCCGGCCTCTCTTCCGGCGCGCCGCCCTCCCGGCCGCGTCCGCCGGCGCGGCTTTCCGGCGGCGCCTTTTGCCGTACGCCCTCATCGCCCCCGCCCTTTTCTTCGTCGCCGTCTTCAGCACCTATCCGGTGCTGAAGACGCTTCTTTTGGCGGGAACCGCGGAAGGCGGCATCGGCCGCGCATTCGGGGATCTTTGGAGGGATCCCGTCTTCCGGCTCTCCCTCGGGGCGACGCTTCGTTTTCTCGCCTACTCCTCCCTTCCGGCGATGGCGATCGCGTTTTTCCTCGCCCTCTGGATCCACGGCCGGCCGAGGCGATTTCGGCGAGCGCTCGAAGGGGTCTGGGTGCTCCCGCTGGCGCTTCCGGTGGTGAGCGCGGCGGCGATCTGGCTGTTCGTGTTCACGCCTCAGTACGGCCTCCTCGCGGTCCTCGCCGACCGCCTCGGCTTGACCGATCCGGCCCTGCTCCGAAAGCCGGAGACGGCCCTCTGGGCCCTGGCGGTCGTGGAGATCTGGCGCGAGATGGGGTTCAACCTTCTCGTGTTCCTCGCCGGCCTCTCGACGATCCCCAGAGACGTCGAAGAGGCGGCCCGCCTCGACGGCGCCGGGGAAGGGCGTCTCACGCTCATGATCCGTCTGCCGCTTCTTTGGCCGACGATCATCTTCGTCGGAACGGTCAGCCTCCTGCACGCCCTGAGCACGATCGACCCGATTTTCGTCATGACGCAGGGCGGCCCGAACAACGCCACCAATCTGCTTCTCTATCAGATGTACCTGACCGCCTTTTTCTACGGCGACTGGCCGCGGGCGGCCGCCACGGCCGCCGTATTCCTCGTCCTGGCCGGCCTCATCGCGGGCGTCCAGGTCTACGGCCTGGAGCGGCTTTTCGGGAGGGATGACGGTGTCGCTTGAACGCAGTTGGGTCGTCCCCGAAGCCCCGCCGGCGGAAGGCAAAGCGGCTCCGGCGGGCGGCGGGGCCGAGGCTCCGGAAGGGGGAACGCCCCATCCATCAGGCGGGAGAAAAACGGCGGCCGAGGGGAATCGGGCGGCCGGCGAAAGGACCGGGGCGGCCGGGGAGAATCGGGCAGACGCCGGGAGGACCGATGCGGCGGGAGCACGACGATCCATCGGAGCGGAGTCGAAAGCGGAGGAAGACGAGGCGGCCGCGCCCGGTTCGGTTTCGTCCGGGCGGCCGCGGGCCGCTTTCGCGCTCAGGGCCGACCGCGCCGGACGGTTCCGGTTTCGCCCGGACGCCCTCGGAGCGGCCGCCGCGACGGGGATCGCCGTCGTTTTGGCGATCGTCTGGGCGCTTCCCCTTCTCTGGACCGCCGTCACGGCCTTCCGGCCCCTCGACGAAAGCGTCGGCCGGAGCCTTCTGCCTTCCCGCCTCACCGTCGAGGCCCTCGCCGCCGCGTGGTCGTACGCTCCGTTCGGCCGGTACTACCTGAACACCTTCGTCATCGTCGTCGTCGTCGCGCTCGTTCAGGTGCTCCTCGCCGTCCCGGCCGCTTACGCCTTTGCGCGGCTTCGGTTCTTCGGCCGCGACGCCCTCTTTTTCCTCTTTTTGCTCCAGATGATGCTGCCGATGAACGCCCTCGTCCTGCCGAACTATCTGACGATGAAAGCCCTCGGCCTTTTGAACACCCTGTGGGCGATCATGCTCCCTTACTTCGGCTCCGGGATGGCGGTCTTTTTGCTCCGGCAGGCGTTTCGAAGCGTCCCGCAGGCGTATGAAGATGCCGCCCGCATCGACGGCGCCTCGCTCGTCCAGGTGCTCCGGCACGTCTACGTTCCTCTGGCGCTGCCGAGCCTTCTCGCCTTCCTGTTCTTTTCCGTGAGCTATCACTGGAACGAGTTTTTCTGGCCGCTCATCGTGACGGACGACGACGCGGTCCGACCCGTGACCGTGGGCCTGGCGAAATTCACGCAGGCGGCCGAGGCCGGCGCCAACTGGCAGCTTTCCGCGGCCGGCACGCTCATCGTCGTCGGGCCCCTCATCGCCCTCTTCTTCCTCTTCGCCGCCTGGGGAAGGGCCCGGCGGGCGATCGGGGCGGACGCCGGCCTCAAAGGATAGGAGGGCCAGGCCCCTTTTCGCCCCCCGCGCGGGCCGCCGTTTCCCCGGCGTTGGCCGCCTTCCGGGAACGTGGTACAATACGGAAGAGGAAAGGGGCGGTCAACGTGGCGGATCTTTCGGGCCCGAACGCATCGCCTTCCCGTCCCGCACCCCCCGGTCATGAGCGCGGCCGAACGGCCGCTGCGGGCGGCGGGTGGGGGGCGTTTCTTTTTCCCACCGGTCCCCGCCGGGAACTCGTCCGGTGGATCGCCCTGCTTCTGATGGCGTTCGACCACTGGGCGGCGTGGACGGCGCCGGGCGATCTCTGGCTCCGGCTCCCGGGCCGGGTCGTCTACCCGATCTTCGCCCTCTTCATGGGGGCCTCCCTCGCCCGGGGGTTTCCCGTCCGCCGCTACGTCCGGCGGCTTATCCCCTTTGCCCTCGTCGCTCAGCTCGGGTTTGTCGTCTTCTTCTGGCCGACGTATGCCGGCCGTCCGGTCCTTCTTTACTGGAACATCCTCTTCACCCTGCTGCTGGGGGCGCTGGCGTGGGACGCGCTTCGGCGCCGGGCCTGGATCGAGCTGGGGGCCGTCTTCCTCCTGGCCCCCTTTGTCGACTACGGGGTGGCGGGGGTGCTTGCCGTCGTCCTTTCGGCGCGCCTTGCGGAAGCCAAACCCGGGGCGCCGCCGCTTGAACGGCTGGCGAACGGGGCCGCCCTCTTCGCCGTCTGGCTCGCCCTCAACGTCCAGCCCGGCCGCACCCCGGCCGAGCTCGCCCTCACCTTCGGCGCCTGGCTCACCGTCCCGCTTCTCTGGCTCCTTGCGCGGCTTCCCCTCGGCCTTCCCCGCGGCCCGTGGTGGGTGCCGTACGCCTACTACCCCGCCCATTTCGTCGTTCTTTACATCCTTCGCCTCGCCCTCGGCCGGTGAAAGGAGCGTTCCCCTTGCAGGCAAGCGGACTCTGGCCGCTCGCCCTAGGCGGCGCGGCCCTCTTTGCCGCCCTGATGCTCGCCCTCGCCGCCCGCGGCGGCATCACCTACGCCCGGGGCGGCCGGACGTACGTCGGCTTCGTCGGCATCTCCGCCGTCGCGATGATGGACCTTCTCGCCTCGGTGTTTTACGGGCCGGGCGAAGCGTTTCGCTACGTCGGTTACGACGCGATGTTCTACCTCGTCTTGACCGCCGTCCTCATCGCCCTCTATGCCTTCAGCATGACGGAGATCGCCGAGGTGCTGGAAGGCCTCGGCCAAAAGGGCGGAGGGGTCTACACCCTCACCTACCTCGTCTTCGGCCGGACGCTGTCGATGGTCGCCGTCGCCTCGATCCTCGTCGACTACGTCAACATGGCGGCCCTTTCGGCGGTGAGCGCCGTCGAAAACGCCGCCGCCGTCTTCGGCCTCCTCGCACCGATCAAGCTTCCCCTCGCCCTCGCCATCGTCTGGCTTCTGACCGCCCTCAACCTCGCCGGCATCCGGACGAACGTCTGGACGACCTTTGCCGTCTTCCTCTTCCTCGGCGTCACCCTCGTCGCCGCGGTGATGCTCGGCGCCGGCGCCTTGGACGGCGCCGCCACAGGCCGCATCCAAGCCGGCCTTCTCCGTCCGGCGGCCACCTTCGGCGAACGGGGCCTCGTTCCGGCGCTGGGAGCCCTCGTCGTCGGCGTCGGTTCCACGATTCTCGCCTACTCCGGCATCGAGACGGTGCTACAGACGCAAAAAGTCGTCGAAAACTGGCAGACGATCCGCCAGGCCTACCGCTTCCTCGTCGTCCTCAACGGCCTCCTCATCCCGGCCGTCGGCATCCTCGCCCTCGCCCACGTGCCGGACCCCGGCGCCCACGTCGAAGGCCTCGTCGCCACCTACGCCCTCGAAGTCGGCGGCGCGCCGATGGCCGTCGCCATGATCCTCGCCGCCGCCCTCGCCCTCGCCTTTGCCATGAACACCGCCTTCGTCGGCGGCACCGAGCTCATCACCGTCATCGCCGAGCGCTACGGCCTCGCCGCCCTTCTCCGGACCAACCGCTTCGGCGTCCACCACCGGATCATCCTCTTTCTCGCCGGCGCCTTCACCGTCCTCATCCTCATCACCGCCGGTTCGGCGAACCTGATCGCCGACATGTTTGCCATCGGACTATTGGCCAGCTTCGTCCTGAACCTCCTCGGCCTGGTCACCTTCCGCATCACCGAAGGATACGCCCGCATGCGGCGCTACCGGACGAGCCTGGCGAAAAATCTCTTCCTCATCGTCGCGTTTTTCGCCGCCTTCGTCTACGTCGCCTCCTCCAAACCGCACGGCACCGCCCTTTGGGCCGCCGCGGCGGCCTCGTTGGTCGCCCTCGGCGCGGCCGCCGCCCGCTGGTGGGCCGACCCCGACGCCCGCTACGAGCGCCGGTACCAGACGGTCGACGAACTTCTCTCCGCCCTCGCCGCCCGGCCCGCCGGCCGCCTCGACGTCCGCTTCGCTCGGCCGCGGGAATACGTCCCGGCGGACGGCCGGGAGGTCGTCATCACCCTGTCGCCCCTGCGCCTCCGGCCGCCGAAACGACGGGGACCGGGGCATTTCATCCTGTCGTATTCGAACCTCTGGGGGACCGTCCAGGAAATGGAGGCCATCCTCGCCAAGATCCGGGCGGCCTTCCCGGACCGTCCGCTCGTCGTCCACTTCGGCTGGCCGCTTTCTTCGTGGTGGGATCGGCTGTCGATGGGCTTCGTCGTCCACCGGCTGCTCATGCTGCCGAAGCGGTTCCGGGACGTCGAATTCCACATCGACTACCTCCCGCCGGCCAAACGCCGCCACCGGCCCTGACGGCCGGGCCTCGCCCCCGGGAGGCCGACCTTCCGCGCCGACCTTCGACCGAAGGCGGCCGAACCCGGCGGTCCACCGGGGCGACCGAACGGATCGGCCTCCCCGGATCGGCCGAGCGGATCGAATCCCCGGAACGGCCGGGCGGCCCGACCCTTCCGGGACGATCGAACGGGTCGACCCGCCGGAACGGACGAACGGATCATCCGCCCGGAATGAACCGTTGAGGACCCGTTTTCGGGGCGGTCGACCGCCGGGGCGGGAGGGCGGCCTCAAGCCGGGTCAAAAGCGCCTCGACGCCCCGACCGGTGAAAAGATCGTATTCGTCGATCGACACGGCGACGACCGGCGCGCGGTGAAACGTCTGAATCCAGGCGTTGTAGCGCTGGTAGAGCGCCTCCCAGTACGCCCGAGACATCGAAAGTTCAGCCCGGCGGCCGCGGCACCGGATGCGGCGGTAGATCGCTTCAAAACTGCCGGTGAGATAGACGACAAGGTCCGGATGGCGAAAGGTCGGATCATCGACGAGTGTCTCGTACAGCAGGCGATAGGTCTGCCAGTCGCGCTCGTCCATGTGACCCGTCTCGTGGTGCAGACGGGCAAAAATCTCGGCATCTTCATAGACGGTCCGGTCCTGGACGACCGAAACGCCGGCGCGGCGGGCTTCCGCGAGCCCGCGAAGGCGTTCGGCGAGGAAGAACACCTGAACGCTAAAGCTCCAGCGCTTAAAGTCGGCGTAATAGTCCTCCAGATACGGATTGGTCGACGCCCGCTCGCCGAGCAGGCGATAGCCAAACGCTTCCGCCAGCCGACGGGCGAGCGTCGTCTTACCGACCCCGACCATCCCGGCGACGGCCACCACCTGCACCGCTTTCGCTCCTCTCCGTCTAGACGCCGCCGAGGCCCGGTCGGGCGGACGGCGGCGCGAGCACGGCCACCAGCGTCTCCATGACGAACCGGTAGGCCGCCGGATCGTGGACGAAGTCGTGCCGCTCGGTATCCAGCCTCACGATCCGGGCCTCCGGATGCCGCTTCTCCGCGTCGGCAAAGTAGGCCGCATAGCGCCGGCGGATGCGATCGAGGTAGGCCGGGTCCATGTCCCGTTCATACGGCCGGCCGCGCGCTTGGATCCGTTTCAGAAGCGTGGAAAGCCCGGCCTCGAGATAGATGATGACGTCCGGGCGAGGCAGGTCCCGGACGTAGATCCGGTAGAGGGTCTCGTACTTCGCGTACTGGGCCGGGGTCAACGTCTCCTGAGAAAAAATAAGATTCTTTAAAATGTGGTAATCGCTGACGACCGGCCGGATCGCGAGCACGGGCCGGATCGCCTCGAGCTGTTCCATCCGGTCGATGAGAAAAAACGTCTCGATGTGGAACGCCCACCGGGCTCGATCCCGATAAAAGAGCGGGAGGAGCGGGTTTTCCGCCACCGTCTCGAGGAGCAGGTGGTGCCCGAATTCCCGGTGGATCAGGCCGGCGAGCGTCGTCTTGCCGACGCCGATCGGCCCCTCGACGGCGACGAACCGGGGAAGGGAGCCGCCGTTCATCTGCGCTGCACCTCCTTGCGCCGACACGGCCCCCCCATTTTAACGCCGATCCGCGCCCGGCGCAACGCCGCCCCGGCGTCGTCAGGCGATCAGATCCAAAAGCAGCCCCTCCAGCGCGCCGAGGGCGGCGAGGAGTTCGACCGCCGGCGCGACGGTCAGCGCCTCGGCGAGCCGAAGAAGGGCCGCGTCGATCCGCCGGACGAGGCGAAAGCGCCGCGCCCGGCCGCCGGAGACGGTCGTCTCCGTAGCCGGTTCCACCTCGTCGAGGGCCCGGGCGACGAACGCTTGCACGACGGCCCGATAGCGGGCAAGGGCCGCCGGCGAACGCTCGGTGACGAGGCGCCGCCCCGCCGCCTCGAGCTCCGCCCAAAGGCCGCTCAGCGGATGCCCGTCGGCGAGAAGAAGCGCCGCCCGAAAGCCTGCGCCCGTCGCCGTCGCCTCGGACGTCGTTTCGGCCGCCGGATGAAAAGACCGGACCCCGAGCGCCTGTGCGAGCTCCGCCGTCCGCCAGCCGCCGCCCGGCCGCGCCGCCTCGAAGGTCGCCCGCATCGCCTCACCCCCGATCGTCGAAAAAACCGCCGACCGCGTCGCCGGCCGGATCGTAGCGGGCCGCTTGTTTTTGCCGGCCGAGGCGCTCCCCCCGGCGGGCGAGGGCATCGCGAAGCTCGACCAGCGCCGCCCGCAGGGTGGTCTCATCGGCCAGCGCCGCCTGCCGTTCCCCCTCCGGCCAGCCGGCGACCGCTGCCGGGTCGGTCCGGGCGATCCACCGGTCCCGCTCGCGGAGGGCCCGCTCGACGGCGGCGACGTCTCCCGCCCGGGCCGCCTCGATCGCCGCCCGGGTGAGCGCCCGCCAGGCGTCCGGGGCGCCGGCGCGGTCGCCCGGGCGATCCCGTTCCTCCATTCGCCCCCTCCTTCCCGCCGAAGGCCTCCGGGGCGGCCGGCCGAACCGACCGCTCGGACGGTCCGGCCGGATCTCTCCGCCGCCGGTCCGGTCAGAGGTATCCGGCGATTTAGGCCCGCCCGTCGTCCGGCGCGGCCGCCCGGTCGGCCGCCCCTTCGGCCCGGGCGAGGCGGATCGCCTGCGCCCACGTCTCCCGGAGGTCTTCGAGGAGCGCCAGGACGTCCTGGACGTTTTGCGCGTCTTTTTTCAAGTTGGCGGCGATCAGGTGGCGGGTCATGAAGTCGTACAGCTGGTAGAGCTCCCGGGCCGGCGGCCGCTCGAGATCGAGCCCCCGGATGAGGGCGGCCAGAACCTCCTGCATGTGGATCAGCCGGTCGTTGGCGGCGGCAAAGTCTCGCTCGGCGATCGCCCGGACCGCCTGCCGGCCGCTTTTGATCGCCGCGTCGTACAAAAGGAGGACGAGTTCCTCCGGTGGCGCCGTGAGCACCTGATTCATGCGATACTGCATCGCTCCGCCGTACATCGCACGTCCCCTTTCGGGCCCCAACATCCGGCCGCGCCGACGCCCGTCGGCTACGCCCCGCCGCCGAACGCCTGCATCAGCCAGAGGCTCTGGACGTTGGCCCGCTGGATCGCCTGTTCCATCGCCGTAAACTCCCGCCAGTACCGGTCTTCGATCGCCTTGAGGCGCCGGGTCATCTCATCGATCCGGCCGTCGAGGCGGGTGAGCGCCCGGCCGAGGACGCTCTGGTCGCCGATCGAGACGCCGTCCCGGCCGGCCCGGTCGACGAACCGGTTGATGGCCGCGCCGACGACGTCGTACAGCCGGACGGCGAGGCCTTTTTGCGGATGGAACGGATCCCGGTTCTCCGCGTCCGGCGCGCCGGAAGCGAGCTTTTGCGAAAGAAGCGCCGCCACCCGCTCCGGGTCTTCCGCCACCGCCGCCCGGAGCTTTCCTTCGTCGACGACGAGGCGGCCCCGGTCCCACCAGCTCCCGGTCGTGATGCCGATGTCGGCGAGGGAGACGGTTTGGTCGCCGATCACCACCGGCGTCGTCACCGCCCGGCGCATCTCGGTCACGAGCCGCTCGAGAAGCGGATCCCGGGCGAGGAGGCCGCTTTTGGCCCGTTTTTCCCATTCCTCGATCTGTTTTTCGCTCATCTGCGCCTTTTCGTCGTCGAGCAGGGGCGGGTAGTCCCGGTAGCGGGGCTCGGTGAGGCGCCGGTTCAGATCGTCCAGGAGGTCGTTGTACCGTTTGACGAAGTCGAGCACCCGATCGACGATCGCATCGGTGTCCCGGACGACGGTGATCGTCGTCTCGGCGCCGGCGTCGGCGCCTTTTAAGACGAAGTCAAGGCCGAAGGCGGCAAAGCGGTTGTCGGCAAACGTGAGCGTCGCCCCGTCCAGGACGACCTCCGCCGTCTGGCCGGGCGTCCCGGTGAGCGTTGCCTTCCCAGTGGCGGAATCGACGGGGGCGCCGAAGAGGTTCGCGACGACGCCGACGTCGCCCGAGGCGCCGGTTGCGGTCGTGACGTCCTCCAGGGTCAGGACGAGGTCCCCCATCTGCCGCGTCTGGACGAACAGCCGGTCGAGGGTCGGATCGTACGACGCCCGAACGCCGTAGTCGACCGGCTGATTCGTGTTCGGGTCGGTAAAGGCGGCGGCGTTGATCGCCTGGACGATATCGGCGATCGTCTTCGTGCCGGCATCCGTCACGGTCACCGTGGCCTTGCCGAGCGGATTGCCCGAGGGATCGGTTAAGGTCAGCGTAAATTCAAGCGTCGCCGTGTCGGCGATGCCGAACTGTTTCCCGAGCGGATCGGTCGGCGCGGTCCCGGCGGCGCGGCCGGCGACCGCATTTCCGACGACCGTCGCCGGTTTCGCCAGCCGGTTCACGCGGAGCGAGTGCACGCCCGGAACGGCGGCGCCGGTCGCCGTGACGCCGACGAGGTCGTCCCGGCTGAGAAGCGCCTTTTGCTGCCGGTACGTCCCGGTCAGGCGAAGCGCCGACAGGGCATCCCGGAAGGCGAGCAGGCTCCGGTTGACTTCCCGGTACGCTTCCCGCTGCCAGGTGAGCCACTGCTTGTCCCGGAGGAGCTGATCGAGCGGCTTCCGCTGGACGGCCATGAGCTTTTTGATGATCCCTTCGGTGTCGAGGCCCGAGACGAGGCCGGAGAAGTGCCGGACGTCGCCGATGTCGCCGGGGCCGGCCGATCCGCCGGCGCCGATGGGGCCGAAGACCATCCTCCCCCTCCTTTCGCCGGTTCCTTCCGTCGGCTTTCCCGTTTTGTCCGAGTTTCGTTTCGCCGGGCCGAAGGCCCTTCAGATCCGCTGGTCGATGATCCAGCCGAGCTGCTCGTACATCGCGGCGACGAGGTCGAGCCACTTCTTGGGCGGAATTTCCTTGATCACTTCGTTCGTCCGGTCGTCGATGATCTGGACGTAATATTCGCCGAGCTTTTCGTGCCAGGTGTATTTGAGGTGGGAGCCGCTTTTTTCCAGGATGACGTTCATCCCGTCGACGACCCGCCGCACTTCGTCCGGCGAGAGAAACGACCCGCCGCCGGCCGTCTCGGCCTCCTTCTGCGGTTTTCCCGGAGAAGGATCGTCGCTTCGAACCGTCGGCACCGGCGGCGCAGCGTCCGGCCGGGCGACCGGTGAGAGGCCCGGGGCGCCGGCGCGCCCGATCTCCATCCGCCCTCCCTCCTTCCGACGTCTGGGCACCCGCCGTCTTCACCGGCGCTTTGCCGGATGTATCGGCCGTCGGCGACCGGAGCTTTAGCCGGAAGGAGGCGGCGCGGAAGCCTCCTCGTCGTCGGGCCGTCCGCCCGGACGCCCCGAACCTTCCGCCGGGCGCTTTTCGCCCCCTCCCCTCCATGCTACAATCGGTCTGATCGAAAGCGGAACCTGGCCGAAGAGAAAGGAGAACGCCATGAACCCGCGGTCCCCGGCCGCCGGCGCCCTCTTCGTCCTCATCGCCGCCGCCCTCTGGGGCACCCTCGGCCTTTTCGTCCACCGCCTGCAGGAACGGGGCTTTACGGCCCTCGAGATCGTCGCCCTCCGGGCCGCGGCGACCGTCCTCTGGCTCGGCGGCGTCCTCGCCGTTCGGGCGCCGGCCGCCCTCGCCGCCCCGCGATGGGCGTGGCCGTCTTTCCTCGGCACCGGCGTCCTCAGCATGGCGCTCTTCAACTGGGCCTATTTTCAGGCGATCGACCTCGTCTCCCTTTCAATCGCCGCGACCCTCCTCTACACCGGGCCGGCGTTTGTCGTCCTCCTCGGCCGGCTTTTTTTCAAGGAGCCGATCACCGGCCGGAAGGCCATCGCCCTCGGGCTTTCGACCGTCGGCGCCGCCCTCGTCTCCGGCCTCGGCAGCACGGCCGCCTCAATTCAGCCGCCGCCGGCGGAAGGCGTCTTCCTCGGCCTCCTTTCCGGCTTTGCCTATGCCCTCTACAGCCTGTTCGCCAAGCCGCTGGCCGGCCGTCTCCCGGCGCAGACGATCGTCCTTTATACGTTCGCCGTCACCTTTCTCGCCCTCGCCGCTCCGACCGCCCTCTGGAAAAAGGCGGCGCTCATCGCCCGCCCGGACGTCCTCGGAATCGTCCTTCTGTTCGGGCTCTTTCCGACGGCCCTCGCTTATCTCCTGTACACCGAAGGGCTTCGGCGGATGGAGGCCGGCCGGGCGGCGATGCTCGCCACCGTCGAACCGGTCGTCGCCCTCGTCCTCGGGCGCTTCGTGTTCCACGACCGGCTCACCGCCGGGCAGACGATCGGCGCCGCCGCCATCCTGCTCGCCGTCGTCCTCATCGCCGGCGCCGGAAGCGCCGAACGTCGCATCCCGCCTTCGGCGCCGGCCTGATGGCCCCTGGCGGCAACGCGCCTCCCCGGCCGATCCGTCCGAAACAAAAATCCCCTTCCCGCCCGGGGGAAGGAGATCGGCGATCGGCGCGCCACCGCCCATCCGCACACCCGGCGGTCCGACCTCAGACCTCCGCCAGGACGCGATAGGCGTGGGGCGGGTGGTCGGCCGCCTCGGCGCGAAAGCCCGCCGCCGCGAGCGCCGCAAGCAGCCGCTCCCGGGGGAGCCGCTCCTCGAGGGGCGGACCGACGGGCATCGGCCGAGCGTCCCACTCGACGACGAGGAGCCGGCCGCCCGGCCGAAGAAGCCGACGGATCTCCGCCAAGGCCGCGGAAAGATCCGGCACTTCATGCAGCACGAAGGCGGCGATCGCCCGATCGACGGCGCGATCCGGCAGGGGGATCGGCGCCGCCGGCGAGCGCACCGGACGGACGTTCGATGCCCCCGCCGATCGGGCGTTTTCCGCCAGATGTTCGAGCATCTCCGGCGCGATATCGATGCCGTAGACGGTGCCCCGGGTCCGCCGGGCCGCCGGCAGGGTGAAAAAACCCGGCCCGCACCCGACGTCGGCGACATCGTCCGCCGGACCGATGGCGAGCAGGTCCAGAAGCGCCTCCGGCCGGAGCGCCTCCCGGCGCTCCGGCGCCATCAGGCGGTCGGCGCGGCGCGGATCAAACCGGCGTCCCATGGCGTGCCTCCCGTCGCGTCCCGAACGAACGTCTCTTCCGGCCGCCCCGATGCCTCGGAATCGCGCCTCACTTCGCCGCCTCGATCGCCTGGATGAGGGCTTGCTCGACCCGCTCGGCGATCGGCCGGAGCTCCGGACGCTCGACGAGGTCCATGAGCACCGGCGGTTTCGGCAGGCCGATCTTCGTCTTCCCGCCGTCTTCGTACACGACGATCTTGCACGGGAGGAAGTAACCGGCTTCGACCGCCGTATCGACCGCCGCTTTGGCCTCGTGCGGGTTGCACACTTCGAGCACCCGGTACGGCCGGTCCATCGCCAGCCCTTTGGATCGGAGCGTCTCGGTGAGGTCGAGCTGCCAGAGGATGCCGAAGCGGTGTTCCTTGAGCGCCTCGCCAAGGGCGGCGATCGCTTCCTCAACGGACTTCGTCGTCTCGACGGTATAGTGGAACATCGCCATCGCTCCTTTCTCCATCCCGGCCCGCACGACGCCCGTCCGGCCGAGCGTCGGGGCTTTTCGTCGTTATTGTAAAACAAAGCGCCCATCCGTAAAACCCCTGACCCGATCCGCCCCCCGATCGCCCCTAGGGCCAAAGCGGCCACTCCGCCCGGATCTTCGCGGCGATCCGGGATCGACGGCCGCCTTTGTCACCGCGAGGTCAAAACAGCATATCCGACCAGATCTTCCCCGCCGTCGCCACGATGAGGACGGCGAGGATGCCCTGCAGCACCTTCGTGTTCACCTTCGTGCTGAGCCGCGCGCCGATCGGAGCCGCGAGGACGCTGGCGACGATCATGATCACGCTCGGCCAAAAGAGCACGTCGCCCGCCAGCACCTTCCCGACCGTCGAGCCGATCGACGAGATGAACGTCACCGCAAGCGACGTCGCGATCGTCATCCGCGTCGGGATCTTCAGCACGAGGAGCATCACCGGCACGAGGATAAACGCGCCGGCGGCGCCGACGATGCCGGAGGCGACGCCGACCAAAAACGCCGACACGGCCGCCAGCGGCCGGCTGAACGTCACCTGCTCGAGCGGAACGTCGTCAAGCCCTTTTTTCGGCACGAACATCATCGCCGCCGCGATCGTCGCCAGCACGGCGTAGACGAAGTTGATGGCATCGCCGCTCAAAAACTTTCCCCCGAAAGCGCCGACGAAACTCCCGATGATGATGGCGACGCCCATCGTGGCGATGAGGGGCTTGTTCAGCACCTTTTCCTTCCGGAGGGCAAAGACGCCGGAAAGCGTGGCAAAAAACACCTGGACCGCGCTGATGCCCGACACCTCGTGGGCCGTAAAGGACCCGACGCCGAGAAGCGGCGGGATGTAGAGGAGCATCGGATACTTGACGATCGACCCGCCGATCCCGACGAGGCCGGAGATGAACGACCCGACGAAGCCGATCCAAAAGAGCGTCACGCCAAGACCAAGCGTCATCGCCCCTCCTCCTTAAAAAAGCGTGCCGCTTCCGCGGCACGGCTTTTGTCAGGCAGCCGACGCCTACTCGATCTCCCCGTCCCAGCTGATCATGCCGCCGGCCAGGTTTTTTACCTTGGAAAAACCGTTCGCCTGAAGGAACTGGGCGGCGTAAAAGCTCCGGCTGCCGCTCCGGCAGACAAGGATCGCTTCCTTTTCCGGATCGATCTCATGGAGCCGGCGGGGAAGCTGAGACAGCGGGATGTTGATCGCGCCCGGGATCTTGCCCGTGACAACCTCCATCGGCTCCCGAACGTCGATGATGAGGAGGTCCTCCCCCTGCTTAAGCCGCGCCTTCAGCTCATCCGGCGTGATCTCCGGGATGCCTGCCGGTTGCCGCGAAAACATGCGTTTTTTCGCCCCCTTCGGACGAACATCCGCAACGCGCGGATGCCTCGACCAATTAATACCCATACAGGTATTGGTCTTGTTCAAACTAAGATTATAGGAGAAACCCGGGATGTGTCAAGCCGGGTTTCCCCTGAAAAAGGTCGGGGGGCCCGGAAAAGAGGACGTGGAGGCGTGCGGATCGATCCCGCGCCGCGCCGGGCTGCCCGGAAAAGCGCGACGGAAAATAGACCGATTGTTCGCTCGGCTTTACAGATCGTTTACAGTTCGTTGACCATGGCTTCACATTCTTTATGCTACAATAGGCTCGTCATCTACAACTTTCCAGAAAGGGGGAAAATGAATTGCGTCGCTCCTCGTTTCCGGCCGTCCTCGCCGCGGCCGCCGTCGTTCTCGCCGCCCTGACCGTCCTGCTTGCCGCCTGCGGTGGGGGCCAGAACACCGCCGGTTCTGAACCGAAGAAGCTCGTCGTCGGCCTCGTCCCGTCGCAGGAGGCAGAAAACCTCGACGCCAAGGCAAAGCCCCTCGCCGACCTTCTGTCCGAGAAGCTCGGCGTCCCGGTGGAAGTGTTCGTCGGGAGCGACTACACCGCCGTCATCGAAGGCATGGGCGCCGGACAGGTGGACATCGGCTTCCTGAACCCGAAGGGCTACGTCACGGCCAAGGAAAAGGGGTATGCCGACGTCCTCTTGAAGGCCGTCCGGAACGGTTCGGACACCTACCGGGCGCAAATCGTCGTCGCCCACGATTCCCCGATCCGGGCGATCGCCGACCTCAAGGGGAAAAAGATCGCCTACGTCGACCCTCAGTCGACGTCCGGCTACGTCTACCCGGTCGTCCTCCTGAAGAAAAACGGCATCGACCCGGAGAAGGACGTGACGATGGTCGAAGCCGGCGGCCACGACAAGACGATCCTCGCCCTGCTCCGCGGCGACGTCGACGCCGCCTTCAGCTTCGACGACGCCCGGACGATCGTCCAGAAAGCCGATCCGGCCGTCATGGACAAAACCCGCATCCTCGCCTACACGGACCCGATCCCGAACGACACCGTCTCCGTCCGCACGAACCTCCCGAACGAATGGAAGGACAAAATCAAGCAGGCCTTTCTCGACATCGCCCAGGACGAAAAAGGCAAGCAGGTTATCCGGGACATCTACAACCACGAAGGCTACGCCCCGGCGCAGGACAGCGATTTCGACGTCGTGCGGGAGGCGGACCGGTTGCTGAATCAATGACCGCCGCTTCTCGCCGCCTCGACCGCCGGCCGAACGGTCGGCGGCAGGCGCGTTTTGGGACGGCGCCGCCTTCCGCTCCGAAGCCGAAGAACCGACGACGCAAAGGAGCGAATGGCCGTGATTGAATTTCAGAACGTGCGAAAGGTCTACCCGAACGGCACCGTCGGGCTGGACGGGGTGAACCTCACGATCGGCCGCGGCGAATTCGTCGTCATCGTCGGCTTAAGCGGCGCCGGCAAGTCGACCCTGCTCCGGTCGATCAACCGCCTCGTCGACATCACCGAGGGGGACATCCTGATCGACGGCCGCTCGATCGTTCAGGCCGGGCCGAAGGAACTTCGGCGGATGCGCCGGGACATCGGCATGGTCTTCCAGAGCTTCAACCTCGTCAGGCGGATGAGCGTTCTCCGGAACGTCCTCGCCGGCCGGGTCGCCTATCACCCGGCCTGGCGGTCGATCCTCGGCCTTTTTCCCGAAGCCGACCTCCGCCTCGCCTTCGACGCCCTCCGGCGGGTCGGCCTCGAGGACAAGGCGTTCGTCCGGGCGGATCAGCTTTCCGGCGGCCAGCAGCAACGCGTGTCGATCGCCCGGGCCCTCGCCCAGCAGCCGAAAATCCTCCTGGCGGACGAGCCGGTGGCGAGCTTGGATCCGGTGACGACCGACGTCATCATGAACGACCTCAAGCGGATCAACCGGGAGCTCGGCATCACGACCGTCGTCAACCTCCACGTCGTCGACCTCGCCCGGCGGTTCGCCGACCGCATCATCGGCCTCAAGGCCGGCCGGATCGTCTTCGACGGCCCGGTCGAGGCAGCGACGGACGACGTCTTCGCCGAGATCTACGGTCGGGAACTGGCCTCTGCCGGATGGACGCCCGGAGGCGGAACAAAGGCCGAGGGGACGCCGGCGGCAGACCGGCGCCCCGAGTTCGGCGCGGCCACTGAGGCGCCGGCCAAAGCTGTGCCGGCGACGGACCGCAAGCCGGATCCCGGCCCGGGACCCGGCGCGTCGGCCGGCGGACGGCTTGCCGCGGCGCCTCCCCCTGCGCCGCCGGCCCCCGGCATGTCGGCGTTCCGCCTTCCCGACGGGGTTCCGGCCGGCGATCCTCCCGTGATGGAGCGCTCCGGTGAAAGGTCGGTGCTCCCGTGAAAGGAACGCTCAAGCCGCCGGAAGCGGCCCTTCCCCGGCCGCCGCGCGCCTACAAGCGGTGGGCGTCCGCCCTGCTCTTCGCCGCGGCCCTCGTCGCCTCGGGGTGGCACCTCGGGCTCGACTTTGGCCGGCTCGTCTCCGGGAGCGGCCCCATGCTGCGGCTTTTCCGGGCGTTTTTGTCGCCGAACTGGCCGTACATGCTGAAGGTCCTTCCGGCCGTCTTCGAGACGATCCGCATGGCCGTCCTCGGCACGACGCTCGGCGCCCTGATGAGCGTCCCGGTCATCTTCGCCGCCGCCCGGAACGTCACGCCGAACCGGTTCGTCTACGGCCTCGCCCGGGGCGTGATGAACGTCCTCCGGACGATCCCGGAACTGCTCTTTGCCGCCCTGTTCGTCGCCCTCGTCGGCCTCGGGCCGACCGCCGGCATCCTTGCGATCACGGTGTTCTCCTTCGGCATCATCGCCAAGCTGACGAGCGAGGCCGTCGAGGCGATCGATCCGGGGCCGCTGGAAGCCCTCTGGGCCGGCGGCGCCAGCCGCCCGGTCCTCTTCGGCTACGCCGTCGTGCCGCAGGTGCTTCCGGCGTTCATCTCCTACACCCTGTATACCTTTGAGATCAACGTCCGGGCGGCGACCGTCCTCGGCCTCGTCGGCGCCGGCGGCATCGGCGTCATGCTCAACACCGCCATGAAGCTCCTTCAGTACGACAAGGCGGCGAGCATCATCCTTCTCATCTTCGCCGTCGTCCTCCTCATCGAAGCGCTGAGTCAGAGCCTAAGGAGGCGGATCGCATGATCGCCCCGGACCGCCCGCTGCCCCGAGATCCGGCCGCCGGCCGGCGGCGCCGGCGGGCTGCCCTCATCGCCCTGATCCTCATCCTCCTGTACGGCTGGACGCTTCAGGATCTCGACCTCGGCACCCGCGGCCTCGCCCAGGGCCTCCTCATGGCGAAAAACATGCTTCTCGGCATGATGCATCCGGAATGGTCGTATGCCGGCGAAGCCTTCCTCCGCCTCCTGGAGAGCATCGAAATGGCTTTCCTCGGCACGGCGGCGGCCGCCGTCCTCGCCGTCCCCTTCGCCTTCTGGGCTGCCTCGCGCGGCCGGCGCTTCGATATCGTGCCGGCGACCGGAAAAGGCGTGCTGTCCGCCATCCGGACGTTTCCCGAGCTCATCCTCGCCATCCTGTTCCTGGTCGCCGTCGGCCCCGGTCCGTTTGCCGGCGTGCTGGCCATCGCCGTCCATTCGATCGGCATGATCGGCAAGCTTTACGCCGAGGCGGTGGAAAACATCGACCCCGGGCCGGTCGAAGCGCTGGAGGCGGCCGGCGCCGGCCGGCTGGCGGTCTTTTTCTACGCCGTCCTCCCGCAGGTCTTGCCGGAGTTTGCGTCCGTCGCCCTGTACCGGTTTGAAATCAACGTCCGGGCGGCGACCGTGCTCGGCGTCGTCGGCGCCGGCGGCATCGGCACGCCGCTTTTGTTCGCGCTCCAGGCCTATGCGTGGGATCGGGTCGGCATCATCTTGCTTCTCGTCATCGCCAGCGTCATGTTGATCGACGCCGCAAGCGGCCGTCTTCGGGCCCGCCTCGTCTAAAATCTTGTCTAAAAATGAAATAGCGGCGTCTCGATGAGACGCCGCTATTCATGCGGTGCCCGGCAGCGTCCTATTCTCCCAAGGGGTCGCCCCCTCAGTACCTTCGGCGCTGGAGTGCTTAACTTCCGAGTTCGGAATGGGATCGGGTGTGGCCACTCCGCCATCGCCACCGGACACCCGGGAATGCTCCCGCATTCCCTCAAAACTAAACAGCACCCGGCCCCGGCTCCTAGAAAGGAGGTGATCCATCCGCACCTTCCGGTACGGATACCTTGTTACGACTTCACCCCAGTCGCCAGGTTCGCCTTCAGCGCTGCCCGCGCCTTCGGGCGCCCCCGACTCCCATGG
>NZ_JXBB01000056.1 GCF_001653195.1 Hydrogenibacillus schlegelii
ATACCGATAGGTAAGGGTTTGGGGTTGTCGCCCCTCCCCCTTTTCCCCCGGTCCACACCGTGCGTGAGAGTTTCCCCTCACACGGCGTTCCATCTACCGATTCGCGCGGATCAACTCAAGCCCGAGGACCCTACGATACTTGTTGACCTTCGCAAGCTCCTTCTTACCCGGCTGAAGCTCCTTCAGCAGCCGGTTAATCGTCTCAGGGGTCGTTGCATGGATCAGGGCGTGATACGCTTTATGGATGATCCGGAGGTTTTCAAAGCTGTCATCTCCGCCTTTACTGAGCGGGATAACATGGTGCGCATGTACCATCTCAGCTGTGAGAAACACACCAGATATCTCGCATCTACCTTGAGCCATGCTGTACCGGCTAAGCCGGTTGTCCAGGTACTCCACGGACCGGTCACCAACGTTGGATCGCATGAGTCTAACGATCTGCGCCTCAACGTCCGGGTGGAGGTATTTGTGGACAAGTTTCCTACTCTTGGCAGTGTAAATGTTGGCCGTCTGGTTAAATAAGGTCGGCGGCCGGTGCTTCACCGCCGGGAGCGGGAAGATCGGAGTTCCTTCGATGGTCCACGTCACGTACCGGTATTTGCCATATAGGCGCCGATACGTCTCCGGTGGATCACGGGGAATTCCATATTCCGCCACGCTCTTGAGACGATTGAAAAGGAGCTTGCTTAGGTCGTACCAAATCCGGCTGAGTTCTTTATTCACCCGGGAAGCCTTGCTAAAGTAGTTCTGGATCCCGCGAATGTAAGCATTAAGGCGGGCGACCATCTTTCCCGATGGAGCCTTGGCAAGTTCTTTTACCATTCTCCTGAGCTCGGTCT
>NZ_JXBB01000057.1 GCF_001653195.1 Hydrogenibacillus schlegelii
GATCCCGTTGGACAGGGTTAGTTTCGAATCAACCCCGAAGTCTATCCCCACTTCTCCACCAATCGATTTGCGATGGGAATTCTCTTTGGAAAGGTAACAGGTCACGTGAAGGTAGTACCCGCTGGGTCTCCCCACCAAAACGGCGTTTGCTATCTCCGCATCGGGAGGGATCTGATGAAGCCCCAGGACGCGGAAGCTCCCCAGTTTCTGTATTCTTACCCTATTTCGGGCAAAGTCCAGGCTGTAGGTTACGCCGTACTGCTTTAAGGGTACGGAGTTCACAAACTTCTTGGGTTTGAGGCGCCCCACTTTGTGGCCGTTCTGTTTGAGCTTCGAAAGCGCCCGGAGGTTATCTTTCAGCCTGTCGGCTATTTCCTGCTTAATCTGGGAGCCGAGAACGACAAGTTCCCTCTCTTCGAAAACGTCCCCGACCTTCACCTCCACCGTCCCCACTTTGTTGGCCGGGAGGTTAAGTCTGTCCAAATCCGAGACTAACCCGTTGTAGAACCACTTGGCCTCCAAAAAAGCCCTTCTAAGATTTTCCGCCTTCTTTCTGGATAGATTTTGGAGTTTGAGCTGAAAGACGACGGGTCTTTGGGTTTTCCTGCGCTCCTTTGTCTCCTGAAGGGCGTTTTTGATCCGCTCGGCTTTGCTCACGGCTTACTTTCCTTTCTGGTCTTCGATGTACTTCCGAATGGTCTCCTCCGATATGTGT
>NZ_JXBB01000058.1 GCF_001653195.1 Hydrogenibacillus schlegelii
GATCCCGTTGGACAGGGTTAGTTTCGAATCAACCCCGAAGTCTATCCCCACTTCTCCACCAATCGATTTGCGATGGGAATTCTCTTTGGAAAGGTAACAGGTCACGTGAAGGTAGTACCCGCTGGGTTTGCTCACCAAAACGGCGTTTGCTATCTCCGCATCGGGAGGGATCTGATGAAGCCCCAGGACGCGGAAGCTCCCCAGTTTCTGTATTCTTACCCTATTTCGGGCAAAGTCCAGGCTGTAGGTCACGCCGTACTGCTTTAAGGGTACGGAGTTCACAAACTTCTTGGGTTTGAGGCGCCCCACTTTGTGGCCGTTCTGTTTGAGCTTCGAAAGCGCCCGGAGGTTGTCTTTCAGCCTGTCGGCTATTTCCTGCTTAATCTGGGAGCCGAGAACGACAAGTTCCCTCTCTTCGAAAACGTCCCCGACCTTCACCTCCACCGTCCCCACTTTGTTGGCCGGTCGGTTAAGTCTGTCCAAATCCGAGACTAACCCGTTGTAGAACCACTTGGCCTCCAAAAAAGCCCTTCTAAGATTTTCCGCCTTCTTTCTGGATAGATTTTGGAGTTTGAGCTGAAAGACGATGGGTCTTTGGGTTTTCCTGCGCTCCTTTGTCTCCTGAAGGGCGTTTTTGATCCGCTCGGCTTTGCTCACGGCTTACTTTCCTTTCTGGTCTTCGATGTACTTCCGAATGGTCTCCTCCGATATGTGT
>NZ_JXBB01000059.1 GCF_001653195.1 Hydrogenibacillus schlegelii
GCTTGAGTTCGGGCCGGTCCAGCCCTACGGCCCGATCGGGGCTCAGGCCAAGCCCTTTTCTCAAGATGACCATGGCGGCATTAACGTCCCTGTCGCAGGTCCAGCCGCATTCGCACTTGATGACTCTGTCGGCAAGAGATAGCTTGCGTCTCTTCCCGCAGGCGTAGCACTCCTGGCTGGTAGGTTCAAACCTGTCCACGGAAATAGGCGCCGCGAGGCTGTTTCTCAACCTCGCCTTCAGTCCGCCTATTCCCGAGGCGTGAACCTGCCGGCCGAAGCGCGCCGCCCACCCCTTCACGAGATCTTCCTGGAACACCACCTTCTCGTAGAGTTTGAGAAAGGCCAGGATCTTGTTCTGGACGTCTTTTCGCCTGCTCTTTATCTTTTCGTATTCCCTCCTCAGAAGGTGCCGGATTTTTCTTCTGTTCTTCGAACCTTTTTCCGACTTCGCAAGTTTCTTCTGGAGCCGCTTGAGCCTGGGAGTCTCATCCAGTTCGAAATCTATCTTGATCCCGTTGGACAGGGTTAGTTTCGAATCAACCCCGAAGTCTATCCCCACTTCTCCACCAATCGATTTGCGATGGGAATTCTCTTTGGAAAGGTAACAGGTCACGTGAAGGTAGTACCCGCTGGGT
>NZ_JXBB01000060.1 GCF_001653195.1 Hydrogenibacillus schlegelii
CTTCCCATCCCCCCCGGTCCCAACAGACGACCAACACCGCCGGCTCCATCCCGGCCCCCTCGGCCGCCCGCCGGTCCCGGAAAGGCCTTCCTCACAGGGCGGGTGCTGTTTAGTTTTCAAGGAACGCCTGCTCGCTCCACGATGCCGCCCGGTTTCGGGCAGCGACATTCGCTAATGTATCACGACATCTCTTCCCTGTCAAGGGTTTCGGGCTTGGTAATTGTTGCATCATCTGACGACCGACCGTGACGCAGGGGCGCCGATCGGCTATACTCGCCTCAGGAGGGCCGGCGCGTCGCGGCGGCGCCGTTCATCAACGGGCGGCCCGTTTGCCCTCGGCCTCCGTTGGTCTTCCGCGACCGCCGGTCGAGGAGGGCCTCAAGGTCGTTCGTCCAAGGAGGGAGGCCGTTGTTTCGCGGCAAGCTGAACGCCTACCGCTCGATCAGCCTGCTGGCGCTCCTCGCCGGCTTTCTCCTCATGTACGGCGCGATTGTGTCGAAAGGTCTGCCGCTTCTCGCCGGCGGGCTCATGGTCGCCGGTTTTCTCTTCGTCATCGGAAGCGGCCTTTCGTATTTTCTGATCGGCGCCCTGTCGATGCGGGCCGTTCGGGTCATCTGCCCGACGTGCGGCCGGGAAACGAAGATGCTCGGCATGCACGACCGGTGCCTTTCCTGCGGACAGCGGCTCACCCTCGACCCCCGCTTTCGGGAAGAGGGAAAAAAAGAATAGGCGCCGCCGCGCCAAGGGACGGGGGCAAACCGATGGGGGGCGACGGCGAAAGGACCCGGCGACAGGACCGGCCGGCGGACAAAGGCGCCACGGGACGGCCGATGAGACGTCACGCCCCGGTTTCTTCGGCCGCCGGCACAATCGCCGCCGGGCGCCGGGGCTTTTCGTCGGCCGACGCGTCGGCCGCGGGCGCCGGGCGCTCGGGGCTCCGCCCGGCCTTCTGGCAGTCGCTGCAGATGCCGTAAACTTCAAACCGGTGTTCGAGGGGACGGAAACCGGTCTGCCGCAGCACTTCTTGCCGGAGCAGGGCGACGGGGAGCCGACCGTCGGGGGGGTATTCAACGTCTTCGATCCGACCACAAACGACGCAGACGACGTGATAGTGGTCGTGCAGCTGGCCGTCAAAACGGCTCGCCTGATCGCCGAAGGTGAGCTCCCGCACGAGCCCGACTTCTTTGAAGAGCTTCAGGTTGTTGTACACCGTGGCGACGCTCATGCTCGGAAAGCCCGGCGACAGGGCTTTGTAGATCTCATCGGCCGTCGGGTGAGAACGGGTCTTCAGCATGTAGGCAAGGATGGCATGGCGCTGCGGCGTCATGCGGATGCCCCGCGCCCGAAGCGCCTCGACCGCTTCCTGGAATCGGGCTTCGAGTGCTTTTTCGCCGTCGACGTAGACGCGTTCGGCGGTTGCTGCTAACTTCTGCACCACCCTGACCCCCTTTTCACGGCGGCCCTATAACTGAGAATCTTTATCAATAAGACCGGGAAAGAAGGCGCCGCAGCGGGCGCTTGGACTCGAAGCGGTTTCACGGTTTGGCGATCGGCCTCTTGCGATCGGGTTCGGTTCGGAATCGGCTGGAATTGTAATGAGAACCGTTCTCAGTGAATGAGGCCGCTAACTTTTTTTCCTTCCCCTCTTATAACTTTAATCGACGCGGCCGATGTTGTCAACCGGCGGATCTTGATTTTTTTGCCCTGATCGGGCGGCCTTTAAACCGTGCGGACAGTCGACCCAAAGCGGGCAGCGGTCGCACTTCGGCGCCCGGGCGTGGCACATCCGGCGGCCGTGCCAGATGAGGCGGTGATGGGTGACGGCCCACTCGCTCATCGGGATGCGCTGCCGGAGCTCCGCTTCGACCCGCTCCGGCGTGTCGCCGGAGGCGAGTCCGAGCCGGCGGCCGACGCGAAAGACGTGGGTGTCGACGGCGATCGCCGGGAGGCCGAAGGCGGTGCTCAGGACGACGTTGGCCGTCTTCCGGCCGACGCCGGGAAGGGCGACGAGGGCGTCGAAGTCTCGCGGCACTTCGCCGCCGAAGCGCTCGACGAGGATCCGGGCCGTTTCGATGATGTTTTTGCTTTTTGTCCGGTAAAGGCCGATCGACTGGATGTGCGGCGCCAGCTCTTCCGGCGTGAGGGCGGCAAAAGCGCGCGCATCGGGATAGCGGCGGAACAGCTCCGGCGTCACCTGGTTGACCTTGGCATCGGTCGATTGGGCGGACAGCATCGTCGCGACGAGGAGCTGGAACGGCGTCTCGTAATGGAGCTCACAGCGGGCGTCCGGATACAGGGCCGCGAGGCCGTCCAAAATCCGCCGAACGCGACGGGATTCGTCCGTCCGCCCGTCCGCTTCGCGCTCGACCGGTACCCGACGGGGAGCGGTCTCAGGCGGCATGCGGTTCCCTCGCTTTTTCTGAACGGTGGCCGGGCGATTGAGCCCGACGGCCGGGCTAATACCCCCGGCGGAGATCGACGCGATTTTCCAGGCCGGAAAGATCCCCGGACCGATAGCGGAGGAGGTTCCGGCGAAACAGCTCGAGCGCCCGCTCGAGGTAGTGAGGCGTCCGACCGGCGACGTGCGGGGTGAGGATCACCCGGGGGAACGCCCAGAACGGATGCTCCGGCGGGAGCGGTTCGTCGGCAAAGACGTCCAGATAGGCGGCGGAAAGCCGCTCTTTCTGAAGCGCTTCCCAAAGCGCCCCTTCGTCGACGAGGGCGCCCCGCCCGACGTTGACGAAGACGGCGCCGGGCTTCATCGCCGAAAAGCGCCGCCGGTCGAAAAGGCCGGCGGTCGCCGATGTGAGCGGCAGCACGACGACGACGATATCCGCCTCCGGCAAAAAATCCTCCAGAGCGGAAAGGTCGCCGATGCGCTCAAAGGGCCAAAGCGCTCCGGCCGACCGCCGGATGCCGAGCAACCGGACGCCGAACGGGACGAGCCGCTCGGCGATCGCCCGGCCGACGGCGCCGGCGCCGACGATGAGAACGGTCTTTCCGGCGAGCTCCTCGACGCGAAGGGTCGGCGACCAGCGGCGCGCCTTTTGTTCTTCGTAAAAGGCGTAAAGCCGGCGCACGTGGGCGAGGAGAAGCCCGATGACGTGCTCCGCCATCGGAATGGCATGAATGCCCCGGGCGTTGGTGACGACGATTCCCCGGTCGAGAAGCGTCTCCCGCGGCAGCCCGTCGATGCCGCTTTTGAGCACCATCACCCAGCGCAGGCGGGAAAACGCGGCGAGGCGATCGGCCCCCAGGTCGTCGCCGTAGGTGACGATCACCTCGGTGTCGGACGGCGCCGGAGCGGCGGAAAGCGACGGCACAAAATCGAACGGGACGTCCGGAAACGCGCCTTTGAGCGCTTCCCGGTGCTTGTCGGCCAGCCGGGCGGTGACGACGACGCGCATCGGCCCTCTCCCCTTTTGGAGTCGTCAGCGGTTTTCCATCGCTTCGATCGCCTGCCGGACTTCTTCCCCGTGGCCGTCCACCTTGACGTTCAACCAGCGGCGGGCGATGCGCCCCGCTTCGTCGATGAGAAACGTCGAGCGGACGATGCCCATGCTCTCCCGGCCGAAGCGGACCTTCCGCTGCCAGACGCCGTATCGCTCGGCGACCGCATGGTCGGCGTCCGAAAGAAGTAGAAACGGAAGGTCGTATTTGGTGCGGAACTTTTCATGGCTTTCGATCGGGTCGGGGCTTACGCCGAGGACGACGGCCCCGAGACCGGTAAACGTCGGATGGAGGTCGCGAAACTGGATCGCCTCTCGGGTGCAGCCGGGGGTGTCGTCTTTCGGGTAAAAATAAAGGACGACTTTCTGTCCGCGAAAATCGCTGAGGCGGACGACGGTGCCGCCTGCGGCGGGCAGAGCAAAATCCGGCGCCGGCTCGCCGACGTTCGGCGGGGCCGGACGGCGGGTTTCCTCGTTCATCGCATTCCCTCCCGTCCAGAGTTCAAGGTCTCCGACGTCCGGGTCTTAAGGTCTCCGGCGTTTTCCTCCCCCATCGTATCATGTTTGTCCGCCCCGTGCATCCCGCCCTTTTGAACGGCGGATTTTTGAACGGCGTACAAGATCGGCGACCGCCGGGCCGTCCGCTCGGAGGAACCGGTGGGGCCGGCCGTCTCCGGGCGGTCGGAGGCCGCGACGGTACCGTCCCCTTCGAGGCGACCGGTGGCCGCGATGGGGTCGCCGTTTCCCCGGGAATCGGGGGACGGGGCGGTCCCGTCTTTGCCGGGGCGGTCGGGGCCGTTCATCCGGCGAAAGGTGTAGACGTGGTACGCCGGGTGAGGAAGGACCGCGAAAAAGCGCTCCAGCGCCTCGGCTTCCCGGGCCCCTTCCGGGTGGCCCGGATAGGCGATGACGGTGAGCACTCCGCCGGGCCTAAGGAGAGCGAGGGCCGCCTTCACGGCGGCCAGGGTCGTCGGGGTGCGGGTGGTGAGGTCCGGCCGGCCTTCGGGCCAAAAGCCGAGGTTGAAGACGGCGGCGGCGATCCCCGGCGGGACGAATCGAGGGAGTTCGGCGTGATCGTGCATGAACCAGCGGACGTTGGCGAGACCCCGGCGCTCGAGGCGCCGCCGGGCCCGCTCCAGCGCCTCCGGCTGGATGTCGAAGGCGTACACCACCCCGGACGGTCCGACCCGCTCGGCCAAAAAAACGGTGTCCCGGCCGCTTCCGGCAGTGGCGTCGACGGCGCGATCGCCCGGACGGAGCGCCCGGTCGAGGATCCGATGGGCCAGTTCGGTCATGGGGATGGGCATGATAAACCTCCCGCTCTTTCGGCGCCCGGCAATGCCTTGACAACTCCGGAGCGCTCCGGTATGAATCTAAGTGGGGGAGCTTGTGACGAAGGGGGAGACCCGCATGTACGTTTATACACCGTGGACGATCCTCATCCTGGCCGCCTTCGGCCTGGCGATGTGGGCTCAGTTTCGGGTCCAGGGGGCGTTTCATGCGCATTCCCGGGAACGCGCCTCCTCGGGCCTGACCGGCGCCGAAGCGGCGCGGGAGATGTTATACGCGAACGGCATCACCGACGTCCGGATCGAACCGGTCCCGGGGACGCTGACCGATCATTACGACCCGGTGGCCAAGGTCATCCGCCTGTCGGAGCCGGTCTACGGCGGGCGTTCGATCTCCGCCGTGTCCGTCGCCTGCCATGAAGTCGGCCACGCGATCCAGCACAAGGTCCGCTATCCGATGCTCGTCTTCCGGCACGCGATGGTGCCGGTGACGCAGTTTGCCTCCGGCATCGCGCCGCTCCTTCTGCTCGCCGGGTTTTTCTTCAAGCTATCGGGTCTTCTGCTCCTCGGAATCATCGCCTTCAGCTTTGCCGTCCTCTTCCACGTCGTCACCCTGCCGGTCGAGTTTGACGCGTCCCGGCGGGCGAAGGAGCAGATGGTCCGCCTCGGAATCATCAGCGCGGCGGAAAAGCGCGGGGCGGACCGGGTGCTCGGCGCCGCCGCCCTGACGTACGTCGCGGCGACGCTTGTGGCGGTACTTCAGCTTCTGGAATACATCTGGCTGTTTAACCGGCAGGAGAACGAACAATGAAACGAACAACGAACGGAAGAAACGAGGCGCAGGCGCTCGATCGGCATGAAGCGTGGTACGCCCGGGCGCTCGATATCATCCCCGGCGGCGTAAACAGCCCGTCCCGAAGCTACAAAGCGGTCGGCGGCGGGGCGCCGCGTTTTTTTGTGCGCGGCGAGGGGGCGTACCTGTACGACGTCGACGGCCGGCGATATATCGACTACCTGGCGGCCTTCGGCCCCCTCATCCTCGGCCACGCCCACCCGGCCCTCGTTCGGGCGATCCGGCAGGCGGCCGAGGAGGGGACGCTCTTCGGGACGCCGACGCCCTATGAAGTGGAGTTTGCCGAGCGCCTTCGAGCGGCGATCCCGGAGCTCGAGCGGGTTCGGCTCACGAACTCCGGCACGGAGGCGGTGATGACGGCCGTCCGCCTGGCGCGGGCATACACCGGTCGGTCGAAAATCATCAAGTTTGCCGGCGCCTACCACGGCCATTTCGACCTCGTCCTCGTCGCCGCCGGGAGCGGGCCGGCGACCCTCGGCGTGCCGGATGCCGCCGGTGTGCCGGCGGCCGTCGCCCGGGACGTCGTCACCGTCCCGTACAACGATTCCGAAGCCCTGGCGCTCGCCGTGGAACGCTTCGGATCGGAGCTTGCGGCCATCGTCGTCGAACCGATCGTCGGCAACTTCGGCATCGTGCCGCCGGAACCGGCGTTTCTCGAGGCGATCCACCGCCTCGCCCGGGAATGCGGCGCCCTCGTCGTCTACGACGAGGTGATCACCGCCTTTCGCTTCCGCTACGGCAGCGTCATGCCGATGCTCGGGACGAGAGCCGACCTCATCGCCCTCGGCAAGATCATCGGCGGCGGCCTCCCGATCGGCGCTTACGGCGGCCGGGCCGAGATCATGGCCCTTGTGGCGCCGGAAGGCCCGGTGTATCAAGCCGGGACGATGGCCGGGAACCCCGCCTCGGTGCGGGCGGGGCTGGCCCTGCTCGAGGCGCTTCAGGCGCCGGGGCTCTACGACGGCCTCGAGGCCAAAGCTCGGGCGCTCGCGGACGGGCTTCTTGCGCTTTCCGACCGCTACGGCATCCCGCTTCAGATCAACCGCGTCGGGGGCGCCTTTTCCACCCATTTTACCGACCGGCCGGTTCGGACGTATGCGGACGCCGAGGCGGCGGACGGGGCCCTTTACGCCGCCTTCTTCCGCGGCATGCTGCGGCGCGGCGTGCTCCTCCCGCCGTCGAAATTCGAAGCGTGGTTCGTCATGGTCCCTCACTCCGATGCCGACGTCGCCGAGACGCTCGCCGCCGCCGAGGCGACGTTCCGCGAGATGGCGGCGGCTCCGCGGCGGCCGTAGCGCTTCGCGCCGGCGGGCGGGGCCCGATCGGCCGAAAGGCGCCCGGACCGCCATGCTCTTTCCGGCGTCAAGCCATGGCGCCGCCGTCAGGAGCCGACGAGCCGGACAAAGCGCGCGTGGTAGCGATGGACGACGTCGGGATCAAACGGCGGCCGACGGGCCTGGATGAGACGGAGCAGCCGGCCGAGAGCGCGCCGGGCCTGGGTGACGACCTTGAGCGGATAGGCATACCGCTCGCGGTTGACCCGAAATTCCTCTTTGTCCAGGACCTCCACCTCGCCGTCCGGCGTCACCCGGACGTCGAGATCGAGGTCCACGTAGGTGAGCGTCCCCCGCCGCCATTCGGCGGGGGTGCTTATATTGCAGTAAAAATGCACGCCGTCCTCCCGAAGCATGGCGATAACGTTGAACCACTCCCGGCGATCGAAAAAGCAGATCGCCGGCTCCCGGGTCGTCCACGTCGTGCCGTCCGCCTCGGTGACCGCCACCCGGTCGTTCCCGCAGATGATGCGCCGACCATCGGCGAGCAGCAGGTTGCCCGACCATCGGCGGTGCAGCTTGCCGTCGTACTTGTAGCTTTCGATGTCGAACCGGTCGCCGATGTGCCGGTAATGCACGGCGCATCCCCCGCTGGCTTTCCTTTTTTTGTCTGCCTCCGTTATTGTACCTCACCGTCGGCCGGGTCGAAACCGCCCGGCCGATCCACGCCAAAACGCGCCTGCCGTTCGGCAGGCGCGTTTTGACCCGTTTTGATCTGCTTCGGACCGTCCACCTCCCGGCGGAACGGCGCACGCTTCCGGCGTCAGCTCTTTTTGTTCTGCATCGACCGTTTATTTTCCGCTTTGACGTCGGCGACGTTCGTTTCGGCGGCAAACTCGGAGCCGTAGCCGCCGGCCTGGTTCGCCTTAGCCGCCTGGTTGCGCTTCTTTACGTGCTCGACGTTCGTCCCGGCCTTCGTCTTCTGGTCCATGTCCTCACCCCCTCGGCTGTATTGTGCCCGGCGCCGGGCCGAGCATGCCGTGGGAAATTTCTCTGCCGGGACGAGGACCTCTGCCGGGGAGGATTTCCAACCCGATCGTAGGGGTTTCCTTGATTTCCCTCAAGCATTGTTTTAGACTAGAAAGCGAACACTACGCGGTGAGCCCAGACGAGCTTGAACGAGGAGGGATAGGGATGTTCGAACTGCCGCCGCTTCCGTACCCCTACGACGCGCTGGAGCCGTATTTTGACGCCAAGACGATGGAAATTCACTACAACGGGCACCACGGCGCTTACGTCAAGAACCTGAACGCCGCCCTCGAAAAATATCCCGCATGGCAAAATAAGCCGATTGAAGAGCTGCTTCAGTCCCTCGACCAACTGCCGGAAGACATCCGGACGGCGGTCCGGAACAACGGCGGCGGCCACTACAACCACAGCTTCTGGTGGCCGATGCTGAAGAAAAACGAAGGGGGCCAGCCGGTCGGCAAGTTTGCCGAAGCGATCAACCGGGACTTCGGCAGCTTTGAGGCCTTTAAGGACGCCTTTTCCAAGGCGGCGGCGGGACGGTTCGGAAGCGGCTGGGCGTGGGTCGTCGTCGAACCGGATGGGAAGCTCACCGTCACGACGACGCCGAACCAGGACAACCCGGTCATGGAAGGGAAGACGGTCGTCTTCGGCCTCGACGTCTGGGAGCACGCCTACTACCTGAAGTATCAGAACCGGCGGCCGGAGTACATCCAGGCGTTCTGGAACGTCGTCAACTGGGACGTCGTCAACGAGCGGTACGAAGAAGCGCTGAAAAAGTTCGGGCGGTAAGCCGGTTGCCGGGTGAAGCGAAAACCCCCTTGACGGCCCGACGGGCCGCAAGGGGGTTTTTACGCCCGATCCGGGAAGGCCCGAGCCCGGTAGAGTTCATACGCCTTCCGAAACGGGCCGGCCAGGGGAAGCGCCGCCACCTCCGCTTCCGGAAGCCAGCGGGCTTCCTCTGCCTCCGGAGAAAGGGGCCACGCCTCTGCCGCGACGCTCCGGACGTCGAGCGTCCAGAGGCGGTGGGTGAAGACGTGTTCGACGGTGCCGACGGTTTGGGCCCGGCCGAGGGCGTCCGGCGGAAGCGCCTCGGCGGCGAAAGACGCGCCCGCCGCCCCGGCGGGCTGGCCGGCATCGGTCGGGCCGGGCCGCTCGATGTCACCGCCGGCGGAGGGAGGCCGGGCGAACGGCGCGTTGGGAAACTGCCAGAGGCCGCCGAGGAGGCGCCCCTTCCGGCGCTCGACCCGCAGGGCGCCGTCCCGGCGCCGGACGATCCAGACGATCCGGTGCTCCCGGCGTTTGGGCGCCGGCGGCCGGCGCACGGGGAACGCTTCCGGCCGGCCGAGGGCCCGGGCGGCGCAACGGGTCTTAAGCGGACAACGGCCGCAGGCCGGCGCCTTCGGCGTGCAGACGAGCGCACCGAGCTCCATGAGGGCCTCGGTGAGCGTCCGGGGCGTCGCCGGCGGTCGAAGGGCGCCGTACGCCGGCCGGAGGGCCGCTTCCGCCGCCCGGTCGAACGCCGGCCGATCGACCGGCGTCTCCCAGGCGAAAAACCGCGCCAGAACCCGCCGGACGTTGCCGTCGATCGCCGGTTCCGGCCGGCCGAAGGCGATCGACAGGACCGCTCCGGCGGTGTAGGCGCCGATGCCGGGAAGCCGCCTGAGCGCCTCCGGATCGTCCGGAAGCCGCCCGTCGTAGCGGGCGACGACTTCCCGGGCGAGAGCGTGGGCGTGCCGCGCCCGGGCGTAGTAGCCGAGGCCGCTCCAGAAGCGGAGCACCTCCGCCTCCTCCGCCTCGGCCAGGGCCCGAAACGTCGGAAAGCGGGCCATCCACCGCTCGTAGTACGGCAGGACCGTCGTCACCTGCGTTTGCTGCAGCATCAGTTCTGCGATGAGGATGCGGTACGGATCGTCCGTCCGGCGCCAGGGAAGATCCCGCGCCTCCCGGCGAAACCAGTCGACGAGCGCCCGAACGTCGTCCGGCGCCAGGCGCTCCGAAGTCAGGGCGTCGGTCAACGTCGATCGTTCCTTTCGCCGGCCCGGCGCAGGGCCTCCTCGACGAGCCGGTCGATGAGCGCCGGATACGCAAGGCCGCTCGCCGCCCAGAGGCGCGGATACATGCTCCGGTCGGTAAAACCGGGCATCGTGTTGATTTCGTTCACGTAGAGCCGCCCCGCCCCCTTGTCGAGGAAAAAGTCGACCCGAGCGAGATCCCGGGCGCCGATCGCCCGGTACGCCCGCAGGGCGAGGGCGCGGATCTCCTCGGCGAGCGCCCCGTCGATCGGCGCCGGGACGAGGAGCTCCGCGCCGCCGGCGGTGTATTTGGCCTCGTAGTCGTAAAACGCCCGCCGCGGCACGACCTCTCCGACGACCGACGCCTCCGGCGGCTCGTTGCCGAGGACCGCCACCTCGAGCTCCCGGACGGCGAGGCCCTCTTCGACGAGGACGGTCGCATCGTATCGCGCCGCTTCCCGAAGGGCCCGCACGAGCGTCGACCGGTCGTCGGCCCGGGAGATGCCGAGGCTGGAGCCGGAGTTCGCCGGCTTCACGAAGACGGGGTAAGGAAAAGCCTCCTCCACCGTTCGGGCGACCGCGTCCGGGTCCGCCTGGACCGCCCGCCGCTCGAAGACGAGGTAACGCACTTGCGGCAGCCCTTCGAGGGCAAAGAGCCGCTTCATCGTCGCCTTGTCCATGCCGACCGCCGAGGCCAGCACGCCCGAGCCCACGTACGGGATGCCGAGGAGTTCGAGGTATCCCTGAACCGTCCCGTCTTCCCCCATCGGCCCGTGCAAGAGGGGAAAGGCGACGTCCGCCGCGTTTAAGTGCGGCGACCCGACCGCCCGCCACGGCGGGCCGGGAGGAAAGCCGGGCGAAGCCGGCGGATCGGTCTTTGGACCGCCGGCCGGCCCCGCCGCCGGGACGGCCGCTCCCCGGAGCAGGGCCCACGACGCCTCCGGCGAAAGCCACGTTCCGTCCCGGGCGATGGCGACCGGAAGGACGGTGTACCGTTCCGGGTCGATCGCCCGGAAGACCGATCGGGCCGACTGGATCGAGACGGCGTGTTCCACCGACGCGCCGCCGAACAAAAGCGCCACTTTGCGCTTGGTCACCGCTCATCGCCTCATTTCTCTCGTTGCCGCAACCGGCCCGCCGACCCGTTCGGTCCGACGACCGCATCCGGCTTACCCTTTCCCTATGTGTTCCCGCCCCCTGCTATGCCGCCGGAACCGGGGGCGGCCGCTCCCCGGGCGATCGGGTTCAAGGGGTCACCGACCCAGGCGCTGTAACTTCCGGCGTAGACGCGGACGTCCGCCCATCCGGCGGCCCGGAGCGCCAGGGCGACGATCGCCGACGTCACCCCGGAACCGCAGTAGACGACCGCCGGACGATCGGCCGGAAGGCCCCGGAAGACGTCCTGAAGCCGCTCCGGCGCCGCGATCTCTCCGGTGTCGGGATCGCGCAAGGCGGCGTACGGGACGTTCAGCGCCCCCGGAATGTGGCCGGCGACCGGATCGATCGGTTCGCTCAGCCCGAGGTACCGCTCCGGGTCCCGGGCGTCGATGAGCACCCCGAAAGCCTCGCCGGCTACGAGGCGCCGGATATCGTCGGTCGTCGCAAAACCGGCCTCCGGCCGGACCGCCGCCGAAAGCGGGTACGGCGGCTTCGGGCGGAAGACCGGCCGCTCGGCCGTCGTCGGATAGCCCCGCGCCTTCCAGACGGAAAACGGCACGGAAAGCACCGCCGCCCGCTCGTGGCCGATCGCCCGAAGCATCCAGACGATCCGTCCGGCAAACCCGCCGCCGTGGTCATCGTAGACGACGACGGCACCGTCCGGTCCGACGCCGAGGTCTCCCAGGCGGGCCGCAAAGGCCGGCCACGGGGGGAGGGGATGTCGCCCTGCCCGCGGATCGGGCGGCGCCGACGCGTCCCGTTCGAGGTCGATGTACCGGGCGCCGGGAAGATGTTCCCGTTCGTACGCCCGCCGCCCCGCCGCCGGATCCAAAAGATCGAAGCGAGCGTCCAGGAGGACGAGGTCTGGGGCCTCAAGGCGGGCCAGAACGTCTTCCGGCGGGACGAAAAAGGCTTCGGCCACCGTCCGGATCGCCCCTTTCCCGTTCTTTTTCGCCGGCCACAACCGGTCGGCCAAGGCCGGCCGCGCCGGATCCCCGCCGGCCGTCCCCGGGGCTCCTCGACGGAGGCCCCGGTCAAAAGCGCACAAGCCTGGAGGTGCACTGAACGATGATCGACGTCGTCGTCATCGGCGGCGGCCCCGCCGGGGCCAGCGCCGCCCTCTTTCTCGCCAAAGCCGGCCTTTCCGTCGTCGTCGTGGACGCCGGCCAGGGCATCACGAAAAAGGCCTGGATCCGAAACCACCTCGGCCTCCCCGACGTCACCGGACCGGAGCTCGTCGAGCTCGGCCGGCGCCAGGCGACGGCCTTCGGCGCCCGCTGGATCGACGGGACCGTCGTCGACGCAAGCCGCGAGGGCGACGGCTTCCGCCTCATCGTCGAGCGGGACGGCGACCGGGAGACCCTCAAGGCCCGGCAGCTTCTCCTCGCCACCGGCCTCTGGACCGACCTCGCCGAGCGGATCGGCGTCCACATCGTCCCGGCCAAAGAGCCCCGGGTCAAGGCGAACGTCGCCGTCGATCCCGAAGGCCGGACGAACGTTCCCGGCGTCTGGGCCGCCGGCACCGTCGCCGGCGCCAGCGTCCACACGATCGTCACCGCCGGCGACGGCGCCCGGGTGGCGATCAACCTCCTAAGCGCCCTCCGGGGCGAGCGGTATGTCGACCACGACCTTCTGTCCGACCGGCCGGCGGGCCCGACCGCCTGAGCACCGCCCACGGCGATGTAGCGGCGGAACCGACGTCCCGGCCACGCAGCGGAAAAAGCGGCGAAACGGTTGTTCCTCGCCGCGCGGCCGAAGCCGAAGAAGGGGTCGGACGGCCGGACGCAAACGGCGTCGAACCGAATTCTAACACAGCGGTCAGGCACCCCCCAAGAGGCGCCCGCATACAAAGGCGGATAAAGCGGACGGCTTCGGCCGTTTCCGATCATCCGCCGCCGGCGGAAAAAAGGGGGCCTCGCGGTGTACCTCCGGATCGACCGCCTGCAGATCGAGCTCCCGAAGGTGTGGGAGCCGGACCCGAACGCCGCCGCCGCCGTTCAGGAACTTTTCGGCGGGCGCTTCGGCGAGATGTCGACGCTCATGAACTATACGATGCAATCGTTTAATTTCCGCGGCCGGACGAAGCGCCGCCCCTTCTACGACCTCATCGCCAACATCGCCGCCGAAGAACTGGGCCACATCGAGCTCGTCGCCGCCGTCGTCAACCAGCTCCTCGTCGGCGCCACCGAAACGGCGCCGCCGACGGAAGCGCCGCTGGAGCCGGGCAAAGAGGCGCGAAACAGCCACTTTTTCATCAACACCGCCCAGACGGCGATGGCCGTCAATTCGATGGGCGAGCCGTGGCGCGGCGATTACGTCTTCAACAGCGGAACCCTCATCCTCGACCTCTTGCACAACTTCTTCCTGGAAAACGGAGCTCGGCTGCATAAGCTGCGCGTCTACGAAATGACGACCCACCCGGTGGCCCGGGAGGCCGTCGGTTACCTCATCGTCCGCGGCGGCGTGCACGCCCTGGCCTACGCCAAAGCCCTGGAAGCGCTCACCGGCGTCGATGTCCCCAAAATGCTCCCCATTCCGAAGATCCGGGACGACGCCATTCCCGAAGCGGCCAAATACCGCCGCATGAACGTCCACCTCACCCTGTACCGCTTCAGCCCCGACGATTACCGGCAAATCGCCGCCATCTGGCGCGGCGAGCATCCGGACGGCGGAGCCCTCGTCATAAAAGACGGCCCGCCCCCCGGCGGTCCCATCCCCGAACTCCCTGATCTTCCGGAAAGCTTTGCGCCGGACTACGACCCCGAAGCGCTCGCCGAGATGGCCCAGTTCCTGTTGAAGAAAAAAAAGACGTAATCCGCGGCGGAGCTCCGTCACGCTCTAGAAAATTGCTTCCCTTTCTTCGAACGCCACGGCATGAACCCGTGGCACCGCGTTCGGTGCGGAGGCCGGGAAGAAGCCGTGGGAAAAAGCGACTTCGCTTTTGCCGGTGGGGGGTTCGATTCCATATCAATCGGGCCCCCCTCTTGTCAGGAAAGCTCATGCCGTTCTGCGGGGGCGGCGTTTTTTTTTTTTGCGGCGAACATCGTTTTCGTTCGGAGCGTCGGCGCGCGCGACGCGCGGGCGCCGTGGGGCTCAAGACGGCGGTCGGCAAACGGGCGGAGCGGACGACGACGGTCGACCCTCGAACGGCGGAGCGGGCCCATGAAGCGGCGTTTTAACCCTTTTTTCGCCGCGGTCGATCGAGAAGGACCGGGCGGGGCGACTTGGGAAAGGCGGAGACAATGAGGAGGGTTTCGATCCTCGCTCGTGAGCCGATATCAGGCAATGCTTGGAAATCCGCATGCCTTTTTGCCGGTCCGCCCACGGCATTGTGCCCGAGACGGCTCACGTCATCTTGCATTTCGCGTCCTTGACCGCCTTTCTGTCGGCGGTCGCAGCGACGTTGCGTTAACGGCTGAGGGCGCCCAAAACTTGCTCCGCCTCCCGAATGAGCCGGCGGACGATTTCGCCCGCGCCGGCTTCACGGCACATGGCGGAACCCTGCCCGGCCCAAAGCGCCATGAATTCCGGATCGGGTTGCCGCGCGGCCCAGTCCCGCATCGGACGGGTGAGCGCATTCTGAACGGGATAAGGGGGGATGGGCGCCTCATATTCGCGCATCAGGGAGATGAACGCGTTCTGAATCCCTCGCGCCGGCTTTCCGGAAAAGGCCGCGGTGATGACGGTCGAGGTGTCGCGGCTCTGGAGGACGGCCTTTTTGTGGCTGGGGTGGGCGCCGCTTTCCCGGCTGGCGAGAAAAGCGGTGCCCATCTGCACCGCCGATGCCCCTAGGGCCAGCGCGGCGACGATGCCCCGGCCGTCCATGATGCCGCCCGACGCGATGACGGGAACGCTGACCTTGTCCACGAACTGGGGAACCGGCGCGATCGTTCCGATGAGAGCGGAGGCTTCGAATCCGAGAAACGTCCCGCGATGGCCGCCCGCTTCGTATCCCTGCGCCACGACGGCGTCTACTGAGAAGACGGAATAAAACCCGCCTCTTCCTGAAGGCGGGTTTGACGACGGCTTCTCAAACGACGTCTTCCAGCGCGCCCGTACCGCCACAAACGCTGCAAGAGACGATGCCAAACCCAAAGCAATACGGGCACGTCCCTTCTCCCGCTTCCCCTTCGCCGGTTCCGCCGCACATCCGGCATAGCTCCTCGCCGTTCCCACGGCACTTCGGGCAGTCGATCATCGCCCCGACCTCCTGTTATAAAACATACGGCTGATTTCTTGCTCACATTATATAACAGCGAGAAGCGGAGGCGCAACGACCCCGAAGCTGTTTAAATTGCATTCAACGGTCGCATTCCCCGTCATCCGCGGACGAACGGATTCGACGTCCGCTCCCGGCCGATCGTCGTCTCCGGCCCGTGCCCGGGGTAGACCCGCGTCTCCGGCGGCAGCGGATACAGCTTTTCGCGAACGCTCCGAAGAAGCGCCGCGTGATCGCCTCCCGGAAGATCCGTCCGCCCGATGCCTCCGGCGAAAAGCGCATCGCCGGTGAAAACGACTTCATCGATGAGATAGGCGACCGAACCGGGCGAATGGCCGGGCACATGCAGCACCTTAAGCGTTCTCCGGGCAAACGGAAAGACATCGCCGTCTTCGACCGGCCGATCGGCGTTCGGGGCGACGACGCGCGCGGTGAGATCCGGAAAGAAGGCCGAACCGTTCAGTTCGGGATCACGAAGCCATCCCGCCTCCTGCGGGTGGATCAGGATCGGGGCCCCGGTCGCCTTTTTGAGGGCCTCGAGGCCGGCGATGTGGTCAAAATGGGCGTGGGTGAGGAGAAGATACGCCACGCGATAGCCCCGGACCGCCTCGATGAGCGGCTCAGGATCGGCGCCGGGATCGATGACGACCGCTTCCTTATGCGCGTCGTCGAACAGCGCGTAGGCGTTCTCCTGAATCGCTCCGAGAACGAAACGCTCAATGCGAAGGTTCACGTGATCATCCCTTCCATCGGCGACGAAGCGCTCGCGTAGGCCCGTTTCGGCATGCGCCCGGCGCGATACGCCATCCGGCCGGCAAGGACCGCATGACGCATCGCTTCGGCCATTTTCACCGGGTCTTTGGCCTCGGCCACCGCGGTGTTCACGAGCACCGCGTCGGCGCCGAGCTCAAGCGCCAGCGCCACGTCTGACGGCGCGCCGAGCCCGGCATCGACGATGACCGGCACGCGAACCGATTCGACGATGAGCTTCAGCGCATAAGGGTTCAGGATGCCGAGTCCGGTGCCGATCGGTGCGGCCCCCGGCATGACCGCATGCGCCCCCACCGCTTCGAGCCGCTTGGCGAGAACCGGGTCATCTGACGTGTAAGCGAGGACGATGAACCCTTCCCTCACGAGCGCTTCCGTCGCCTTCAGCGTCTCGATCGGATCCGGAAGGAGCGTCCGCGTATCGCCGACGATCTCGACCTTGATCATCGAGGAAAGTCCGCTGGCTTTCGCCAGGCGGGCGAGTCGGATCGCCTCCTCCGCCGTCCTGGCTCCGGCGGTGTTGGGAAGCAGCCGATGCCGGGAAAGGTCAACCCCTTCCAACACGCCGGAGACGCCTTCGACCCCTTCCCGCCGCTCGAGATCGACGCGGCGCACGGCGAACGTCACGACTTCCGCCCCCGAAGCCTCGATCGCCCGCTTTTGCACATCCACGGACGGGTATTTCCCCGTCCCCAAAAAGAGCCGCGAACGGAACGCATACGGTCCGATGGTGAGGAAATCGTCTTCATTTTTTCGCTGCATAGGCTTCCCTCGCTCCCGAAGGCAAAGTTCAGGTCCTTTCGCTTCGGCCCGAACCCTCAGCCCCCGCCGACGAAGTGGACGATTTCGAGCTTATCGTTTGGGCGGAGGGGCGTTCGAGCATAGTCGTCCTTCGCCACGATGGCCTCGTTCAGCTCAACCATGACGATTTTGCCTTCCAGTCCGTAGTGCTTGAGCACGTCGTAAACCGTCTCCACGCCCGGAAGATCGACCTTCTTCCCGTTGAGGATGAGTTCCATCGGATCCCCCCTCGGCCCCATCGGATCCCCCTCGGCCACAAAAAAACGCCGCCCGGCGGCGGCGCCTGCATCGGAACGCATGGTCTCACGACCGCCACCTTCCCTCCGCCGGCATTACCCGGAGCGCTGAAAACCCTCAGCGCGCGTTCAGGTTCAAAGGGTTGGAGCCAGGCTCCTCTCAGCCGGGCCAGAGGCCCAGCACCCCCGGTGGCCTTCCTCTCGCTGCGATCGCTTGTGGTCACCTTCATTGTACAGCAATGCCGAGCGACGCGCAAACAGCCTCCGCGGCTCAAACGGGTCGGCGGACAGGCGGGCGCGGTCCGATCTGCCGCTTGCCGTTGATCTCGGACGCCCGCTTGTCGTAGCATAGACTCGGGGTGAGACCGATGCCCGGATTGTTCGACCCGATGATCCTTCGGGGGCTGACCCTGCCCAACCGCATCGTCATGTCGCCCATGTGCCAGTACAGCGCCGGACCGGACGGCCGGGCCAACGACTGGCATTTCGTGCACTACGGCACGCGGGCCGTCGGCGGCGTCGGCTTGATCCTTCTGGAAGCGACGGCCGTCGAAAGCCGCGGACGCATCAGCGAAGCCGACCTCGGCCTTTATGACGACGGGCAGATTGAGCCCCTGGCGCGGATCGTCGATTTTATTCACGCCCAAGGGGTTCCCGTCGGCGTCCAGCTGGCCCACGCCGGGCGCAAGGCCTGGTCGCCGGCGCGGGGAATCGGCCCCGAACAGGCGGTGGCTCCGTCTGCCCTGCCCTACGCCGACGGCTGGCCGGCGCCGCGGGAATTGTCCACCGATGAACTTCCGCTCATCGTGGAAGCGTTCGTTCAGGCGGCGCGGCGGGCCGCCCGGGCCGGCTTCGACGTGATCGAGATCCATGCCGCTCATGGTTATCTTTTGCACGAGTTCCTTTCGCCGCTGTCGAATCATCGGCAGGACGCGTACGGTGGCGATCTCGAGAACCGCATGCGGCTTCTTCTGGACGTGGTGGAAGCGACACGGGACGTCTGGCCGGGCGATCGGCCGCTTTTTGTCCGCCTTTCGGCCGTGGACTGGGCGCCGGGCGGTTTGACCCTGGAGGACACGGTGAAAATCGCGAAAGCGCTGAAAGCGCGCGGCGTGGATCTGGTGGACGTAAGTTCGGGAGGGTTGATCCCGCCGCCCGAGCCCATTCCGGAGGGCCCGGGATACCAGACGGGCTTCGCGGCGGAAGTCCGCCGACGGGCGGGCGTCGCCACCGGAGCCGTGGGTCAGATTACCGCCCCCGCTCAGGCCGACGCCGTCGTTCGCAGCGGGCAGGCCGATCTGGTGTTCCTGGCGCGGCAGCTCCTCCGTGAACCTTACTGGCCGCTCCGGGCGGCGGCGGAACTCGGCGTCGACCGCTCCTGGCCGCGCCAGTACCTGCGCGCAAAGCCGCGCGTCCATGCCTGAACTTTGCCATCCCCGGCGTTGTTGACTAGAATGGAAGAAGCGGCGGTTTTGGCATCTTTCCCCTAAGGAGGCAGCACCGTGGAATACCGCATCGAACGGGACTCCCTTGGCGAGGTCAACGTCCCCGCCGACAAGCTGTGGGGGGCCGTCACCCAGCGGAGCCTGATGAACTTCCCCATCGGCAGCGAGCGGATGCCGATGGAGGTCATCCGGGCCCTCGCCCGGATCAAAAAGGCGGCGGCGGACGTCAACCGAACGCTCGCCGGCCTCGATCCCGACAAGGCCGAGGCGATCATGGAGGCGTGCGACGAGATCCTCCGGGGCGAGCTCGACGACCACTTCCCCCTCGTCGTCTGGCAGACCGGAAGCGGCACCCAGACGAACATGAACGTCAACGAAGTCGTCGCCCGGCGGGCGACGGAAAAACTCCGGGCTCGCGGACTGGAGAAGCGCGTCCACCCGAACGACGACGTCAACCGCTCCCAGAGCTCGAACGACACCTTCCCGACGGCGATGCACATCGCCGCCTACAGCCTGATCGTCGAAAAGCTTCTGCCGGCCCTCCGGACGCTCCGGGCGACCTTTGAGGCGAAGGCCGAGGCGTTTCTGGACATCGTGAAGATCGGCCGGACCCACCTTCAGGACGCCACGCCGCTCACGCTGGGCCAGGAAGTCAGCGCCTGGGCCCGGATGTTGGAAAAAAGCGAAGCGATGATCCTGGACGCCCTCGAGCCCCTGCGGGAGCTCGCCATCGGCGGCACCGCCGTCGGCACGGGGTTAAACGCCCATCCGCGCTTCAGCGAGGAAGTCGTCGAGCGGATCAACCGGGAGACCGGCTACGCCTTCTTGCCGGCGAAAAACAAATTCCACGCCCTAACGAGCCACGACGAGCTCGTCTACGCCCACGGCGCCCTGAAAGCCCTCGCCGCCGACCTCATGAAGATCGCCAACGACGTCCGCTGGCTCGCCAGCGGCCCCCGGGCCGGCATCGGCGAGATTACCATCCCGGCGAACGAGCCCGGCTCGTCGATCATGCCCGGCAAGGTCAACCCCACCCAGAGCGAAGCCCTGACGATGGTCGCCGTCCAGGTGATGGGCAACGACGCGACGATCGGTTTTGCCGCCAGCCAGGGGAACTTCCAGTTGAACGTCTTCAAGCCGGTGATTATCTATAACTTCCTGCAGTCCGTCCATCTCCTCGCCGACGCCATGCAAAGTTTCAACGACCGGACGGCCCTCGGCATCGAACCGAACCGGGAGACGATCGCCCGGAACGTCGAGCGCTCGCTCATGCTGGTCACGGCGCTCACGCCCCACATCGGCTACGATAAGGCGGCGGAGATCGCGAAGAAAGCGTATGCCGAAGGGACGACGCTCAAAGAGGCGGCCCTCGCCCTCGGCTACGTCACCGAGGAGGAGTTCGACCGCTGGGTGCGGCCGGAACGGATGATCGCCCCCGAGTGGCCGAACGACTGACGTCGAAGCCGGATGTCGACCCCGGCGTCCCGCGGAAACGAGCCGTTTCGCGGCGCCGGGGTCGTCTTTTTCTTCCGATCCCCCGATTCCGCTGACCGCCCGTGCCGGCTTATAGCCCGTGCCGCGCAAGCGTCTCCGAAAGCGCCGGCCAGAGGGCCCGCCAGTCGACGTTCCCGCCCGAGAGGATCGCCACCCGCCGGCGGGCCGCCGCCGGCCGGAGGGCGGCGGCGACGCTTACGGCGCCGGACGGTTCGACGACCTGCTTGAGGCGCGTCATGAGGAAAAAGACCGCCTCGACGATCTCCGTCTCGCTCACCCGGACGACGTCGTCGACGAGTCGGGCGATGATCGGAAAGGTGAGCTCGCCCGGCGTCAGCGCCCTGAGGCCGTCGGCGATCGTCGGCGCCGCCTTCAGGGCGACCCGCCGGCCGGCGGCGAGCGAGCCGTGGGTGTCGTCGGCGAGCTCCGGTTCGACGCCGATCACCGCCACCTCCGGCCGCCGGTCCTTCACCCACGTCGCGATGCCGGAGATGAGCCCGCCGCCTCCGATCGGGACGTAGATCGCCTCGACGTCCGGAAGATCGTCGAGCACCTCCAAGCCGACGGTCCCCTGACCGGCGATGACGCGCGGATCGTCGTACGGCGGGATGAAGGCGGCCCCTTCCGCCGCGGCGAGCTCCCGGGCCTTCGAGAGGCGCGTCTCCGAATCGTCGCCGGCGACGACGATGCGGCCGCCGTACGCCTCGATCGCCGCCCGCTTCGCCGGGGCGATCGACGCCGGGACGACGACGGTCGCCGGAAGGCCGACCGCCCGGGCGGCGTACGCGACGGCGGCGCCGTGGTTTCCCGACGAGGCGGCGACGACCGCCCGGGCGCCCGCCTCGGCCGCGGCCAAAACGGCGTTCAATGCCCCGCGGATCTTAAACGACCCCGTCTTCTGCAGATGTTCCCCTTTCAAAAAAAGCGACGCTCCGGCCCGCCCGTCCAGAAGCGCCGAGCGAAGAAGCGGAGTCCGGTGCACGTGCGGCCGGAGGCGCGCATCGGCCGCGAGCACGTCGGCGGCCGTCGGCGCCTCTGCGGGGACCGATGTTTTCGCCTCCATTTTTTTCGCCTCCATCGAGGTCCTCCTTTTTATGCGATTATAAGACCACTATAAGCCCACCGGGTCGACCGCGATCACCGCGCCAGGACCGCCGCGATCACCGGGGCGGGGGCGGCGGCAGGCTCCCGGCGGCGACGCCGGTCATCACGAGGAGAAAAGCGATCAGCCCAAAATACGCCCCGCCGTAGGCAAGCCGGGTCCCGAGCGGCACCCGGTAATATTCCGGGTCGACGGCGATCCCCCGCGGCGTCCGCTCCGACCGGTAACGGACGCGCAGCCGAAGCCGACCGGTCGCCGGGCCGAGGCGATGGTAGCCCAGCATTTCCGCCTCCGTTACCGTGCCGAGCGGAAACGAAACCTCCCCGATCTTCCCGACGCCGGGGTAGTCGACCTCGAGGACGGACTCCCGGTCGTCGAGTCGCACGTACTGGCGGAAGTCGAGCGCCCGCCGGTGCGCTTCCCCCGGAACCGGCGCCCCCACCGCCTCGAACACCGCCGGCGAAGCCGGGACGGTGAGCACCGCCTCCAGATCCCCGTCGTTTTTCCGGCCGAAAACCGTTCGGGCGAGCTCCAGGGCAAACAGAAACCAGAACAGCAAAAAGACGATCGCCTGGAGGTAAATGATGACGACCAGCCCGACGACGAGGCCGACGATCCAGAGCCAGCGGGAGATGGCGACGACGATCCGCCCGCCGTCGAGGGGATGGATCGGCAAGAGGTTTAAGAGATTGATGAAAAACCCGGCCCAGGCGACAAGCATGATGAGCGGCGAATCCAGCCAGCGGGCGAGGCCAAACGCCCCGAGGGCGCCGAGCGTGCCGAAGGCGGGACCGCCGATGGCGACGAATGCCTCCGTCGGCGCGTCGGCCGGCTGCCGCTTGAGGAGGATCACCGCCCCGAGGAACGGAATGAACGCCGGAAGCGTCACCGGAAGCCCCGCCCGTCGGGCGGCGAGGACGTGGCCCATCTCGTGGATGAAGAGCATGGCCACGAGGCCGACGGCAAAGGGCCACGGGTAGATGAGGGCGTAGGCGCCGATGGAAAGGGCCATGCTCCAGATCGTCGGCCCGAGCTTACCGAATTTTAATAGTTTGATGACGAGGAACCCGATGCTTTTCGCTTTGCTCAGCAGAATCGCCAGCGCGGCGATGAGTCCCCCCATCCGGCCGAATCGGCCCTTCGGGCGCTCCCTCACGGCGGACCCCCCTGCCCAAAATGCTTTCATCATTATACCGGCACAGACCGCTTCCGGACAACCACCATACCGTAAGGTGAGATCGTCCGAGAAAGGAGGGAACCCGATGGCAGTCGCCTACGCCCACGCCGTCCGCTACATCGGACGGCCGGTCTGGGTCCTGACCAAAGACGGCCGCCGCCTTCACGGCATCGTCCATCACGTGACGCCGACGCACCTGTACCTGCGCCCCTTTGCCCCCGCCCCCGTGGGGCCGGTCGTGCGGCCGATGGGCACCGAAGGCCGGACCGACGTCGTCCCCCTCGGCGCTGCAAGCGGCCTGACGACCGTCGACGAGACCCAATGGGGGTGGGGACCGTATACGGCGGCGGTGATTGCATTGCCGCTTTTTGTCCTGCTCGCCCTCGGACTTCTCTGGATTTAAGATTAAGGAAGTCAAAAAAGCGGCCCGCCAAACGGCGGGCTGTTTTTTGACCGGGCGTCCGGCGACTTCAAGCGTCCGACCGCGTCTTTTTGCATCGTCCGCTCTCCTGAGCCGCCCGCCCTCCCTATCCCTTCGGCCGAAAGACGAGGGCGGCGAGAAAACTGAAGATGATGGCCGCGCTGATGCCGGCGCTCGTGATCTCGAACATCCCGGTGATGACGCCGATCCACCCGTGGCGCTTGAGCTCCTCCAGCGCCCCGGTCGTCAGGGCATAACCGAAGCTCGTGATCGGCACGCTCGCCCCGGCGCCGGCAAAGCGGATGAGGGGCTCATACCAGCCGAGGCCGCCGAGGACGGCGCCGGCGACGACGAGCGTCACGGTCGTGTGCCCCGGCGTCAGCCGGCCCACGTCCATCATCAGCTGGCCGACGGCGCTGATGAGCCCGCCGACGACGAAGGCCCAGAAAAAGATCACCCTACCTCCCCCTCTCCACCGCCACCGCGTGGGCGATCGTCGGCACCGACTCCCCCTGCTGGTACGTCACCGGCGACATGAGGGCCCCGGTGGCGACGATAAGCAGGCGGAAGATCGTCCCGGCGACGAGGTGTTTCATCAGGTGACCGTAAAACACCGCCGCCGAGCTCGCCGCGCCGCTCGCCCCGGAAAAGACGCCCTGATCTTCCCGATAGATCATGAGCCCCGCGTCGACGATCTTCTCCGGGTCGAAGCGAAGCCCCGCCTGCTCGAGGAGCTCCAGCAAAAGTTCCCGCCCGATCCGGCCGAGGTCGCCGGTGACGATGAGGTCGTAGTCGCCGGGCGAGCGGGTCATGTCTTCAAGGTGCGTCACGATCGTGTCGTACGCCGCCGGCGCCATCGCCGCCCCCATGTTGAGCGGATCTTTGAGCCCGAGGTCGACGACCCGGCCGACGGTGGCGGCGGTGATGACGACCGGTGCCGGGTCGAGGGCCACGATGCCGGCGCCGGCGCCGGTGACCGTCCACTGGGCCGTCGGCGGCTTCTGGGCGCCGTATTCCGTCGGATAGCGGTACGTCCGCTCCGCCGCCAGGTTGTGGCTCGCCGTTCCGGTGAGCGCCCGGCGCACCCGCCCGGCGTCGACGGCGAGGGCCGCCAGAGCGAGCCCCTCCATCGACGTCGAGCAGGCGCCGTTTAAGCCGATGAAGGGCATGCCCATCGTCCGGGCCGCAAAGGACGCCGTCACCCCCTGGCTCAGGAGGTCGCCGGCGAGAAAGAGGTCGACGTCGTCCTTGCCGAGGCCGGCCTTTTTGAGGGCGATCTCCGCCGCCGACTCGAGGAGCTTCCGCTCCGCCTGTTCGAACGTCTGCATCCCGGCGTAGACGTCGTCGAAGATGAGATCAAAATCGCCGGCGAGCGGCCCTTCCCCTTCTTTCGGACCGCCGACGGCCGCCGAAGCGAGGATGCCCGGACGGTTCGGAAACAGCCACGTTCGCCCGCGTCTCACCCGACCCCCTCCTCCTTTTGGCCGTCATCCGTCCCGGGCGCCGGCCGGATCAGGGCGGTCCGCCTGCTTTCCGGAACCGGCATCTTGCGGCCGGCCCGGAAACGGCGCGGGCCGCCAAGACGGCACCGACCGGCCCCTTTCCGGCGTCAGACCAGCGCTTCCACCACCGCCCGGACGAGGGCGACGACGAAGGCCGCCACCGTTCCGAAGACGATCACCGGCCCCGCGACTTTGAACATGTTCGCGCCGACGCCGTAGACGAGTCCTTCCGACCGGGCGTCGAGGGCGCTGGAAGCCATCGTGTTGGCAAACCCGGTCACCGGCACGATGCTTCCGGCGCCGGCCCACTCGCCGATCTTGTCGTAGACGCCGAGGCCGGTCAGAAGCACGCTCAAAAAGACGAGCGTCGCCACCGTCGGGTTGCTGGCGGTCTGTTCCGTAAATCCGAACACCGTCTCGTACAGCCACATGAACGCCTGCCCGACGACGGAGATGAGCCCGCCGACGAGAAAGGCCCGGGCGACGTTGGCCGCCACCGGCCGGGTCGTCTCCTTGGAACGGGCAAGCGCCTGGTAGGCCTTCGCTTCCGGCAGTCTGGCCATGCCGCTTCCTCCTTCCGTCTGGTTAGCATGCACCCCCCGGCATAAAATAATCGGCAAAAAAAATCCGGCCGGTCAGCCGTCCCGCCGGAACACGCCGGCGTAGATCGGCCGACCGGCCAAAAGAAACCGGGCCTCATAATCCGTCACCGGCCCCCGGATCGGGCCGCCGACGACCGTCCGCTCTTCGAGCGGCACGAGGCCCTGAGCGATGAGCTGCTCCCGGCTGTAGGCGTAAAAGTTCGGGTGGTCGGTTTTAAAGACGACCTCCCCGCCCGGCCGAAGCAGGGCGACAAGACGACCCAGCCGCGCCGGATGCGTGAGCCGCCGCTTGGCGTGTCGCCGCTTCGGCCACGGATCGCTGAAATGAAAATACAGCCGGTCGATCTCCCCCGGATGAAAGTAGGCGCCCAGCCGATCGACGTCGTCGAAGATAAAGCCGACGTTCGTCCGCTCGGCCGACCGCACCCGGCGCCAGGCGACGTAGAGGGCTTCCGCCTTCCGCTCGACGCCGACAAAATTCACCCCCGGCTCCGCCTCCGCCGCCTCGACGAGAAAGCGTCCGCGGCCGGAGCCGAGCTCGACGTAAAGCGGCGCCGGGCGGTGAAAAAAGAGAAGCCGCCACTTCCCCGGCCAGCCGTCGGGGCGGTGGACCACCTCCGGCGCGGCGAGGAGCGCCGGACGGGCTTCCGGCTTATGGCGGAGCCTCACCGGTCCTCCCCTTCCCCGGCAGGGTCAAACCACCGGTCGAGCACCGTCCCCGACAGCACCTGCGCCCGGATAAACTGCACCTGATGCGGCAAAAACAGGCTCTCCCACGGCAGGCCGAGCCGGCCGGCGAGATCGACCAGCACCAAAAGCTCCGTCCAGGCGACGTAGCGTTTGTACCAGAAAAACGACGGATTTTCCACCATGTACGGATAGAGATCGTCGAAGGCCGTGTGCTTGCTCTGGATCGCCCGCTCGAACTGCATCTTCGCCGCCCGGAGCCGCTCCTCGACGAGCGCCGCGCACCGGGCGTCCTCCGTCGTCGGCCAGGCGCCCCGCTCTCTCGCCTCGGGCATCCTCGCCCCTCCCTTCGCCCGCCGCGCCGCGCACCGCGCGCGGCGCGGCCGTTCTTTTCCGTTTACAGACCTACCGCTTCTTCTTCTCGAGGCCGACCATCGCCCGAAGCGCCGCCTCTTCTTCCGGCGTAAGGGGGCGAACGGCGCCCTCCGGGAGATCCGGATCGAGGACGATCGGCCCGATGCGGATGCGCTTCAGGTCGACGACCGCCTTCCCGACGGCAAGAAACATCCGCTTGACCTGATGGTACTTTCCCTCGGTCACCGTCACCCGGGCCATCGATCGGGGACCGCCGGCGACGATCTCGAGCGTCGCCGGCCGGAGGCGCGTCCCGTCGTCCAGCACCATCCCGGCGGCAAACCGCCGGACGTCTGCCTCGGTGAGAACGCCGTCGACTTCGACGACGTACGTCTTTTCCACCGCCCAGCGGGGGGCGGCCAGCCGGTGACCGAGCTGGCCGTCGTCGGTGATCAGAAGCAGGCCGCGGGCGTCTTTGTCCAGCCGTCCGACGGGGAAAAGGCCCGGCCGCCAAAGCTCCGCCGGCACGAGATCGAGCACCGTCTCCTGGCGCCGGTCGACGGTGGCGCTCACCACCCCCGGCGGTTTGTTCAGCATGTAGACGACGTGCGCAACGTAGCGGACCGGCGCCTCAAAGACCGTCACCCGATCCGCCGCCGGATCGACGTGGACGTCCGGAGACGGCGGCACGGCGCCGTTGACCTCCACCGCCCCGCTTTTGATCAGCTTTTTCACTTCGCGGCGCGTGCCGTATCCCATGTGGGCGAGCAGCTTATCGAGGCGCACCGCCCCCCTCCTTTCCCGGTGTCTGAAGCACTCCGGCGCCGGCCAGGGGCTCCGCGATCCCGGCCAGGCGCTCCGCCGCGAGGATCGACCGCTTCCGCCCGCGGCCGATCCACCGACCCCCGTTCAGACGATCATCGCTTCGTCCGCCTACCGCCGGTCGAGAAGCGCGGCGATCTCGGCCTGAAGCGCCTCCCCCCGGGCTTCATACCCGGGACGGCCCAGGAGCGCGAACAGATTCGCCTTATAGGCTTCCACGCCGGGCTGATCGAACGGATTGACCCCGAGGAGCATCCCGCTTAAGGCCACCGCCCGCTCGAAAAACATCACCAGCGCCCCGAACGCCTCCGGCGAGCGATCGCGAAGGACGATGCGGCCGACGGGTACGCCGCCGTTTCGATGGGCGACGTACGTCCCCCACATCGCCTGCTCGTTCATCCACTGGAGCGAACGGCCCCGGAGGTAGTCGAAACCGTCGGCGGCGGCGCGATCCGGCACCGTCACGTCGACGCCTTCGTCTTCCAGCCAGAGGAACGTCTCGAACAACAGCCGCCGCCCATCTTGCACATATTGCCCGATGGAGTGGAGGTCGGTCGTATATTTTCCCGTTACGGGGAAAATCCCGCGGCCGTTCTTCCCTTCGCTCTCGGCAAAAAGCTGCCTCAGCCAGGCGCCGACGCCCGAAAGCCGCGGCGTAAAGCCGACGAACAGTTCGATCGCGTAACCCTTCAGATACAGAATATGCCGAAGCATCGCATACCGGTTGGGATCGTCCGCCGCGGGATCGGTCCCCTCCGGCGCCGCCATCAGCGCCCGGGCGCCGGCGAGCACCCGGCGCACATCGATCCCGGCGACGGCCATCGGCAAGAGGCCGACCGGCGTCAGCACCGAGAACCGCCCGCCGACGTCCCGCGGGATGTCGAACGACGTCCACCCCTCCGCCTCCGCCATCGCCCGTAGCGCCCCGCCGGACGGATCGGTGGTGGCGATGATGCGGCGGCGGGCTTCCGCGGGGCCGACTGCCGTTTCCAGCGTTTCCCGCAACAGGCGAAAGGCGACCGCCGGCTCCGTCGTCGTGCCGGACTTCGAAACGACGTTGAGGACGACCCGCCGTGTTCGGACCGCCTCCAGCGCTTCGACGAGGGACGTCGGGCTTAAATCCTCCCCCACGAAACGAATCTCGGGCGCGGCGGCGTCCCGGCCGAGAAACTCGAGCGCCGCCCGAGCGCCGAGGGAGGAGCCACCCACGCCGACGACGAAGAAGACGTCTGCATCTCGGCGCACCCGCTCCGCGATCGCCTCGACGCCGCCCAGCGTCTCCTCCCCGATCCGCGACGGATAATCGAGCCAGCCGACCATGGCGCTTTCGCTTCGCCGCTCGACGAGCGTGGGGTGAAGCGATCGCACGACGTCCGCCGCCCGCTCCACCTCCTCCGGCGCGACAAAAGGCCGGTAAGACGCCGCATCCAGCCTGATCGGGCGCACCGGACGCCCCCTTTCTCCGCGGTTTTTCCCCAGTATAGCACAGGCGGCCGCCGACGTTGAATCGCCGGCGGCGAAAAAAATCGGCCCCAAAAAAGACAACACCGGCGAAAGGCGACCCGCCCTTCGCCGGTCCTCCGTCGGAGCAGAAGCCCATCGGCGCAAGCCTATCGGATCAAGCGCTTCATGTCGCGGTAGACGTCGTCGACCGGAAGGGTCGAACCGGGATACAGGGCGCGGATCTTTCCTTCCCCATCGACGAGGACGACCCGATCGGAGTGGATGAAAAGCCCGTCGTTCGACGGCTGGACCAGGAGCCCGAACGCCCGGACGACGCCCCGGGTCTCTTCCGGCGAGCCGGTGAGCGCCCGCCAGTACGGCCAGTCGAGCGTCTCCCCGTCGTAGCGGAATCGCTCCAAAAACGCCCGCATCGCTTCCGGCGTATCCCGTTCCGGATCGAAGGTGATGGAATAAAACCGGACTTTTTCCGGCGGCACGCCGTCGGCCTTGAGTTTTTTCTGCACGGCCAGCATCCAGTGGGTCATCGCCGGGCACTCGGTCGGACAGTTCGTATAAACAAAGGAGATGAGCCGAACCGCCCCGGCGTCGTCATGCAGATGAAACGGCGCCCCGTCGATCGTCCGAAGCGTAAAGTCCGGCGCCTCGCCCACCACCGGAAGCGACCCCGGCCCGCCGCAGGCAGCCAGGAGCCCGGCAAGGCCGACGGCAAGAAGAACGGACCGCACGCCAGGCCGCATCCGCATCCTCATCCCACCACCATCAGGCCGTACAAGGCCGTAAGATACACGACGGAAAAGACGAACATCGCGCCGCCCCAGCGCCCTTCCGCCGCTCCCGTCGCGCGGGCGCCCTGGAAGGCGAGCGCGAGGTAGACCGCCCCAAGGACGAGAGCGCCGACGACGTACACCGCCCCGACCACGCCAAAAAGCGCCGGAAGGAGCGACGCCGGCACGAGGGCCAGAGTGTAAAGCGCCATCTGCCGTTTCGCCACAAGCGACCCGGCAACGATCGGGAGCATCGGCAGTCCGGCCCGGGCGTAGTCCTCCCGGCGGCGGAAAGCGATGGCGAGAAAATGAACCGGCTGCCAGAGAAACAGGATGAGAAAGAGCGCCCACGCCACGGCGTCCAGCCGCATGCTGTACGCCACGTACCCGGCCACCGTCGGCGCCGCTCCGGAGACGGCGCCGACGAGCGTTCCGAGCGTCGTCGTCCGCTTCGACCACAGCGAATAAAACACGACGTAAAACAGCCAGCCGATCGCCGTCACCGCCGCGACCAGCGGGTGCACCCCCGCGTACAAAAGGGCCTCCCCCACCCCGCCAAGCGCGGCGCCGTACGCCAGCGCCACCGCCGGCGACACCTCACCCGCCGGCACCGGACGCCGCCGCGTCCGGTCCATCTGCCGATCGATGTCTCGATCGATGACGTTGTTGATCGACGTTCCCGAGGCGACGACGAGCGCCACCCCGACCAGGGTCGCCACCGCCCACGCAGCGGGACGCGGATTGAACGCGCCGCTTCCCGCGGCGAGCATCCATCCGGCGAACGCTCCGAAGGTGTTCGACGCCACGATCCCCGGTTTCGTGAGGCGAAGGAGCGCCCCCACAAATCGGCGCACCTCGGCCGGCCGCTCCCAAAGGGGCGCGACCGCCGGGCCGGTCATCTCCTCCCTCACCTCCGCCACCGTCAACCCCTCCCTTCCCCGGCGAATTCCGCCCGTCCAAGCCCCTCCGGTCGCCGCCCGCGCTCCGCCGTCCGTTCCCCGGACACCGACGCGGGGCGGAGCGCCGCATCGACCGAACCATAGAGGAACGCGGTCGCCCCCAGCGACAGCGTCGCCAGGATCATATGGGCGGCCACCCAGAACGGCTTTAGCCCCGCCACGACGACGACAAACCCGATCCCCACTTCCAGCACAAGGAGGGTCGACGCCGCGGCGACCGGCAGCCAAAATCGCCGCCGGAGCGGGATGGTGAGATGGGCGGTCGCGACCCCGAGCGCGGCGGCGGCGATCGTCGCCGAAAGCCCCAGGGTGCCGTGCAGAACGTAGACGGACCGGGCAAGGCCCGGATCGCGGAGCCAGACCCGCTCCGGTTCCAGCCCGAAAAACACCTCCGCCAGCGCGCTGTGCTTAAAGAATCCGCCCAGGACGAGGGTCCCGTAGACGGCGGCGGTGAGGACCGCGGCCCACCGCCTGAGCGCCTTTAGCGCCGTCCGATCTCCAGCGGCCGGCTTTTGCGAAAGCGCCGTTTCGTCCGCCTCCCTCCGGGCGAGGTAGATCATCACCGCCGCCCAGAGCGCCTCGCTGATCATCACATCGAGCGTCGTAAACCCCTTCGGCGTCCCGAGGAGAACGTTAAGGCCCCCGACGCCCGCCTGGAGGAACAAGAGCGCCACCAGACCGAGCGCCAGGCCGGTGCCGCCGCGACGGCGAACGGCCGGGTGGAAGGCGACGGCCGCGTTGGCGACGACGACGAGGCCGAGAAGCCCCGTCACCAGTCGATGGGTATACTCGATCACTTGCTTTACGTTCGACGGATCCGGATACAGCTTGCCCCCACAGTACGGCCAGTCGAAACCGCACGCATCGCCGCTTTCGGTCGCGACGACGAGAACGCCCATCACCAGCACGAAGAGCGTCATCGCCGCGACCGCTCGGGCCATCCGGCGTCCCATCGCCATCTCCCCCCTCGCCGCCCGGGCCGCTTCCTGCCGCCCGGTCTGCCGACGCTCCCCGGCCGAAGCCTCGCCGAAAAAATCCGTCCGACGCTACGACCCCCGCTTCCGAAGCCTGGCTTCGGCCAGAACGGCCTCGGTGCTCTCCCGTTCTTTCGCCCACGCCTCCCGGAACCAGCGCCCAAGCACCGTGATGATGAACCCGGCGTAAATCAGCTCTTGCAACACCTTCATCAAGATCCCGCCGAGCTTCTGATCGTCCACCGGCGAAAGGAGGTTAAACTGCGCCGCCGAAAGCCCGCTCAAATCGATCGCTCGGGCGCCGGGCGGAAGGCAGTATCCGACCATCTGCTGCCAGACGGCCGCGTCGTAATACGACCGATACAGCACGTGATCGCTCAAGAACAATAACGCGCACGCCGGCGTAAGCAGCATGCCGTTGGCAAAAATATAGCCGATCTTTTTGATGTACGACCACTCTTCCCGATCGGGCAGCGGATTTAAGATCGGCCACCACATGATCCACGCCGCGGCGAACATGGCGATCGCGTACAGGATGCCGGCGCTCCGGTGGGTATTCAGGAAGTCGAACACCTCTGGAATGTGGTAGATCGAAAACAGCCCGTTAAAGAGAAAAATCGCCACGAGCGGATGGCTGAGCGCCCCGACGAGGCGCCGAAGCCACGCCATGCGAAAGGCCGTCTCGAACATCCACGCGGGGATCCCGAGGATCAGAAGCGGCGGCACCAAAAGATAGACGATCGCCATCTTCACCATATGCAGCCAGAAGATCATGTGGCTCATGAGGTAGAGCGGGCTTCCCTGGGCGACGTAATAGAGGCCGAGCGCGCCGTAAAACGCCGCCACTTCCGCCGGTTTCGGCGGCGTCGCCCCCGGGATGTCCCGGCGATACGGGCCGACGAGCAGGGCGTACAAGCCCCCGACGACGAGGACGAGGACGATCTTATCCGGGTTCCAGAGGGCGACCCAGCCGAACATCTTGAGCTGCTGATAAAGGGCAAGCATGCTCCCCCTCCTCCCGCCGCGCCGCCCGCCGCCGGGCGCAAGCCACCCCTCCGCCACGCCCGCAAAACGGTGCCCCGCCACCGGCGACCTCCGGCCGAAAACGGCACGGGCCGCCCGCCGTCACCCCCGGCGCCCGCCGACCGAAAACGGCCGAACCGCTTCCCGAGCGGTCGAACGGTGCCGATCGCCGCCGCACTTTTGTCAGAGCGCCATCTCCGGGCTTCTTTCGAGAACCGACCGGACGGCGACGCGGCCCGCTTGCCGCTTAGGCGACCGTCCACCAGCTCATGAGCAGGATGCCGATCACGATGACGACGGTGACGTAGACGCCGACGTAGAAAAAGAGCTGCGGCACGGCGTGCCCCTCGTCTTTGAGATGCATCCAGATATACGCCTGAAACGCCGCCTGGACGACGGCGAGGCCGACGAGAAAGGCGACGACGAACCCCGCCGACGCTCCGCCTTCGATGGCGTAAACGACGGCCCCGAACGCCAGGATGGTCAGCACGATGCTGGCCAAAAAGGCGACCGTATGGAGCGATCGTTCCTTTTTCGTCTCCCGCTCGCCGGACGGAGAAAACATCGGCTCTGCCGCCATCTCACGCCACCTTCCCCATGAGGTAGACGACGCTAAAGATGAACACCCAGACGAGGTCGACAAAGTGCCAGTACAGGCTGAAGGCGTACACCTTCGGCGCGATGTACGGCGTCACCTCCCGCCGGAGGTTCCGCACGAGGAGGGCAAACAGCCACAGGAGGCCGAACGTCACGTGGGCGCCGTGGAAGCCGACGAGGCTGTAGAAGGCCGTCCCGAAGGCGCTGGACGTAAACGTATGGCCCATGTGCACATAGTGGTTGAACTCATACGCTTCCAGGGCGAGGAACGACGCCCCGAGCAGCCACGTCGCCAAAAGCCAGGCCTTCATCGCCCCGGCCTGTAGCCGGCGCATGTTGAGGACCGCCATGACGCTCGTGAAGCTGCTCGAAAGAAGGAGCGCCGTGGCCAAAAAGACGAGCTTGAGGTCGAACAGCTCCTTCCCCGTCGGCCCGCCCATCGTCGAATGCCGGAGGGCGAGGTAGACGGCGAAAAACGAAGCGAACAGCACCGACTCGGCGGCGATGAACAGCCACATGCCGATCAGCTTGTTCCGCCCTTCTTGCGTCGCCAGCTCGATCGGCGGAGCCTCGGTTTTTTCGACCGCCCCCGCCCGAGCGGCGGGGGCGGCGGCGCCGAGGCGACCCGGTTCGGCCGTGAGGCTCATCAGGCGCTCACCCCTTTTGCATCTTCCTGCTCCACGAGTTCCCGCGGCACATGCCGGCCTTCGTCGTCGATCACGGAGCGGAGGAACATGACAAGCAGTGTCGCCGCCACGCCGAAAAGGGCGAGGTAGAGGAACGACGGATGATACTGATCTTTGAAGATGAACCCGAGTCCGGCGATGAACAGGGAAAGCGACATCATAAAGGGCAGGATGCTCGGGTTCGGCATGTGGATGTCCGCGTACGGCTCCGCCGGCGGCACCGTCTTGTTCCCCGCCTGCTTCTCCAGCCAGAATGGATCGAGCCCGCGGATGAGGGGCAGCCGGGCGAAGTTGTACTCCGGCACCGGCGTCGGCGTCGCCCACTCGAGCGTCCGGCCGTCCCACGGGTCGGCCGGCGCCGGCTTCCCTTTGACGAAGGTGTAGACGATGTTGATCGCAAAGACGATCACGCCGAGGGCCATGGTGTAGGCGCCGATCGTGCTCACGAGGTTCGGCAGCTCAAAGCCCTGTCCCGGCAGGTAGGTAAAGATGCGCCGCTGCATCCCCCACAGGCCGAGGAAATGCTGGATGAAAAACGTCAGGTGGAAACCGATGAAAAAGAGCCAGAAGTGGATTTTGCCCAGCGTTTCGTTGAGCAGCTTGCCGAACATCTTCGGCCACCAGTAATACGCCCCGGCGAAGACGGAGAACACCGTCCCGCCGATCAGCACATAGTGGAAATGAGCGACGATGAAGTACGTGTCGTGGTACTGATAGTCCGCCGGCGGAAGGGCCATCATTACGCCCGTCACGCCGCCCATGACGAAGGTGATGATGAACCCGACGGACCAAAGCATCGCCGACGTCATGCGGACTTTCCCGCCCCACATGGTGAAAATCCAGTTGAAGATCTTGATCCCCGTGGGGACGGCGATGATCGTCGTCGCGACGCCAAAGACGCCGTTGGCGAGCGGCCCCAAACCGACGGTGAACATGTGGTGGACCCAGACCATGAACCCGAAGAAAGCGATGAGCGCGGTGGCCACGACCATCGCGGGGTAACCGAAAAGCCGTTTCCGCGAAAACACGGGAATCACTTCCGAGAAGATGCCGAACGCCGGGAGGGCGACGATGTACACCTCCGGGTGTCCGAAAATCCAAAAGAGATGCTGCCAGATGATGGGGTTGCCCCCCTTCGCCGGGTCAAACGCGGCGCCCCCGAACAGCTGATCGTAAATCATCAGGAACAAGCCGGCCGTAAGCGGTGGAAAGGCGAACATGGTGAGGATGGACGCGATGAGCGTCGTCCAGGTGAAAAGCGGCATGCGCATGTATGTCATGCCCGGCGCTCGGTGGTTCACGATCGTCGCCACGAAGTTGATGCCCGTAAGGAGCGTCCCGAGCCCGCTCAGCTGCAGGCCCATCGCGTAGTAACTCATACCGTAGCCGGTGTAGTCCGGATGCGCCAGCGGAAAGTACCCCGTCCAGCCGCCCTGCGGCACATCGCCGGTCAAAAAACTGACGTGCGTAAGAAGCGCCCCGAAGAAATAGAGCCAGTAGCTCAGCGCATTGACAAACGGAAAGGCGAGGTCGCGCGCCCCGATCTGGAGCGGCACGACGGCGTTCATGAGGGCAAAGAGGAGCGGCATGGCGACGAAGAAGATCATCGTCGTCCCGTGCATCGCCAGCACTTCGTTGTACGCTTTGCCGTCGAGAACATGATTGAGCGGTACCGCGAGCTGAGTGCGTATGAGGAGCGCCTCCAGCCCGCCGATGAGGAAATAGACGAGCCCCGTCCAGAAGTACAGGTGGGCAATTTTCTTGTGGTCGACGGTCGTGAGATAATCCCAGAGGAGCGACTTTTTGCGCACCCCGCCGACCGGCACGCTGATCGTCGTCATCGACGGACCTCCCTTCTTTTCCGCCCTGCGCTTTTCGTCCTCAAGGATAGGCTCGAAAATCGACAGGCCGTCTTCGTTTCCGCGCGTCGGCGCACCGCTTGAGATCCTGCGCCCAAAAGCCTTTCGGCTTCCGCCCGCCGCGCCCCTCAGCGCGCCGCCGCCTTCGGCGGGGCGACGTCGACCTTCTGCAGCATGAGGAAGTCCACGAGCTGGTCGAGCGCTTCCGGCGAAAGCTTATCCTTAAACGGCGGCATGATGACCGTTCCCGGCACGTCGTTTTGCGGCTTCACGGCGTTCGGCGCTTCGATCCAGCGCCTCAAGCTCGCCGCCCGTTCGGCGTCGTCGCCCGCCGGGAGCACGCCGGCGATCGTCAAGCGATTGCCGATGTTGGCCAGGTTCGGACCCGGGCGGTTCGCGGGGTCGGTCGCTTCCAGGGCGTGGCACGCCATGCAGTTTTTCTGGAAGGTCTGTTCTCCGGCCGCCGCTTTCGTCGTCTCCGGCTTCGGCGCCGGTTTTTTCATCGCTTCGACCCAGCGGTTGAATTCGTCTTCCGGCAAGACGACGACCTTAAACTCCATGAGCGCGTGGGACGGGCCGCACAGTTCGGCGCACTTTCCGAGGAAGACGCCGACCGTCTCGGCGTCGAAGCTGAAGCGGTTCGCATTCTGCCGCTTGCCGTCCAGAAGGGCGCCCGGATTGGCGTCCATCTTCCCGGTGAGCGCCGGCACCCAGAAGGAATGGATGACGTCCGTCGACCAGAGCTCTGCGCTGATCTTCTTGCCGACGGGGATGTAGAGGTCTTGCGCCGTGACGATGCCGAGGTCCGGATAGCGGAACTCCCACCAGTACTGGTGGGCGATCACTTGAATCTTGAGGGCGTTCGGGTCATCGCTGTGGTCCTGGGCCATCGAAAACGTCAGGCGCACGGTGAGGATCGAAAGGACCGTGATGATGAGGACCGGAATCGCCGTCCAGATGAACTCCAGCAGGTTGCTGCCCTCGACCTGCTTCGGAATGGTCCGATCGCCGGGCTTCGCCCGAAAGCGGATGAGGACGACGGCGAGAAGAAAGATGACGACGCCCATCACGCCGAACATGATGTAAGCGCTTATCTGGATGAGCGAAAGAGATTCCCGCGCGTTCGACCCTTGCGGGACGAGGGCGGACACCCGCGGATCGCCGCAGCCGGCGAGCGCCAGGGCAAGCAACGTGAACAAAGGAACATAGAACGCTCCTTTTTTCCGCCCCTGCCGAACCAAGCGCGCCTCCCCCTTCCATGTCAACTGCTGAACACATTCTACAAAGTTTTTATGTTTGGCGTCAATCAAGCGGTGGGAATTCCCACGGCCGGACGACAGGAGTTCGAAATTTGTTCATAAATTGAAAGGCGGCCTTTGTGCCGCCCGATGCTTTCGGCTACAATGAGGTCGCAGCATTCGACGGGCTAGCGCGCAATCGGGGCGCCGTCCGCCACGAAGGCGGAGCGCGAAAACGGGTTTCGGTGGGGTGGGCGATGGAACACGTCTGGGCCGTCATCGGCTGGCTGTACATCCCGACGACCGCGTTGATCGGCCTCACGATCGTGCTGGAAAAGCGCCACCCGACCCGGACGATCGCCTGGCTGTTGGTGCTGGCGTTCGTGCCCGTCGTCGGCTTCCTCCTCTACCTCCTTTTCGGCCGGCACATGCGGAAGCGCCGGGCGATCCGGTCGAAAGACGACCTCGATTTCAGCGCCTTAAAAGAAAAAAGCGAGAAGTCCCCCGGGTCATGGGATCACCCGCTCGTCCGGCGGCTCGCCCGCATCGGGGTGAACGCCGCCGGCGCCCCGGTGACGACGAACAACCGGGTGTGCTTTTTTACCGACGGCGAAACCCTCTTTCGGGCGATGCTGGAGGACCTGAGAAGCGCCCGCCATCACATCCACCTCGCCTACTACATCGTCCGGCACGACGGCCTCGGCACGGCGATCCAAGAGATCCTCCTCGAGCGGGCCCGATCCGGCGTCGAGGTGCGGTTCCTTTTCGACCACGTCGGCTCGGTCTGGCTTTCCCGGCGCTACCGCCGGACCCTTCAAGCGGGCGGCGTGGAGCTGGCGGTTTTTTTGCCGGTGACGTTTCCCCTCATCAGCCGGCGGCTCAACTTCCGCTACCACCGGAAGATCACCGTCGTCGACGGCCGGATCGGCTACCTCGGCGGCTTCAACATCGGCGACGAATACCTCGGCAAGCACCCTCGGATGGGGTTTTGGCGCGATACGCACCTGAGGGTCGAGGGGGAGGCGGTCCACAGCCTGCAGGCGCTTTTTCAGGCGGACTGGGCGTTTGCCAGCGGGCGGACGTTCGACGGCGAGGCGTATTTTCCGGCCATTTCGGCGCCGGTCGGCACGACGGCGATGCAGCTCATTGCCAGCGGCCCGGATTCGCCGTTTCCGTCCATCGAGCACGCCACGCTGGCGATGATCGGCGCCGCCGGCCGGCGCCTCTGGATCGCCACGCCGTATCTCGTGCCGGACGAGGCGGTGCTCATGGCCTTAAAGTCCGCGGCGATCGCCGGCGTCGACGTCCGCATCCTCCTCCCGAGCTTTCCCGACCACCGGCTCGTCTTCTACGCCTCGATGTCGTACGTGGCGGAACTCCTCGCCGCCGGCGTCCGGATTTATCGCTACCGAAAAGGGTTTCTCCACGCCAAAGTCGTCCTCGCCGACGACGTCGTCGCCTCGGTCGGCACGGCCAACCTCGACAGCCGGAGCTTTGAGCTCAACTTTGAGGCCAATTTTTACCTCTACGATCGGGAGGCGGCCGCGGCGATCGCCCGGCAGTTCGAAGCGGATTTTGCCGAGAGCGAGGAAGTCGACCTCTACCGTTTTCATGCCCGGCCGCTTCGAGAACACGTCGTGGAGTCGTTTGCCCGGCTGTTTTCGCCGCTCATGTAAATAAGGAGCCGGGCCGGACTCCTTCCGGCGAACGATGGCCGCATCGGCGGGACCCGATCACCGGCGAAGGAGGCCAAAACGCGCGATGTACGCCAATCTCCGTTCCTTTTTGCAGGCGCTGGAGGCGGACGGCGAGCTCGTCCGGATCGCCGCGCCGGTCGATCCGAAGCTCGAGCTCGCCGAAATCCACCGCCGGATCGTCGCCGAAGGCGGGCCGGCCCTCTGGTTCGAACGGGTGAAGGGAAGCCCTTATCCGGTCGTGACGAACCTCTTCGGCACGCCGCGCCGCCTCGAGCGGGCGTTCGGCCGCCGTCCGGAAGCGCTCGTCCGGCGCCTGGCGGAGGCCTTGCCGGCCCTCTTTTCGCCGTCGGCGAAGGCCCTCTGGAACCTCCGGGACCTCGCCGGCGAGCTCTTCTTCCGGACGGGGCTGAAAATGGTCCCGCCGGAGAAGGCGCCGGTTGCCGCGGTCCGGGACGACGATTTTGACCTCACGACGCTTCCGGCCCTGACAAGCTGGCCGGAGGACGGCGGTCCGTTTTTGACGCTGCCCCTCGTCTACACCGAACATCCGGAAACGAAGGCCGGAAACCTCGGCATCTACCGGATGCAGATCTTTGGGCCCCGGAGGACGGGCATGCACTGGCAGATCCACAAAGGCGGCGGCTTCCACCATCACGTCGCCGAAGCCCGCGGCGAGCCGCTTCCGGCGACCGTCTTTTTGGGCGGTCCGCCGGCGCTCATCGTCGCCGCGGTGGCCCCGCTTCCGGAAGGGGTGCCGGAGCTCCTTTTTGCCTCGCTCCTCCTCGGGGGGCGGCTCGCCCGAACCCGCGTGGACGGCGCGCCGCATCCCCTCGTCGCCGAGGCGGAGTTTGCCCTCGTCGGCGAAGTGCCGCCCCATGAGCGGACGCCGGAAGGGCCGTTCGGCGACCACTACGGCTACTATTCCCTCGTGCATGATTTTCCTGTTTTTCATCTGAAGCGCGTCTTTCGCCGGAAAGACGCCCTCTTCCCGGCGACGGTCGTCGGCAAGCCGGTCCAGGAAGACTACTGGATCGGTGAATATTTGCAGCGGCTCCTTCAGCCGCTCTTCCCCTTCGTCATGCCCGGCGTCCGGGACCTCTGGTCGTACGCCGAGACGGGCTTTCACGCCCTCGCCGGCGCCGTCGTCCGGGAGAGCTATCCCCGGGAGGCGCTCGCCCACGCCCTCCGCATCCTCGGGGAAGGGCAGCTTACGCTGACCAAATTTCTCCTCGTCACCGACACACCGGTCGACCTCCGGGATGCCCGGGCGACGTTCACCGCCGTCTTAAGCCGTTTCCGGCCGGAGCGGGACCTCGTCATCTTCGCCGAGACGGCGATGGACACCCTCGACTACACCGGCCGGCGCTTCAACCACGGCAGCAAGGCGATCCTCCTCGGCACGGGGGATCCGGTGCGGACGCTCCCGGCGGCGTACGATGGGCCCCCGCTTCCGGGCGCCGCCGCCCTCCGGGTCTTTTCCCCCGGCGTCCTCGTCCTCTCCGGCCGGCCGTACGCCGGCGCCGAAGACTGGCCGAGGCGCCTCCTCGCCGAAGCCGAAACGAACGAGGCCCTCCGAGCGTTTCCCCTCGTCGTCCTCGTCGACGATGCCCGGGCGGCGGTGCGGGATCAGACGGCCTTCCTCTGGACCGTTTTCACCCGCTTCGATCCGGCCTATGACCTGCACGCGCCGACGATCGTCGGCCACAACCGCCTCGGCTTTGCCCTCCCGATCGTCATCGACGCCCGGATGAAGCCGTTTTACCCCGGCACGGTCGAACCCGACCCCGAAACGAAGGCGCTCGTCGACCGCCGCTGGAGGGAGTACTTCCCCGGGCGCTGACGCTTTCGCCCCCGTTCGTGCCGGACGCGATTGAGCTGCAAAAACCCGCCGTGAAAGAAGGAGGAGCCGATGGACGAGCCCCGACGTCCCCTGAGGGAAGACGAAGCAATCGGCGACGCGTTTTACGAGCGGCCGCTCGAGCGGACGCTCCTCTACCGCGGCCGGATCATCGACGTCGCCCGTTACCGCGTCCGGCTCCCCGACGGCCGGGAGGCGGAACGGGAGGTCGTCCACCACCCCGGTGCCGTCGCCGTCCTGGCCGTGGCCGAAGACGGCGGTCGGGAAACGATCGTCCTCGTCCGGCAGTACCGTTTTCCCCTCCGCCGGACGACGCTCGAAATCCCGGCCGGAAAGCTCGAGCCGGGCGCCGACCCGCTCGCGGAAGCCCGGCGGGAGCTGGCCGAGGAGACGGGCTTCGGGGCCGAGCGCTGGCGGAAGCTCGGCGTCTTCTTCAGCTCTCCGGGCTTTGCCGACGAAGCGATGCACCTGTATGAAGCCCGGGGGCTCATTCCCGGAGCGCCGCACCCGGACGCCGACGAGTTCGTGCGGGCGGAACGGCTGACCCGGGACGAAGCCTGGGCCGCCGTGCGGCGCGGGGAGATCGTCGATCTCAAGACGGTCCTCGCCCTTCTCTGGTGGGAACGACAAAGCGGAGGCGAGCGCGGCGATCCCGGGCCGTAAGGTCGTCGTCGAACGACCGGAGACGTGCCGCAAAAAGAAAACGCGCCCGCCGAGATTTCGGCGGGCGTCTTCGACTTCGCGCCCCTCCTGATCGCCGGGTCGGCGAAAGCTAGCGGCCGTAGTACGGCGCGATCAGGACGTAGACGAGGACGCCGCTTACGGAGACGTACAGCCAGAGGGGGAAAGCCAAGCGGACGATCCGCCGGTGCAGCCGGTCCTCGCGGTTCAAACCGCGAAACAGGGCCAGGAGGACGAGGGGGACGATGACCGCGGCGAGGACGATGTGCGTGAAAAGAAGGACGTAGTAGACCCCCTTCAAGAGCCCCTCGCCGCCGTACGGCGTCGACGGCGTCGTCAGGTGATAGGCGACGTAGCTGAGAAGAAAAAGCGCCGTCGCGGCCAGGGCGGCGAAGATGAAATTCCGGTGCCGTTCGACGTCACGCCGCCGGATGGCCCGGTAGGCGAGCAGCAAAAAGACCGTCGCCAGCGCGTTCCACCCGGCGATGAGCGGCGGGAGGAACGACGTGTCAAACGGCGCCGGCACCTTCGGCAGGGCGAAAAGGGCGGCGATGACGGCGTAGACGGCGGCGGAAAGCACTCCCGCCAGCCGGCCGGGAGCGCGGATCGGGCGCATCCTTCCCCCTCCCTTCCAGGATACCGCCTTTCGGGTCGCCGGGGCCGCCCGCGTGCGGCCGTCCGACGGCCTCGACGAGCGAGCCTTCAGAAAAATCGGAGGCGCCAGAAGACCGCGGCGGCGGCGGCCGTCGCGCCGACGATGAGCATCAGCGCAACGATGAAACCGTCGGGGCGGTCGTACAGAAAAAACGGCACGTTCATCGACAGGGCGCTGGCGATGAGGATCGGCACCGAAAGGAGAACCGTGACCGCCGTGAGAAGCTTCAGCACGGCATTGACGTTGATCTGGATGACGTTGCCGTAAGCGTCCATGACGTTGACGAGCTTCCGGTGGTGCACTTCGACCGCGCCGTACGCCTGCTCGAGGTCGATGGCGACGTCCTCGAGCAGGTCGCCGTCGTCCGGGTACAGCCGGATGACGTCCCCGGCGGCGATCTTCCGGAGCGCCGCCCGCATTTCGGCGAGGGACGTCTCGAGAAAGATGAACGTCTCGCCGGCGGCAAACAGCCGGTAGAGCTCCCGGTTGGCGTACGCCCGGGCGAGGTCCCGTTCCGCCGCCTCGACTTCTTTCTGCACGGTGCGAACCGCCTGCAAAAACGCTTCGGCGACGGCCGCCAGCACGAGGAGCGTGATGCGGGTTTTCATATGGCTGCCGAAGCCGCCGACCGCGCCGGTGAGAAACGGCTCCAGAAGCGGCACCGGAGCGCCGGCGACGGTGATGAGATGATCCGGGGCGTGGACGATGGCGAGCGGCCGCAGGCGAAAGAGCGGCCCGTCCTCCCGCGGAACATCCTCCTCACCGGCCGGTACCGGCACGTGGACGATGACGACGGCCGCCTCCCCCCGGCGCTCCGCCCGGGGCCGCTCGTCCGGGTCGAGGACCGACGCCAGCACCGCTTCCGGCACCCTCGTCTCCCGGGCCGTCGCCTCGAGCTCCTCCGGCGTCGGCGCCTCGAGGTGCACCCACGCGTTTTTGACCGGGACCGGAAGCGGCCGGAGCCGGCCGTCGGCATCGGTGGCGACGATGCGCCGCATGCGGATCCCCCCGGCCGCGCCTCACCAGCGCAAAAAATTTCGTTGATAAAAATAGAGCACCAGCGCGCCCCCGGAGACGATCATGGCGAGCAGAAGGAGGCCGAACAACCACGGCGCGTCTTCAAACGGGAGCCGGGTGTTGATCGTAAAGAGGCCGGCGATGAGGACGGGCAGCGTCAGGACGACGGTGAGCGTCGTCAGCACCTTGAGCACGGCGTTGACGTTGTTGTGGATGACGGCGGCGTAGGCGTCCATGAGGGTCGACAATCGATCCGCGTGAAGCGCCGTCAGTTCCTCCGCCTGCTCGAGGTCGACGAGGGCGCTCCGGAGAAGATCGGCGTCGTCGGCGTAAAGCTTCAGGTCCCGCCCCGCCAGGAGCCGCCGGTAGACGATGACCGACGCCCGGAGGGCCGAAGCGAAGTAGACGAGGCTTTTGTTCACCCCGAGGAGCATAAAGAGCTCCCGGTTCCGGTGGGCCGCCCGAAGGCGCCGCTCGATCGCCCGGGACAGCGCTCGGAGTTCCCGGAGCGCGGCGAGGTAAGCTTCCGCCACCGCCTGAAAGATGAGGAGCGTCAACCGCGTCTTCATATGCGTCGCCACCGGCGCCCGGCGCCCGTCCAACACGTCGAGGATCGCCGGATGCGCCCGCCGGGCGACGACGAGGAGGTGATCCTTGAGATGGACGAGCGAAACCGGCATCACCCCGTACGGCATCGACCCCGGCCGGCCGTCGGAAGCGGCGTCGCCGTTTTGGTGCGGCAGGCCGAGGACGAGGATGAGCACCGGCGCGCCGTCTTCCGTCTCTCCCACCTCGACCCGCGGCCGCTCCAGCGGGTCGAGGGCGTCCCGAAGGTAGGCCTCGTCGAGATGAAACGCCCGGGCGACCCGGCCCAGTTCTTCCGGCGTCGGGTCAAATAGGGTGAGAACGCTGTTTTTCGGAAAACCGCCGAACGCCGCGTCGCGCTCCTCCGCCGGCGCCGGATGGACCGCGATCCGGCCGTCCGGCATCGTGAGTCGCACCTCCAGCATCATCCCGGCTCCTTTGCCCGGAAAATCGCCCGCACCTCCGCGCCGCCGGGCCTTATGCCGCCCTCAGGCGGCCCGGACCCGCTTTGCCGCTTCCCCTTGCCCGAACGGTCCCGCCCCGCCGCGATCAGAAGAGGCGCATCCGCCAGAACGCGTAGCCGGTCGAAAGCCCGACGAGCGTCGAGATGCCCATGAGCACCGGGAAGGCATACGGGCTGTCCTGGTACGGCAGCGGCACGTTCATGCCGTAGATCGAGGCGATCATCGTGGGAATGGCGAGGATGATCGTCAGCGCCGTCAGGATCTTCAGCACCGTGTTGACGTTGTTCTGGATGATCGCCGCGTAAGCGTCCATCAGGTTGCTCAGGTTCTCGCTGTGGATGTCCGACGCATCGAGCGCCTGCTGCATCTCGATGATGGCGTCTTGCAAAAGCTCCTCGTCGTCTTCGTACATTTTCATGTACGTTTCACGGGTAAGCTTTTGCATGACGCCACGGTTGACCTTCAACGCCGTCGTAAAATAGACGAGGCTCTTGTTGATATTCAGCAGGATATACACTTCCTGGTTCCGCATCGACCGCTGCAGCGCCGCCTCGGCCTCGACGATGCGGGCGTTCAGGTCGTTAAGATAATGCAGATAATACCGGGCCACCAGGAACATGAACTGCAGCGTAAACCGCGTTTTCATATGGGTATAAAAGCCTTTCACCTGACCGGCCGTAAACGCCCGGAACACCGGATGGTCCTGCCGGCAGACGGTGACGAGGACGTCCCGCGTGTGGATGATGCCGACCGGGATCGTCCGGTACGGCACCGGATCGCCCGCCGTCGGATAAGGCACGCTCAGGATGATGAGCACGCCGGCGTCATCCTTCTCCACCCGGGGGCGCTCCTCGGCGTCCAGCGGGTCGTGGAGGAAATCGGCCGGAAGGCCCAGGGCGCCGGCGACCCGCCCGATTTCCGCCTCCGTCGGGTCGACGAGATGCACCCACGTGTTCCGCTCGATCTCCGGCACCGTCTCCAGGCGCCCGTCGGCATCGCTGCGATAGATCCAAAGCACGGCGGTTCCCCTTTCCCGGGCGCCGGCCGCCGCCGAAACGCCGATCCGCCCGATGCGCATCTTTCGCTTTCCGTCTATGCTCCCCGCTTAAGCGCCGGAACACGGGAAGCGCCCGCCGTCCACCGCGGCGGACGGCCGGCGCTCGATCGGCCTCGCTTCTCGCTTCACGCGGCCATTTTCTCTGCATCCCTGGTCCGATTGCGTCGTTCGGCCTTTTCATCGTACCGCCGGCGCCGCCGATTGTCAAATCCACCGGGGGACGAACGCGGCGCCGAGGAGAACGGCAATGGGACCGCCGAGGAAGGAGATCGCCGCATAGGCGACCGCCGCCGGACGGCGATTTTGCCACCGGTCGTCGATTTCGAGCATCAAGGCCGAAAACGTCGTATACCCGCCGAGAAAACCCGTAAGAAGAAGCGGCCGAAGCGCCGACGAAAGGGGAAGCGCCGACTCCAGCGCGCCGAACAAAAACGCTCCGCTCAGGTTGACGCCGAGGGTTCCCCACGGAAGCGCCGCGCCGCTTGCGGCCGCCCGGGCGTTCAAGGGCGCGCTCGCCAGATAGCGGAAGATCGCCCCGAAAAACCCGCCCGCAAAGACGAAAAGCCCCGCCATCATCGCTGCCCGGCCCGCCTTTCCGCCGCCGACCGCCCAGACGCCCCGGCGGAGAGACGCCGACCGGCGCGAAGGGCCGCCCACCCGGCGAGGAGCGAAAACACCCCGTAGCCTATGCCGGCGCCGGCGCCGAGGTGAACCGCCTCCCCGCTGAAGGCCGAAAACGTCGTCAGCCCGCCGAGGAAACCGGTCCCGTACCAGAGAAGGCGCCGGGCGGACTCCGGCGACCGATCCCGGCGCACGGCTTCGGCCAGAAGCCCCATGCCGAAGGCCCCGGCAAGGTTGACGGCGACCGTTCCCCACGGCACCCCCGCCTTCGGGAGCCCCTCCCCGGCCGCCCAGCGCACGAGGGAACCAAGGCCGCCAAAAGCGCCGACCGCGAGAACGTCCAGCCCGCGAAACGACGGGCGGACCGATCCGCGCATCTGCTCCCCCTCCCCTCTTTCCGTCATGCTTGACCGCGCTTCCGTCGTTCATGAAGGCCCTTGTTTTATTTCCCTCTTTCCCCTTCGCCGCCCTCCTTCGCCTCCGGCGGGCGCTTTTCGGCCGGGGGCGCCTCTTTCGGGCGAAAGACGGCTCCGGCGCGGTCCGCTCCGCTCCCGACGGCCAACCCGAGGGCGGCGGCCGTCCCGGTCGCCCCTTCCGGCCAAGGAGACGCCCCCGCCGCGACGAGCACCCGCTCAGGCATCGCCAGCGCGATCCCTTCCTCCTCCAGGAAGCGGAGGACGTCGAGATTGAGCCGCTCGTTGATCTGAAGCCACGCGTCGTATTGCGTCGAGCGGGTGTAATAGGTGACGAGCACCGAAAAGCCCGCTTCCGTCACTTGCTCGAAGGCGACGGTGACCGCATCCGGCACGACGTCCGGCTGCGCCTGAAGGTGCGCCCGGAACCGCGCCACGAAGCGGGCGAGCGCCTCCGGCGGCGTCGTGCGGTCGAGGAGGAGGCGGTACATCGTCCGGCGGCGGCCCATCCGGCTCCAGTTTTTGAGCGCGCCGCCGACGAGGTTCGCGTTCGGCACCGTGACGAGCCCCTGGTCGAACGTCCGGATCTTCGTGCTCCGGATCGTGATCGCCTCCACCGTTCCGCTCACGTCCGGCGTCTCGATCCAGTCGCCGACGGCAAACGTCCGTTCAAACAGGATGACCGCCCCGGCAAACAGGTTGGCGAGCGTGTCTTTCGCCGCCAGCGACACCGCAAGCCCGCCGAGGCCGAGACCGGCGATGAGGGAATCGATCCGGTAACCGAACTCCTGCAGGAGGACCGTCGCCCCCACCGCCACGAGGGTAAAGCGAAGGACGACGGAAAGAAGCGGCACGACCGTGGCCTGAAACTCGGCGCCGTGCCGGGCGCCGAGCCGGCGGAGCCAGGCGGTGTTCCGGTCGACCAGGCGATAAAGCCCCCAGAAGACGGCGACGATGACCGCCGCCCGGAACCCTTTCTCAAGGGCGACGCCGACCCACGGCGGCGGGCCGCAGACCGCCGCCGCCAGGGTGACGGCGAGCGCCGCCCAGAGGAGGCGGGCCGGCGGGCCGGCGGCCAACAAGGCTTCTTTCCAGACCGCCTTGTCCTCGCCGGCCGCCTCCAGCGCCCGCCGCCAGCGGCGCCCGACCGTCCGGGAAAAAAGCGCCCCGAGCCCGAGAAGCGCCCCCAGCACGAGCACCGCCCCGACGGGCCGCCCCCACGGGCCGAGCCGGGCGGTGAGGCTCACCCCTTGCGCGAAAGCATCCGCCACCGACACGCCGATCCCCCCTTCCGCTTCCATCGGTCCGGACGCTTCCGCCGGTCCGGACCCGCCGGGTCGGGTTCGCGCCTCCCGACGGCGGGCCGGCCGGAGGGCCGAAAGGCGGCTTTACCCGGCGCAGAGGGCCGCAAGCGGCCGGGCGGCGGTGGCAAAATAGGCGATGAGGCGGTGGTTGAGCGCCTCTTCGCTGAGCCCTTCCCCGAAGCCCGCCTCCCGGGCGAGGACATACAACCGCTCCATCGGCTCCCGGCGATCGGCGCCTTTGGCCCGGGACGCCGTCCAGAAATCGAGCACCGTCTTCCGGGGCTCGAACCCTTGCCGGGCAAAAAAAGCGGCCAGCCGCTCCACGTCGTCGCAAAACGCCGCGCCGAACCGCCGGCGAAGCGTCCCGGAAAGCAGCGCGATCTCCACCTCGTACATCGGCCGCTGCGCCTTTTTGTCCAGACCGATCCACGGCGTCTCGAGGATGAACGGCCGGCCCGCGAGGGCCGGGTGCCGGACGACCGCCTCGATCGCCCCGTAGCCGATCCAGCCGGAGCCGACCGGCGCATGGCGGTCTTTCGCCGCACCGCGGGGGTTTTTGCTGTCGTTCAGGTGGACGACCGAAAGGCGCTCGAGGCCGATGATGCGGTCGAACGCCTCGAGGACGCCGTCGAGGTCGCCGACGAGATCGTAGCCGGCGTCGTGGACGTGGCACGTGTCGAAGCAGACGCTCAGGCGCTCCGGGTGCCGGACGCCGTCGATGATCGCCGCGATCTCCTCAAACGTCCGGCCGACCTCCGTTCCCTTCCCGGCCATCGTCTCCAGGGCGATCCGGACCTCCCCCGGCACCGAGAGCACCTCGTTCAACCCCTCGACGATGCGCCGGATGCCGTAGGCCGGGTCCCGGTCGGTGTAGGCGCCGGGGTGGACGACGATCTCCCGGGCGCCCAGGACGGCCGTCCGCTCGATCTCCTGCTGTAAAAACTCAACGGCCAACCGAAACGTGTCGTCGTTCGGCGAGGCGAGGTTGATGATATACGGCGCGTGGACGACGATCTCGTCGATGCCGTGGGCCCGGGCGAGCGCCCAGCCTTCGTCGACGAACTGCTCGCTCATCGGCTTTCGCACCGTATTCTGCGGCGCGCCGGTGTAGACCATAAACGTCGTCGAGCCGTAGGAGATCGCCTCTTCGGCGGCGGCGAGCAGGCCTTTTTTGGCAAACGAGACGTGCGAGCCGATCTTCAGCGGATGGGACACCTTCCGACCTCCGTGCTCGATGGAGCTTGCGCTCCGACGCGTTCTCCGTGACTCCAATTCAACGACCGGCCGGCGGCTCCTTCACGGTGGCCTGATCCCGAAGAAATCCCCGGGCCCGAAGGTACGCCGCCATGTGCGCCCGCCGAGGTTCGGCGAGGGTGCGGGCGACGAGGCCGGTGTAGGTGTCTTCCCGGCGGCCGCCGGTTCGAGCCCGGTAGTACGCCCGCACCACCTCGTCGTACGCCGAAAGCCCGGCGTCCCGCCCGATGTCGTAGCGCTCCTCGTGGTAGACGACGGGAAGCGGCAGGCGCGGTTTCGGCGCCGGATCTTCCGCCGGCCGGCCGACCGTCATGCCGAAAAGCGGGGTGACCTGCTCCGGAAGCCCGAGCCGCTCCGACACGGCGTCGACGGCGTTCCGAAGCCCGCCGATGTAGCAGATGCCGTAGCCGAGGGACTCGGCGGCGACGGCGGCATTTTCGGCGGCGAGGGCGGCATCGACGGTGGCGACGATGAACGCCTCCGTTGTCTCGACCCGGGCCGCGACGCCGTGCCGGGCCGCCGCCGCCGAAAGCCGCCGGAGATCGGCGAGGAAAACGAGAAAAAGCGGCGCCTCGGCGACGTGGGCGTTGTTCGAAAGCGCGGCGAGCTCCGCCCGAAGCTCGGCGTTCCGGACGCCGATGATCGTGTATGCCTGAAGAAAGCTCGACGTCGACGCCGCCTGGGCGCTTTGGAGGATCCACCGGACATCTTCCTCGGGCACCGGATCCGGGCGGTAGCGGCGGATCGAGCGATGGCGGAGCATGAGGGCGATCACTTCGTTCGGCGGATGGGACATGAACGCGTCGTTTCCCTCCTCGAACCCGTTCGGATTTTTCTCCTCGATCCCGTTCGCCTTTTTCCACCCGTTCGCCGAAGCGATCGGTCGGGAACCGCGCTCTGAACCCGTCGCGAACCGGCTTTTGCAACCCTTCCGCGAAACGTTCGCGGCGGGACGGGGCAGACTATCCCGAAGCCGCGGTACGGGAAGCCCTTCCGGCTCAAACGCCCAAGCCTCACCGGCCGCCGAAAGGCGGGAGGGAATCATGCGCATCGTCATCCTCGGCGCCGGCACCGGCGGGCTTACGCTGGCCAACCGCCTGGCGCGCCTCATCGCCGACGAACTCGAACGGAGTCGGGCGGAGATCGTCCTCGTCGAACGCCGAAAGGACCACGACTACCAGCCCGGCTACCTCATGGCCAGCTTCGGCGTCCGGCCCCTCGCCCATTATAGACGATCCGTCCGCCCCCTTGTCCACCGCCGGGTGCGGCTCATCGAAGACGACGTCCGAAAGGTCGATCTCGACGGCCGGCGGCTTCGAGGGGAAACGGAGACGGCGTACGACCTTCTCATCGTCGCCACCGGGAGCGTCCCCGACTTCCGGCTCATTCCCGGCCTCGACGCCGAGGACGTCCGGCGGCCCGATGCCGGCTTCGGCACCTTCTACACCGCCGAAGGGGCCGAAGCCCTTGCCCGGACGCTGGAAGCATTCGAGCGGGGGCGGATCGCCGTCGTCGTCGCCTCGCCGGTGCACAAATGCCCCGCGGCACCGACGGAGTTCGCCCTCCTCCTCGACGACCTCCTCCGGTCGGCCGGCCGGCGGCGCCGGGTGGAGATCGTCTACACCTCTCCCCTCGATCGGCTGAACCTCCTCGAAGCGCTCGACGCCTGGGCGCGGCCGGAATTCCACCGCCGGGGGATCGAGGCGCTTTTCTCCTTCGTCCCCGTCCGGGCGGACGTCGCCCGCCGGCGCCTGTTCGCGAAAGACGGCCGAACGCTGGAGGCGGATCTCATCGTCGTCGTCCCGCCCCACCGCGGCGCCGACGTCGTCCGGAACTCCGGGCTGGGGGACGAAGCCGGCTTCCTTCCGACCGATCCGGAGACGCTCGCCGTCGCCGGACGGGACGACGTCTATGCCGTCGGCGATGCGACCGACCTGGCGTTCCCCGTGCTCAAGGCGGGCGCCATCGCCCACTTTCAGGCCGTCGTGCTGGCGCAAAACCTCGCCCACCGCCTCCGGAACGTCCCGACGCCGTACCGCTACGACGGCCGCTTCCTCTGCTTTGTGGACGACGGCTTCGCTTCCTCCGCCTTCATCCGCTACGACCGCCACCACCCGCCCCGGACGGCGACGACCGGGGGGCTCGTCCATGCGATCCGGCAGGCCTATCACGAGCTGTACTGGCTCGGCGTGCGGGGCCTCCTCTGAAGTCGCCCGGACCCGAAAGCCCCATCCGCCGCCCGATCTTCGGCCAAACCGCCCCATCTCCGACAAAAAGGAGGGAGACGGCCGATGCGACGCCGCCCGACCCGCCGGCCGGCCGAGCTCCAGACCCTCTCGTCCCCCTCCGGGGGCGCCGGCGCCCCGATGCCCTCCTCCGGGGAGGCGGCCGCCGGCGCGCCGAAAGAACAACGCACCGGCGATCCGGCGGCCGCCGGCCGCCCGGAGCGGGCGCCGGCGGCGCCGGACGAAGGCCGCGAAGGCCTTGACGTTCAGGCCGGCCGGAAGGCCTTCGACGACCGGGAAAGCCAGAAGACGCTTGACGACCGGGAAGCCCGGGAGACCTTCGACTCCCGGATCGAAGCGGAGCCCGTGGCGATGGACGGTCGAGGACCGTGGGGCGTCCTCGACGCCGCCGAGCGGGCCGCCCTCGTCTCCGCCCTGCGGCGCCTCGCCCGGCTGGAGCGGAGCGGCACGCTGGCGGCCTTCGGCGAACTCTTAGATGCTGCCTTCGTCCTGAAAAGCGCCCTCACGCCCCTCGACGCCGGCGAGCAGGCCCGCCGCCTCGTCCGCCTCGTCGAATTCCTTGACGACGCCCAGCAGCGGGGCCTCGGCGCCGCCGGCCGGCGGGCGCTCGAGGCGGTCGACGCGGCGGAAGCGGAGCTCGAACACGTCACCGAAGACGGCCGGGCTCCGGGGCTTTTCAGCCTCCTCCGCCTCGCCCGGGATCCGGCCGTTCGAGAAGGGATGTTTTTCGCCCTCGCGTTTTTGAAGCACTTCCGCGAGCTCGGGCTTCCGCCGGACCGTTTCGCCTTGGCGTCCGACGCCGACGACGGCGATGCCGACCGCCGGTGACGCCGGGCCGGGGCTCGCCGCCTCGGGCCCGGCCGGAGATCGCTTCGGCCGCGCCGTGTCGCCCTTGACCGATCAGTGCGGCAGATAGTGCGGCAAATACACAAACATGCCCGCCACGCCAGAAAAAAGAAGGACGAGCGCCGGGTGGAGCTTCGTCCGGGCGAAAAGGACGAAGGCGACGAGGAAGAAAAGAAGCGTCGTCCACGAAGCCTCCCCGCTCAAAAGCCCGTTTCGCCTGGCAAAGGACGCCGCAGCATAAAAAATCATCCCCGCGATCACCGGCCGGAGAACGTAAAACGCCGCCGCGACCCTCGGGTGGCGGTGATACTTAAAAAACGCTCGGGCGAAGATGAGGATGAGAAACAAAGACGGGACGGCGACGCTGACGGCCGCCAAAAACGCGCCGCCGACGCCGAGCAGGCGGTAGCCGACCATCACCGCCGCGTTCACCGCGATCGGCCCCGGCGCCATGCTGGCCACGGCGATCATGTCGATAAAATCCGTCTCGCGAAACCAGTGCTCCTCCGTCACGACCATGTGGTCGATGACCGGAAGCATCGCATAGCCGCCGCCAAAGCTCACAATGCCGACGATGAGAAACGTCACGATGAGAAGCAAAAAAAGCGGCATCGGCCCACCCCCTGACCGGCGTCTGTTCGAAGCCCAGCATCCCGCAGCTCAGCCGCCGCCCATCCTCGCGCCCAGCCGTGCCTTGAGCCCGCCTCACCGGACGCGGGTCGGTTTTCGGACCCGACGGGTTTTTTCCCACTGGCCGACGACCAGGCCGAGAACGATGCCGCCGACGATGACAAGGACCGGATGAAGGTGCAAGAAAAACAAGACTCCAAAGGTGACCACGGCGATGCCGCCAGTCAGCCACCCGTCGACCGCGGTTTTCGCCACCCGGACGCCGGCATAGGCGATGAGGGCCACGATCGCCGGACGGAGGCCCGCCATCGTCGCCTCGACGTACGGGTTCGCCTTGAGCCCCTCATAGAGAACGGCCAGGACGAGCATGATGAGGATCGTCGGCAGCAGCGCCCCGGCGGTGGCGAGGACCGCGCCGAGGACGCCGGCGAGGCGGTAGCCGATGAGGGTCCCGACGTTGACGTAAATCGATCCGGGGACCGCCTGGGCGACGGCGAACAGGTCGACGATCTCTTCCCGGCGGGCAAACCGGTGCCGGTCGACGAGTTCCCGCTCGAGGAGCGGGATGACGGCAAAACCACCGCCGAAGGTGACCGGGCTCAGCTTGGCGAACGCCAAAAAAAGGGCCCACGCCGTTCGCCACCGGCCGATGTGCCGAACCCGCTCTTCCGACGCCCCCGCGACCGCTTTGGTCCGCCTTTGCGCTTCCTCCCGGGCCACACCGATCCCATCCTTTCGTCTCGACTGCCGATGAAAGCATACCCTACGGGGAAGCGTGTTTTCCCCTGCATGCGCCTTCCGTCCGCCCCTCCTGCCCGCCCGGGGTTCTCGACATGAGTTCATTGTAACACAGGAAAAAAGGGCGCGTCGTCACAACGCGCCCATTTTTCATATAACGTTCACATCTCGTTCGAAAAGGGCGACCGTCTCCACGTGGACCGTCTGGGGAAAGAGATCGACGGGTCGGGCGGCGGCGAGGCGAAACCCTCCGGCGGCAAAGAGGCGGGCGTCCCGGGCGAGGGTGCTGGGATTGCAGGAGACGTAGACGAGCCGCCGGGGCCGAAGACGGAGGATCGCGTCGACCGCCTTCGGATCGAGTCCCTTCCGCGGCGGGTCGACGACGACGACGTCCACGGTCTTTCCTTCCTCGGCAAAGCGGGCGAGGAGGTCTTCGGCCGCGCCGGCGAGGAAGCGGGCGTTTTCGATGCCGTTTCGCCGGGCGTTTTCCTCGGCATCCCGGACCGCCTCCGGCACCGCCTCGAGGCCGATCACCTCCGCCGCCTTGCGGGCGAGGACGAGGGCGATCGTCCCGACGCCGGCGTAGGCGTCGATCACCGTCTCCCACCCCGTCAGCCCGGCCATCTCTTCCACGATCCGGTACAGCGCCTCCGTCTGCTCCGGGTTGACCTGAAAGAACGACCGGGCCGAGATGCGGAAGCGAACGCCGAGGAGGGTCTCCTCGATCGTCTCCCGGCCGGCGATCACCCGGCTCTCCTCGCCGAGGATGACGTTCGTGCGGCGGGGATTGATATTTTGCACGACCGAGACGACCGAAGGCACCGCCCGCCGGACGGCGGCGGCGAGCCGCCGGGCGTCGGGGAGATGCGGCCCGTTCGTCACGACGACCAGCATCGCTTCGCCCGTCCGGGCGGTCCGGACGACGAGGTGCCGGATGAGCCCCTCATGATGCGCCTCGTCGTACGGCGGAAGGCCGAGGGCGCGGATCGCGTCCCGGGCGGCGCGGAGGGCGGCCATCCCGGAAGAGGCCTCCAGGAGGCAGTCGTCGATCGGGACGAGGGTGTGGGTTTTCCGGGCGTAGTAGCCCATCTCCGTCCGCCGGCCGAAGCGCCGGACGGCGAGCTGGGCCTTGTTCCGGTACCGCCAAGGCTCCCGCATGCCGACGATCGGAAGCACCGGCGGGTCGACAAAGCCGCCGAGGCGCCGGAGGGCGTCCCGAACGGCGTTTTCTTTGAAGGCGAGCTGTGCGGCGTACGTCATGGGCTGGAGCTGGCAGCCGCCGCAGCGGCCGTAGACCGGACACGGCGGCGCGACCCGCTCCGGCGATGCCCGGACGATCCGGGCGAGGCGGGCAACGGCGTAGGACGCCTTCACCGCCTCGACGACGATCTCGACCGTCTCGCCGGGGAGCGCCCCCGGGACGAAGACGGCAAACCCGTCCGGCCGGGCGATCCCCTGGGCGTCATGCGTCAGACCGACGATCTCCACCGTCCGCCGCTCGCCGGCCCGAAGCGGCGGGCGGCGGATGCCTTCCGCCACCGCCTCAGGCCCCTCCTGCGCCCCGCCGGGCCTCGAGGGCTTTTTTGAGGAGGGCGTTCGCAAGCCCCGGGTTCGCCTTCCCTTTCGTCTCCTTCATCACCTGGCCGACGAGGTGGCCGAGGGCTTTTTCCTTTCCGGCGAGGTAGTCGGCGACGGACTTCGGGTTCGCCTCGAGCACCCGCTTCACGACCGCCTCGAGGAGGGCGGCGTCCTGGATCTGGACCAGGCCCTTCTCCCGGACGAGCGCCTCGGGATCGGCGCCCGTCGCGATGACCTCCGGAAAGATCTCCTTGGCGATCCGGCCGCTGATGGTGCCGTCTTCGATGAGGCGGACGAGGCGGGAAAGGTGCGCCGGCGTCATCGGCACCGCATCGATGGATTTTTGCTCTTTGTTCAGGTAGCCGAGGACTTCGACCATCATCCAGTTGGCGATCGCCTTGACGTCACCGCCGTGGGCGACGGCCGCCTCGAAAAAGTCGCCGACGGCCTTTTCCTGGGTGAGCACCCGGGCGTCGTACGACGAGAGGCCGAATTCCTCGACGTAGCGCTTCCGGCGGGCGTCCGGAAGTTCCGGCAGGCTCTCCCGGATCTCCTCGATCCACGCCTCCGGGATGGTGAAGGCGACGAGGTCCGGGTCGGGAAAGTAGCGGTAATCCGCCGACGTCTCTTTCGCCCGCATGCCGACCGTCACACGGCGGGCTTCGTCGTAGCGGCGGGTCTCCTGGACGATCGTCCCGCCCTGGGCGAGCACTTCCATCTGACGGGCCGCCTCGTACTCGATCGCCCGCTCGACGCTTCCGATCGAGTTCATGTTTTTGATCTCCGTCTTCGTGCCGAAGCGGGTCTCGCCGACCGGCCGGACGGAGACGTTGGCGTCGCACCGAAGCGAGCCTTCTTCCATCCGGACGTCGGAAACGCCGGCGTAGGCGAGGATCGCCCGGAGCTCGGTGAGAAAGGCCGCCGCCTCCTTGCCGGAGCGGATGTCCGGCGCGGTGACGATCTCGATGAGCGGCACGCCGCCGCGGTTGAAGTCGACCAAGGTGCCTCCCGGCGTGTGGATGAGTTTGCCGGCGTCTTCTTCCAGGTGCAGCCGCTCGATGCGGATGCGCTTTTTTTCGCCGTCGACTTCGATGTCGACGTAGCCGTTCCGCCCGAGGGGGCGGTCAAACTGGCTCACCTGGTACGCCTTCGGGAGATCGGGGTAGAAGTAGTGCTTCCGGTCGAATTTCGTCTCCCGGGTGATCTCACAATTTAAGGCGAGGGCCGCCTTCAGGGCGAGGGCAACCGCCGCTTCGTTCAGGACGGGGAGCGTCCCGGGATAGGCGAGACAGATCGGGCAGGTGTTGGTGTTGGGCTCGTCGCCGAAGTCGGTGCGGCAAGAACAAAAAAGCTTGGTCTTCGTCGCCAGCTCGACGTGCACTTCCAGCCCGACGACCGTCTCGTAGGCCACCTTCGTCCCCTCCTCACAGCGCCGGACGGCGGCGGTGGTGCTCCGTCGCCGCCTGATACGCGTAGGCCGCCTGCAGCACGAGGGCGTCTTCGGCGACGTCGCCGACGAGCTGCAGCCCGATCGGAAGCCCCTCGGCGGAAAAGCCCGCCGGGACGCTCACCGCCGGAAGTCCCGCCAGGTTGGCCGGCGACGTCAGCCGGTCGCTCTGGTACATCGCCACCGGGTCGGAAAGCCGCTCCGACAGAGGAAAAGCCGGCGTCGGCACCGTCGGGCCGGCGACGAGGTCGTAGTCGGCAAACACCCGCTCGAAATCCCGCCGGATGAGCGTCCGGACCTTCTGCGCCCGGACGTACATGTCTTCGTAACGGCCGGCGGAGAGGAAGTACGTCCCGAGGAGCACCCGCCGCTTCACTTCCCGGCCGAACCCCCGCGCGCGGGTTTCGGCATAAAGGGCCGCCAGATCCCGGGCATCGGAAAACCGCCGGCCGTAGCGGAGGCCGTCGAAGCGGGCGAGGTTCGACGCCGCCTCGCCCATCGTCAGGATGGTGTACGCCGCTTCGGCATACGCTAGATGGGGCATATCGACGGGCTCGACGATCGCCCCCAGCCCCTCCAGCACCCGAAGCGCCTCTTCCGTCCGAGCCCGGACATCCGGGTGAAGGCCGACGAGCCAGAACGTCGGCACGGCCACCTTAAGCCCCCGGACGTCCCGGCCGAGGGTCGGCGCGACCGGTTCCCGATCCCGGGGAAGCGACGTCGTGTCGCTCGGATGAAAGCCGTGAAGGGCGTCGTAGACGATCGCCGCCTCCTCCACCGTCCGGGCGAGGACGCCGACGGTGTCGAACGACGAGGCGAAGGCGACGACGCCGGTCCGGGGGATGCGGCCGTACGTCGGTTTGAAGCCGACGATGCCGGTGAAGGACGCCGGCTGGCGGATCGAGCCGCCGGAGTCGGTGCCGATGGCATACCAGACTTCCCGGGCGGCGACCGCCGCCGCCGAGCCGCCGCTCGAGCCGCCCGGGACGCGGTCTGGATGCCACGGGTTTTTCGTCGTCCGGTAGGCGGACGTCTCGGTCGACCCGCCCATGGCAAACTCGTCGAGGTTCGCCTTGCCGACGATGACGGCGTCCGCCGCCAGCAGCCGTTCGGTGACGACGGCGTCGTCCGGCGGCAGAAAGCCTTCGAGCATCCGGCTTCCGGCGGTCATCGGCAGGCCGGCGACGGCAATGTTGTCTTTCACCGCCGCGGGGATGCCGTACAGCGCTCCAAGCGCCTCGCCGCGCCGGCGCTTCTCCGAAAGCGCCGCCGCCCGCCGGCGGGCGGCGTCCGGGTCCAGGGCGATGAAGCTTTCGATCCGATCTTCCACCGCCGCGATGCGCTCCAGGGCCGCTTCCAGAAGCGCTTCCGGGGCGAGCTCCCCGGTCTCGAGCCGCCGGCGGAGATCCGGAATGCGCTCTTCCAAAAGATCACCGTAGGCTGCCATGGCCACCCCTTCTCAATCCCCGAGCACCCGGGGCACGCGGATAAAGCCGCCTTCCGCCTCCGGCGCCCGGGCGAGGAGCGCCTCGCGGTCATGGCGCCGCTCGGGTTCGTCCTCCCGCATGAAGATCGCAAGCGGCACCGGATGGACGGTCGGCTCGACGCCGTCGACGGGCACCGCCCGTAGGACGTCGACAAAATCGAGGATTTCCTGCAGTTCTTTCAGGATGGTTTGTCGTTCTTCGTCGGTAAGGGCGATCGCCGCCGCGTCGGCGATCTTCTGCACCGTTTCCTCGGTGAGTCGTTCGGCCATCGTCGCCCACCTCGCCAACATCGGAATGATACCAGAATGCCCCGCCGGTGGCAAAAGGCGTCGGTTGGATCTGGGAAACGATGGAAACCCCTCTGGCAAAAAAGGGGCGAATGAAGTAAGATCAAACTAGAAGTCTCTCCCACGGCGCATCGCGATCCCGAAGGAGGGTTTGCGCGATGAGCGAACCAGGAACGCTTCGACCGAACATCCTGATCGTGACGGAAGCGACCCTCGGGATGGGGCACACCCGGGCGGCGGAAGCGCTCCGGGACGCCTTTTTGACGGAGGCGCCGGACGCCGTCGTCCGGGTGACGACCGCTCTCGTCCCTCAGGCCGAAGCGCTCTTCAACCGCCTGTACGGCCAGACCCTCGCCCGGATGCCCCACCTTTGGGGCGCCGCCTACGCCAGCGAACGCTGGACGAGCATCCTGGCCAAACGGGCCTTTGGCGTTTCGGGGCTGTCCCGGGCAAAGGAGCTGTTCGACGCCTTTCGCCCGGACGTCGTCGTTTCGACCCACGCCCTGAGCGTCCCGCCCTTCGCCCGGCTGAAGCGGCGGCGGCCGTTTACCCTCGCCGTCGCCATCACCGACTTCGACGCCAACGGTTTTTGGATCAACCGCCGGGTTGATCATTACTTCGTCGCCCATCCCGACGTCGCCCGGACGCTCGCCGCCCGCTACCGACTGGACGTCGGGCGTTTTCAGGCGACGGGCATCCCGATCGACCCGCGCTTTGCCGACCCGACGCTTCCCGAGCGGGCCCGGGCGCTCCGCGCCGCCCTTGGACTCGGTCCGGCGGAGCCCCTCGTCCTCCTCATGGGCGGCGGCGAAGGCCTGCTGGACATGCCGACCGTCCTTCAGGCCCTCGATCGGCGGCCGGAGCCGTTCGCCGTCGCCGCCGTCTCCGGGCGGAACGCCGCCCTGCGGGAAGCGCTGGAGGCCCTGCGGCCGCACCTTTCCCACCGCCTGATCGTCACCGGCTGGATCACCGAGACGGCAACGTGGCTTTCCGCCGCCGACGTCGTCGTGACCAAGCCCGGAGGACTCACGCTGTCGGAGCTGTTTGCCCTCGGGAAGGCGGCGGTTCTCCTGCAGCCGATCCCCGGCCAGGAGACGAGAAACGTCCACTTCGTCGAACGGCACGGCGCCGCTACCGTGGTGGACGACGCCGAGGAGGCGGCCCGAACGGTGGGCGCCCTCCTCGGCGATCCGGACCGGCGGGCGGCGCTCGAGGCGGCGGCCCGGCGCCTCGGCCGCCCGGAGGCCGCCCGGACGATCGCCCGAACGCTCCTGGAGACGCTGGCGAACGGCGCCCGAACGCCGGAGGCGGTCGTGCGCTAGGGCGGCCCGGCATCGGGGCGGCCGCCAGGCGCGGAGTTCCGGTTCGGCCTGAAGCGCCCTTCGGTCTTCCGGGCGGGAGCTTCGGGATGGGCGTTTGAACCCCCCGCCGTTTGGAAGCCCGCACGGGTCACCGTATGGGCGGGGCTCCAGATACGGAAGGCGCATCGCGGCCGGGAAGATGCGGGTTCTCCTCCCGTCCCTCGAAGCGCGTAAAAGCATCCCGAACCTGCCAGGGGATTGATATTGTGAGTGCTTGGCAGGTTTTTAGAAACAGAATCGAGGGGATATACGCCGATGCTTCAGCTCTTCTGGAACGTCGTCCTGCCGGTCCTCGTCATCGTTGCCGCCGGCTACGCTTACCGCCGGGCGTACGCCGTCGACACGGTCGCTCTCGCCCGCTTTTCGTCGCAGCTTTTGAGCCCGTTTCTCATCTTCGCGTATCTCGCCAAGAGTCCGATTCCGGTTGATCTCGCCGGCGCCATGGCGCTGGCGCTTCTTCTTTTTACGGCCCTGCTTGCCGCGATTACGGTTGCCCTCTTCCGGCTGTTTCGTCTCGAGGCGCTCCTTCGACCGGCGCTCATGACGACGCTCTTTCCGAATACCGGCAACTACGGCCTCCCGCTCATCCTGTTCGCCTACGGCGACGGCGCGTTTTCGCTGGCGATTTTCGTCGTCGTGCTCAATTTTATCCTGATGTATACCGTCGGCATCGCCCTCGCCGCCGGGCGGGGGACGTCCTGGCCGGCGACGATCCGCCAGATCCTCGCGCTTCCGACGACCGTCGCCACCGGGCTCGGACTCATTTTCGGCCTTTTTCACCTGCCGCTCCCCGACGCGCTGTACCAGCCGATCCGCCTCGTCGGCGACGCCATGGTGCCGGTGGCGCTCCTCATTCTCGGCATGCAGCTCGCCGAGGCCCGGCCGGCGGCCTACGCCCGGGCGACGGCGCTGGCGAGTGCGATCCGCCTCGTCCTCTCGCCGGTCGTCATGGCCGCCGTCGTCTTCGCGCTCGGCCTTTCTCCCCTTCCGGCCAAAGTCCTCATCGTCCAAAACGCCACGTCGGCGGCCGTCATCATGACGATGATGGCCGCCGAATACCGGGTTCAGCCCGATTACGTCGCCTCGGTGACGCTCGTGACGACGCTCCTCAGCTTCTTTTCCCTCACCGCGGTGCTCTATGCCGTCGAGCTCGTCTTCTAGAAGCCGGACCGCCCCCATGCCGAACTCGCCCGCGAACGCCGTTCCACAACGGGCCGTTGAGAACCTCTCTACCGTTCGGCCTCCGCTCCTTCGACAAGGGCGAGAGCGACCGCCACATCGAGCCATCCGACGCCGACCGATTTCATCACCACCAGCGCCTCCTCCGACACCCTTCCCGGTTTTTCCCGGGAAAGGATGGGAACGCGTACCGCATGAGGAGCATGGCCCCGGCGACGTACAGCTTCCTTCGCCCGACGCGATCGGACGGCGCCCCCATCAGCGGGATGAGGACGGTCGCGACCAGCGTCGCCAGCGAGACGGCAATGAGCACCGCCCGCCGATCCATCTCGGGTGTGCCCGTCGCGCAGGAGACGATGAACGTCGAAAACAGATAAAACGGCGCCGTCTCCACGACCTTTGCCCTCGCCGTGACGAGAACCGCCTTTCCGTGGCGTAAAAAAAATATTTTCTGAATAAAGCGTCGAAAAAGTCCCGCGGTCGGAGAACGCCCGTCGGGGAGCGCCCCCGGCCGCGGGAGACGCCGTCGCCGCATGCTCGCCGGTTAGAGCACTTCCGAGGACGACTTGAGCTGCATGAAGAGGCCGAGGTAGTCCGGGCCGCCGGTCTTCGCGTTCGTTCCGGACAGATTGAAGCCGCCGAACGGATGCACGCCGACGATGGCTCCGGTGCACTTCCGGTTGAAGTAAAGGTTGCCGACGTGGAATTCCTTGCGGGCTTTTTCGATTCGGGCCCGGTCTTTCGAATAGACGGAACCGGTCAGGCCGTAGATCGTGTCGTTGGCGATCTCGAGGGCGTGGTCGAAATCCCGCGCCCGAATGAAGGCGAGCACCGGCCCGAAGATCTCCTCCTGGGCGATCCGGCCCTTCGGGTCGACGTCGGCGAAGATCGTCGGCTTGACGTACCAGCCCGTCGACGGATCGCCCTCGCCCCCGAGGACGAGGCGCCCTTCCCGCTTGCCGATCTCGATGTACGCAAGGACCTTTTCGTAAGCGGACTGATCGATGAGGGGCCCGATGACGTTCGTCGGATCGACGGGATCGCCCTGCTTGAGGGCCTTCGTCTTTTCGATGACCCGCTCGAGGACTTGGTCGTAGACGGCGTCGACGACGATGGCTCGGGAGCAGGCGGAACACTTCTGCCCCTGGAAGCCGAAGGCGGATGTGACGATGCCCTGGGCCGCCGCTTCCAGGTCGGCCGTCTCGTCGACGATGATGGCGTCCTTCCCGCCCATTTCGGTGACGACCCGTTTCAACCACTTCTGCCCGGGCTGCACCTTGGCCGCCCGCTCGTAGATGCGGACGCCGACTTCGAGGGAGCCGGTGAAGCTCACAAAACGCGTCTTCGGGTGATCGACGAGAAAGTCGCCGATCTCGCTCCCGCTTCCCGGGAGGAAGTTCACCACGCCGTCCGGGACGCCGGCTTCCCGGAGGATTTCGAAGAGCTTGTAGGCGACGATCGGTGTGTTCGAAGCCGGCTTCAAAATGACGGTGTTCCCGGCGACGAAAGCGCCGGAGGTCATGCCGGTGAGGATCGCCACCGGGAAGTTCCACGGCGGGATGATGATGCCGACGCCGAGGGGGATGTACTCGAGGACAGAGTCCTCCCCGGGGAGCGGATAAAGCGGTTGCGGCCGGCTGTAGCGCTCCATCTCCCGGCCGTAGTACTCGAGGAAATCGATGGCCTCGGCGGTGTCGGCGTCGGCCTCGACCCAGCTTTTCCCCGCCTCCTTGACGATCCACGCGGAGATCTCGTGCTTCCGCCGCCGGAGGATGGCCGCCGCCTTGTAGAGGGTGCGGGCCCGCTCGACGCCGGGGATGCGGGACCACGTCTCAAACGCCTTCCACGCCGCCTCTAAGGCCATCTCGGCGTGCTCCCGGGTCGCCTTGGAGCTCCGGCCGATCACCTGGCGGTGGTTCGCCGGGTTGGTGGAGACGATCTCGTCGTCGGTGTAGATCTCCTTTCCGCCGATGACGAGCGGCGTCTTGAGCCCGAGCTCCGACTCGACCTTGGCGAGGGCCGCCCGAAACGCTTCGGCGTTCTCCGGCCGGCTGAAATCGGTGAGCGGCTCCGGGCGGAAGATCTGCATCATCGGGCATTGCTCCTTTCACCGGATGATCTTCTATCGAAACGCCGCGGCGCCCGCCGCCCGGCGTTCCGGTCCAAGGCGAAGACGCCGTCGCTTGGGCCGCCGACCGATCCGACCGAAGCGTTCGGCCCGCCGGCGGATCTCTTCCACCGGAAAACCCCCGCCCCGAAGGAGGAGCCTTCCGACGGAGGCGTTCGACCGCCGAGACCGACGCCGGATCGGTCGGCAGGGCGAACGCGGATCAGGCCCGGAAGCGGCCAAACAGCGTCAGCGGGCAAACAGCGAGCGGAGAACGAACCAGGCGTTTTCCGGCCGCTCCGCGAGGCGCCGCATCGTGTAGCCGTACCAGTCGATGCCGTACGGCACGTACACGCGGGCGGTGTAGCCTTCCCGGGCGAGGCGCTCGAGGAGCGATTCCTTGATGCCGTAGAGCATCTGGAATTCAAACCGCTCCCGCGGGATGCCCGCCTCCCGGACGTAGGCCTTCACCCGCTCGATCAGCCGCTCGTCGTGGGTGGCGACGGCGGCATAGCCGCCGGCCGAAAGGTGCCGCGCGACGAGGCGGAAATAGTTTTCGTCGACGTCGGCCTTGTTCGGATAGGCGACGCTCGGCGGCTCCTTATACGCCCCCTTGACGAAGCGAATGTTCGGCCGGTCGGGAAGGAGCGCCTCGAGGTCGTCGGCGCTCTTGTAGAGGTACGCCTGCATGGCGATGCCGATCGTCTCCGGCCCGAATTCGTCCAGAAGGGCGCGAAAGAGGCGAAAGGTCGCCTCGTTCCGGGCGTAGTCTTCGATGTCGATGCGGACGAAGCGGCCGCGCCGCTTCGCCTCGCTCAGGATGCGGCGCATGTGGGCGTGGGCGAGCGCCTCGTCGACGTCGAGGCCGAGCTGGGTGAGCTTGACCGAGAGGTAAGCATCGACGCCGGCGCGGTCCATCGCCCGGAGCGCCTCGATCGCCGCCGCGGCCGCCGCCTCGGCTTCCGCCCGGGAAGTGACGAACTCGCCGAGGTGGTCGACCGTCGCCTGGATGCCCCGGTCGTTGAAGGCCTTGACCCGCACCATCGCCTCTTCCACCGTCTCGCCGGCGACAAAACGCCGGGCGCCGAGGCGAAGCCCGTACCGCCGAGCGAGGCGGTTGGCGAGACGGCTTTTCGAAAGATAGAGAAATGTGTTCTGCATGAACGTGCTCATCGGCGTCCCTCCGCCTGGGCAAGATAGGCGTCCACCACGCGAGGGTCGCTCGCCAGCGCTTCGGACGGCCCCTCCAGCACCTTTTCGCCGAGCTCCAGCACGACCGCCCGGTGGGCCAGGGCGAGGGCCGCTTTGGCGTTTTGCTCGACGATGAGGATGGCCGTCCCTCGACCGTTGATCGCCCGCAAGGTTCGGAAGATGTCCTGCACGACGATCGGCGCGAGCCCCATCGACGGCTCGTCGAGGAGAAGGAGCCGCGGCCGGCTCATGAGCCCCCGGGCGATGGCGAGCATCTGCTGCTCGCCGCCGGAGAGCGTCCCCGCCGGCTGGTGCAGCCGTTCTTTGAGGCGCGGAAAGAGCTCGAAGACGAACGCCAGCGTCTCGCGAAGAAAAGCCCGATCCTTCCGCTGCGTAAACCCGCCGAGCTCCAGATTCTCCAGCACCGAAAGCGGGCCGAACACCTGCCGTCCCTCAGGGACGTGCACGATGCCTCGACCGACCAGAGCGTCGGGCGGAAGGCCGGTGACGTCTTCGCCGGCGAAGCGGATCCGGCCCCCGACCGGCCGGACGAGGCCGGACAGGGCCCGGAGCGTCGACGTCTTGCCGGCGCCGTTGGCGCCGAGGAGGGCGACGATCTCGCCGTCGCCGACGGCGAGGTCGAGGGCCCGCACCGCCGTCACCGGGCCGTAGGCGACCGTGAGGGATTCGACGCGAAGGAGCGCCGTCATCCGACCGCCTCCTCTCCGAGGTACGCCTCGACGACCTTGGGATGCCGGAGGACGTCCGCCGGCGGCCCTTCGGCGATTTTCTCGCCGTAGCTTAAGGCGACGACGTGCTCCGAAACATTCGCCACGAGGCGCATGTCGTGTTCGATGAGGATGACGCCGATTTCGAGCTCGTCCCGGATGCGGCGGATGAGGTCGGCGAGGGCGGCCTTTTCTGCCGGGTTGAGCCCTGCCGCCGGCTCGTCGAGGAGCAGCAGTTTCGGCCGAAGGGCGATCGCCCGGGCGATTTCCAAAAGCCGCCGATGACCGTACGGCAGCGTCCCGGCGCTCCGGTCGGCGACGTCCTGAAGGCCGACGAAGGCGAGGGCCCGACGCGCCTCCTCCCGGGCCCACGCTTCCTCCCGGCGCATGCCCGGCGTCCGGAAAAGGGCGGCGAACACGCCGGAGCGGGTCCGGGGATGGAGGGCGCTCAGGACGTTTTCCAGGGCCGAAAGCGTTTTGAACAGCCGGATGTTCTGAAACGTTCGGGCGAGGCCCCGGCGGGCGACAGCGCTCGGCGGAAGGCCGGTGATCCGCTCGCCGGCAAAGCGGATCTCGCCGGCGGTCGGACGGTAAAACCCGGTGATCAGGTTGAAGAGGGACGTCTTCCCGGCGCCGTTCGGTCCGATGAAGCTCGCGATCGTCCCGGCGGGGACGGCGAACGAAAGGTCGCGGATGACCTCAAGCCCGCCGAAGCGGAGCGAGAGCCGTTCCACTTCCAGGAGCATCACCGCCCGTCGCCTCCATTCAGCGCCGCCCGACCGCTCTGGGGCATCTTGCGCCGGCCGGCCGGCCAGAGCCCTTCCGGCCGGAAGTGCATCATCGCGATGAGGAGCGCGCCGAAAAGAAAATACCGCCAGCTGGCAAATTCTCGCATGGCCTCCGGCAAGAGGACGATGAGAAACGCCCCGAGCACCACTCCCGGCAGACGGCCGAGGCCGCCCAGGATGACCGCCAGCAGGATGAGGACCGACTGCATAAAACCGAAGCTTTCCGGCGCGATGGCCGTCATCCGGACGGCGAACACCGTTCCGGCGAGGCCGCCGACGACGGCGCCGACGACGAAGGCGAGCAGCTTGTAGCGGAACGGATCGATGCCCATCGCCGCCGCCGCGTCTTCGTCTTCCCGGATGTACTTCCACGCCCGGCCGACGCGGGAATGTTCGAGCCGCCGCATCGCGAGGTACGTGACGATCGCGAGGATGAGAAGGAGATAATAAAAGTCTTGCTGCGTCTTCAGCGCATGGCCGAACACGGTCGGCCTCGGGATGCCGTAGATGCCCGACGCCGAGCCGGTCAGGGTGAGGTTCTTGGCCGTGATGCGGATGATCTCCCCGAAGCCGAGGGTGACGATGGCGAGGTAGTCGCTCCGAAGCCGGAGGGCCGGCGCGCCGATGACGACGCCCGAAAGAGCGGCGAGGGCGGCCGCCGCCGGCACCGTTAAGAGGAACGGCACGTGATAGACGGTCGTGAGGATGCCGGTCGTGTAGGCGCCGATGGCGAAAAAGGCGGCATAGCCGAGGTCCAAAAGCCCGGCGAAGCCGACGACGACGTTGAGGCCGAGGGCGAGGATGACGTAGAAAAAGGCCGAGGTGAACACGTCCAGCCAGTAGTTGGACGCCACCCGCGGAAAGAGGAACAGGGCGAGAAGAAGCCCCGCCGTCGCCCCCTGGGAGGCCCGCGCCCGAAACGAAGTCGCCGTCATTTCAGACCCGCTCCGTCCCGGTCCGCCCGAGCAGGCCCGTCGGCTTCAGGGTGAGGATGAGGATGAGGATCACGAAAGCGAACACGTCCTTCCACTCCCCGCCGAGGGCCGCCGCGCCGAACGTTTCGAGAAAGCCGAGGAGATAGCCGCCGAGCATCGCCCCCGGCAGCGAGCCGATGCCGCCCAAGACCGACGCCGTAAACGCCTTGAGCCCGACGATGAAGCCCATCATGAAGTTGATCTTCCCGTAGTAGACGCCGGCGAGGACCCCGGCGCTCCCGGCGAGAAACGATCCGATGAAAAACGTCAGCGCGATCACCCGGTGCACCGGAATGCCCATGAGGGCCGTCGCCGTCGGGTTCACGGCGATCGCCCGCATCGCCTTGCCGTAGAGCGTTCGCCGGACGAAGGCATCCAGAAGGAGCATGAGCCCGACGGACGTGGCGATGATGGCGAGCTGGGCATACGTCACGTCGGCGCCGAAGAGGGAGAGGCCGCTTCGGGGAAGCTCGACCGGCATGACGCGGAAGCTCGGTCCGAGGGCGAGCATGACGCCGTTTTCCAGGACCAGGGAGACGCCGATCGCCGTGATCAGCATCACCAGCCGCGACGACTGAAGGAGCGGCCGGTAGGCGATCCGTTCGACGCCGAGGCCGAGAAGGCCGGTGGCCAGCGAGGCGAAGAGAAACGCCGCCCCGAGGCCGACGAAAAGCGGCGCCCCGCTCATCGCCGAAAGGACGCCGTAGCCGACAAACGCCCCGACCATGTAGACGTCCCCGTGGGCGAAGTTGAGGAGCTGGATGATGCCGTAGACCATCGAATACCCGAGGGCGATGAGGCTGTAAAACGAACCGATGACGAGGGCATTCATGAGCTGCTCGCCCCAGACGTTCACCGAGTCGCCTCCTTTCGGCCGCGTTCCGGCGCCGAATGTCCAAGCGGGTCCATGGATCGTTCTTACGGCAGCGCGAATTCGCCGTTTTTCACCACGACGACGATGAAGTTCGACTTCTGAATCGTGCCGTCGGGGTTGAAGGTGATCGTGCCGCCGAAGACGGGGAAGTCTTTCGTCTCCCGGAGCGCCCGGACGATCGCCGCCGGCTCGGTCGAGCCCGCCCGCTCGATGGCGTCGGCCAGAAGCCGCATGCCGTCATACGAGAGGGCGGAGTACGGGCCGGGCTCTTCGCCGTATTTCGCGTAGTATCGTTCGATGAACGCTTTCGCCTCCGGGATGAATTCCGCCGACGGGCTCATCGTGATGAACGTCCCTTCGGCGTTTTCCTTCCCGGCGATGGCGACGAGCATCTTGTCGTTCGCCCCGTCGCCGACGCCGATGATCCCCGGCACCTTCGCCGTTTTAAACTGCTTGATGAAAAGCCCGCCGGCGGAGTAGTACGCCGTCCAGTAGGTCGCGTCGGGCTTTAAGCTTTTCAGCTTGGAGATGACCGGCGTAAAGTCGTTTTCGTCGCTGTTGACCGCCTCGAAGGCGATGACTTCGCCGCCCAGCGCCTCGACTTCTTGCTTCGTCGCCTCGGCGAGATCCCGGGCAAAGGCGGAATTGTCGTGGACGAGGGCGATCCGCTTCGCCCCTTGCTCCTTGACCATGTACTCCGCCGCCCGTTTCGCCTGATGTTTCGTCGTGCCGTTGACGAGAAAGATCTCCGGATATCCCTGCGCCGGAATCTTCTCGGAGTTCGCGGCGGTGACCACCATCGGGATGCCGGCCTGATGGTACACGCCGGTCGCCGGGAGTGTCGCGCCGGAGCAGTAGCCGCCGACGACGGCGACAACGCCTTGTGAGACGAGCTTGTTGGCCGCCGCCGTCGCCGTCTGCGGGTCGCAGGCGTCGTCGGCGAAAGTGAGCTTGATCGTCTTTCCGAGCACGCCGCCCTTGGCGTTCAGTTCTTCGACGGCGAGCTCGATCGCCTGGTTGATGTCCTGGCCCATCTTCGCTTCCGAACCGGTCGTCGGGGACTGCACGCCGATCAGGATCTCGCCGCCGGACGAACCTCCGGTCGCCTCTCCGGCCGTCTGGCCCGACGGCGGGCCGTCCGTCGACGCCGTTTTCCCGCCGCATGCCGAAAGAAAGCCGCTGCCCAGAAGGACGAACGCAAGGAGCGCGAGGCCGGTGATCGTCCGCCGCCCCGGGCGGAGCCGCCGGGGCGCCGGATGAACCGACGAAAAATCCGCCGATCGCCGTTTCATCGGATGGTTCAACCTCCTGTCCATCTGTTGAAATTTAAACACCTGTTGTCTTTTCAACAAGTGTGGTAAGATGATTATACTTGATATCGCTTACTTCCCGGAATCGCCGATATTTGCACATTCCGCTGGCGGCAAGGGGATCGAGATGTCGGAAATTAAACAGAGTCGTTCGATGCGCTTCCCTGTGGAGCGGCTCGACGCCATTTTCGAGACGCTCCTTCAGAGTCTGAACGACGCCGTGACGATCGTCGACCCGACCGGAACGGTGCTGTACTGGAACCGGGCGGCGGAAATGATCTACGGCATTCCGCGTGAGGCGATCGTCGGCGCCCCGATCGACCGGTTTTTCCCGGCGGGGTCGGTCATGCTCTTTAAGGTGCTCCGAAGCCGCCGGCCGGTGCACCGCCTCTACCACCGGCCGCGGCCGGACAAGCACGTCCTCATCAACGCCTATCCGATTTTTTCCGCGTCCAGAGAGCTGATCGGCGCCATCGCCGTGGAACAAGATATCACCGAACACGTCGCCCTCTCGGCGGCCCTGTACGGCGCCCCCGAGGCCGCGCCGGAAGAAGGGACGACAAAGCGGCTTCTCGACATCCTGTTCCCGGACCTTCTGGACCTCGCCGGGCGAATCGCCGCGGCGCTCAAAGAGCGCCGGCCGGTCCTCCTCCTCGGCGAGCGGGGCTCCGGTCGGGAGGCGCTGGCCCGTTACGTCCACCGGACGCTCGGCCTGGAGGGGCCGTTCCTCGTCTTTCACAGCCGCCTCGTGCCGGACGGCTTTCAGGCGGCGGAACTCTTCGGCTTTGAAGGCCCCGGCGGGGGGGCCCCGGAAGCGGGGCTCCTCGAGCGGGCCCGAGACGGGCTTCTGTTCCTCAAAGACGTCGACGCCTGGCCGGAGGCGCTCCAGGCGGCCCTGGCGGAGGCACTCGCCGGCGGCCGGTACGTCCGTCAGGGCGGCCGGGAGCCGCTCCCCGTCGCCGCCCGCCTGATCGCCGCCGCCGGCCCGGACCTTCCTGCCGCGGTCGAGGCGGAGCGGTTTTTGCCGGAGCTCTTTTACCGCTTTTTCGTCTTCTCGCTTCCGCCGCTTCGGGCGCGGCGAAAAGAGCTCCCGGCCCTGGTGCGGCACCTCATCGACGAGGCGGCCCGCGCCCTGGGACGGCCGGCGCCGCGCCTGACCGACGAAGCGCTGGCGGCGCTTCTCCACTACGACTGGCCGGGCAATCTGCCCCAGCTCAAAAACGCCCTCGAATATGCCGTCCTCATGGCCGACGGCGGGACGGTCGAACTCCGGCACCTCCCGGAGCCGATCCGCGCCCGGACGCTTTTGGCTTACGCGCCGGAACCGTCGGGTCAAGGCCGCCTTCCCGGCGCCGGAGCGATCGCGACGGCCGCGCCGGGGGCGCCCGGGGACAGGGGACGGGCGGGCGATCGAACGGAAGGCCGGGCCGAAGACCCGGGAACGCCTCCACGATCGGCCGGGGCGGCAGCCGTAACGGCGCCCGAACCGGCTTCTTCCCCGATGCGTCTCGAACGCCTCCCGGAGGCCCGCCTGGCGCTGGAGCGGGAGCGGATCCTCGCGGCGCTCGGGGCCGCCGGCGGGAACAAAAGCCGCGCGGCGAAGCTCCTCGGCATCTCCCGCGGCGCGCTGTATTACAAGCTTCGGCAGCTCGGGATCGAAAAAGATTTATCCACTTGACTTAATTAAGGAAGCCGGCGATAATGGTGCCGTCTTCCGCTTCGCGAGCCGCCGCGTGAAGGCAGCCATCCTGAACCTGTCAGAGGAGGCCACCGTGGATCATGCGCGTTGCCGTCATCTTCTACAGCGCCACAGGCACCAATTACCGTCTGGCCCAGGCGGCGGCCCGCGCCGCCGAAGCGGCGGGCGCGGAAGTCCGCCTTCGCAAGGTGGCGGAGCTCGCCCCGCCGGAAGCCATCGAGCAAAATCCCGCCTGGAAGCGGCATGTTGAAGCGACCCGGGACGTCCCCGAAGCCCGGCCCGACGATCTCGTCTGGGCGGATGTGATCGTCTTTTCGACCCCGACCCGCTTCGGCAACGTCCCGTCGCAGCTGAAACAGTTCCTCGACACGACGGGGCCGCTCTGGGCGAAAGGCGCCCTCGTCGACAAGGTCGTCACCGCCATGACCTCGGCGCAAAATCCTCACGGCGGTCAGGAGGCGACGCTCCTTTCCCTGTACACCACGGCCTACCACTGGGGCGCGATCGTCGTCCCGCCGGGCTACACCGACCCGGCGGTGTTTGCCGCCGGCGGCAACCCCTACGGCACGTCGGCGACGGTCCCCGAGCCGGACACGCCCCTTCCGGAGGCGGTCGTCCGGGCGGCCGAGCATCAGGTGCGCCGGGCGATCGACATCGCCCGGCGGCTCAACGCCGGCCGTTAAAAAAATCCCGTTCCCTGAAAAAACCGGCCCTTCCGCGACGGAAGGGCCGGTTTTTTGCCGTCTCCGCTCGGCGTCGGGAGCGGCCGGCTCCCGGGCACCTACTGGCGAAAAAGATGCACGAACGCCTCTTTCCCCGGCGGCCGGACGATGAGCGCGATCGGCCGGCTGGCGGACTGGACGATCACCTCGACGTCCGCCTCCGGAGGAAAGCGGTCGGTGACGAGGGTGGCGGCGTATTCGGCGAGGCCCATCACCTGGCCCTGAGAGCGGTAGCTCGCCGTGATGGTCGCATCGAGTTCCAAAAGTCGGTCGCCGTCCAGGCGGGCGAGGCCGACGACGCTCAAAAACTGCGGAAACGCCCGCTCCAGGGCCTCTTTGAACTCGTCAAAGACGAGCGAAAGCCGCTTGTCCGCCTCGCTCACCTGCAAGGCCGGAAGGAGCAAATACCGCTCGGAGACGGGCGTGTAGCGAACGCCGCCGGCCGCTCCCTTGGCGAGCTCCCCGGTCAGAAAAAAATGTCCCGGCTCGAACGCGGTCCGCGGCGAGGCGAGGTAAGCGCCGAGGACGATCGGGCCGTCGACGCCTTTTTCCCTGAGGCGCCGGGCGATCTTCTCGCCGGCGTCCCGGGCATAGCGATCGAGCTCCTCCGGCTTGAGCGGTCGGGCGATCCACGGGTTCATCGCGCCCTGGCCGGCCGCTTGCGGTTCCGCGGGAACGTCTACCGTCGGATTCAAGACCATCCCGACCGTCACGCCGGCGAGGGCCCCGGTCTGGGCGTCGAGGTAGTCTTGCTCCCAGAAAAACTGAAAGACGTTGCCCGATGGCGAAGGGCGATAGGCCGGGTCGTTCAGGCCGACGGGATTTTGCTCGGGGTCGTACGGTTTGAGCCAGTCTCCGATCTCCTCGGCGCTTAAGAGCTGGCCGTCTTCGTAAAGATGCGTCTCCGGCGGAAACGTCTTTCGGCTGAGCGCCATGAGGCCGAGCTCAAACCGGGCCCGATCGACCCGGGACACCTTTTCCCACGGCGGTTGCCCCTGGCCGGGCCGGTAGGGGAGCGGCATCCGGTAGAGGACGCCCTCCGGCGGAATCGTCGAGGTCACCTCCGGCGGTGAGGCCGCCGGCGGCGCCTCCCCTTCCGTCGCCGCCTTTGGCAGGCAGCCGGCGGCCAGAAGAAAAAACGCGGCCGCCGCGGCGAGACGAAGCCCCCGGCCCCAGCGGCTCATCGGCGATCCCCGCTTCCATCGCCCTGCCGCCGGGCCTCGATGAGCGCCCGCAGGGCCGCTTCCCCGTCCAAAATCGGAATCCCGAGGGCTTCCGCCCTGGCCCGTTTGGAGCCGGGCTTTTCGCCGGCGACGACGTAGTCGGTGTTCCGGGAGACGCTGCCGGCAACGCGCCCGCCCAGCGACTCGATGAGGGCCGTCGCCTCCTCCCGGGAGAGCGTCTCCAGCGTGCCGGTGAGGACGAAGGTGAGCCCCGCGAGCGGACGATCTCTCGGTTCCGGCTCCTTCGCCACCGGCTGCGGCCGCACGCCCCGGGCGAAAAGCTTCTCCAGCGTCTCCCGAACGTGCGGGGCCCGGAAGAAGTGGACGATGCTTTCGGCGACGACCTCCCCGACGCCGGGAACGGCCTGAAGCGCCTCGAAGGTGGCGCCGAACACGGCGTCAAACGAGCCGAAGTGCTCCGCAAGCCGCCGGGCGGTCTCCTTCCCGACGCCGTGGATGCCGAGGGCAAAGAGAAACCGGTCAAGGGAGACGGCTTTCGACCGCTCGATCGCCGCAAGGAGGTTGTCGGCCTTTTTGGCGCCGAAGCGGGGCAGGACGAGGAGGGCCTCGGCGGTGAGGGCGTAGAGGTCGGCGACGTCCCGGACGAGGCCGGCCTCGACGAACTGGGCGGCCGTCTTTTCGCTCAGCCCTTCGATATCCATCGCATCCCGCTGGGCGAAGTGGACGATCTGCCGGATGAGCTGCGGCGGGCAGGAGAGGGTGTTCGGACAGTAGAAAAACGGCCCTTCCCGCTCGAGGGGCGTCCCGCACGCCGGGCAGGCGGCCGGCGGAACGATCTCGTGGGCCGGGTCTTCCTCCGCCGCCTCCGCCGGGCCGAGGATCTGGGGGATGACGTCGTTCGACCGGCGGAGCCGCACGAGGCGGCCGAGGGCGAAGCGGAGCCCTTTGCGCTCGATGTCTTCGATGTTGTTCAAGGTCGCGTGGCGGACGACCACCCCGCCCACCTCCACCGGCTCGAGCACCGCCTGGGGCGTGACGACTCCGGTCCGACCGACGTTCCAGACGACGTCGACGAGGCGGGTCGTCGCCTCCACCGCCGGAAATTTCCACGCGATCGCCCAGCGGGGCGCCTTCGCCGTCGCGCCGAGGGCCTCCCGGGTGGCGAGGTCGTCGAGCTTAATCACGAGCCCGTCGACGTCGTAGTCGAGGGCGGCCCGCTCCGCCTCTTTCTCCCGGATCGCTCGAAGGAGCGCCTCGAGATCGGTGAAGGCTTCCGAATACGGCGTCACCTTAAGCCGCATCTCCCGCATGAAGGCGATCATCTCCCGGTGGCTCCGGAAGGGGCGGTCGGAGGCGTAGTTCACGTGATAGAAAAAGACGTCGACGCCCCGCCGCCGGACTTCCCGCGTATCGAGGTTCCGGAGCGCCCCGGCGACGCCGTTCCGGGTGTTGGCGAGCTTGACCGGACTTTCTTCGTTGTAGCGGAGGAGCCGCGACCGGGGCATGATCGCCTCCCCCTGAAACTCGAACACCCCCCGCCGCTCCGGAATCGAAAGCGGAACGCTCGGGATGACCTTCACCGTCTCGAAGATCATCTCGCCGACTTCGCCGTTCCCCCGGGTGGCGGCCTTGGTCAGGCGCCCGTCTTCGTACGTGAGGACGACGGTGAGTCCGTCAAACTTCGGCTCCAGGATGTACACCGGCGCCGGAAGGGGCGAAAGCCCCTGAGCCGCCCGGGCCGCGTTCGCCTCCGCCCAGAGCCGCTCGACCCGCTCCGCCCACGATCGGAGCCCCGCCTCCGTCGTCGTCTTATCGAGGCTAAGAAGCGGCACCCGGTGCCGGTGCTCCGGAAACTGGCCGGAAAGCTCCGCGCCGACCTTCTGCGTCGGCGAATCCGGCAGCACGATGCCGGTCTCCCGCTCCAGCCGGACGAGTTCGTCGTAGAGCGCGTCGTATTCTTCGTCCGGCACCTTCGGTTCGCCGAGGGTGTAGTAGTAGTAGTTGTATTCGTTCAGAAGCCGAACGAGCGCTTCCATTCGCTCCCGCTTGTCCACCGATCCGGCCTCCCGATCCGTCGAGCCGTATTCTTCGAGGTACCGACGGATGGTTTCGGCGGAAACATTTCCCGCCGAGGCGATGAAGGAGAAAAAAGCGCCCGAAAAGAAGCGTGCGGCCGAAGGACGAGCCGGCATGCCGCCGATGCCTCACCGGCTTGAGGCCGCGGCGAGCGGTCCGGGGGCACCCCGTCAGGCGCGCACGAGCGGCGCGTATGCCGAAAGGAGCTTTTTGATGCCGTGCGGTGCCGAAAAGGCGACCGTGAGCACCTCGTCGTCTCCGCTTCGCTCGACCGCTATGACGACGCCCTCGCCCCACTTGGCGTGGCGGACCCGGTCGCCGGCGGCAAAGCCGGAGGCCGGGACGGCAGAGGACGCCGGCCGGGCGGGAAAGGCCCCTCCCGGCCGCGGCCCGGTGGGCCCTCCCGCCCCCTCGCTTCCGGCCGGGATGAGGCCGACGGCCGCCGTCCCCCCGGCGCCGGGCGACGCGGGGAAGCCGTCGACGATCTCGAGCACCTCCGGCGGCAGTTCGCTCAAAAACCGCGACGGCGCCGACGGCTCCACCCGACCGAAGAGCCGCCGCTGGGCGGCGGTGATGAGGTAGAGCCGCTCCTTGGCGCGGGTGATGCCGACGTACATGAGCCGCCGCTCTTCCTCGAGCTCGTCGTCGTCAAACAGGCTCCGGCCGTTCGGGAAGATGCCTTCGTCGAGACCGGGAATGAAGACGACGGGAAACTCGAGGCCCTTGGCGCTGTGGAGCGTCATCAGCGTCACCGCGTCCGCCGCCTCGAGCTGATCGACGTCGGTGGCGAGGGCGAGGTCGGCGAGGAAGTCGGCCAGCGTCCCGCCGGGCGCCTCCGCCTCATACGCCTGAAAGACCGAGTAAAGCTCGGCGACGTTCTCCAGCCGCGCGCGCCCTTCCTCCGTCTCCGCCTCCGCCTCGAGCATCGCCCGGTAGCCCGTCTCCTCGAGCACCGCCTCAAGGAGCGCCGAAGGCGGGCGGGCGGCGAGATCCGCCCGGAGGCGCTCGAGAAGATCGGAAAGCGCCCGCATGCCCTTGGCCGCGGCACCCCGGACCCCGGCCGCCTCCGGCGTCGCCAGGACGTCATACGGCCGAAGTCCCGCCTGGGCGGCGTACTCGACCGCTCGCTGCCACGACGTCTCGCCGATCCCCCGCCGGGGAACGTTCAAGATCCGTTCCAGCGACAGGGCGTCGCCCGGGTTGACGAGGACGCGGAGATAGGCGAGGACGTCTTTAATCTCTTTCCGTTCGTAGAAGCGAAGCCCGCCGACGACGCGGTACGGGAGCCCCAACCGGGCCAGTTCCCCTTCGATCGCCCGCGACTGGGCGTTCATCCGGTAGAGGACGGCGACATCGCCGAGCCGGACGCCGCCTGCGGCGAGGGCGCGGATCTCCTCGGCGATAAAACGCGCCTCGTCGGCTTCGTCGATGGCGTGATACAGCCGGATCTTCTCGCCGCCGGCCCGGCGCGTCCAGAGCGCCTTCGGCTTTCGGGCCGTGTTGTGGGCGATGACGGCGTTGGCCGCCTCGAGGATGATCGCCGTCGAGCGATAGTTTTCTTCGAGCAGGATCGTCTTCGCCCCGGGAAAGTCCCGCTCGAAATCGAGGATGTTGCGAAGATCGGCCCCCCGCCAGCGGTAGATCGACTGATCGCCGTCGCCGACGGCAAACAGGTTTCCGTTCTCCCCGGCGAGGGCCCGCAGGAGAAGGTACTGCACCCGGTTCGTGTCCTGATATTCGTCGACGAGGACGTGTCGGAAGCGCCGGCGGTACTTCTCCAGCACGTCCGGCCGCCGGCGAAAGAGGATGAGCGTCTGAAGCAACAGCCCGTCAAAGTCGAGCGCCGCGTGTTCGACGAGCGCCCGTTCATACGCGGCGTAGACGTCGAAGAGCACCCGGGCGGCGGGATCGCCGGCGAGACGGCCGTACGCCTCGACGTCGATGCCTTCGTTTTTCAGCCGGCCGATCTTCGCCCGCATCGTCCGGGGCGGAAATTTTTTTTCGTCCAGATTGAGCGACCGGAGCACCTTGGCGAGCAGCCGGTCGGCATCCTGCGCATCGAGGATCGTAAACCGGGGATCGACGCCGATCGCCTCGCCGTCGATCCGAAGCACCCGGGCCGAAAAGGCGTGAAACGTCATCAGCCAGACGTCCCGCGCCGCCTCGCCGATGAGCGCTTCGGTCCGCTCCCGCATCTCCCGGGCCGCCTTGTTCGTGAAGGTGATGGCGAGGATCCCGGTGGGCGGGACGCCCCGCGCGATGAGGGCGGCGATGCGGTGGGTGAGGACCCGCGTTTTGCCGCTTCCGGCACCGGCGACGACGAGCACCGGTCCGTCGCCGGCCAGCACCGCTTCCCGCTGCCGGTCGTTGAGGCCCTGAAGAAGCGTGTCGACCGCTTCCATCGGCGCGCCTCCTCTCTTCCCGCATTGTACCGGATGCGGGCGCATAAAAAAAGCGCCCGCGTTCGCGGGCCGAGGCGGCGGCCGGGATCTGGGACGGGACCGTTCGACCGGACGCGGCGCTTCCGCCGAAGGCCGGACCGACGCCGGAACCGCGGTCGCCCGTCTCCCGTCCCTCCCCGCCGTCCGTCGACCGCTTTAGGCCTCGGACGGAAGACCCGGCGCCGCCGCTCGCCGGACACGGGCCTCATCCGGCGCCTCTTCGTCCCGGACCTCCGCCGCCAAGGCCGCCGCGTCGGCGCCCCTTCCTGCCGTTTTGCCGGCGCGGGCCGCCGGCGCTTTCGACCCGGGGGGCCGAAGCGGGTCGGCGGCCGCCGCTTCCTCCCGGCCGTCTCCGAAGGCGGCGCCGGCAGGCGGGAGCTTCCCCGCCTGCTCCAGCCGCTCGAAGACGAGGGCGTAGCCGTCGTTGCCGAAGTGAAGGCTCCGCTTTACGCGGGAGATCGTCGCCGTCGACGCGCCGGTCTTGGCCTCGATGGCGGCGTACGTCTCCCCGTCCCGGAGCATCTTGGCGACCATCAGCCGCTGGCCGAACGCCTTGAGCTCGTTGATCGTGCACAGGTCATCAAAAAACGCATAACACTCCTCCGGCGTCCGCAAGGTGAGGATCGCATCGAACAAAAAATCGATGCCGTACGGCTTCAGCTTCTCCAGGCGCATCGCCAGCACCCCTTTGTCCACCCTCGAACCCCTCACCCTTTCGTTTGCCGACATTATACTTCAACGCTTTAGTTTTGTAAAATGTCACGGCCGGGACGCCGCCCCGCCGCCGTCGGCCGGCGCCCCGCCGTCCGGCGCCTCTCCGGCGCCGCGGTACTGAACCGTCGCGCCGACGTCCGGAACGACTTCGACCCACGTCTGGCCCGGCGCGAAGGCGATCTCCGCCCGGTCTTCCGTGTAGGCCCGAAGGACACCCCGGACGTTCTCCCACGTCACCGGCACGGCCCGGCCGAGGCTGACGAAAACGCCGCGGCCGCCGCCGTCCAGGTCGATCGCCAGACGGCCGGCCGAATCCAGAATCCGGTGCCGGGCGAAGAGGACGAGGATGTTCGTCGCGGTGAGCGGTTTTCCCGTCTCCAGGTCCGAATGCGGCTGGCCGTTGATCGCCCGCCGGTACGTCCGGGATTCGGCGTCGTACGTGTACGTCACGCGGTACGACGGGTTGTATCGAACGAGAAGCTCGTCCGCCGGGCTTCCGACCGGGCGGCCGGGGCCCGTCCACGGATCGACCAGGAAGCGAAAGCCGGGGACGGTGCCGGTGTCGCGGTAATGCTTCTTGTCCATCATGGCCCGGACGTTTTCCAGGCTGGTGTAGAGGTTGTGGGGCGCCTTCCGAAACGACGCCCGCCAAAAGTAAGGGTCCGCCTCGCCCAGAAGGCCGTTCAGACTCGGGAGCCCCCGATCGGCGATCGTCTTCAGCGCCTCGGGGCTCCCGCCGGCGTGGACCATGACCGCATCGAAGCCGTCGGCGAGGCGGATGAAATACGGCCGGATGCTCCGGATCGGGCCGATGGTGCCGGCGTCGGCCGTCTGGTAGACGGCGGCAAAGCGCGGGATCCCGCCTTCGGCCAGAAGTTCGTAGACGACGTCGGCCCGGTCGAGCCCCGACTGAGGCCGGGCCTCCGGGCTGTTTTCGATGATGGCGACGATCGCCCGCCGGCCCGGCGCGGCGTCCGTCGGAAGGCCCGTAAGCGGCGAGACGTACGGCTTCCCGACGGCCGCGTCGCCCCCCTTTTCCTCCGGCGCCGGCGCCCGGACGGCCGGCCCGTCGGCCGGCGGCGCCTCCGGTTCGGACGCCGGCCGGCTCCGGCAGCCGGCGAGAAGGACAATGAGCGAAAGCGCCCCAAGCGACAGCGTGCGCACGAGGCGCCGGATCGAACGATGACGCTCCGCCAACATCGGTCTCGCTCCTCTCCCAGACCGAACGCGTCGGTCTTCGACATGGCGATGAACGTTCGGCTACAATGGAGGCAGAAAAGGAGGGAAAGGCCGTGGACGCCGCTTCCGGCTCCCCCATCCTCATCGTCACCGGCGGCTTCGGCGACGGCCACCGCCGCGCGGCGGAAGCCCTGGCCCTCGCCGTCCGCGATCTGGACGCCGGCCGTCCGGTGCACGTCGTCGACCTTTACGCCGCCCTTTCGCCGAAGCTTTATCCGCTCATGCTGCAGGGCTATCGGCTCACCTTAAGCCGCGCCCCGGAACTCCTCGGAGGGACGTACCGGCTCACCGCCCGCCTTCGGGCGGGGCGGAATAAGCCCGCCGAAGTCTTCCCCGGCTTTTTTCGTTTTCCCCCGATTTCGCTTCGCCGCGGTCCGCTCATCCTCCTTCCGCGCCTCAGGGTTCCGCGGCCCGAATTTTCCTTCCCGGAGCGCCTCCGCCTCGGCCGGTCCGCCCCTCTCGGACGCCCGGCTCCCTTCCGCCCCCCGCGGGTCCTGGCGGGGCACGTCCTTCACCTGCTCGAGGCGATGCGCCCCGCCGCCGTGGCCATCACGGCTCCGGTTCCGGCCCTCTTCCTCGCCCGCGTCAAACGCCGGGCAGGCCTCGCCGTCCCGCTCGCCTATGTGGCGACGGACCTTCTGCCGCATCCGGCGGTCGCCGAACCCGAGATCGATCGCTTCCTGGTCGCCCACGGGCGCGCCCGGGCGCACCTTGCCGCGCTCGGCCTTCCCGAAGAGCGCATCCGCGTCACCGGCATCCCCATCCATCCGGCCTTTTCCGCCGCGGCCGAAGTCCGGAGGCGGCGCCTGCAAGGGGACGCCGACGCGGGAAAACCGCTCCGAATCGTCGTCGCCGGCGGCGGCTTTGGGATGGCCGAAGGGGCAAAGCGCCTGCTGGAACCCCTCGCCGACGGCGGGAGGACGCTTCCGCCCCTTCGCATCGCCGTGCTCGCCGGGCGGAACGTCGGACTCCGTAAAACGCTCGGCGATCTCCGCCTTCCGCCGCCCCACCGCCTCGCCGTCCTGCCGTACCTCTCTCCCCCCCAGGTCGCCGCCCTCTACGCCGCCGCCGACGGCCTCGTGACCAAGCCGGGGGGCCTCACCGTCGCCGAGGCGCTCACGGTCGGCGTCCCGCTTTTTCTCTTCGATCCCCTTCCCGGTCCGGAGGAAGAAAACGCGCGCTTCCTGCTGGATGAGGGGCTCGCCGCTTCCGGAGGGGCGGACGCCTTTTTCCGCTGGGTCGGTACGGTCGCCGACCCGACGACGCGGATGGCGCTGAGTCTCCGCCTTCGGTCGGCGCTCCCGCCGAACGCCGCCGAAGCGGCGGCCCGGGAAATCCTCCACCTCGCCGGGGCCCGGTAGAACCGCGCCGAGGCCCGGGGATCGCCTCGCCCCCGACGCCATCCCCCGAGGAGGCGCCCCGATGTCCGACGGCCTTAAGCGGGCTCGTCGCGCCCGCCCTCGGGCTCGCCGGGCTTTTTCCCGAAAGACCGGCCGGCGCCGCGGCCGGACCGGCCCCGCCCGATCCGCGGTTCAGGCGGTCCCGCCGGCCGCCGGCCCCGAAAGCCGCCGGACGGGAGACAGGATCCGTCCGTCTTTCACCGAAAGGAGCCCCCGCTCGGTGAGGCGCACCCGGGGAAGATGCGTCGACGACAGGAAAAGGAGCATGTACAGCGGGTCCCGGTGGGGAAAGCCCGCCTTCCGCATCGCGCGGACGAACGCTTCCGTCCGCTCGATGAGCTCCGGCATGGCGAGGTCGCTCAGGCGGCCGAAGAGGGGGAGCGGCAAAAACCCCGCCTCCTCCGCCGCCCCGACGCCGATCCGCCAGACGATCCCCGGCCGTTCGACGACCGCCCGGTACGCCTCCAGGGCCCGCTCCGGCGATGAGGCGAGGACGAGGACGTCGGCGCTCGCGGTAAACGTCGACGCGACGGCAAGGGATCCTTCCCCAAGGCCGCTCATCACGGCGGCGGTCACCCACCGCCCGTCCCGGTCGACGAGCGCCGCGAGATGAAGCGTCCCGCCGAGCGCCGCCGGATCGATCCGGTCCCCGCGCACCGGAAGCGGCCGTTCGGCGAGGACGGTGATCACGTCGCTGTGCAGGTGGACGATCGGCTGCGGCGCCCCCGGTGCCCCGGGGGGAAGAAAATCGTCCGGCCGAAGCGGCGCCGGGCGGACCTTCTGGCGCCGGGCTTCCGGCACAAGCCGTTCCCACGCCGGCTCCGGCAGCCGGAGTTCCGAGGCCGGCCGCCCTTCGACCCACGTCAAAAGGGGCGTCGGCTCCGACGGCGAGGCGAGGACGTTCACGTCGGCGAGCCGCCCCGGCGCGATCGCTCCGACCGCATCGTCGAGGCGGTAATACTCGGCGACGTTCAGCGTCGCCCACCGGTACGCCCACGCCGGGGGCGCCCCCGCCTCGAGGGCGAGGGCGATCAGCCGGTCCAGGAAGCCGTCGGTCAAAGCCGGCGGCGTCGCCCCGTCGGTCGTGAGCATGAGGCGGGTCCAGGCCGCCGGCACCTCCAGCGCCGCCCGGACGAGTTCCGGCAGATCCGGCCGGATCGACGAGTGGCGAAGGGGCGCAAAGTACCCGAGCCGGAGGCGCCGGAGGAGTTCCTCGCCGTCGATCGCCTCGTGATCCGCCGTGGCACCGGCGAGGGCGAGGCGAAGGAGCGTCTCGTACGAGGCGCCCGGGGCGTGGCTTTCGATGCGCTTTTCCGCTTCGATAAACGGCGAAAGCCGCGCGAGCGCTGCTTCGTCGCCGGCGGCCAGCGGGACAAAATCGGTCAGTTCCCCCGCCTGAACGACGAAGGGATGGACGGCGAGGGCGGCGAGGTGCTCCGGCGCGTACCGGGCCGAAAGGCGCCCATCGTGCGCCTGCGGCGTCGTCCGGGCCCACCAGAGAAACTTCACCGGATGCGCCGAAAAGGCCGCCATGAGCCGCTCCCACGCCGGAAGGGGGAGAAGCTGAAAGAGCATCATGTTGTCCGCGATGAGCATCGTCGTCCCGCGGCCGAGGACGTAATCGGCCAGCGTCCACGGATGATACAGCTGAAACGGATGGGCGTGCGGTTCGATGTACCCCGGAACGAGCACCCGGTCCCGGACGTCGACGAGGCGCGTCTCGGGCCCGACGCGGGGCGCCTCCGGCCCGACGTAGGCGATCCGCCGGCCCAGGAAGGCGACTTCGGCCCGAAGCCATTCGCCGGTAAAAACGTTCAGCACCACGCCGCCGGAAAGCCACACGTCCGCCGGCGCCTCCCGCCGGGCCACCCGGATGAGCGCCGCCCGCTCCCGGGCCGACGGCGGACGAAGCCGCTTCGGTCGCTTCATCATCGAAGGCCTCCTTTGTACGGTTCATTTCGACGCCGGCGGCCGACCTCCTGCCGGAGCGGTCGGGTTCATCCCGCGAAAAGACCGGCCGCCCTTGAGCCCGCCACCGCCGAACGATAGACTGTCCGTGAAGTGCCCGAAACGAAAGGAGGGCCTCCCCATGCGCCGCTCCGATTCCTTCATCGCCCGCGAACAGGCGGTCGGCGCCCGGAACTACGCGCCGCTCCCCGTCGTTCTCGCCCGGGCCGAGGGCGTCTGGGTCGAAGACGTCGACGGCCGGCGCTACCTCGATTTTCTGAGCGCCTATTCGGCGGTCAACCAGGGCCACCGCCACCCGAAGATCATCCGGGCGCTCAAGGAGCAGGCCGACCGGCTGACGCTCACGTCGCGGGCGTTTTACACCGACCGGCTCGCCCCCTGTCTGGAAAAAATCGCCCAGATCACCGGCAAATCCCGCGTCCTCCCGATGAACACCGGCGCCGAAGCCGTCGAAACGGCGATCAAGGCCGCCCGGCGCTGGGGCTATCGGAAGAAGGGCGTCCCGGACGGCGCCGCCGAAATCATCGTCGCTCACGGCAACTTCCACGGCCGGACGACGACGATCATTTCGTTTTCGTCGGAACCGGCCTATCGGGACGGCTTCGGCCCGTTCACGCCGGGATTTAAGATCGTCCCTTACGGCGACATCGACGCCCTCCGGGCGGCGATCACGCCGAACACCGTCGCCTTCCTCGTCGAGCCGATCCAGGGCGAAGGCGGCGTCGTCGTCCCGCCGGAGGGCTATCTCCGGGAGGCGTACGCCCTCACCCGGGCCCAGGGCGTCCTCTTCATGGCCGACGAAATTCAGACCGGCCTCGGCCGCACCGGCCGGATGTTCGCCTGCGACTGGGAAGGCGTCGTCCCGGACGTCTACATCCTCGGCAAAGCCTTGGGCGGCGGCGTCTACCCGGTCTCCGCCGTCGCCGCCGACGAAACGGTGCTCGACGTCTTCGACCCCGGCTCCCACGGCTCGACGTTCGGCGGCAACCCCCTCGCCTGCGCCGTCGCCCTCGCCGCCCTCGAAGTCATCGAGGAAGAACGGCTTCCGGAACGGGCGGCCGCCCTCGGCGAACGCTTTCTCGCCGCCCTCAAAGCCATCCGTCACCCGGACATCGTCGACGTCCGCGGCCGGGGACTCCTCATCGGCATGGAGCTCCGGGTCCCGGCCCGCCCCTACGCCGAGCGGCTCCTGGAAAAGGGGCTCCTCGTCAAAGAGACCCGGGAGACGGTCCTTCGCTTCGCCCCGCCGCTTACGATCGGCGACGCCGAACTCGACTTCGCCCTCGACGTCATCCGGGAGGTCTTTCACTCCTAAGCGATCCGGGCGATCCCGATCCCGCCGGCAAACCCCGAGCCGGCACCGGTCGACGCCAAGGAATGGCCCGGGCGGCCCCGAGACCCGGCCGGCGTGAAGCGGCCGGGCGCCGGCCGAAGCGGGGACCCGGCGGCCGCCTCCGTCCCGCCTACCGCCGGAGCTGATGGGCGGAGGTGAACACGAGCGGCACCGACAGGACGTACAGGGTGGCCGCCGTCACCGCCGCCCCCCCGGCGATGGCGTACATGATGAGGATCTGGTACCCGATCGCCAAAAGCGGCGAGGCTCCGGCGACGATCATCCCCGTCATCATGCCGGGAAGCTGGACGATCCCGACCGTCTTCAGCGTATCCAGGCTCGGCAGCATCGTTGCCCGCACCGCCTCTTGGGCGATCTCCCGGTACGCCTGCCGGCGGTCGGCGCCGAGCGAAAGCCAGAGGATCAGCACCTCTTCCCGTTCCCGCCGGCCCGCCAGCAGACGATCGTAAAACAGGCCGGCGACGATCATCGCGTTGCCGACGATCATGCCGCTCATCGGCACGATCGTTTCCGGGCGGGCCGGAACGATTCGGAGGCCGAAAAAAAGCCCCATCGCCACCGCCTCCGCCAGCGTCAACGCGAGCGCAATGCGGAAGAAGGCGCCGGGGCGCCGCCCGGCCTTTTTCCAGGCGGTCCAGGCGGCGACGCCGAGCATCGCGCCGAGGGGGAGAAGAAGCCACGCGGGCGAGCGGGCGCGAAACAGCCAGGACAGCACCGCCCCGGCGGCCATCAATTGAAGAAACGTCCGGATTGTGCCGACGGCGATCTCCCGCGTCAGATCCAGCCGGAGCCCGTAAGCGATCGCGCCGACGAGGAGCATGAACCCGAGACCGAACGCCGGCACGGAGAGCGCCTCTTTCCACTCCGGCACCTTGACCCCTCCTTCCGGTCCCGGTGTTCCCCCGCGATTAGCGCCGGGCGCCGCCTTCCCCGGCGGCCGTCCCGCGGGTTTCGCCTTCGGCCCCGGCTTCATCCGCGCCTTCCGGCGGGCGGCTCAGCCGTCCCCGCTCAAGCCACCACATCCGCGACGCCAAGCGGCGGGCCAGCGCCCAGTCGTGGGTCACCCAGACGACGGTGCGCTCCCCTTCGCCCCGCGCCGAAAGTCCCGCAAACAGAGCCCGCAGGACCCCTTCGGCGCTCGGCGGATCGAGGCTCGCCGTCGCCTCATCGAGGAGAAGCACCTCCGGCGCGAGCAGGACCGCCCGGGCGAGGGCGACGCGGGCCAGCTCTCCTCCGGAAAGCGCGCGGGCGTCCCGATCGATGAGGCCGGTGTCTAAACCGAAGGCGGCGAGCATCTCCGCCACCGCTTCCCGCGGACACGGCAGGCGGTGGATCCGGCGGCCGAGACACACGTTGTCCGCCACCGTTCCCGAAACGGCCGTCGCCCGCTGCGGGACGAGGACCACCGACCGCCGAAGCTCCCGCGGGTCGTAGGCTTGAAGCGGCCGTCCGCGGAAGAAGATCGACCCGGCCGTCGGATCGAGCAGCCGGTTCAGCAAAAAAAGAAGCGTCGACTTCCCCGCCCCCGACGGGCCGAGGACGGCGAGGCGCTCCCCCGATTCGATCGTCGCCGAAAGGCCGTCGATCCGCCGCCGGCCGTCCGCCTCGGCGACGACGACCCCCTCCAGACGAAAAAGCGGCTCCATCGCCCCCCTCCTTTCTCTCGACCGACGGCCCCCGGCCGGCGGCTCGAGAGATCCGCTTCTTTCCCCGGCGCCCGACCTCCGAACCGACGGAGACACCAAAAGACGTCAGCGTCATTGTAGCGCAATCCAAAAAGCGCGGCCAGATCGCCTCCCCCGGCCGGCCCGCAGGCCGAAAGAGGCGCTCCGCCGCGCTTTTTGGCTGTTTTGCCCCCGTTTTCTTTTGCCGCCGCTTTTTTCGGCCGACGCCGGCCGCCGCCCTCCCGGACCGGCGTCATCGATCGACCTTGTTCGCCCTTTGTGCCGCCGGGTCCGCCTCAGGGGGCTTCAGGACCGGCCCCATCTCCGGGGGCTTTCGCGCCCGGTTCGCCGACGTCCATCTCCGCCGCTTCTTTTTCGCCGATGTCCGTCCGGTAAAAGAGCCCGCTTTCCGCCGGAAGAAGCCGCCGAAGCGCGTCGTACGCCCGCGCTCGGGCCGCCGAAAGCGACGCGCCGCCGGCGACGAGGGCAAACACCCGGCCGCTTCCGGCGAAAAGCTTCCCCGCCCGGCGGAACGTCCCCGCGTGAAAGAGGACGAGCTCGTCCGGCGCCTCTTCAAGCGGCGCCCGATCGCCCGGCGCCCCTTCCTTCCGAAGCCGCGCCGGCGGATCCCCGTCCAGCGCCGGAAGCTCGATCGGCGGCCGGCTCTCCGTCGGGTATCCCTCCCGGGCGGCGACGACGGCCACCGCCGCCTGCGGCGCCTTTGCTCCGGCCGGCCGGCGAAGCGCCGGGTCGCTCGGGTCGAGGGTTCCGTCCGCGACGGCCGACAAAAGGGCCAGCCAGTCCAAGGGCGCTCCGACGACGAGGGCCTGGGTCTCCGGATCGCCGAAGCGAACGTTGAACTCCAGCACCTTCGGCCCCTCCGGGGTGAGCATGAGGCCGGCGTACAAAATCCCCCGGTATTCGAGGCCGCGCTCCTTCAGGCCGGCGAGGATCGGCCGGAAGACCTCCCGCTCGATCCGCCCGAGCCCCTCCGGCGTCACATCCGGCGGCGGAAGGATCGCCCCCATGCCGCCGGTGTTCGGCCCGGCGTCGCCGTCGTAGGCCCGCTTGTAGTCCCGGACCGGCGGGAAGAGGACGACCGCCTCGCCGGCGACGGCGCCCATCACCGACACCTCCCGCCCGGGGAGGAAGCGTTCGACGACGATCCGCGCCGCCGCGTCGCCGAAGCGCCGCTCGACGAAGAAGGCCGCGAGCGCCGCCTCCGCCTCCGTGTGGTCCCGGGCGATGAGGACCCCCTTCCCCTGCGCCAGCCCGTCCGCCTTGAGGACCACCGGAAAGCCGAATTCCGCCACCGCCCGCCGGGCCGCCGCCGCATCGTCGACGACGCGAAATTCCGCCGTCGGCACGCCGGTCGCCGCCATGAGCGCCTTGGCGAACGCCTTGCTCCCCTCCAGGCGGGCCGCCGCCCGTTCCGGGCCCACGACCTTAAGCCCCCGGGCCCGGAACCGGTCCGCCACCCCCGCCATGAGCGGCGCCTCCGGCCCGACGACGGCGAGGTCGATGGCCGCCTCTTTCGCCCAGGCGGCGAGGCCGTCCGCGTCCGTCGCCGAAAGGGGCACGTTGGTCCCGATCGCCTCCGTCCCGGCGTTGCCCGGGGCAAAAAAGAGCGCCACCGCCCGCCCGCTCCGTTCCGCCGAGCGCCGGATCGCCCAGCCGAGGGCGTGCTCCCGCCCGCCGCCGCCGATGATGAGCACCCGCATCGTCCGCATCGGCCGCCTCCTTTCGCCGTTTTGGCCGCCGCTTCGCCGCAAGCGTCAGTGTCGAAAATGCCGCACGCCGGTCACGACCATGGCCATCCCGGCCCGGTCGGCGGCGGCGATCACCTCGTCGTCCCGGATCGAGCCGCCGGGGTGGATGACCGCCGTCACGCCGGCCGCCGCCGCCACCTCGATCGAATCCGGCATCGGGAAGAAGGCGTCCGACGCCATCACCGCCCCCCGGGCCCGCTCGCCGGCCGCCTGAACGGCGATCTTCACCGCCCCGACGCGGCTCATCTGCCCGGCGCCGATGCCGACCGTCATCCCCTCCCGGGCGAGGACGATGGCGTTCGATTTGACGAAGCGGACGACCTCCCAGGCGAAACGAAGCGCCCGCCACTCCGCCTCCGTCGGCGCCCGGCGCGTCACCACCCGGAAGGCGGCCGGATCGTCGTCGCCCGCATCCGGCGTCTGCACGAGGAGCCCTCCGGACGTCGTCACCGCCTCCGGAACGAGGGCGCCGAACCGGTCGGGGGCCGTCCGGGAAAACGCCGCCGGCCGGACGCCGCCTTCCTCCGGCAGAGTGAGCACCCGGACGTTTTTCTTCGCCGCGAGAATGCGGAGCGCCTCCGGCTCCGCCGACGGCGCGACGATCACCTCGAGGAAAAGCCCCTTCAGGCGGTCGGCCAGGGCCGCCGAAAGCGGCCGGTTCACCGCCACGATCCCGCCGAAGATCGACACCGGATCGGCCGCATAGGCCCGTTCGAACGCTTCCTCGACCGTCTCCCCGACGCCGGCGCCGCACGGGTTCATGTGCTTGACCGCCACCGCCGCCGGCGCCTCAAACCGCCGGACGAGGGCGAGGGCCGCCTGGGCGTCCTGGATGTTGTTGTACGAAAGCGCCTTTCCCTGGTGCTGCACGAACCGGACGAGCGCCTCCGGTCCCGCCAGGGGGTCCCGGTAGTACGCCGCCTCCTGGTGCGGATTTTCGCCGTAACGAAGCGCCGCGACCCGCTCGTACGCCGCCACCCAGACGTCCGGGAGCGCCTCGAGTCCGTAGGCGTGGGCCAGGGCCCGGGCGATTAAGGCGTCGTAAAAGGCCGTCCGGCGAAACGCCTTGACGGCAAACCGCCGCCGAAGCTCCGCCCACGCCGCCTCGTCCGCCTCCCCCTCGAGCGCCTCGATCACCGCCGGGTAATCGGCCGGATCGACGACGACGAGAACGTGGGCGTGGTTTTTCGCCGCCGCCCGGATGAGGGCGACCCCGCCGACGTCGATCTCCTCCACCCACGCCGCCAGATCGCGGGACCGTTCCAGCGCCTCCCGAAACGGGTAGAGGTTCACGACGACGAGCTGAAACGGCCGGATGCCGTGCCCCTCGAGTTCCGCCCGGTGGACCGGATCATCCGGCCGGGCGAGGATCGCCCCGTGCACCGCCGGATGGAGCGTCTTCAACCGCCCGCCGAGAAGCGGCGGATAGCCGGTGAGCGCCTCGACGTCCGTCGCGGGGATCCCCGCCGCCTGAAGGTGCGCCGCCGTCCCCGACGAGGCGACGAGCTCCACCCCCCGCCGGGAAAGCCGCTCCGCCAGCGCCAAAAGCCCCGTCCGATCCGACACGCTCAAAAACGCCCGCTGGATCATCCACCGCCCCACGCCGGTCTTCCCTCCCTCGTTTCGGTTAACCAGACGACCGTCCGGCCGACGACGCGATGGGGCTCGGCGACGAGCCGGTCGAGCGTCCGGGGATACAGCCGGTGTTCCAGTCGGTGCAGCCGCTCAAGAAGCGTCTCCGCCGCTTCCCCCGGCCGGATGCGGAGGGCGGCCTGGGCGACGATCGGCCCCGTGTCGATGCCCGCATCCACCAGGTGGATCGTGACGCCGGTGACGCGGACGCCGTAGTCGAGCGCCTGCCGGACGGCGTCTTTGCCCGGAAACGCCGGGAGAAGCGACGGATGGACGTTCACGATCCGGTTCGGATACGCCTCAAGAAGCGTCGGCCCGACGAGGCGCATGTATCCGGCGAGGGCGATCCACCGGACGTCGTGCGCCCGGAGGTGGGAAAGCACCGCCGCCTCGTACGCCCCTTTGTCCGGAAACGCCTTCGGCGAACGGGCCCAGATCGGAAGCCCGACCGCCCTCGCCCACGCGACGACCGGCGCCTCGGGCCGGTCGCTCACCAGCGTGACGACGCGAAAGCGGCACCGGTCCTGCGCCCGCCAGAGGGCCCGGGCGTTCGTTCCCTGTCCGGAAGCGAAGACGGCGACCGGCACCTTCTCCTCCGTCGACGGAAAGGCGGAAGACTCCTCCGTCGCCCCCTCCGAAACCATCCGATCGCCCCCTCTTTCTGATCCCTCCTCAGGCCGAGGGGGACGCCGCACACGCCGTCGCCTCGGCCCCTCACCGCGGTTGCCGACGCGCCCGGCGGGGCCCCTTGCCCGGCGGGCACGCCGGCCCCCCGATCTTCCCCCGCCGGACATCGTCTCGGGCCAAAAGCGCCCCTTACGCTCCTTCACGGGACAAACGCGACGCCCCGCTCCCCCGAGACGACTTCCCCGACGACGAAAGCCCGGCCGCCGGCCCGGGCGATCGCCGCCTGCACCCGGTCGACCCCCTCCGGCGCCACGATGACGATCATCCCGAGGCCGATGTTGAACACGCCGGCCATCTCCGGCCACGCCATCGGCGGCGATCCCGGGAGCGGATGCGCCCGAAGCCAGTGGAACACCTCCGGCACCGGCCACGTCCCGAAGCGGACGACGGCCCGAAGCCCCGGCGGAAGCACCCGCGGCACGTTTTCGTAAAAGCCGCCGCCGGTGATGTGGGCCATCGCCTTCACCGCCGGATCCCGCCCGGCCTCCTTGAGCCACGGGACGTAAATCGCCGTCGGCCGAAGGAGCGCCTCGAGGAGCGTTCCTCCCTCGAACGGTGCCTCGAGGTTCGGCCGGTGCGCTTCCAGAATCCGCCGCACGAGCGAAAACCCGTTGGCGTGGATGCCGGTCGACGGCAGCCCCACGAGGACGTCGCCGGCCGCGACCGGCCGCCGCTTGCGCACCCCGTCTTCCAGCACGCCGACGGCAAAGCCGGCCACATCGTACGTCCCCTCGGCGTAGACGTCCGGCATCTCCGCCGTCTCGCCGCCGACGAGGGCGCACCCGGCCTCCCGACAGCCGTCCGCCATGCCCCGGACGAGCGCCTCGACCGTCTCGGGGACGATCCGCCCCATGGCGATGTAATCGAGGAAAAAGAGCGGCCGTCCCCCCTGGGCGACGATGTCGTTGACGTTCATCGCGACGACGTCGACGCCGATCCCCTCGTGACGGCCGGTGCGCGCCGCAAGGAGCGCCTTCGTCCCCGCGCCGTCCGCCGCCGCGACGAGGACCGGCTCCGCCTCGCCTCCGGCCGGGAGGCGATAGAGCGCCGCAAAGCCCCCGATCCCCGACAGCACCCGCCCGTCGTGCGTCCGGGCGGCCAGCGCCCGGATCCGCTCGACCGCCGCATACCCCCGCCGCACGTCGACGCCGGCCCGGCGATACGCCGCGGTGCCGGGCGCCTCCGGCTCCTCGGCCGAAAGCCCGTCGGCCGAAGGGGAGGACGGGATCCGGGCGTCTTCCGCGCCCGAGCGAGGGGCCTTTTCCGTCATCGCGCCGCCTCCTCTCTCCGGTCCGGACCGGTTCCATCGGGCCGTACGCGCTCCGCGGCCGTGGCGGGATCCTCGGCCGCGGTTTCATCGAACACGAATGCATCGACCGCCGAGGCGGCCTTCGCCCGAAGGGCCGAAAGCCGGATCCCGGCTTCCGCCGCCGGATCGTCCGCCGCCACGACCCGGGCCAGCACCGCCGCCCGACCGCCGGCCGCCTCGATGGTCGCCCGAAGGGCCGGGACGGCCTCCCCGGCGGCCACGACGACGGCCGCGCCGACATTCTCCGGCGCCAGGGGATCCGCCAGCCCGCCGGCCGGCGAACCGCCGACGAACGGCCCGCCGTCCTCCGCCACAAAGACGAGCGCCCGCTCGGGAAGCGCCGCCTCCTCCGACCGCCCCCGCGCCCCCGCCGGAGCCGCCTGGCCCGACCGCTCTTCTTCGTCGAGAAGAAGGAGCAGAAGTTCGGCGGCCGCCTCGACCGGCCCCGCCCCTTCCACCGGCACGCCGGCCGTAAAGAGCCGCCGGAGCCGGGCCGCCCCCAGCGCTTCGATCCACGGACGAAGGGCCGCGGGAGCCGGCAGGCCGTCCGCCGCCCCGTCTCGCGGCGGACCGGCCGCGTCCGCCGGCGGCACGATCCAGACGAGGACGTCGCCCGGCGCAAGGGGAGGGGGGCCGGCGAGCGCCGCCTCCGGCGCATCGCCGACGAGACCGACGACCGGCGACGGCGGGATCGACCGGCCTGCCGTCGCGTTGTAGAGGCTCACGTTGCCGCTCACCACCGGAAGGGCGAGCGCCTCGGCCCCGGCGGCCAGACCTTCGATGGCCTCGACGAGATCCCGGGCCACCCGCGGATCCGCCGGATCGCCGAAGTTCAGGTTGTTCGTCACCCCGAGGGGCCGGGCGCCCCGAAGCGCCAGCCGGAGGGCGCCCCGGACGACGAGCGCCGCCGTCCCCCGCCGGGCGTCCCGGGCGACGAGCGCCGGGTCGGCGACGACCGTATACAAAAGTCCGCCCGCCGGCCGGTCCGCCGCCGCGGCCGGGAGACGAACGGCGCCGACCGGCCCCCGGCCCGGACCGAACCACCGCCGGACGGCCGAACGGGCCGCCCGCTCCACGGCAGAGCCGAAGGACGCCGCCAGGGCAGCCGCCTCGCTCCCCGCAAGCCCCGCGCCGGGCGCCGGAGGTCCGTCCGCCGCCCCGGCCGATCCGGGCCCGTTCGCCGGCGACCGGAGGACCGCGCCCGGGACCCGCGCCCGGAGGTCGTGAAGCGGCACGCCGTCGACGAGGAGGGCGACCGGAACGTCGGCGAGCACCCGGCCGCCGGCGACAAGGACGTACCAGCCGTCGGAGCGCACCTCACCGACGGCCGCCGCCGGCACGCCGTGGGACGCCAGAGCGGCGAGCACCGCCGGGACGTCTCCGCGCCGGACGGCGAAGAGCATCCGCTCCTGCGTTTCGGAAAGCATCATCGCCTCCGCCGCCTCCGGCGTGATCGCCTTCTCCCCCGCCGGCAAAAACGCCTCCGGCACCCGGTCGAGCCAGAGCGTCGCGCCGCGGCCGCCCTTCGCCGCCATCTCGGCGCTGGCGCTCAACAGCCCCGCCGCCCCCATATCCTGCACCGCCCGAACCCTTCCGGCGGCGATGAGGGCGAGCGTCGCCCGGTAGAGCCGCTTCCCCGCCTCCGGATCGGCCTTCGGCACCCGCACCGCCGGCGCCGCCGCGCCGAACGCCGCCGAGGCGAACGCCGCCCCCCGAACGCCGTCCAAGTCCGTCGGCCGGCCGGCATAGACGAAGACGAGATCGTCTTCGCCGGCGGCGCTCCGGGCGAGACGGTCGACCGCGACCACGCCGACGGCGAGGACGTTGACGAGCGGGTTTTGGGCGTACGCCGGGTCGTCGACGGCCAGCACCGCGCCGACCGGGACGCCAAACGCCGCCGCGTACGCCTGAAGGCCCGCGATCACGCCGTCCAGCAGGCCCGACGCCTTCGCCGTCGCCCCGTCGGCGAAGATGGCGCCGGCCGCGCCGACGATCTCCGCCCCCATGCCGAACACGTCCCGCAAAATGCCTCCGAGTCCCGTCGCCGCCCCGTCGAACGGCGCGACGTACGACGGATGGTTGTGGCTTTCCAGCTTAAACACGACCGCCCGGCCGTCCCGCCAGGCGACCGCCCCGGCCCCTTCCCCCGGCCCGGCGACGACGCCCGGCCCGCGGGTCGGAAGCCGCTTTAAAAGCAGCTTCGTGTGCTTGTAGCTGCAGTGCTCCGACCAGAGCGCTTCAAACAGCGCCAGCTCAAGCGCATTGGGCGCCCGGCCGAGCCCGGCCTCGACGGCCTCAAGCTCCTCCGGCGTAAGCCCGCTCATCCGCCTCGCCCCTTTTGTCCGTCTCGTCCGACCGAAGCCGCCACCGAAGCGTTTTTCGTCCGCTTTCACATCGCGCCTCCGTCCCGGTGCCTCACGCGCCGCCTCCGTCGCCGTCCGCGAGGGCGGCGAGGCCAAACCGCTCGGCGACCGCCCGGTAGCCGTCGAGGACGTCGCCCAGGTCCCGGCGGAAGCGGTCTTTGTCGAGGATGTCCTTCGTCTCCCGGTCCCAAAAGCGGCACGTCTCCGGCGAAATCTCGTCGCCGAGGACGAGGGCCCCGCCGTCGTCCCGACCGAACTCGAACTTGGCATCGACGAGAAGGAGCCCCGCCTCCGCCGCATGGGCCCGGAGAAGCTCGCCGATCCGGATCGCCTCGCGCCTGAGCGCATCCAGCGTCTCCGGCGCCAGAAGCCCCAGCGCCTCGATGTGCGCCTCCGCGAGGAGCGGATCGCCGAGATCGTCCCGCTTATAGTAAAACTCGACGATCGGTCGACCGAGGGGCGTCCCCTCGGGGAGGCCGAGGCGTTTGATCAGCGACCCGGCGACGACAAAGCGCACGACAACTTCCAGCGGCAGCATCACAAGCCGCCGCACGAGGTGCACCCGCGGCGCCGGCTGCCCGAGGAAGTGGGTCCGCACCCCGTGCCGGTTGAGATACGAAAGGAAGTAGCCGGAGATTGCCGCGACCAGGCGGCCTTTCCCCGGTCGGACGCCTTTTTTCGTCCCGTCGAATGCCGTCAGGTCGTCCCGGTACTCGAGCCAGAGCACCGCCGGATCGTTCGTCCCGTAGACGTCCTTCGCCTTCCCCCGGGCAAGAAGATCGCTCCGTTCGAGGGCCGCGCCCCACGCGCCCATCCCGTCCATCCCGCCATCCGCTCCTTTTACCGCCCTTTCGGCGCCTTCCGGCCTTTCGCCCTCCACCGCTTGCTCCGACGGCGCCCCTCCCCGGTCCGCCGGCCTCCAAAGGCCGATCCGCCGGAAGATCGCCGGCACGTGCCGGAAATAGGCCGCCTCGTCGAGGGCCGCCCGGAGCCCGTCCGGCCCGAGGGCTTCCGCGATCGCCGCATCGGACCGGATGCGCTCGACAAACGATGGCCCTCCTTCCCACGCCGCCAGCGCGTGGGCCTGCACCCGATCGTACGCCGCCTCCCGGCTCCAGCCGGCGGCGACGAGGGCATTGAGCACGCGGCCGGAAAGGTAAAGCCCCCCCGTCCGCCGGAGGTTTTCCGCCATCCGCTCCGGCCGGACGACGAGCCGCCGGAGGATCGCTGTCAGCCGGTGCAGCAGAAAATCGAGGGCCGTCGTCGCGTCGGGGATCGCCACCCGCTCCACCGACGAATGGGAGATGTCCCGCTCGTGCCAGAGGGCGACGTCCTCCAGCGCCGGCAGGAGATACCCGCGGACGAGGCGGGCGAGGCCGGTGACGTTTTCCAGGCCGATCGGGTTTTTCTTGTGCGGCATGGCCGATGAGCCCTTCTGGCCGGGCGCGAAGCCTTCTTCGACCTCGCCCACCTCCGTCCGGGCAAGGTGCCGGAGCTCGACGGCGATCTTCTCCGCCGTCGCCGCGACGAGGGCGAGGAAGGCGACGTACTCGGCGTGCCGCTCCCGGGAAAGGGTCTGCAGCGCCACCGGCGCCCGGCCGAGGCCGAGCCGCCCGAGGACGTACTCCTCCACCTCCGGCGGCACCGACGCATACGTACCGACGGCCCCGGAGAGCTTGCCGACGTGAATGCGGTCGGCCACCCCCCGAAACCGCTCGAGATGCCGGCGAATTTCTTCGCGAAAATACGCCATCTTGAGGCCGAACGTCGTCGGCTCGGCGTGAACGCCGTGGGTGCGGCCGATCATCGGCGTGTCCCGGTGGCGGAGGGCGAGTTCCGCCAGCGCATCGTGCAGCGCGACGAGATCGCGAAACAAAAGCTCGTTCGCCTCTTTGATCCGCACCGCCCAGGCCGTGTCGACGACGTCCGCCGACGTCAGGCCGTAGTGCACCCAGCGCCGCTCCGGACCGAGCGTCTCCGAAAGCTGCCGCGTAAAGGCGACGACGTCGTGGCGCGTCTCGGCCTCGAGTTCGGCGATGCGCCGGAGATCCACCTTGGCGTTTTCCCGGATTTTCACCGCGTCCTCCCGTGGAACGAGGCCGAGCATCGCCCACCCTTCCACGGCGAGCACCTCGATCTCCCGCCAGATTTCAAACTTGCGCGCTTCGCTCCAGATCGCGCCCATCTCCGGCCGCGTATAGCGCTCGATCAACCGGCAACCCTTCCTTCGTGTCCCGCGTCGGCAAACGAAACGGCATCTTTCGTCCCAAATCATAGACCGATATCCCATCGGCGGGATACCCGTCCGGTGGCTTCCTGCTGCATCGACGGGGGCTCACCGATCGCGGTCTCCCGCGTTCCGCCTGAGCGACCGTCTCCTGAGGCTGCTTTTCGCGGAACTCGCGGTCGGGCCGTTTACCCCGCGGCCAGGGACCGCGGCCAGGGCGAATCGCTTTATCCTCGCCGCCTTTTCGTCCCTCCCGCTCCCCGCGTTTCGGCCGAACGTTTTGCCGGATCCGGGCCGCCGCCTCCGGCAGGACGACGCCGGAGCGGGGCCGCCCGGCACCCCGCCGATCGGCGTTCGCGCCGCGTCGCCCGCTCCGGCTTCCCGCCGCCTCCGGCGGGTCGGAACTTCAGATTCGTAACGATAAGACGTTCCTAATGTAAAACGTTAAACGATAACCGTACGTTGCGGATCTTATTTAACCATTTTGTTCGCCTGATTTCAAGCCGTCGTCGTCCCCCCGGCGGCCGCGTCCGCTCTGGCGAGACTCGCCGCCGGATCGAAGGCGTCCGGCCGAAGACCGGCCGCGGCGAGGGCCGCCGCCCAGCGCAGGGCGATCGCCGCCTCCAGCTGCCGGAGATGCCGCCGCCGCTCCATCCGCCACCGGAGGGCCGCCGGCCGGCCGACGGCGTAAAAGGCCACCCGGTCCCCGGGGCGAAGCTGGGCGAGAAGCGGCCGGTCGACGGCGATCACCGCGCCGATGCGGGGGTAGCCTCCGGTCGTCTGATGGTCCGAAAGAAGCACGATCGGCCCGCCGCCGGGGGGAAGCTGGACGACGCCGAAGTCGACCGCCGCCGAAAAAAGCTCCTCCCGGCGAGAAAGCGGAAGGGGCGGCCCCTTCAGCCGGGCGCCCATCCGGTTCGACGCCGGCGAAACGGTAAAGACTTCCCCCAAAAACGCCGCCTGCGCCGCCTCCGTCAGCCAGTCCCACTCCGGGCCGGGAAGAAAACGCAGCACCGTCACCGCATGCTCCGCCGGGAAAAACGCCGCCGCCGGCCGGGCCCGCCCCCAGGCCCGCAGGGCCGCCCGGGCCGCATCCGGCGGGAGGGCCGAAAGGCCGCCCCCGCCGAGGGGGAGCCGATCCCCGGCGACGAGCCGCCGGCCCTCCATCCCGCCGAAGCGGGCCGGAAGGTACGTGCTCCGGGAACCGAGCACCGGCGGGACGGCGATCCCGCCGGCGACGGCGACATACGCCCGGGCGCCCCCCAGGCGCCCGATCCGGAGCCGGCCTCCGGACGGAAGGAAAAACGGCCGCCCGAACGGAACCGCCTCGACGCGGCCGTCCGGAAAGACGGCCTCCGCCGGCCCCGGCGCCCCCATGAGGGCGACGAGACGGCCCTCGGTGAGACGAAGGGCGGGGCCGGCCAGCGTGATTTCCAGGGCGGCGGCGCCCGGCGGGTTGCCGACGAGACGGTTGGCGATCCGAAGCGCCTCCGGGTCCATCGCGCCAGCCGGCGGCACCCCGCTCGCCCGGTAGCCGGGGCGGCCGAGATCCTGCACCGTCGTGAAAAAGCCGCCGTTTTCCACGATCAAGACGGCCGCCGACGCCTGCCGCGCCGGAACGGCCCCGGACGCCGCCTCCTCTTCGGCCTGTCGTCCACGCATCGCCCGACCCCCTTTCCTTCCGGTCGACGGATCTTTTCGGCCGATCTTTCCCGGCCGTCCGATTCGTCCCGGCCGGCCGCCCGATCCGGTCTTTTTCCCTTTGCGACGGGCTCCGTCATTCGACGGGGACAAAGCGCACCCGATCGCCGATGCGAAGCCGCACCGGCGGGTCGGCCGCCGGGTCGAACATCCTGACCGGCGTATGGCCGATGATCCACCAGCCGCCGGGGCTTTCGTACGGATAGATGCCCGTCTGCGCCCCGGCGATGCCGACCGCGCCGGCCGGCACGCGGGTCCGGGGCACCGAACGCCGCGGCACGCGAAGAGGCTCCGGCACCTCCCCGAGATACGGAAACCCCGGCATAAAGCCGATCATGTACACCGTGTAGATCGTCCCGCTGTGCAGCCGGACGATGTCTTCCCGGGAGAGGCCGGTGCGTTCGGCGAGCGCCTCGAGATCCTCCCCGTCGTAGCGCACCGGGATCTCCACCGGCTCCGCCGCGGGGCGGGGCGCCTCCCCGGAAGCGGCCGACGGCGGGGACCGATCCCCCCGGCCGTCCGGGGCCGGGTCCTCTCCGGCGTTCAGACTCGCCTCGGCGAGCCGCCTCGCCGCCTCCGCCGGATCCGCCGCCTCCGCTCCGGAACCGTTCGAGGCTCCGCCGAGCGCCGCGACCACCGCCTCCGGATCGTAAAGGAGGCCGAGCGTCGTATATCCCGGAATGAGCTCCAGAAGGCCGGGAAACGGCCGGGCCAAAAGCCGGTCCCGAACGCGGACGATCGCTTCCGTCACCGCCGGCGACGGCCGGTCGGCGAACTCGAGCAAAAGCAACCCTTCCCCGAGCGGCACCCAGCGTTGGGGACGCTCCGGCACCGCCATCGCCCCCTCCTCCTTGTTCAGCGTCTGCCGGCCCGCCTCGCGCTGCGTTTGGCGGCCTCGCCCTTCGTTCGGCGGTCTCCTCTTTCGTCCGACGGCCTCGCGTCTCTCCCGGCGGCCGCCTCATCCGCCCGGCGGCCGAACGGCAAAACCCGCCGCCTCGAGGGCCGCCCGCACCGCCCGGGCGTGGGCGACCGCCTCGGGGGTGTCGCCGTGGAGGCAGATCGAATCGACCGCCACCCGGACCGGCGTCCCCTCCGCCGACGGAAAAGCCTCTCCGGCCGCCAGATGAAGCGCCTGCGCCCGGATGCGGGCCGGGTCCCGGTGCACCGCCCGGGGATCCCGCCGGGAAAGGAGGCGCCCGTCGGCGGTGTATGCCCGGTCCGCAAACCCCTCCCGCACGACGCGAAGCCCCGCCTCCCGGGCCGCCCGCTCGAGGGCGCTTCCGGCGAGGGCGTAAAGGAAAAGCCCCGCATCGAACTTCAGGACGCTCCGGACGATCGCCGCCGCCACCGCCGGATCGTCCGCCGCCCGGTTGTACAGGGCGCCGTGGGGCTTGACGTGGGCGAGGCGCCCCCCTTCGGCCCGGACGAGCGCCGCGAGGGCCCCGAGCTGGTAGAGGACGATCGCCTCGATCTCCGCCGGGGCGAGGTCCATCCACCGGCGGCCGAAGCCGAACCGGTCCGGGAGCCCCGGATGCGCCCCGACCGCGACGCCGGCGGCGAGGGCCGCCCGCACCGTCCGCACCATCCCATCCGGATCGCCGGCGTGAAAGCCGCAGGCGACGTTGACCGACGAAAGGTGCGAAAGAAGCTCCAGCTCCAGCGCCGCCGCTTCTCCGGCGGCCTCCCCGACGTCGGCGTTGAGGTCGATCGCCCGCTCCGCCGGCCTCTCCTCCGGGACGAAGCGCCGGTACGCCGCATCGAACCGGTCCGCCAGGTCAAAATCGAGAGCCGTCAGCCCCCCCGCCTGCCAGCTCGAAAGCCGGAGCGTCACCGCCCGGTAATCGACGGCGATGAGGGGGTGGTGCCCCGCCGCCTCGGCGATCTCCCCCACCGCCTGGGCAAAGGCCATCGCCGCCGGAAAAGACGGAAAACGATACCGCCGGACGATCCACTTTTCGTCTTCCCGAACCCACTCCGGCCGCCGCCGAAGTTCCGCTTCGATCGCCGCCTCATCGAGCCGCACGGTGAACGCCTCCTTTGCCGCTCCGATCGGTTCGTCGTCTTACCGGGAAATTTTTCCCGAAGTCCCGATGCCTGACCTTGCCCTAGCCGACCCTAACGGCGGGACGGGCGCAACGGAACCGGCCCGCCGTCCCGACCTCGAGAAAGAGACAAAAAAACCGCCGCCCGACCGAGCCGACGGCAGACGACGTCAAAAACGAACATCGCCCGACGGCCATCGCCTGCCCGCCGGCGCTTTACGGCCTTGACGTCGCCCGCCAGCGCAACCGAAGCCACTGCATAAGCTCCTTTTCCCGCCACCAGAGAGGGCCGTTTTCGAAAACGTACGAGACCGCCTCGCTTTCGGTGCCGAGGGCGATCCAGACCGGCGGCACCTTCGGCAGCGGGCGCAGATGGAGAAGAAAAGGAACGACGTGGCGGTTGACCTCCACCGCCCGATCCAAAAGCCGGCCGAGCTTCCGCGTGCGCCCCCGGCGTCCGTATTCGACCAAAACCGCCCCGTAAGCCCAAGCAGCGCTCGCTTCTTCTCCATACCGCTTCAGCAGGCGGGCCGCTTCTTCGTACCGCCTTTCTTTGACGTAGAGGGTTAAAAGGGAATAGCGATTTCCCTGATGGTCGTCGAAGTTGAGCTCAAGAAGCGCCTCGTATTCCCGAATCGCCTCGTCCGTTCGCCCGAGGACATCCAGCGCCGCCGCATGCCCCGCCCGAGCGCGCATGTACGGTCGTGCAGGGACATACGTCCACAGATGCCCGCGAAACGCTTCAATCGTCTCCGGCCCCAAATCGCGCTCGCCGGCCTCGATGCCCCTGGCAAAAAGCTCGAGCGCTTTTTCCGGCGTCGATGCCTGTTCTGCCAGGATGACGTAGGCATCCGCCGCATCCGCATAGATCTTCAAGGCCTGCCGGGCCAGCCGCTTCTTCAGACGGGGGGAGTTCGCTTCCCAGGCATCGTAGAGGAGCATCTGCGCCTTGAAACGAGGATCGGGAGACTCCTGGCGCTCAAAAAAATCCGGATCGGCGTTAAACTTCCGGACGACCTCCTGGAGCCCTTCTTCGTCCTCAATGCCATGCGCCTCGAGATAAGCATGGAGCAGAAAAGAATACCGTTCGCCAATCTTGGCGTCGCTCGGAAACGGCGGCGCGACGATCGGCGCCGGGCCGCCACCATCGTATGCCTCCGCCGTCCATTCCGCCTCTTCTCCCTCGACGTCTGCGCGCCGACCGCCCGCTTTGCCCCACTCGTTTTCGTCCCGATCCTCTGCCTCGTCCCCCTCGAAATCGCCGCGCCCCCCATCATCGTCGTCCCCGTCTCCTTCCAGCCGCTCCCCAAGCGATTCCACGTCGTCCAGCACGTCGACGAAAAAATCGGCCAGCTCCTGGGCGCGCCGGGTGACGGACGATGGCGAAACGCCGTATCGCTGCGCCACCTCCTTCTGCGAGCGGGGAACTTCGTCAAAAAACTGAGACATCAAATACACCATGGCGGCGACGTCGACCGCCCGCTTTCGCGTCCGCGGTTTTGTCATGACGGCAAACAACGCCCAGAGCATCAAGGCCGTCAAAATCGCGGACTCCGGATACGCCGCCCGCAAAGCCGCTTCGATTTGCCGCGCCGTCTCCCGGTAACCTTCCGGAAGCTCCCGAATGACGTCTTCCACCTCGACCCGCAGTTTCCGAGTCTCGGCGTCGGACCAGGGGGCCGACCGGGAACGAAAGGGGAGAATTTTCCCGCTTTCCATCAGGATCCCACCCTTACGCCTTGATCCCCGACCTCCAACTTTAATTTTAACAAACCGGACGGGCGCCTCCAAAGCCGCGATCGTGGTGGAGGGAGTCTAGCGGACATAAAAATATCCCGCGCGTCCCCGTCAAACGCGCCAACGCTCAGTTACAATAAGGTCAATCCCTGGTCGGGCTCCGACCGCTGCCGTTCGTTTCCAACCTCCCTCATTCTCGCGATCCCCATTCTCACGATAAAGGGTGGTCATCCGTGCGCCTCCCAAGCCGCATCCTTATCCGCGCGATCCATCTGTTCGAGTGGCTCCTTGCCGTCATCATCATCTTCGCCGTCCTCGGCGAAGGGGCGATGATGGTCACGGCCCTTGCCAACTACATCCTCACCTGGGAGCTCTCCGAACGCTTCCGCAGCTTCCTTTCCGACGCTCTCCTCTACCTCATCGGCCTCGAGATCGCCCTTCTCCTCCTCAAACGAGACTTCGTCCTCATCATCGACATCATGATCTTCACCATCGCCCGGAAGGTGATCATCCAGGACGTGGGCATGAGCGAAACGCTCATCGCCGTCATCGCCATCATGCTCCTCTACGGGCTTAAACTCTACGGCGCCGGACAAAAAATCCGCTGGCGCAAAATGCAGGTGGAGAGCGACGAGGCAAAGAACGCGTAAGTTGGAGCCAGACGAAAGCCCGGCCAAAGGAAGGCCGGGCTCGATCTGTCGCTTCGCTCGAGAAGAGATTCATCGCGTCCGGAAGCATCTGCCGGGCGGTGGGGGCACGGCTCGATCCGACGACGACGGCCCGCCGAGGCCCACCCGTTCTTTCCGCCCTGCCGGCAGCATCCGTCCCCTTCGAGGGCCGCGATCGGAAGCGGATCGGGCGTCACGCCGCTTTCGGTTGCGGATTCGTCGCTTTGACTCGCTTTATGATTTTTTGAGCAGCCGGAACGTCCGCCGCACGATGTCGTACTCGCTGTCCTTCGCGTCGGCAAAACCGTCGATGTTGTAGATCGCCTTGAGATCCTTTTTGCCGTCTTCCGTGAGCGCGAGAACTTTGAATGCTTCCTTCAGCTTTGCCTTCCAATAGGGCGAAAGATCGCTCCGGACGCTCATGACGTCGTTCGGGATCGGATCGCTTTTCGCGAGGATACGCGTCTTCTTTTTGACGTTCGGATCGGCTTTTTCGACGATGTCCCGGGCGTCGTCAAAGCTGAACGCCGCATCGACGTCGCCCCGAAGGAGCGCAAGAATCGTCTTGTCGTGGCCGCCGGCTTCGACAAGCGTGACGTCTTTTTCCGGATCCAGCCCCGCCTCGATTAGCATCGCAAGGGGATAGGTGTACCCGGACGTCGACGCCGGATCGACGAAGGCGATCTTTTTCCCCTTGAGATCTTTTAGAGATTGAAACGGTGCGTCCTTGGCCACGACGATCTGCGAGCGATAGGTTTTGGAACCATTCCGAACGCTGGCGAGGAGGACGTCGGCGTAGCCTCGGTCGTGGGCCAGGACATACGATTGCGGACCGAACATGCCGACGTCGACCTGCTTGGCCCCCATCGCCTCGATCGTCGCCGTATAATCGGTTCCCACGTAGACCTTGACCGGCAACTTCAGGTGGTTCTGCAGTTTCTCGGCAAACGGCTTCGCCTTGTCGGCCAGTGCCTGCGCTTCCTGCGACGGAATGAGGCCGACGACGATCTCCTTCTTCGGAAACGGTTCGGCTTTGTACGTGATGACGCTCGCCACCTTGGCCGTCGGTTCCCACGAGACGCTCCCGCCGAAGGCCTCTGTCACCGCTTTGGCCGGGACCATGGTGCGGTCGTTTTGTATCTCCGGCGCCGCATCAAGGGGAACGCGCGTCGTCTTGTGGGCGCCCTTATACATCGTCGTGGAGCCGACCTGGAGCCAGAGAACGTCGCCTCCGCGGCTGAGTTTCACCTGCTTCGTCGCCGCGACCCACTCGCTCTTGTAACCGAGCTTGTCCGCGATAAACTTGACCGGCACCATCGTTCGGCCGTTTTTCAGGTACGGTTCCGCATCGACGGTGACGTCTTCCCCGTTGACGAGGAGCGTCACCCCGGCCGCCCGGGCCGTGTTGGCCCCCGCGAGCACGACCGTCGCCACCAAGAGGGCGCCGAACAGCAAAAGGGACCCGCGAGATGCGCGCATCGCACTCCCCCCTGAAAACTTTGACTTGAAATCTTCAAACGACCGCAATGCCGTTCGCTTCCGGCCGACCGAAAATGATCGTATCACGGAACCAACCGAATAGCCACTAATTTTGTAAAGACTTTGTTGATCCGATGTAAATCCTCCGTAAAGATTTGGTAAACGTTTGGGAAACGACGAGTTTCGCACCGCAGATCGGGGAAACCCGGACCGCACGCAAATGCCGCCGGCAGGGCCGGCGGCCTGGCATTCGCCGATGCACGGTGAAGCGTGAGCGCCGTTCGGCTTCAGGGCAGTTCGACCGGATCCGCCAGCGGTCGGGGCGCCCGGTCCGGATCACTCGAAAACGCATCGAGAACATAAATTTTTACAATATATGCCTTCCCGCTGACGTTAAAATAAGCATGCACCGTCTCCGGTTCTCCCGACCAAGCATCCTGGTCCAACGCGACGATGCCGGCCGGCTCAGGCGCGTCCCCGCTGCGCTCTAAGAGCTGGAAGACGACCACGGCGCTTCCGGCAAAGGCCGAAGCAGGTCCCACGGTGACGGTCGCCCGAAGGCCGTCCGTCCGGTCGAGGCTTGGATTGAGGATGCGGAAGGGCCGATCTTCGGGAGCGGGGAGAGAAGGCGCCGCGATGTCTTCCGCCCCGCGGGGCTTGACCTGATAAACGCCGTTGTAGACGCTCGCCACGCCGACGACGTCGACGCGATCGCCGTTTCGGAACGTAAAATCTGGGTACGCCAATCCGGTGCGGTTGTCCACCCGGACGACCACGGCACGTCCCGCCTCGTCGGTGGCCTTGAACTCAAACGTGCCGTACGCGTTGACCGGTTTCAGTTCGGAGATGAGGACATCCGCCAGGCGCACGAGTTCCCCTTGATGCTCTTGCACCTGATCCGGGCGAATCGTCTTCGCCTCGGGAAGGGCTTGGTCCGTCTGCAGGACCCGGACGTCGAGCGGCGTGTCGATCTCCCACTCGCCGAAGTAGTTTTTCGTCTTCCCGATCACCTCGACCAGGTCCCCGCGCCGGACATCGAACGCCGACTGATAGACGTAAAGCCCGCCGGTGTCATCCTGGAGGTAAAAGCCTTTGGCGCCCCACGCGCCGGGGGTCGTCGTGACGACGCCCTGCACGCGGACGGGCGTGCCTTCGGCGACGTTGCGCGCTTCTCGGATGGAAAGGAGCGGAAGATCCGGCACGTCGCCGGTGCGCTGGATCCGGATGCGCCCTTCCTTCTGGGCTTCGACGCTCCCCTGGGTCGCCATCAAGTGTCGGGCATACTGCTCCAGCGCGTCGGTGACGAGACCGACCATCGTGAAACGAATCTCGCCGAGCGCCGGAAACGGATAGCCGGAGCCGCCGGTGCCGATGTAATCCGGCACGACGACGCGATACACCTTGTCCGGGTCGACGGGTTGTCCGCCGATTTCCATCGTGACGTCTTTGAAGTTGCCGAGGGCGTCCGTCACGATCGTATAGCGCATCCCGGACACCTGCAGATCGATGCTGTTGCGTCCCTCGCGCGTGTAGGAATACCGGAGAATCTCGCGGAGCGCGCGGCCCGGCAGGTCGATCACCGTCAGCTGATTCGCAAACGGTTCGATGCGGTACAGATCGCCTTTGGTGATCGGCCCGGGCTTTAGGTCATCCCGAATGCCGCCGGCGTTCATGAAGGCAATGTCCGGATGCATGTCCTGGAGATAGAAGCGCATGGCGTCGGTCCAGAAGTTGCCGAGCGGGACGTCGCCGCTGTTTTTCCCCGACTGCGAAAGTCCGTTCTTCGTGACGCCGACTTGCTCTTTGAGGACATCTTGGACGGCCTCGGTGTAGCGGTCGACGATCGCCTGGATCTTCGGATCGGCCTCCGAAAGAGAAGCGACGGGGATCAGTTCGCCGTCCACCGCCGTGACCCGCTTCGTCTGCGGATCGATCGTAAGCCACGTGTGGCCGATATGGGTCAAATGAGCGCCGGTCTGGACGATGGGGACGCCGTTGACGACCGACGGTTTGTTCAGCGTCGTATGGCTGTGCCCGCCGATGATGAGGTCAAACTGCGGGAACCGTTCGGCCAGCGATTGGTCGTCCGGGTAGCCGACGTGACTGAGCAAAATGAAGACATCTACCTGATCTTTAAGCCAGAGGTATCGTTCGATCGTCTCCGCGTAATCGTCGAACGCAAGCCCGACGACGTTCTTCGGCGCCGTCGCTGGCGGCGCCTGGGTGATGGCCAGAAGGCCGACGGTGAGGACGCCGGGCTTGTCCCGGTCGTAGGCGTCTCCCGGCTGGTAGACGGTTTTGTGTCCCGCTTCGTCGATCTGGATCACGACGTACGGGTCCGGCGGGGCGACGGGCGTCGCGCCCGAATCGACCACCCGGACGTTGGCCGCCAGCCACGGGTAGGTCGAGGCGTTCCGCCGCTCCATCATGATCTCCGGCCCGTAGTCGAAATCATGGTTGCCGATGGCCATGGCATCGAGGCCCACCGCATTGAACAGTTCGACCATCGGTTTCCCTTTGGCCAGATCCGTCACCGCATCGCCGCTGAACTGGTCGCCGTCGTCGATCACCAGCGTATAGGCGTGTTCGGCGCGCGTGCGCTCGATCACCCTGGCCAGCTTGGCAAAATCTTGAATCTTCCCGTGGATGTCGTTCGTGTGGATGATGTGCAGGGCGGACGTATCCTTGGCCGGCGGCGCCTCACGGACCGTGACGTCGACGCGCGCCGTGAGGCCGCCGTAGACCGCCTGGACGACCGTTTGACCGGGAGAGACGGCGGTGATGAGACCGCCCGCATCCACCGTCGCGATGCGGGGATCGGCGCTCGCGTACGTCGCGTAAGGCGTGACGTCCGCCGTTTTCCCGTCGGCGAAGACGGCGGTCAGCGAAAGCTGCCCGGTGCGATGTTCTTGGAGATCAAGGACGACGTTCTCCGGGTCGGCCTGGAGCTGCTGGACGGCCTCGGCCGGCGGGGCGGACGGCAGGGTGTAGACGGCAAAATCGTCGATGTTGATGCGGGGCGGCGTTTGGGTCGAGCCATCCGTCTTCTGCACTTTGAAGCGGATCGGACCGGTGTGGTGAATCTCAAAGGAAGCTTTTTCCAGCGTCGAACCGCTGGGGACTTCCGGTCCGGCGTCTTGCCACGTTTGCCCTTGGTCGATCGAGTACTGTAACTTCCATTTGCCGCCCACGTCTCCAGAAAATCCTGCATTTGCATGCCAAAGCTCTACGTAGGCGACATCGGTCACGGTCACATCGAAGTTCATCGTCAGCGATCCGCTTTTTTGGATGCGGATGGACTGATTGCCAATTTTTTTATCCCTTGCATCTGTACCAAGCAGCGCATCGTCGAGCTCCCACGGTCCCGTCGGGAGATTGACGGTGTCCTTCGCATAACTCTGTTTTGTCCCCTGCTCAAACCCTTCATAGAGCACCAAGACCCGCTCGGCCGTCTCAGCCGTCGCCTGCGCCGCTCCGAACAACGGCACATCGGCCGCGCCGAGCAACGCCATGACGAGCAGAAGCGAAAGCCACCACCGCCGCCGCGGACGAAACGGCGCTTTCTCGAACATCCCGATCGCTCACCTCCCGTTGGTCGGCTCGGACCATATATTTTTTGGCGTGGCATTTAATGGGCATATCGCAAGAATATCGAGTGATCAGCGAAAAGCCCGGCGCCAAACCGGCCGGGCCTTTTGCTGATCAAAATCGGGGCGGCTTCCGCAAGATCATGGCTGAAAAACAGCGTTGTACAAGAGCGCCGCCGCTTCCGCCCGCTTGGCGTTCGCTTTCGGGGCGAAGCGGTTGTCGCCGACGCCTCGGATCAGTCCTTTCTCCTGCGCCAGGCCGACCGCTCCCTTGGCCCAGGCGCTGATGCTGCCGCCGTCGGCAAAGGTCGGCGTTTTCCCGGCCGCCTCGTCCTTCATCCCCAGCGCGTTCACCAGCACGACGGCCATCTCTTCCCGCGTGATCGGCGCGTTCGGCCGGAACGTTTGGCCGTCGCCGGCCATAAGACCGTGTCGATAAGCCGTCGCCACGACGTCGCGGTACCAGGCGCCTTCCGGCACGTCGCGGAACGGATGCGCCGCCCGCTCGACGGGGAGGCCGAGCGCGTTCAGCATGAGCGCCGCGAATTCCGCCCGCGTGACGTTCTCGTTCGGGGCGAAGACGTCTTCGCTTTTTCCTTTCACGATGTGGTGCGCGGCCAGCACTTCGACGACGTCTTTCGCCCAGTGGTTCTGGAGGTCGGCAAACGTTTTGTGATAGGCGATCGCCGCCACGGTGCCGAAGCGGCTCATCTTGGCCGTGAGCGTCTTCTTCGCCGCGTCGGCCCTTCCGCCGATGTACTTCCAGCTGCCGTCGGCCTGCTTCAGGTAGGCGCCGACCTTGCGGACGTCGCTTCCGCCGGCGACGAGGTTGAGCGTGACGTCGATCGGCTGTTTCAGACTTCCGGGCCCTTCGATCGCATAGGCGAAGGAGACGACCTCCGTCGTCGGCGCGGCCGCGATGCGCACCGTCTCGCGCTTCAGCTCGGCGACGCTCACTTTGAGGCTCAAGCCGCCGTCGCCCGCCACGAACGCGTCGAGGGCTTCGCCGGGAATGCTGACGGTCAGACCGCCGTACCCGACGTTTAAGGCCTGTCCGCCCGCCTTGACTTTGGCGACGGCGTCTTTGTCGACGGTCAGGGCGAGGACATCGCCGGCTTTCAGGGCAAGGCCGGAGAAGTTCAGGGTCACGGTTTTCCCGCCGGCAGAGAGAGCCTGATCGATGGCCTCACGCGAGACGCTGAGCGTGACGGATCGCGTCCCGTCGGCGCTCTGGGTGATCGTGGCTTTGCCGCCGGGGAAAGTCTGCTCCGTCGAAGGCTTCGCGCCGGGAGCAGGGCTCGTTCCGCTGCCGCTGCCTCCGCCGGAACCGCCAGAACCGCCGCCGCTGCCGCCGGAACCACCACCGCCGCCGCTCCCGCCACCGGAGCTCCCGCCACCGCCTCCAGAGCTCCCGCCGGAACCGCCGCCACCGCCGGAGCCGCCACCGGGCGGAGGAGGCGTCGTGCCGCCGCCGGAACCGCCGCCGTCGGACGGCGGTGGCGTGCTCCCGCCTGGGGCGACTGAAAACGTGGTGTTCGCAGTAACCTCGCCCCAGCCGACGACCACCGTGTACGTTCCCGCCATGGCATCTTCCGGCAGGCGAAACGCCGTCTGGTAGGCGCCGTTTTGTACGGCGGGCACGTCCACGAACAAGATCGTCCGGTCCGGCCGGAGGACCTTGACGGTCACCTGGCTCAGCGTCGTCGTCCCTTTGAGATCGACGCGATCTCCCGGTTTATTAGGCGCGACGGGCTCGACGGTCACCGCCGGGGCAGGGGAAGGTTCGGCCAAGGCGGCTTGGGGGAAAAGCCCGAGCAGCAAGGCGAGCCCCGCGGCGATTTTTATCAACCGCCCTATCGTCATCGTCTTCAGCTCCATCGTCTTCACCGACCGATCCACCTCGCTCGCTCTTAAACTCCGTTTACGCGAACCGCAAAAGGCGGGACCGGACCCGGCGCCGACCGAGCCCGGCCGATCCCTTTCATGATCCGAACGAAAACCGGATAATGTCGTCTGTGCACTGTTTTACTCGACGGGCAGCACCAACGGTTCCGCCAGGCTTTTTTCCGCTCTGTCCGGGCTGCCGCTGAAGCCGTCGAGGATGAAGACTCTCACTTCATAGCCGCTGCCTGTGACGTTGAACCGCCCGTAAAGGGTCTCGGGTGTCCCGGACCAGCCCTCTTTCTCCAGGGCCGTGATCGCGATCGGTTCGGGCGTCCCCCCTACGGACCGGAGAAGTTCGAAGATGACCGCTGCCTTGGAGGCGTACGGCGCCTTGGGTCGCACCGTCACCCGTGCCGTAATGCCGTCCGTCTGATCGACATGGGACTCCAGACGCTCGAAGAGCGCCTCCTCGGATTCGCCTGCTTGGCCGGCCACGTCGACGATGCGGCCTTCCACGCCCGCGTATGCTTCACCCACCGTGCCGATCTTCTCCAGGTACGCCACAAACACTTCGTAATCCGGGTAGAACAGGTTGGTCATCTTGCCGGCATCCTGCGCCGCCTTGAACATCGTGTAGCCGTCGCCGCCGTCCGCCATGAATTTGTTCGTGACGACGGTATAGGTCGCCTTCGGATCGATCGGCCGGTACCCATTTTCTGTTTTGATTTCCACGCCGACGATGCGCTGGCCCGCCGGCTTGGATGAATCATACCGATAGCGCAACCCGGCGACGTGCGGGAAGTAGCCTTTCTTTTGCTCCACCGCCGAGACGCCGTTTTCCAGCGCCGCGATGAGGTCCTCGCCGCTCAGCTCCAGCGTGACCAGCACATTGCCGAAGGGCAGGACTTCCATCACCTGACCGAGCGTGATCTCACCGGCGGGAATCGAGCTGCGAATGCCGCCGCCGTTGGTGATCGCCACTTGAGCTTCAGGCACGAAAGAGCGAGCAAAGTCCAGCATGCCGTCGGCGATAAGGTTGCCTAAGTTCGTCTCCTGCGTGCGGACGTGATCCCGCTCGCCGTCGAGGAAGACCGCCGTTTGACCGACCACCGTCTGCTTCAGCGCCTGGATCGGCCCGTCCAGTTCATCGATAAGCGCCTTGGCTTCCGGATCTTCGGCGACGGTGTAATTGTCATCCGCGTCTTTGTCGCTCGTGGGGATGAGCTTGCCGTTTGCATCGATGACGTCGCCCTGGGCGTTAAACGTCACGTCAAGGCGACCTAAGTACTTCCGGTGCTCGTGGGCCTGCACGATCACCGTCTGGGTGCCGTCGGCGTGCTGGATGACGACGGGCTCGTCCAACCGGGTATGGGAGTGGCCGCCGACGATGACATCGATCTCCGGGACCGCTTCGGCCAGCGTGAGGTCTTCCGCATAGCCGATGTGCGTCAGGGCGATGATCTTCTGCACGCCTTTTGCTTGAAGCTGAGCGACCGTTTCTCGCGCCGCTTCGACCGGATCGCGGAAGCGGATGTGTTCCCCGGGGCTGGAGATGAAGGCCGTCTCCGGCGTCGTAAGGCCGAAGAGCCCGACCTTTTCGCCGTTTACGTCGAGGACGACCGCCGGATAGATCTTCCCCCCCAGATTCGACGAAAGTTCGTCGATCGTCGATTCGCCGATCGTCGTTTCGACGAGACCGCCGAGCGCCGGCTCTTCGCCGAAGTCGATGTTGGCGCTCAGAACGGGGAACGGCGCGTCTTTCACAAACTTGGCCAGGCCTTCCGGCCCTTTGTCAAATTCGTGGTTGCCGATCGTCATCGCCTGATAGCCGAGAAGGTCCATGAAATCCAGATCGGCCAGACCTTCATATTGGGTGAAAAAGAGCGTTCCGGTAAACACGTCGCCGGCATCAAGCAACAGGACGTTTTCCGCCTTGGCCCGCTCCTCTTTGATGAGCGTCGCCAGGCGCGCCCCGTTTTCCAGATGGGCATGCGTATCGTTCGTGTGCAGGATGGTGAGGCGCCACGCGGATTCGCCCGGCTGAGGCTGCGGCGCCCCGCCTTGAGCCGGCGGCACGTACATCGCGAGCAGCTGGCCGCCTTCGACGAGCTCCGGATCGGTGTGTGTGAAGTGCGCCTGAACGTCGAGGAGGTACCAGCCCTCGCCGAGGATGTCGGAGACGTCGATGATGCCGGACGACTCTTCGTCGTTGGTCAGGAATTTCTCGCCGCCCGGGGCGAAGCGTCTCGGATCGTGCCGGGCGACTTCCTCCAGCTTGCCGTCGGCGAGCGTGTAACGCCAGACCTTGGCGATATGGTCGTTTTTGCCCGGGTCTTCCTGGATCAAGATTTCGCCGCGGGGGGTGACGGTGAGGTTGTCCATCATTTTCTGCCCTTCGTCGCCCTTAAGGAGCATCTCGATCGTCCCGCCGACCTCCGGCTGCGTCACGTCGTTGAAGGTAAGCTTCCACAGCCGGCTTTTGTTGTTCATCGTGGCGGTGGTGACGAAGTAGAAGACGTTCGGGTCATGCGGGTCCCACGCGCCGTCTTCCGGCCGCTGGAACTGGGTCACCCCGCCGGCGATGATCTCCTGGGCCAGCTCGGCGCCGCTCTTGTTTCTGGCATCGCCGAACGGATGCAGCGTGAACGGCTTCGGGCCTTCCCACTGGGTGTCGTCTTTCTCTTGCGGCAAATCTTCCACCTTGAGCCCGTACAGCGTCCCGTTGTTCAGCCCGGCTCGTTCGGCCGGATTTCCTTCGGACTGCTTTTCGCCGATATAGACGAAGACCGTCCCGGACCCTTGTCCAGGGGAAGTATCATCCAGCCCGATGACGACCGTCTTTTCGCCCGTCTTGGGATGGACGAGGATGTTTTCCCAGCTGGCCTTCCCGAGGGCCGGGAGTTCATAGCTCGTCCCGTCCAGGGCGTGGGCAAAGGCGCGGCCCTCACGGCCTTTTTCCTCGCCGTTCATGAACAAGCGACCCGGATAGCCCTTGCCGCTTTTTTCATCATAAAAGGCGCTTTGCGGCGGCAGGTCGGCCGAGCACAGGCGGGACAGGGCGACGTCCTGGACCGGCGCATCGTATTGATTCTTTTCCTTATTCCACAGCACAAATCGCTGAATCAGGTCTTCTCCGCCTTTGACTTCCAGCGTCTCCTTATCAATGATCCACTTCGACACGAAGGCGCCTTTCGCCCCGTGGGCGCGGACCGCTCCGTCGGTGTCCCGAAGTTCGTGGTTCATAAGGAGCGTAAACGTGCCGTCGCCGTTGTCGTAAGCGCCGAGGCCGTCGGGGATCCCGACCATCCGGTAAGGCTTCCCGTCCTTCCCGGGGACCGCGTCCCCGACGGTCAAAAGCGACTTGATCTCGACGCCGTCCATCGTCGGCACGAGGTACGGCGGCTTCGAGCTGCTCGGCCCGCGGTTTGGATCATCTTCAACGACGGGGACAAAGAGGGAGATCGTATCCGGGGACGTGGCGCTGATGGTCACAACCCCCGGATAGCGGTAGTCTTTGCCGTCAACGGTCAGCGTGACGCCGTACGTCCCCTCCGGGAGCGTGACCGTCGCCTGACCGCCGCTCACCGCGAGTCCCGCATAAACGTCCTCGCCGACGGTCTTGCCCTCCGCATCGGTGGTAAAGATGGTCATCGTCGCCGCCGGCACCGGGCGCTGCTCGACGTCGGACACCGCAAACGTCACCGTTTTCCCGGCGTAAACATCCTCGGTCACCGTCGTGCTTTCACCGGCCGCCTCCGCCTGCGCCGCCGGGAGGCCGAACGGCGGCATAAGCGGCGTGACGACGAGCGCCAGCACCAAAGCCACCGTCAGCGGTCGCATCTTGCGCATGACTCGGTCTCCCATACTCTCGCTCCCCCTCCTCCGCACTTTTCCTGCTGCCCGGCTGCTTCCCCAACGCTCACATCGTCTCAGCCGGTCCGCCGCAAGCCGCTTGCGCCTTCCGCACCGTCACCGGACGGCGCCGGACCGCCCGGCGCATGGCGATGCCGCGTCCAATTCCGTTCCCCCTCTTTTCAACGGTCGTGAAAGCTGACGCCATGCCGAGCCCCCCGTAAGCGCCTTGGTTCGACATCGCGTGCAATTCTAAGTTTACTAGACGTCTTTTAACGTCCCGTAAAGGTTTGGTTAAGTTTCTATGAAGGCTTCGTATCATGTTTTTAAATGACGCTGCATCTGCTCCGCCGGCGGGCGGCCGCTTTCGCATCGGGGCGTCGAAGGCTGCCCGAAAGATCCCCTTGCAAACCCAGCCGGCCGCCGCAACAAAAATTGTCAAGCATCCCCGGCTTGAGTAGAATACCGCTCAGTGCGGAAATCACGTTGCGCCTCCCGCGAACCCCAATGCGACGCTCGACGCGCCCACTCGACCGGTGCCCCGGAAATTTTCTTCGCCCCCTTCCCGCCGATCCGACGGCGGCGGCCACCGGTCGGCGCCCGCCGCCTCGGAATCTGCGACTTCCTACGACATCCCCAAAAAGGAGCGCAAGCGCGATGTCCCAAAAGCTGCGACCGGAAATCCTCCAAAACCGGGCCCGCATTCTCCTCTCCTGCCCCGACCGGCCGGGCATCGTCGCCGAGACGGCGTCCTTCCTCTACCGGCAGGGGGCGAACATCGTCGCCCTCGATCAGTACACGACCGATCCGGCCGGCGGGCTCCTCTTCATGCGGGTCGAATTCGATCTCCCCGACCTTCCGGCACAAAAAAAGGCGCTCGAAGCCGGTTTTGCCGAGGTCGCGCGCCGCCTGGATATGCAGTGGGAGATCCGCTACGCCGCCGATCGAAAGCGGATCGCCGTCTTCGTCTCCACCGCCGATCACGCCCTCCTGGAGCTCCTCTATCAATGGAAGACGGGAGAACTCGCCGGCGACATCGTCCTCGTCATCTCCAACCACGAGACGCTGCGGCCGGCGGTGGAACCTTTTGGCCTTCCCTACTTTTACATCCCGGTCACCCCGGAGACGAAGCCGGAGGCCGAAGCCCGGCAGATCGCCCTGCTCACCGAATACCGCGTCGACCTCCTCGTCCTCGCCCGTTACATGCAGATCCTCTCGCCGGAATTCGTCCGGCGGTACCCGAACCGCATCATCAACATCCACCACTCGTTCCTGCCGGCCTTCGTCGGCGCCCGACCGTACGAGCGGGCCTACGCCCGGGGCGTCAAGCTCATCGGCGCCACCGCCCACTACGTCACCGAAGAACTCGACGAAGGGCCGATCATCGAGCAGGACGTCGAGCGGGTCACCCACCGGGCGGACGTCGCGACCTTAAAAAAGATCGGCCGGAACATCGAACGCATCGTCCTCGCCCGGGCGGTGCAGTGGCACCTGGAAGACCGCATCCTCACCTATCAAAATAAAACGATCGTGTTCTACTGAACACGATCGTTTGATTTTGCGCCTTTTTACGCCCGCCGGCGGCGAAGGCGCCGCGCCTCGTCGCGGAGGAGCGCAAAGATGTCCATCTGCGCGTCGACCGCCGCTTCGCCGTCTTTCGGTCGGACGCGCACGTAGCGGCCGTCGGGCAGAAGCTCCCGCGCGTTCACGCTGTCGCGCAGGTACAGCTCCAACTGCGGGTTGTAGTTCCCCGTCCCAAGGTGCACGTAGCGCACGAGATGCCCGGCTTCGCGGCGGACGACGAGCGTCATCTTGGCGTGCGTCTTCAGACCGACGAGCCCGTACGTCACATGGCAGCCGGCGTCTTCCAACTGACGCGCCCATTCGATGTTCTTCTCCTCATCGAACCGCGCCCGGAGTTCGACCACGACCGACACCTGCTTGCCCGCCTCCGCCGCGCGCATGAGCGCCTGAACGATCGGCGAATCTTTTCCCACGCGGTAAAGCGTCTGCTTGATGGCCAAGACGGTGCGGATCTTCCGCCGCCGTTTCGATAAAACGGACGATCGGCTGGAACGACTCGTACGGATGATAAAAGAGCAAATCCCGCCGGCGGATCGCCGCAAACAGGTCGTCCTCGCCGTAGCGGACCAAGAGGTCCGCGCGATCCACGATGCGCCTGATCTGAGGGGCAGAAATATTTCAACACGGACGAGGAGGAGGCATGGAAGAAGGCGCAGCAGGCCTCGAGAGAATCCGCTCAGGCTTGTGCCCAAGCGGCCTAAGTGCTCACCGCTCCATTCGCCAAAGAAGGCAATTTTACACACGATCTCGGACTTGACCCATGACCTCTGTTCGTCGGGCCGGAGGTTTGCCGCCGGCTTCCTTCAGACTCCGCCTCGCGGCGGACGCCCTTGCCTTAAGCTAACGGCTACTGCCGCCTTCGCCGTTCGGGACTTTCACCCTATCGACAGCGCCCATGCCGGGCGCCCCAAAATCGCCGCCCGAATCGGAGTTCCGGGCGGCGGGGAAACCGAATATGCATATTCGTTTGTGCCGATCCGAGAAAAAGTTCAGGACGACTTACGCGTCGAGATGCCGAAGATCGCATAAAGCGGACAAAAGCCGATCAGTCCGGTGAGAAGCGGAACGAGCCCGATCCATCCCCACGGCGTCTTCGGACCGACAAAGACGAGAAACAGAAGCACGATGCCGATGATCACGCGGATGACGCGGTCGACGGGGCCCATATTGGCCTTCATCGTCTCCCCTCCTTCCCAGAAGTTCTTCAATTCTTTCGGCGCTTTCATTATACCTTCCGTCGTAAGTCCGGTCAACTCAAGCGTTCCCCTTGCAAAGCCCGGAAAAACCTGCGATACTGCGAGCGGTGGATGAAACAACGGTCAATCAGACGGGAGGGCCGGCCATGGGCGGGCTTTGGGGCGTCATCGACCGGCCGCAAGCGTTCCGTGCGGCCGCCATTTCCTTTTCAATCCCAACTCCGGCGAACGCAACGTCCCGGACGGGCGTCGATCGGTTCGTTCGCGCCCCCGGTCGAATGGAGACCGTCGGCGATGAAGACATTGCCGGCGGCGAAGACGAACTCGAACGCGTGTTTTTACAGATGGCCGCCCGCGGGCCCAAAGGAAGCCGTCCGGAGCTCGTCTACGCCCGGGCAGGCGTCCGCATCGGGCGCTGGGAAAGCGCCCACGACCGCTTGCCCCCCCACCCCGCGGAAGCATTCGGCGCTTGTCTCCGGGGTGCGGCGGCCCGATGCCGTTTCGTCGTCCGTCGGGGAGCATTCGACCGGCGCACCGGCCGATACGCCTTGATCGCCGGGGAAGTGACGAACGCCGAAGCCCTCCTCCGTGCGGCCCGACGGCTTGTGGGCGGAGATCTTCCGGAGGCGATCGAGGGCGACGCGCCGGAACGGGCCTTCCTCGTCCTGTTCGACGCCGACCCGGAACGGGCGCTCCGGTTTCTTGACGGCGCCTACCTCCTCTATGTGGACGATCCCGCCGCTTTTGAGGCAATCGTCGTCCGGGACCCGTTCGGCCGCCAGAGCGTCTTCTACGCCGTCGACGGCAAACGGGTCCTTTTTGCCACCGAGCTTTCGGCGGCGGTCGCCGGCCGCAGGCGGGCGCCGGAACCCGACCCTTCGGCCTTTCTGATGTACATGACGCTGCAGTACATCCCCGCCCCCGCAACGCCGTTTCGCGATGTACACGCCCTGTTGCCCGGACACCGGCTCCGCCTTCGGGCGGAAGGCTTGGCGATGGAGCGTTATTTTGCGCCGGCCTTTTCCCCGGTCGACCGGCCGGAAGCGGAGGCGATCCGCGCCGTCCGGCACGCCGTCGAGCGGGCCTTTCTTCGGGTCTGGACGCCGGGTCAGACCGGCGTGCTTCTTTCAAGCGGCGTCGACTCGGCGATCCTCGCCGCCCTCGCCCGCCGCGCCGGCGGAGGGCCGGCGTTTTCCCTCTGCTTGGACGGCGAGACCGACGAATGTCCGCCGGCCGAGGCGACCGCCCGGTCGCTCGGCCTTTTTCACCGGAAGCGCCGCGTCGGGCCGGAAGAATTTTTCGCCCGCGCCCCGATCGCCGTTCGAGCCTTCGGCGTTCCGCTCGGCGATCCGTCGGCGGTGGCCCTCTATCTGCTCACCGAAGCAGCCGCCGGCGAAGCGGCCGTCGTCCTCTCCGGCGAGGGATCGGATGAATTTTTCGCCGGTTATCGCATCTATCGGGAGCCGGCGGCCCTCGCCTGGGCCGCGGTGCTGCCGCCCCCCTGGCGGCGGAAACTGCTCGCGATGGTGCGCCGGCTCCCCGACTTTTACGGAAAAAACTTTCTTATCCGCTCCCTCACGCCCCTGGAAGAGCGGTACCTCGGCAACGCCAAGGTGTTCGTCGACGATCGGCTGCGGGTGTTTCATCCGGACGTTCGGCCGGCGCTCCAGGACGGCCGGGACGCTCTCTCCCTCATCAAAGAAGCGTATACCGCCTTTCCGCCCGGCCTGGACGACGTCCAGCGCATGCAGCTCATCGATATCCTCTTTTGGCTGCCGAACAGCATCCTCGTCAAGGGCATGCGCTCCGCCGCCGCCCACGGCCTTCGGCTCGGCCTGCCGTTTATGGACCGATCCGTCTTCCAAGTCGCCGTCCGGATGCCGACCGCTCTGAAGATCCGGGACGGGCAGACAAAGTGGATCGTCCGGGCCGCCTTTCGCGATCTTCTGCCCCCGGACGTCGTCGAACGGCCAAAGCTCGGTTTTCCCGTCCCGCTTCGGCGGTGGCTCCAGACCGGATGGGCCTCTCCTCTCCTCGAGCGGATCGACGCCTCGCCGCTTTCTGCCTGGCTCGACCGCGCCTACGTCGCCGACCTCGCCCGCGACCACATCGAAGGGCGGCGCGACAACGCCCGCAAGCTGTACGCCCTGTACGCCCTCGCGCTCTGGACCGAAGCGCATCTTGGGCCCTCTCAGACGCTCGCCGAAGTTGCCGGCACGGAATGCCTTTAAGCGCGGCGCCGAAGACGGCGCTTAAGGCGTAGGCCACCCCGTAGGCCACCCCGCCCGAAAGGCGGGGCCCGGCCGGCGGCCGGGCCCCGCGACCCGCTACGGGTTTTCCCGTTCTGCCTGAAGTTCCGGCCACACGCCCGTCGCCTCGGCGAGCCGGAGCGCCTCTTCTACGGAGTCGGCGAGGATGTTCACGTGGCCCATCTTTCGTCCCGGCCGCGCCTCCGCTTTGCCGTACAGATGGACTTTGAAGCGCGGATCGAGCGTCGGAAGGGCCTTCAAGAGCGCCGGGAGATGCTCGCCGAGGACGTTCACCATCACGACCGGCGACCAGAGGCGAACCGCGCCGAGCGGCAGACCGGACACCGCCCGGACGAACTGTTCGAACTGCGAGGTCGACGCGGCGTCCAGGGTGTAGTGGCCCGTGTTGTGCGGTCGGGGGGCGAGCTCGTTGACGACAAGCGCGCCGTCTTTCAGCCAGAAAAACTCGACCGCAAGGAGCCCGACCGCGTCGAGGTGGGTGGCGATGGCCCGGGCCAGTTCGACCGCCCGTTCTTCGACCGTCTTCGGCACCCGGGCCGGCACGATCGAGCGGTGCAAGATCCCCCGCACGTGGACGTTTTCCGCCGGCGGGAAGGTCGCCATCGCCCCGTCCGCCCGGCGCGCCACGATCACGGAAAGCTCGGCGCGGAAAGCCAGTTCCCGCTCGAGGATGAACCGGGCCCCCGCCGCGTCCCCTTCCGACCGCGCCTCGCCGGACCGACCGGCGCCGGTTTCGCGGAAAGCCGCCCGGACGATTGCCTCCGCTGCCGCCGCCTCGGCCGCCGTCCGGAGGCGCCACTGCCCTTTGCCGTCGTAACCGCCGGTCGTCGTCTTCAAGAGCGCCGGCAGGCCGACCGTCCGGAGCGCCGCCGGCCAGTCTTCCGGCCGGGCGATCGCGGCATACGGCGCCACCGGAAAACCTCCGGCCGAAAGGGCGGCCTTTTCCAGGGCACGATGCTGCGCCAGGCGAAGAAGCGCCGTCCCCTGCGGCACCGGCACCGATTCGGCCAAGGCCGCGACGGCCTCGGCGTCGAGATGTTCGAATTCGTACACGACGACGTCGCTCGCCGCCCCGAGGCGCAAAAGCGCCGCGCGATCGGAAAATTCCCCGCGGACGAAGACGTCCGCCACCGGCCGGGCCGGCGCCTCCTCCGCCGGATCGAGCACGGCAAACCGATACCCCATCGCCCGGCCGGCGAGGGCGATCATCCGGCCGAGCTGACCGCCCCCCAGAATTCCGATCGTCCGGCCGGGAAGAAGCGGCGCCTCCGGCCGAACGTCTTTAGACCGCATCGCCCCGCGTCCCGTCGAAGGCATGTCCCTGCCGTCCCTTCCCCTCTGGCTCCGAATCCGGACGCCGGTCCATCGGGTCAGCCGTCCGAACCGTCCGGCCGACCCCGATCCCCTCCTGGAACACGGCCCGGTCCGGACGGCTCAGCGCTCTGATCGTCTGCCGGCGGAAGCGCCGCCTCCGCCAGCACCGCCTCCCGCATCGCCGCCCGCCGCCGCCGGAGCCGCTCGCGGATCTCGCCGTCCGAGGCGCCGAGGATCGCCGCCGCCAGAAGCGCCGCGTTCGCCGCGCCGGCCGCCCCGATGGCGACCGTCGCCACCGGTACTCCGGCCGGCATCTGCACGATCGAAAGGAGCGAATCGAACCCCCGAAGCGCCCGCGACTCGACCGGCACGCCGATGACGGGAAGGACCGTCTTCGCCGCCACCATCCCGGGAAGATGGGCCGCCCCGCCGGCGCCGGCGATGATGACCCGGATCCCTCGCGCCTCCGCCGTCTCGGCATAGCGGAACATCTCGTCCGGCGTCCGGTGCGCCGAGACGACCCGCGCCTCATACGGGATGCCGAGTTCTTCCAGCACTTCGGCCGCCTTTTTCATCGTCTCCCAGTCGGAGCGGCTCCCCATGATGAGTCCCACCCGAGGAGCATGAGCCCCGTCCGCCATTCGGCCGCTCCCCCTTCAAGTTCCGAACGTTTTCATCTATTATACCCGGATCGTTCCGAAAAAGCATGCGGCGCCGGCGAACGGGCCCCATTCGCGCCGACGTTTACCTGAGCCCCGGTTCTCCCGCGCGCCTTCCCCTTTCGGCGGCGCGGCCGAGCTCCGCCTCCATCGTGACGGGCGCCCCGGCCCGGAACCCGGCCAGAACGGTCAGTCCCGAAGTCACCAGCAAAAGCGAAAGCGCCGCCGGCCGACCGGCGAGGTCGAGGAGCGCCCCGACGCCGACCGGTCCGACCGCCGCAATGAGATAGCCGACGCTTTGGGCCATGCCCGAGAGGGCCGCCGTTCCCGCCGCCGTCTCGCTTCGGAGGCCGATCAGGGCGAGCGCCAGGCTGATCCCCGCCGCCTGGGCCGCCCCGAGGGCGACGACGACCGGCACGACCGCCCGCGCCCCCAGCGCGGCATAAAGCCCCCAGCCGACGACAAACAACCCGCCGACGAGGGCTCCGAGCCCCCGCTGGCGCGAAAGGCGCACCGCCACCCAGGGAAAAAGAAAATTGGCCGGGATGCCGATGAACTGCGTCGCCGAAAACCACCACCCCGCCGCCCACTCCGGCACGCCTTCCGCCCCCAGCATCGTCGGAAGCCACGCCGCCGCGGAAAAAAACAAAAACGACTGCAGCCCCATAAACGCCGTCACCGCCCACGCCGTCGGCGAACGAAGCGCCGACCGGAGCGAGGCTCCGGAAGCCACCGGCCGCTCTCCGGCCATGCCCACATCGGCCGACCGTTCGTCGGCCGTCGGGTCCTGGCGACCGAAGGCGGCGGCCCACACGAACGCCGCCGCCCCCGCGGGCAGGCTCCAGAGGGACAGCACGAGCGGCCACGGCCACCCCCAGGCGAGAGCCGCCGACGCCGTCGCCCCCGTCGCCAGCGCCGCGGCGAGGTTCAGCATCATCGTGTACAGCCCCGTCAGCGTCCCCATCCGCTCCGGATACCGCGCCTTGATGAACGCCGGCAAAAGGACGTTCAGCGCCGCCATGCCCACCCCGGCGGCCAGCGTCCCGACGGCCATGGCGCCGTAGCCGTCCCACGGCCGGAGCGCCAGAGCCAGCGTCAACCAGACGAGCGCCCCGCCGAGGGCCTTGGACAGGCCGAGCCGCCGGGCGACGGCCGGCATGAGGGGAGAAAAGAAGCCAAAGGCGACGATCGGAAGCGTCATCAGCGTTCCCGCCGCACCGGCGCCGACGCCCCACACCGCCTGAAAGGCCGCCATCAGGGGCCCCATCGAGGCGATCCCCGTCCGCATATTGGCCGCCGCCAAAAGAAGCGCCACCACGCCGAGAGCCTTCCCGCCTGCCGTCCAGCGCGTCGTTCTCCCTCCCGTTCCGCAACTCATAGACAAATATCCCCATCGAAGGGATACCGTCCGGTTGCTTCCTGCTTCATCCATCGGCACCGGCTAAAAGCCTGCGACTTCCGATGTCCACAGGCTTCACTTCCCGCAGAACTCGCGATCGAGCAGCCTACACGCCGGCTGCCTGGGCGAACCGGAGCAGATTCTTAGCCGTGTTCTCATCCCGATCGTGATGCGTGCCGCACTTTGGGCACGTTCACGTCCGGACGGAAAGCGGAAGTTCGGGAAGAACATATCTGCAGAAAGAGCACGTCTTCGACGTCGGCCCAAGCGGACGAGGATCGTGCCCGTAGGTGTAACTTCGAACGGCACGGGCATTTGCCCTCTTTTACCCAGCGCCGCCGTCTTGTAGGTGATGCCGCGCTTTTTGGCCCATTCGCTGAGTTTCATGAGCATATTTTACCTTAGAAAAGGACGAAGATCAATCGTATTTTCAGCTTCTGGCAAGCCCCTTCCGGCGTGTTTGTTTTGCTGAACGGCAATACGCTGGGGGCGCTCATGCTCGATTGCCTCGTGACCCAGCGGGCGGCGCTGGGGACGCTCCCCGAAAACGGCGCCGTGGGGAAGACGATCGTCACCGCCGAACTCGGGCGGAAGATCGCCGAGCGGCATGGACTGACGGTGATCGACGTGCTCACGGGCTTTAAGTTCATCGGAGAAAAAATCGACGAATTCGAGCGTACGGGCGCGCATACGTTTGTCATCGGCTACGAAGAGAGCTACGGCTACCTGGTAGGTGATTTCGTCCGCCACAAAGACGCCGTCCAGGCGGTCGTCCTGCTCGCCGAGGTCACCGCGTATTACAAGGCCCACGGGGGTGGACCTGGCTCGAGGCGGTGGACCGGCTGTTCGCCGAATACGGGGCGCATCTCGAGCGGCTCGTCGCTATGAGTTAAAAGGACCGGAAGGGGCAGTGCGCATCGGACGCATGATGGCCGACCTGCGCGACCGGCCGCCGGAAACCGTCGGCGCGCGTCCCGTCGTCGAAAGACAAGATTATCTCGCCGGTCTGGCCGTACGGCGGGAATCCGACGGAAAGTGGACTGAGCGCCGCTTGGTGCTCCCGGCATCGGACGTGCTGAAATACGCATTTGACGAGGGTTCGTGGGTCGCCGTGCGCCCGAGCGGCACGGAGCCGGATTTACGCCTGCGCCGTCGCCGAGACGAAAGCGGAGGCGGAGAGCAAGGCCGACGCCTTGGTCGCGGCGGTCGTCGAGCGGTTGGATACGGTCTAGAAAGTCTCAGGACAATTGAACCACGCCATTCATCGGCAAATGTCCTTTATCGCACAGGGCATTTGCCGTTTTGTTCTTTAATCAAATATTTACAAGACCTTAATCATATCTTAACAATGGTGTGATAGAGTAAGGTTTGGACAAGAACAATCCGAGCGAGAGGAGCGGAGGGAGTCTCAAATGAAGCTTGCGGTCAAACGCGCATCATTTATTTTCCTCGCGTTCGTCATGCTGACGATGTCGTACGGCGGGGTCGATGCGGCGAGCGAAAAAGTGGACGCGACGAAAGAGCCGTCGATTTATGCGCATCCGATTTACATCGCGCCGATCGATCGGGCCACGTTCATCGTCGGGGCGTTGTTTGATTTTCGCGTCGAACTTCATGAATTGAAGGCCATGCCTAAAAATGTCTCGGTGACCGTCAACGGCATCCCGGCGGAAACCTTTTTCGGCCGATCGTTCGTCCGGACGAACACGTACCCGGACAGCCTGGAACTCACCATCGAGAATGTCTATTTCCGTGAACCGGGGACGTACACGGTGTCCGTTCAGGCGGACGACCGCACGCGGACGATTCACTACGACGTCATCCGACCGGATGACGGTGAGGCCAAAGCGAAAAACATCATCTTTTTCCTCGGCGACGGCATGGGGCAACCGTCCATCACCACGGCGCGCATCATGTCCCGTGGAATCACGGAAGGCAAGCCCAACGGTCTTCTGACCATGGATACGTTCGAACAGCGGGCGACGGTCATCACACACGGCATGGATTCGATCGTCACCGATTCGGCGAACGCCATGAGCGCCTACATGACGGGCCACAAAACCGTCGTCAACGCGATGGGCGTCTATCCTGACAACCGGCCGGATCCGCTTGCCAAACCGAAAGTCGAAGTGATGGGCGAGATCATGAAGCGGCTGGGGAAAAGCGTTGGCATTGTGACAACGACGGAATTGCAGGACGCCACACCGGCTGCGGTCGTATCGCACACGCGCCGTCGAGAGACCAAAGCGGAAATCACGGAGATGTTCTATCAATTGAAGCCGGAGGTCATGTTGGGCGGCGGTGCGGCATATTTTTTGCCCAAGTCTGTCCCTGGATCCAAACGCAAGGACGACAAAGACTTCTTCCGGTTGTTCGAGCAGGACGGATATCGCATCGTCGAAAACCGCGCACAACTCCTTCAGATCGATGCAAAGAAAACCGATCGACTGCTCGGCCTCTTCAGTCGTGTCCGGTATCATGTGTAAAAACGGATGGTCCAGGTAACATAAAATGAGCCATCCGGCCCTCTTTGGTAGAATGTGAGACGGAGAAGAAACCACTTCACCAGGAGGGATACCGGATGGCT
>NZ_JXBB01000061.1 GCF_001653195.1 Hydrogenibacillus schlegelii
GTATCCATACGTGTGGTTGGATGCCACGTTCCCGAAGGTGCGGGAGGGCGGCCGCGTGCAGAGCATGGCGCTGGTCATCGCCATTGGGGTGACGGACACTGGAGAGCGCGAGGTGCTCGGATTCGATGTGGGAACGAGCGAAGACGGCGCGTTCTGGACGGACTTTCTACGCGGACTGAAGGAGCGTGGACTTCGAGGTGTGCGGCTGGTGGTGAGCGACGCGCACGCGGGCTTGCGCCAGGCCATTTCGGAGGTGCTGACAGGCGCGACATGGCAACGCTGCAAGGTGCACACGATCCGGAACGTGTTGAGCCAGGTGCCGAAGAAAGAGCAATCAATGGTGGCGTCGATCATCCGGACGATCTTCACTCAGCCCACGCAGGAAGCGGCTCGCGAGCAGCTTCGCCGAGTGGTCGCGGAGCTTCGAGGGCGGTTTCCAAGGGCGATGGCCATCCTGGAGGAGGCAGAAGAGGACGTGTTGGCGTTCATGGCGCTCCCTTTCGAGCACTGGCGGCAGATCTGCTCGACGAACCCCCTGGAGCGCCTGAACCGAGAGATGCGTCGGCGGATGGACGTTGTGGGGATTTTCCCGAATCGAGCGTCGGTGTTGCGTCTGGC
>NZ_JXBB01000062.1 GCF_001653195.1 Hydrogenibacillus schlegelii
CTCCTCGACGGGCAGCGTGACCGAAAGGGCGAGGAACCACCGCCCGCGCTTTTCGTACAGCTTCGCCGCGCCCTGCCTCACGTCCCGGCCGAGGCGTTCAAGGAGGGCGGCCTGCTTACGGGTTACCGCGAGCGGCACCCGCACCCGGCCGGCTTGCGTCGGAAACGAGGCAGTCCAGAAGTCTCCGGCTTTTTCCAAGCGCAGGTTCTGGTTGTTGAACGACGGCCAGAGGACCCGGAACTTCTGAACGTCCCGATGCGCCGCCACGTCCCGAAGCGCCTGGTTGATCACGGCCGACGGAAGGTCGCCGGCGAAGTACGCCCGCGCCGTCCGGCTGGTGAGTCCCTTTGGCCTCCCGGCGGCGACGAGATTGTTGGCGAAGGCCGTCGTGCGTTCCACGAGTTCCCGATATCGCCGGATCTTCGCCTGCGTCGGACGGTGCAGACGAAGGCGAAGGGTGATGGTTTGCAATCAGCTCCCTCCTTTCTGTCGTTGTTCTTCATGAATATTTTATCGTTAGTATCAAGGATGTACAACCGGCTTCATCCCCGGAATGAATTCCGGGGCTTTCGCCGGGGATTTCTGTAA
>NZ_JXBB01000063.1 GCF_001653195.1 Hydrogenibacillus schlegelii
TCTTCCGGCGGACGGGCTTCTCTTTCAGGCGCACGGCGCCGATGCGAGGGAGCACGATGTGGCGCGCCTTTCCGGGATAACGCCTGTCACTCCCGTCCAGAAGCAGGCGAATCGTGCCGGAACTGTTGTCCAGCCGGAAACTGTCCCGCCGGTCGTGTTTCCGCCGGAACTTCGGATAGCCGATCTTCCGGCCGGTCTTCCGCCCGCGAAAGAAGTTTTGGAACGCCTTTTCCAGGTCCCGAAGCGCCTCCTGCGGTGCCCATTTGGACACTTCGTACATCCACGGGAAGTCCGTCTTCTTCAGGCGGTTCAGTTCCCGGTGGAGCTCCATCGCATTTGTCGTGCGGCCTTCTTTTTCGTAGATCTCGATCCATCGCGCGAGGCCCCAGTTGTAGGCGAAGCGGGCGGCCCCGGCGTGCTTGGCGAGGAGGATGCGCTGGTCGACGTTGGGATCGAGTTCGTACCGGTAGGCTCTATGGATCTTCACGCTGAAGCGCCTCCAGCGCCTTTTTTGCCCGACGTCTCGGGGAACGCTTGCCATACAATCGTGCGGCAAGGGAAGTGAGGACCTCGGTCATGTCGCGCACCAGGTCATCGTCAACCTCTCTTTCTTCTTGCCCTCTTTGACCCAGCGCCACGCCGTCTTGTAGGTGATGCCGCGATTTTTGGCCCATTGGCTGAGTTTCATGGGTATATTTTATCCGAGAAAGTGATGAAGATCAATCGTATTTTCAGCTGCTGGCAGCCCTTACTTTGCCCTCGTCAATACGAAATCGCCCGGCGCCATCGTCCTGGCGGCGGCGATCGGGCTGATGCTGTTTGGCATTTTCTACGGTCCGATGGCGGCGGTGAACACCGAGAGCTTTCCGCCGGCCCTGCGGTATACCGGATCGTCGCTCATCTATCAGGTGGCCGGGGCGACGGCCGGCGGCTTTTCGCCGATGATCGCCACCTATTTGCTGAAAACGTTCGGAACGACCCATGCGATCAGCGCCTACATCGCCCTCGTCGACGTGCTGTCGCTCATCGGGACGGCGGTGCTGAAAGCCGTCGCGGAGCGGGAGATGCGCTGGGTCGGCGGGGAGACGGCGGGGGCAGAACAGCCGGCGGAATGACGGTCCGGAAGGGACGGTCGGCCGGATCCGCCGCAAGGCGGCCGCCATGTTTGTCGGTCCAAGGCTGGGACGGACGCAACGAGCGGTTTCGATGAGCGGTGAGGCCCGATCCGTTCCGGAAGGGATCGAAGATGCCGGAGAGGCGCGCGAAAAGTGCGCACGAAAAGGAGGAACGTCGATGCTTTTGACGCGGATGGCGGAAAAAACCCTTCAGCGCGAAGGGGTCCCGTATCGGGCGCCGCTTACGCCGGCGATGTTTCTCGAGCGATCGGCGGTGGCGTATCGGGACGTCGTGGCGGCGGTCGACGGCGATCGCCGCCTGACGTACGCCGAGCTCCACGAGCGGGTGCACCGGCTGGCCAACGGGCTGGAACGGTTGGGCGTCGGGTATGGCGATCGGGTGGCCGTGCTGGCGCCGAACACGCGGATGGCGCTGGAGGCGCACCTGGCCCTACCGCTCATGGGGGCGGTGATCGTGCCGATCAACATCCGCCTGAAGAGCGCGGAGATCGCTTATATCCTCGATCATTCCGAGGCGTCGGTGCTCCTGATCGAGGCGGCGCTTTATCGGGACCATGCGGCGATGCTGGCGGAACGCCGGCTCCGGCACGTGATCTTCGACGGCGAGGCGGCGGTCGACGGCACGCCGCCCTGGGCCCGGCACGACTATGAAGGGCTTCTGAAGGCGGCGCCGGCGGAGATCCGGCCGGTGGCGGTTCGGGACGAATGGGACCTCATCAGCCTGCATTACACGAGCGGCACGACGGGCCGCCCCAAAGGGGTGATGCTCCATCATCGCGGCGCTTTTTTGAACGCTTTGGCGGAAGTGATCGAGGCCAAGATCCAGTCGGAAGACGTCTATCTCTGGACGCTGCCGATGTTCCATGCGGCCGGGTGGTGTTTTCCGTGGGCGGTCACCGCCGTCGGGGCGACGCACGTGCTCCTTTCGAAGGTCGATCCGGAGCGGATCGTGGCCCTCATCGAGGCGGAGGGGGTGACCCACTTCAGCGCCGCGCCGACGGTGCTGACGATGATCGCTCAGCACCTGGAGCGGACGGGGCGGGCATTTCCCAGGCCGGTGCACATCGTCACCGCCGCGGCGCCGCCGTCGCCGGCGCTGCTTCGGCAGATGGAAGGGCTCGGCGCCCGAATCACCCACGTCTACGGGCTGACGGAAGTGTACGGGCCGTTTACCGTAAACGCGTGGCGGAAGGCGTGGGAGACGCTCCCCCTGGAAGAACGGGCCCGGCTGAAGGCGCGGCAGGGGGTGCCGTACGTCGGGCTGGGGGAGGTGGACGTCGTCGATGCCGAGATGCGGCCGGTGCCGGCCGACGGAGAGACGATGGGCGAAGTCGTCATGCGGGGAAACGGCGTCATGCTCGGGTATTACAAGGATCCGGCCGCGACGGAAAAGGCGTTTGCCGGGGGCTGGTTCCATACGGGCGATCTCGGCGTGATGCATCCGGACGGCTACATCGAACTTCGGGACCGGGCGAAGGACATCATCATCTCCGGCGGGGAGAACATCAGCTCGATCGAGGTGGAGCGGGTGCTCCTCGAGCATCCGGCGGTGCTGGAAGTGGCGGTCGTCGGCGTGCCGGACGAAAAATGGGGAGAAGTGCCGAAGGCGTTCGTCACCTTGAAGCCGGACCGCACGGCGACGGAGGCCGAGCTCATCGCCTTCTGCCGGGAGCGCCTCGCCCACTTTAAGTGCCCGAAGACGATCGAATTCGGCGAGCTGCCGAAGACGAGCACCGGGAAGATCCAGAAATACGTCCTCCGGGAACGGGAATGGCAGGGGCGCGACCGGCGCATCTACGGGGGAGGGGAAGGCCGGTGAGCGAAGGGCGGCCGATCAGCCGGTTTCCGATTCCGGATCCGTCGGCCCTGCCGGAGGACGTGCGGGCCCGCATGGAGGCGGTCCGGGCAAAGACGGGGTTTTTGCCGAACGTCTTCCTCGCGCTGGCCCACCGGCCGGAGGAATTTCGCGCCTTTTTCGCCTATCACGATGCGCTCATGGAGCGGCCGGGGGGCCTCACCAAGGCGGAGCGGGAGATGATCGTCGTCGCCACGTCGGCGGCCAACCGCTGCCTGTACTGCGTCGTCGCCCACGGGGCGATTTTGCGCCTTCGGTCGAAAAATCCGCGCCTGGCGGATCAGCTCGCCACCAACTACCGCCGGGCGGAGATTACGCCCCGGCAGCGGGCGATGCTCGATTTTGCCATGAAGGTGGCGCTCGCCTCGGCGGACATCACCGAGGCGGACATCGAGGCGCTCCGGGAGGCGGGTTTTTCCGACGACGAGATCTGGGACATCGGCGCGATCGCGGCGTTTTTCGCCATGAGCAATCGCCTGGCGAACATGAGTGCCCTCTTGCCGAACGAGGAGTTCTACGGGATGGGGCGCTAAGTGAAAGGAGTGACACGATGAAGACGCTTGTCCACGTGGAGAAAAAGGGGCCGCTGGCGCGGGTGCGGATGGACGATGCCGGCCGGCACAACACGCTGACGGTCGAGATGATGACCGAGCTGAAGGCCAGGCTCGAGGCGATCGCCGCGGCCCGGGAGACGGTCGTCGTCATCTTGGAAGGGCGGGAGAACGTGTTTTCCGCCGGCCATCACCTCGGAGAAATTCAGGAGCGGGATCTTCACGGGGTGCATGCGCTTTTTGAGCTGGGGTATGCGCTCAAACGGGTGATTCGGGAGATGCCGCAGGTGGTGCTGGCGAAGGTGCGGGGGCTCGCCGTGGCCGCGGGGCTGGAGCTGGTGGCGGCGAGCGACCTGGCGGTGGCCGCCGAGACGGCCCGCTTCGGAACGACGGGCATTCGATGGGGGCTTTTCTGCAGCACGCCGGGGGTGTTTTTGAGCCGGAACGTGCCGCGGAAGAAGGCGGCGGAGATGCTCTTTACCGGTCGGCTGTACAGCGCCGAAGAGGCCAAGGCGATGGGGCTCGTCAACGAGGTGGCCCCGGACGAGCGGCTGGATGCGGTCGCCGAGGCGCTGGCCCTGCAGGTGGCCGCCCACAGCCTGGACGTCGTCGAGCTCGGAAAACGGCTGTTTTACCGGCAGTATCCGCTGGACGAGTGGACGGCGCTCGCTTATGCGACGGAAGTGATCGTCCGCAACAGCAAACATCCGGACGCCGTGGCGGGCATTCAGGCGTTTTTGGACAAGCGGACGCCGGCGTGGCAGGACGGGATCGAGCGGCCGGCCCCGGCGCCGAAATGAGAGGCGATGATCGAGGATCGAGGGGTTGAACGGTGAAGATGGAACAAAGGTTTCGGGCGCTCGTCGTCGAGCGGACGGCCGACGGCGGCGTCGCCGCGGCCGTCCGGGAGCGGACGACGGACGATCTGCCGGAAGGGGAGCTCCTCGTCCGGGTGGCGTACTCGAGCGTGAACTACAAAGACGGCCTGGCGATTCGGCCGGACGGGAAGATTCTCACCCGCTACCCGATGGTGCCGGGGATCGACCTCGCCGGCGTCGTCGTCGCCTCGGAAGACGATCGGTTTCGTCCCGGGGATCGCATCCTCGCCACCGGGTACGGGCTCGGCGTGTCGCACGAAGGCGGATTTAGCGAATGGGCGCGCTTGCCGGCCGACTGGGCCGTCCCGCTTCCGGAGGGCATGACGCTCAAAGAGGGGATGGCGCTCGGAACGGCCGGCTTCACGGCGGCGCTGTCGGTTCACCGGCTGTTGGAATGGGGGCTTACGCCGGAGCGGGGGCCGGTGCTCGTCACGGGGGCGACGGGCGGCGTCGGGTCGATGGCGGTGGCGATCCTGGCCCGGCTCGGATTTACGGTCGTGGCCAGCACCGGGAAAACGGAAGCCCATGATTTTTTGCGGCGGCTTGGGGCCTCCGAAGTGCTCGATCGGGAGGCGGTGGCGGCCGAGAGCCGGAAGGCATTGGAAAAAGAGCGGTGGGCGGCCGCCGTTGACCCGGTCGGCGGCCGGACGACCCCGTCGGTCTTGAAGGCGATCCGCTACGGCGGGGCGATCGCCTTAAGCGGTCTCGCCGGCGGAAGCGCGCTCGAGACGACGGTGTTCCCTTTTATCCTTCGAGGGGTGAGCCTCCTCGGCATCGATTCCGTCTACTGCCCGATGTCCCTTCGGGAGGAGCTTTGGCGTCGTCTGGCGGGGCCGTGGAAGCCGCCGGAGCTTCTCGCCATGACCCGGGAGGTCGGACTCGACGGGCTCATCGACGCGCTTGAGGCGATCCTTCGCGGGGCGGTTCAAGGGCGGATCGTCGTGCGTCTGGGAGGAGAGGAACCAACTTGAATTCGAAAAGGAAGGATACCCGTGAAAATCAAAGCGCCACCGGTTCGCCTTTCCGCTGGTGACGATGACGGTCGAGGAACGGACGGTGAAAGGGGCGTATATGGGAAGTGCCGTTCCGGCTCGAGACATTCCCCGCTACATCGAGCTGTACCGACGCGGGAAGCTGCCGATCGAAAAACTATTGTCCGACCGGGTGCCGTTTGAACGGCTCAACGAAGGGGCCGCAGGCGGCCCTCATCGCGGAAAACTTTCCGACGCGGCTTTGCTACAGCGGCGCCTCGCTGGGATATCAGCTCACGGCGATCATCGCCGGCGGCCCGGCGCCGCTCGTGAGCACGTGGCTCTTGAAAACGGCCGGCTCGTCGGCGGCGATCTCGCTGTATGTCATCGTCCTCGGCTTGATCTCCCTTGCCGGAACGGCGATGTTAAAAGACCGGACGGAAGCGCCGCTGGAATGAGGACGGGCTTCGCCTCGGCAGAAGCCGACGCCGGACGACAAAGCTTTGGAAAGCGCAAAATATCCCTTATGCGCAGGCGGAAAAGACGTCGCGCGGCGGCGCCTCTTGGCGCCGCCGTTTCATTAAAAATTTCCTTGGAACCTTCCGATACACTTCTTACCGGAAATCGCCGTACATAAGACATCCAGAAAGTGCCCCATCAGGCATGCATCAGGCCCTCCGGAAGACACGCATCAGGCGTCTCGTCAGGTCCGCATCAGCGGTTCCGAAACCGGCCACCGGATCGACGGCGGAAAGATGGGAGGAACACCGATGGAACCGGCACAGTCTCGCCTGCGCATCATCCTTTACGCTGCGGCGAACGTCGCCCTCGTCCCGCTTGTCTGGTTTTTGTACGTGACGGCGGTTGCCCGCCTCGTCGACGCCGGGACGCTCTCCGGCGCGCTTCTGGCCTGGCCGTCGCTTCTCTGGGGAGCGTTTGTCCTCGCGGGAACGCTCGGGATGCTCCACGCCTTCTGGGTCGGACTCGAGCGCGGCACGCCGGATACGACGTACCGCCGGCTGAAGTGGTCCCCGATCGTCTTCCTCCTCTGGAAAATGATCGATCCGCCGATCGCCGTCTGGCTCGCCGCCGGCCGCCTCCCGGACGTTTCGCCGCTTCAGTTTTGGGCGCTGGAGTCGTTCGGCATCGGGGTGGCGGTGCCGGTGACGCTCATCTTCTACGTGCTCATCGTGTTCGAATACGAAAAAGTCTTTGCCGAAAAGGCGTTTCGGCACCGGTCGAACGGGTTGTTTTCCTCCTCGGTCCGGCTTGGGGCCGGGATTTTCCTGCAGCTTCTGGCGACGATCCTCATGAGCAGCGCGTCGGCCGTCGCCCACCTGGAGACGTTCCAGCGGTCGGCCGACTGGCTCGTCATCGGCCGGACGCTTCTTCTGAGCGACCTCGGCAACCTCATCCTGGGAACCCTGTTTGTCAGCTTCGCCATGCGGGCGTCGCACCGGGCGCTCCGGGAGGTGGCCCGGGCGATGCAGGGGGCGGCGCAGGGCGAGGCGGATCTCACGGTCGCCGTGCCGGTTCAGGCGATGGACGAGACCGGGGCCCTTGCCTGGTGGTTCCGGCAGTACGTCGCCAAGCTCCGGGCGGCGATCCGCCAGGTCCAGGAAATGGAGCGCACCAGCGGAACGTTCATCGTCGAAGTGCAGGAGATGGCGGATCAGCTCGGCACCGTCTCGGAAGAAGTAAGCCAGGTGATCACCCAGCTCGCCGAGGCGACGGAAAAGCAGACCCAGCGCATCCAGAGCGCTTCGGAGGCCGTCGACGGCGTCAAGGAGCGGCTCGTTCGGATGACGGAAGGGGCGGAGACGGTTCGGACCCTCTCCGGCGAAAGCCAGGCCAAGGCCCAAAGCGGCGTCGAGGCGGTCGAGGCCCTCGTCCTCGACGGGCGCGAAGTCTTGAAGGCGAACCGGGAGATGCGCTCCGTCGCCGATCGGGTGACGGAGATGACCCGCGAGATGGTGGAGGTGCTGGCGCAGATTCAGGAGATCGCCACCCAGACGCAGCTTCTGGCCTTGAACGCCTCGATCGAGGCGGCCCGGGCGGGGGAGCACGGCCGGGGCTTTGCCGTCGTGGCGGAGGAGATCGGAAAGCTCGCCGTTCAGTCGGCCGGTTTTGTCAAGAGGGTGCGGGAGACGCTCGATGAAGTGGCCGACGGGGCGCGCCAGCTTGCCGAGCAGGTCAATGCAGAAAGCGACCTGCTCGGGCGGCACATCGAGCGGCTCGAAGAGACGGGACGGCTTTTCCCGGCGGTCGCCGAGCAGGCGAAAAAGACGGCCCGGGCGATCGGCGAGCTATCGGACGGCTTGAAATCGATCGAGGCGTACGCGTCTCAGGTCGCCGCTTCACTGGCGGAGATCGTCGCCTTTGCCGAGGAGTCGTCGGCGTCGGCGGAAGAAGTCGCCGCCTCGAGCGAAGAGACGGGGGCGCTCGCCGAAAATCTACGCGGGCAGATCGCTGCCCTGAAAGAAGGGTTCGACCGCCTGACGGAGACGCTGAAGCAGTTTAAGCTGTGACGGCCTCAGGCGGGTGATGGCTTGCGGCGCCGGCGCGGGTTCCCGGTTCCCGGACGCCAGGAACGCCGGCGCCGGCGTGCGGCCGATGGGCGCAGGCTGCCCCGGAAACGGAGATGGCCTGGCGCCCGTTCGGACGCCGGTGTTTTCACGGTTGCAGCGCAAAAATAAATAGCCCCATCCTATAGACGAACGGTCGGGAGATGATTATAATCTTAAGCAGGTTTGCCACCACCATCCGAAAATTTTGTGAATGGATGGGGGAAAAACAAAGGGGGTTGTCGATCGATGACGAAACGGACATGGCCCGTTCGGGGACGCTGGCTCCTCCTGCTGGCGGCGTTCTTGTTCGTCCTTGCCGGTTGCGGCACGGGCGGAAAAGGAACGTCCGACACCGGTTCGCCGCAGGCGTCGACGCCCTCCGGCGGAGAGGCGGCCAAGGGTGAGGTGAAGATCGGTCTCAACCTGGAGCTTTCCGGCAACGTCTCGTCCTACGGCACGTCGGCGGCAAACGGCGCCGAGCTTGCGGCGGAGGAGCTGAACAAGCAGGGCGGCATCGACGGCATGACGATCAAGCTCGTCAAGCAGGACAACCGCTCCGACAACGCCGAGTCGGCGAACGTGGCCGTGCGGCTCATGACGCAGGATCAGGTGTCGGCGATCATCGGCGCGGCGACGTCCGGCAACACGAAGGCGATGATCCAGCTGTCGACGGAGAACAAAGTGCCGGTCGTCTCGCCGACGGCGACGGCGGCGTCGGTGACCGTCGACGAGAAGACGGGCCAGGTCCATCCGTACATGTTCCGGGCGTGCTTCATCGACCCGTTCCAGGGGAAGGTCGCGGCGCAGTTCGCCCTGAACGATCTGAAGGCGAAGACGGCGGCCGTCTACATCGACTCGTCGAGCGACTACTCGAAGGGGCTCGCCGCCTCCTTCATCGATACGTTCAAGGCCGCCGGCGGCACGATCGTCGCCGAAGAGTCGTACGTCCAGAAGGACACCGACTTCCGTTCGACGCTCACCCGCATCAAGGACAAAAATCCGGACGTCCTCTACGTTCCGGGGTATTACGAGGAAGTCGGGCTCATCATCAAGCAGGCCCGAGAGCTCGGCTACACCGGCCCGATCGTCGGCGGAGACGGCTGGGATTCGCCGACGCTTCTCGAGCTCGCCGGGAAAGAGGCGCTCAACAACACGTTCTTCACCAACCACTACTCGTCCGAGGACCCGGATCCGGCGGTGCAGGCGTTCGTCAAGGCGTACAAGGATAAATTCGGCAAGACGCCGGACGGCTTCGCCGCCCTCGGCTACGACGCGATGTACCTCCTCGCCGACGCCATCAAGCGGGCGGGGTCGTCCGATCCGGAGAAGATCGCCCAGGCGCTGGCGGAGACGAAAGACCTCCAGCTCGTCACCGGCAAGATCTCGATCGACGAGAACCACAACCCCGTCAAGGCGGCGGCCATCATCGAGTTCAAGGACGGCAAACAGACGTTCCGGACGAAAGTCCAGCCGGAATAAGGTTCGGAAATAAGGTTCGGAGCCCAGCCGGCGTGAGGTTCGGAACCGAAAGACCAGTCGGTTCGGGTGCGGCGACGAGGCCGGTCGAGAAGCGGGAGGCCGCCGGTGATGGAGCGGCCGCCGAATGATCCGGGCCGGTCGGCGGTCCGATGCGCGGAGAAGGTGGGAAGCGCCCGCAGGGCGCTTCTCCACCGTTTTTTGATGAAAAGGACGGTGCTTCCATGAACTGGCTGCAGCAGCTTTTAAACGGCATCTCCGTCGGCAGCATCTACGCCCTCATCGCCCTCGGCTACACGATGGTCTACGGCATCGTCAAGCTCATCAACTTCGCCCACGGGGACGTCTTCATGCTCGGGGCGTTCATCGGCTTCTATGCGATCACGGTGCTTCATCTCGGTTTTATTCCGGCGATCCTCCTCACGATGGCGGTGACATCGCTCATCGGCGTCCTCATCGAGCGGGTGGCGTACCGTCGCCTCCGGAATTCGCCCCGGATCGCGGCGCTCACGACGGCGATCGGCGTGTCGCTCTTTATCGAGTACACGACGATCTACGTCCGCGGCGCCCAGCCGGACGTCTACCCGGACCTCTTCGGCGACCGGGTGATCCGGGTGTTCGGCGCGACGACGCGGGTCGATACGCTCGTCATCCTCCTCATCTCCGTTTTGCTCATGCTCCTTCTGCAGTGGATCGTCCACTACACGAAGATCGGGAAGGCGATGCGGGCCGTCTCGTACGACGCCGACGCGGCTCGCCTGATGGGCATCAGCGTCGACCGGACGATCTCCTGGACGTTTGCCTTGGGGTCGGCCCTGGCCGGCGCCGCCGGCGTCATCTTCGGCCTCTACTACACGAAGATCGACCCGCTCATGGGGCTCATCCCGGGGCTCAAGGCGTTCGTGGCGGCGGTGATGGGCGGGATCGGGAGCATCCCCGGGGCGATGGTCGGCGGCCTCCTCCTCGGCCTCGTCGAGACGGGGGTGAGCGCCCTCGGCTTTTCTCTTTTCCGGGACGCCGTGGCGTTCATCATTCTCATCCTGATCCTACTCTTCATGCCGCAGGGGCTCTTCGGGAAAAACGTCCGGGAGAAAGTGTAGGTGACGCCGATGACCATCGCGCCGGATCGAAAGCGTCTGGCCCTCCTCTTCATCGGGATCGTAGCGCTGTACGCCGTCGTTCAAGCGGGGCTTTCTGCCGGCTGGATCGGCCGCTTTTATGAAAACATGCTCATGAACATCGGCATCAACATCATGCTCGCCGCAAGCCTCCACCTCATCATCGGCGTGACGGGGCAGTTTTCCATCGGCCACGCCGGCTTTCTCGCCGTCGGGGCGTACACGTCGGCGGTGCTCACGACGAAGCTCGATCAGCCGTTTTTCCTCGCCATCCTCGCCGCCGGCGTGGTGGCGGCGCTTTTCGGCCTCCTCGTCGGGGCGCCGACGCTCCGCCTCCGGGGAGACTACCTCGCCATCGCCACCCTCGGCTTCGGGGAAATCGTCCGAATCACCCTGTACAACATCGACTACGTCGGCGGCGCCGCCGGGATGCAGGTGAAACATCTCACGAACTGGACGGTGCTGTACGGGGCCGTCGTCGTCATGCTCGTCGTCATCGCGAACCTGACAAACTCCGCCCACGGCCGGGCGATGCTCGCGGTGCGGGAAGACGAGGTGGCGGCGGAGGCGATGGGGGTGCCGACGACGTACTATAAGGTGCTCGCCTTTGCCGTCGGGGCGTTTTTTGCCGGCATCGCCGGGGCGATGTACGCGCATCAGTTTTACATCATCCAGCCGGTCGCCTTCAGCTTCCTGAAGTCGTTTGAGATCCTCGTCTTCGTCGTCCTGGGCGGCCTCGGGAGCCTGAGCGGAGCGGTTCTGGCGGCGACGCTCCTTAGCGTCGTGAACATCTACCTGCAGGCGTTTCCGGAGACCCGGATGATCCTCTACAGCCTGGTGCTCATCCTCGTCATGCTCTACCGGCCTCAGGGGCTCATGGGCAACCGCGAGCTCGGCGACCTCTTCCGCCGCCGGGCGAAGGAGGCGTGACGGATGACGACGAAGGCGCGCGTGCTGGAGACGAAGGGGCTGACCATCCACTTCGGCGGCCTCACGGCGGTGAAAGACGTCGACCTTTATCTGGACGAAGGGGAGCTCGTCGCCCTCATCGGCCCGAACGGCGCCGGGAAGACGACGGTGTTCAACCTGCTGACCGGCGTCTACCGGCCGACGGCGGGGGAGATCCGCTTTTTCGGCGAGCGGATCGACGGCACCGCGCCCCACCGCCTGACGCGGAAGGGGATCGCCCGGACGTTTCAGAACATCCGGCTGTTCCAGAACCTGACCGTCCTCGACAACGTGCGGATCGCCTACCAGGTGAACACGCATCATACGTTCATCGACTCGATCTTCCGCCTTCCCCGCTTTTTTCGGGAAGAAAATCGGATGCTCGCGGAGAGCCGGAAGCTCCTCGAGCGGGTGGGGCTTTCTGCCGTCGAAGGGGAACTCGCCCGAAACCTTCCCTACGGCATGCAGCGGCGGCTGGAGATCGCCCGGGCGCTGGCGACGCGGCCGAAGCTCCTCCTCCTTGACGAGCCGGCGGCGGGGATGAACCCCCGGGAGACGCAGGAGCTCATGGACCTCATCCGCCAGGTGCGGGAGGCGTTCGGGCTCACGATCCTCCTCATCGAGCACGACATGTCCCTCGTCATGTCGGTGAGCGAGCGGATCTACGTCCTCGACCACGGCGCCCTCATCGCCCACGGCACGCCGGCGGAGGTGCGGAAAAACCCGCGGGTGATCGAAGCGTATCTGGGGGAGGCGGCGGAAGATGCTCTCGCTTGAGGCGATCGACGTCTATTACGGGAAAATCCACGCCTTAAAGGGCGTCTCGCTTTCGGTCGACGAAGGGGAGATCGTCACCCTGATCGGGGCCAACGGCGCCGGGAAGACGACGCTCCTTCGGACGATCTCCGGCCTGGTGCGGCCGAAAAACGGGACGATCCGTTTCCGGGGCGAGGACCTCACCCGCCGCCGGCCGGAGGACATCGTCGCCCTCGGCATCTCCCACGTGCCGGAAGGCCGCCGGGTATTCGCCAACCTGACGGTGAAGGAAAACCTCGAGATGGGCGCCTACCTCAGGCGGGATCGGGCGGGCATCCAGGCCGACCTGGAGCGGGTGTTCGCCCTCTTTCCGCGCCTTAAGGAGCGGCTTCGGCAGCCGGCCGGGACGCTCTCCGGCGGCGAACAGCAGATGCTCGCCATCGGCCGAGCGCTCATGGCCCGGCCGAAGCTCCTCCTGATGGACGAGCCGTCGATGGGGCTTGCGCCGGTCCTTGTCCAGACGATCTTCGGCATCATCCGGGAGATCAACGCGCAGGGGACGACGATCCTCCTCATCGAGCAAAACGCCCACATGGCCCTCGGCGTCGCCCGCCGGGCGTACGTCATCGAGACGGGGCGGATCGTGCTGGAGGGTCCGAGCGAGGCGCTCCGGCAGAGCGAAAAGGTGCGGGCGGCGTACCTCGGCGGCTAGCGCCGTCTGGGACCTCCGGCGGCCGTCGGGCGGCCATGCGGCCGCTTTCCGACCGCCGGAGCCTTCAAGGCCGGCGCCCTCCACCGACGGCCCCCGGCGTCCGGGCGTCGATCGTTGCCCGCTTCCGGCGGATCCCGGGCCCGGCGTATATGGGACCGGTCCCGCTGGCAAACTGGAAACAGGTGCCACGCGGGAGGGAGCGCGATGCGGACGATCGGTCGGGCCTTTTGGCGCCTTTTTTGGGCGGCGTCCTTTTTTGCCGCCGGGTACGTCGCCGCCGGATGGGGGCCGGGAAACGGGGCCGGGGGCGAAGGCGGCGGAGGACTCCGGCCCTTCGTCTGGATCGGCCTCCCGGACGCCGTGCAGGCGGAGCTGGACCGCACCGTCGAACGGGCGATCGCGAGCCGGCTCGAGGCGTGGTTCGAACTCTTTCGATACGCCGGCGAGGCCCGGGCGGCGATCGACGGCGTCGAGCGGCGCCCTTCGGGCGCAAAGAACGCCGGCGCCGCCACCGGCGGCGGCAAATCCCGAGGCGGAAGCGACGCCGTCGAGGTGAGCGCCCCGGCGGTCCCGGCGGACGAACTGGTCCGGGCGATCGACGTCCTCGAGGCCACGATGACGGCAAAGGAAAAGACCGAATTTCTCCGCTGGGCCCAGGCCCGTTTGACGCCGGCGGACGTCCGGCGCCTTGCGGAGGTGTTCGGCCGCGGGCTCACGCTCGAGACGCTGGGCGAAGCGTATACGGCGGTCCGGGAGAAACTTTCGCCGGAGGATCTGGCCTACCTTTTTTCGCTGCTCGAACGGTATGCTCAGGCGTCCCGGCTGGAGTGGCCCGCCTTCGGACCGGACGGGGACGGGCCGGTCGGCGAAGGGCCCCCCCGGACCGCGCCGGCCGGCATCGGACAAAAGGCCGCCGAACCCGGATCGGAAGCGCCCGCCGGTCCCGGCGACGGCGGAGGACCGGCGAACGGCAGTAAGGGAGCTGCTCCGGCCGGGCGCTAAGCGGCCAAAGGCCGACACCGGTCGTCCTTGGCGACCGGTGCTTTTTTTGTTACGCTTACGGGGGATGGGGAAGGAGGCGCTCCGGGATGCACGAGACCGGGAGCCCGGCGCCGGCCGAAAGCCGGCCATCGTTCGTCGTCTATACCGACGGCGCCTGTTCCGGCAATCCGGGGCCCGGCGGCTGGGCGGCGCTCATTCGGAACGCCGGCGCGGAGCGGGTCCTCACCGGCGGCGAGGCCCGAACGACGAACAACCGGATGGAGCTCACGGCGGTCCTCGAAGCGCTGCGGGCGCTTCCCCCGGGGGCGGACGTCGTCGTCTACAGCGATTCAGCGTACGTCGTCAATGCCTTCCGGCAGGGATGGCTCCGACGCTGGGTCGAAAGCGGCTGGCGGAAGGCGGACGGAGGCCCGGTGGAAAACCGCGATCTCTGGGCGGCCATCCTCGAGGAGACGGCGCGGCGGACGGTGCGCTTTGAGAAGGTGCGAGGGCACGCCGGCGTTCCGGAGAACGTCCGGGTCGACCGGCTGGCGGTGCGGGCGATGGCCGCCTACCGGCGGGAAAGCGGGGCGGGGCCGCGATGACGGCCGAACGGCGGCCGAATGCCCCGCCGTCCGACCCGCGAGCAGGCGCACCAAAGCCGTTCGACCCGCGGCCGGACGATCCGGATCGATCCGAACTTCGACCGGACGAGACGCCGGGCAGGCGGGGAAGAAGCGACCGGGCGCCCGAAGACGGGGCGGCGTTCAAAGCGGAGCTGAAGGCGGCGGCCCGGGCGATCGGCCTCGATGCGGTCGGCGTGACGACGGCCGATCCCTTTCACGAGCTCCGGCCGATTCTGGAGGAATATTACGGCCGGGGATATGATTCCGGATTTGAGAAGGGGACGATCGACGAGCGGGTCGATCCCCGGCGGACGATGCCGTGGGCGCAATCGATCATCGCCGCGGCGATGGCCTATCCGTCGAAGCTCAAAAACGCGCCGAAATCCGTCCCCGGCGCCCGGCGGGGATTCATCGCCCGCTCGGCGTGGGGGCGGGATTATCACGGCGTCCTCCGGGAGCGGCTGGAGGCGCTTCTGGCCTGGATCCGGGAGCGGGTGCCGTCCGTCCGCGGGGAGATCCTCGTCGACACCGGTGTCCTCTCCGACCGGGCGGTGGCGGCCCGGGCGGGAATCGGCTGGATCGGGAAAAACGGCCTTCTCATCACGCCGGATTACGGCTCGTTCGTCTATCTCGGGGAGCTCGTGCTCGATCTCCCCCTTCCGCCGGATGCGCCGATGGAAGACCGCTGCGGCTCATGCACGAAATGCCTCGACGCGTGCCCGACGTCGGCGTTCATCCGGCCGGGGGCGCTGGACAGTAAGAAGTGCCTGTCGTATCATACCCAGACGAAGGGCATGGTCCCCCTTCCGTACCGGGAAAAGCTCGGGAGCCGCCTCTACGGCTGTGACACGTGCCAGGTCGTCTGTCCGTACAACCGCGGCGTCGATGCCGATCATCATCCGGAGTTTCGCCCGGATCCGGAAGTCGTCAAGCCGCTCATCATGCCGCTCATCGGCCTTTCGAAAAAGGCGTTTGTCGAAACGTTTGCCAAGACGGCGGCCGGCTGGCGGGGGAAACGGACGTTGGAGCGAAACGCCATCATCGCACTGGCCCACCATCGGGCGCCGGAGGCGGTGCCGGTTCTCGCCGAGCGGCTCGCTCTGGATCCGCGGCCGGTCATCCGGGGGACCGCCGCCTGGGCGCTCGGGAAAATCGGCGGGGAGGCGGCAAAGTCGGCCCTCGAGGCGGCCCGGGCGCGGGAGCGCGATCCGATGGTCCGAGAAGAAATCGAGGCGGCGCTCGCGCGGCTTTCCGGCGCTTCCGGCCGTAGCGGGGCTGAGGAGGAACGTCGCCCGGCGAATGACCGCTCGGGCATCGGCTGAGGGAGGACCGGCCCGCTGGCGGGGGCGAGGCGCGGCGCCCAGGTCCGGCGCCATGGGCAAAGGCCGGGCAACACCGGACGGGCGGTTCTGGGTCGCGCCGGCCCGAGCACGAACGCCGGAAGGGGGCGCGGCGATGCGGCCGGAGAAAAGAGCGTCGGAGTCGGGCGCGCCGGATCTGGGGTGGACCGATGTGCCGACCCCGCTCGGGACGATGCGGCTCGTGAAGGGGGCGGCGGGGCTTCTTTGGGCGAATTTCGTCGCCGACGGAGGCGCCTGGGGAGAAGCGAACGGGGACAGGGGGCAAGCGGCCCTCGCCCGGTTTCTCCGGCGGCACCGGCTGCCGGACCCGAAGCCGGCGCCGGGGCGGTTTGAGGCGGAGCGGGAAGCCCTGGCGGCGTATTTTGCCGGCGACGGGGCGGCCCTTCACCGGATTTCCCTGCATCTTTTCGGGTCGCCGTTTTCCCGGGCGGTGTGGCAGGCCGTCCGGACGATCCCCTTCGGGGAGGTGCGGTCCTATCGGGAGCTCGCCGCCGTCCTCGGCGTGCCCCGGTCGGTCCGGGCCGTCGCCCGGGCGCTTCACCACAACCCGGTTCTCCTTTTCGTCCCGTGCCACCGGGTGATCGGCGCAAGCGGCAGCCTCGTCGGCTACCGGGGCGGCCTCGACCGGAAGGCGGCCCTCCTCGCCCACGAGCGGGCGCATCGGGGCGGAGCGTCCCCCGTCGAACGGCAGACGGGCCGCTGACGGCCGCGACCGGGCGGTCGATCGCCGACCGCCGTGACCGGACGGACGTTCGACCGTTGACGGTTTCGACCGAAGTGCCGATCGCCGACGACCAAACGACCTTTGCCGGCCGTCGACCGGAAAGGAGCGCGGTTTTGGGGGCATGCCGTTTCACATCGTGCTCGTCGAGCCGGAGATCCCGCCCAATACCGGGAACGTCGCCCGGACGTGCGCCGTGACCGGGGCGTCGCTCGGTCTGGTGCATCCGCTCGGTTTTTCGCTGGAGGACCGGTATTTGCGCCGGGCGGGGCTCGATTACTGGCCGGAAGTGAGGCTCAAGGAGTTTTATTCCCTGGATGACGTCTATCGCCATTATGCCGGGCATCGCTTTTTTTATTTTTCCGCCCACGGCAAGATCCGCTACACCGACGTCCGCTTTCGCCCGGGCGACGTGCTCGTCTTCGGCAAGGAGACGACGGGGCTCCCGGAAGACGTCCTCCGGGCGAACGCCGACCGGGTGCTCCGCATCCCGATGCGAAAGACGCTCCGCTCGCTCAACCTTTCCAACGCCGTCGCCATCGTCCTGTACGAGGCGCTCCGGCAAAACGGTTTTCCCGACCTCGTCTGAGAGGGCTTCCGTCGGGACCGCCCGTCGCATGCGCCCGGTTCGGATGAAATGATGAGAACCGGAGGGAAAGAAGATGGCTGCTTCGACCGAAGAAAAAGAGAAAAAGGCGCCGGCGCCGGAACCGGTAGCGCCGGCGCCGTTTGCCCTCATCGGCGGCTCGAGCACGTTTTCGCTCGATTTTCCCGGCGGGCTCGGGCGGGAAGACGTCCGGGTGCTTGAGCGGGACGTCGTCTATGAGACGCCGTTCGGCCCGAGCCCGCCGATGACGCTGGCGGAGGTCGGCGACAAGCGCTTCTGGACGGTGAAAATGCACGGGTGGCGGCCGCCGCACGTGAGCCGGGCGGATGCGTCGCGGCAGCTTTTCTGGGTGCTCCGGGAGGCGGGCGTCGTCCGCATCTACGCCGAAGGGGGCGTCGGAAGCGTAAACCGCCTGCTGGAGCTTCGGGACGTCATCATCCCGGACGATTACATCGATTACACGATGCGGCAGGACGTCTCCCTCGGCAGCCCCTATCTTTTAATCATGCGGGACCCGATCTGCCCGACGGGGACGGAGATCCTCGCCCGGGCCGCCCGGCGGCGGCTGGAAGGGACGGGCCGCCGGGTGTTCACCCGCGGGGTGTATCTCGTGACGGACGGCCGGCACTTTGAAAGCCGGGCGGAGGTGCAGGCGTTCCGGCTGATGGGCGCCGACGTCATCGGCCAGAGCCTGGTTCCGGAGGTGTACCTCGCCCGGGAGATCGGCGCCTGTTATACGGGGCTTTATATGGTCGTCAACTACGCGGAGGGCGTCATCCGGGACTGGCGGCACCGGGAGCTGGCGGAGATTTTTTACGAGGAAGCGGTGACGATCGGCCACATCCTGCTCGATGCCCTCAAGGAAAGCCCGGAAGAAGCCGTCGGCTGCCGCTGCCGGACGCTCCGGAAGGAGACGCTGCTTCAGGAAAAGCGGTTCGATCCGTCGACGCTCGAGTAGGGCGCGGGACGCCCGGCGCGTGGAGCGGGGGCGGCGACCGCATTGCCCGCCGGGAGGCTCCGGCGGGTTTTTTTGCGGCGTTTTGGCCCGGGTCTTTCGCGTTTGCCGGCGATGAGCGTGATCGGAGCGAAGACGGGCGCCGATGGGGATGGGAGAAAAGCGCTTGACGATCCAAGTGTACTATGTATAATAGAACATGGGTGTCGAGCGGCGCTCCGGCGGCGAGGAGGTGAACGGCGTGTTCGACCTGCAGGGCGAGCCGGGCGTTCCGGTGTACGAGCAACTGGTGCGGCACATCAAAGGGCTCATCGTCAAGGGACTCCTTCGGCCCGGCGACCGGCTGCCGTCGGTTCGGGACCTTTCGGCTCAGGTGCTCGCCAACCCCAACACGGTGATGAAGGCCTATCAGGAGCTGGAGCGGCAGGGGGTGATCGCCACGTATCCGGGAAAGGGGACGTTCGTCGCCGAGCGGCCTCCGGCGGGAGAAGAGCGGATGCAAAAGCTCCGAAGCCGGCTGGACGTGCTTGTCCTGGAGGCGGCGTTCTGGGGCGTCGAGGAGGCGGCGTTTCAGCGCTGGGTGGCGGAGGCGTATCGTCGGGTGCGGGGCATGGCGCCCGATGGTCGGCCGGAGCCGGCCGGAGCGGCGGCGACGTCAGACCGGGAGGGAAAGGCGGGCCGGGCGGAAAAGGCGGCACGGGGCGAAGCGCGAGGCGCGGAGGCGGACGGAGGGAGGGACGGCGATGCTGGAAGTGGACGGCGTTCGGAAGGCCTTTGACGGCCGGGCGGTGCTGGACGGGGTGACGTTTTCCGCCGCGCCGGGCGAAATCGTCGGCCTCGTCGGGCGAAACGGCGCCGGGAAGACGACGCTCCTTCGGACGATGGCCGGCATCTTCCGTCCGGACGCCGGGTCGGTCCGCTACGACGGCCTGGACGTCTACCGGGTGCCGGAGGCGCGGGCGCGGCTCTTTTTCGTGACCGACGAGCGGGAGTGGCTCGGCCATTATACGCCGAAGGCGTTTTTGGCGCTGTTTTCCCGGATTTACCCCCGTTTCGACCGGGAGGCGTTCTGGGCGCGGCTTCGGGCGTTCGACCTTCCGCCGAACCGGAAGGTGCAGACGTTTTCCAAGGGGATGAAGGGGCTGTTTTATCTGTCGCTGGCGCTTTCGACGGGGGCGGAAGGGCTCCTTCTGGATGAGCCGACGGAGGGGCTCGATCCGATCTACAAAAAAGAGGCGCTGCGCTTGCTCGTCGAGGCGGCGGCGGAGGCCCGGCCGCTCATCGTCGTCGCCACCCACCGGCTGGAAGAGCTCGAGGCGATCGCCGACCGGGTGCTCTTTCTCCGGGAAGGGCGGATCGACGGCGAGGTGGCGGTGGAGGCGCTTCAGACGCGGTACGGGAAGTGGCAGGTGGCGCTCGCGGAAGGGGTCGGGCCGGAGGCGCTCGAGCGGCTTTCGGGGGTGCGGATTCTCGCCCGGACGGGGCGGGTGATGACGGTGCTCGTCGAGGGGGCGCCGGAGGAGGTGCCGGGGCGGCTCCGGGAAGCCGGCGCGCTGTTCGTCGAGCCGCTTCCGCTCAGGCTCGAAGACGTGTACGTGAGAAAGCTGGGAGGGACGCCAGATGAAGGGTGACGCCGGACAGGAAGCCGGACGAAGCGGCCTCCGGCCGCCGCTCGCCGGGCTCTGGCTGAAGGAAGGGCGGCAGATCGCCGGGGTGACGGCGGCGTTCATCGGCGCGGCGGTGTTCTGGACGGCGATCCGGGTGATGGGCCAGCTCGACGACGTCCACTTTAAGATCGAGGAAGGCTTTCCGCCGCCTTACCGGGTGCGGCTGGATTGGCCGTCGTTCTTTTTTCCGGCGTTTGTCCTGTGGCTGGCGATGGCCCAGCTCGGCGGCGAACGGAGTCGCGGGCTCGACCGGCTGACGTTTTTCTTGCCGTACGCTCGCGGGACGGTCTTCGCGGTCAAGGCGGCCCTCGGCGCGGCGGTCATCGCGGCGGCGCTTCTTCTTTCGGCTCTGGTCGGTTTCGGACTGGTGGCGGGATCCCCGTATCGGGACGTCGTCGTCTTTGGCCCGGCGCTCGGGCTGCGGCTGGGGACGCTCTTTGTCGATGCGCTGGCGCTGTATGCGCTGGCGATGCTGATGGGGGCGATCGCCGGAAGCGGCGGGTACCAGGTCGCCTTGACGATCATCTTCGGCGTCTATCCGGCGGGCGTCATCGGGCTTTTGTACCTGACGGCGGTCGTGCACGTCGAGGCGCTTCATCTGCAGCCGCTGGTGGAACACTGGGCGCCGGTCGAGTGGTTTCGAGCGCATATGCAGGAGATCGCCGATGCGGTGATCGGCCTGAGTCCGCTGCTCCATTTCGGAGAGTCCTTCTTCGGGCTTCCAGGCCTCCTCACCGGCGGGGCGGATCCGGCGCAGGAGGCGGCGGCGTTCTGGCGGCTTGTTCCGTACGATCTCGGGATGACGGCGGTGTTTTTGCTGGCCGGGGCGGCCGGATATGCGGCCAACCGGCTCGAGCTTTCCCGGCGGATGCTCGTCGTGCCGGCGCTTCGGCCGCTTTTTCTCGTCGGCATCCCGGTTCACTTCGCCCTGCTCGGCGGGCTGATCGCTTCCGGATTGGTCGGCGGACCGATGATCGGCGTGGGGTCGCTCGTCCGGTTTTACTTCGGCGCCGCCGTCCTCGGCGGGGTCGTCTACTGGGGGACGCGGCAGCGGATCTTCGGTCCGCCGAGGCGGCGAAGGGGGGCGCCGGCCGGCTGACGCCGCGGTGAGGCCGCCCGATGCGGCCGATGCTTTCCCGCCTGTGCTTTCCAAAGCAAAAGGAGGAGGGCGTTCCCTCCTCCTTTTGGTTTGCAGGGTTCGGTTGTGCGAGCGGCGACGAGGGACGGGGGCGTTCGCCAGTATTCCGCCAGCGGTTCAGAGGTTCCACGTCTTGTCTTCGTTGTAGCCGGCGGTGAGGATGAAGAAGATGAGCGACGCCAGGATGGCGATGACGATGGACGACTTAAAGAGCACGGCAGTCACCTCGCATCCGGTTTTCGGCAGCCCGGCCGACGTTTGGACGGGCGGGCGATGGCTCAGGGGCTGAGACCGCTTTCGTCCAACCGTATTGTACGGCAAATCGGCGAGCGCCACAAGCGGCGCGAAGCGGGCGCAAATTTCAAACACAACCGCCGGCCGATGTGGTATAATGACCGTACACCGCCGCCGAAGTCGGTCTTTTAGGAAATATATGGCAAACGGAGGGAGCCGCATGAGCGAGTGGAGCGCGCGAATCGGCGAGGCGGGCGGTCCGACGTCGGAAACCCTGGAGCGGCTCTGGTCGCGCCTCGGGGAGTATTATCGGCGGGAAGAAAGCCTCCGCTGGGAGGGGACGTTTGCCGAATACCTGGAGATCGTCCGGCGGTCGCCGCATGTGGCGGATTCGGCCCACCGGCGGATCTACCGCATGATCGTCGACGCCGGGGTGGAAGAGGTCGACGGCCGGAAGCGATATCGCTTTTTCAGCGACGAGCTGTTCGGGCTGGACGAGACGCTGGAAAAGCTCGTCGAAGAATATTTTCACGCGGCGGCGATGCGGCTCGACGTGCGAAAGCGCCTTTTGCTTCTCATGGGGCCGGTCGCCGGCGGGAAATCGACGATCGTGACGCTTTTGAAGCGCAGGCTCGAGCGGTACACCCGGACGGAGGCGGGGGCGGTCTACGGCCTGAAAGGCTGTCCGATGCACGAGGAGCCGCTCCACCTCGTGCCGCACGAGCTTCGGCCGGAATTTGAAGCGGCGCTCGGCGTCCGGATCGAAGGGGAGCTCTGCCCGGTCTGCCGCCACCGGCTGGACGAGGAGTACGGCGGCGACATCCACCGGTTTCGCGTCGAACGGGTGCTTTTTTCTGAAGCGAAGCGGGTGGGGATCGGGACGTTTTCGCCGTCGGACCCGAAGTCGCAGGACATCGCCGAGCTCACCGGGAGCATCGATCTGGCGACGATCACGGAGTACGGTGTCGAGTCGGACCCGCGGGCATACCGTTTTGACGGCGAGCTCAACGTGGCCAACCGCGGTTTGATGGAGTTTCAAGAAATTTTAAAGAGTGACGAAAAATTCCTCTGGCACCTGTTGTCCCTCACGCAGGAGGGGAATTTTAAGGCGGGGCGCTTTGCCCTGATCAGCGCCGATGAGCTCGTCGTCGCCCACACGAACGAGGCGGAGTACCGGCGGTTTGTCGCTGACAAGAAAAACGAGGCGCTCCAGTCGCGGATGATCGTCATTCGGGTTCCCTATAACCTGAAGGTGCGGGAAGAGGAGCGGATCTATGAAAAGCTTATCCGACAATCGGATTTGCGCGGCGTGCACATCGCACCGCACGCGCTCTACACCGCCGCTTTTTTCTCGATCTTGACGCGGCTTAAACCGTCGAAGCGACAGGGGATCGATCTCGTGAAAAAGCTCCGGCTCTATGGCGGCGAGGCGGTGGAGGGCTTAAGCGAGGCAGATCTTCGGGAGCTTCGGGCGGAGCACGATGACGAGGGGATGAGCGGCATCGACCCGCGGTACGTGATCAACCGCATCTCGAGCGCCCTCATCCGGCGGGACGCGGACTGCATCAACGCCCTCGACGTGCTCCGGGCGATCAAGGACGGCCTCGACCAGCACCCGAGCATCACGAAGGAGGAACGGGAGCGCTACCTCGAGTTCATCGCCCTGGCGCGGCAGGAGTACGACGAGATCGCGAAGCGGGAAGTGCAAAAGGCGTTCGTTTATTCGTTCGAAGAGGCGGCGCAGGCGATTTTGAACAACTACCTGGACAACATCGAGGCGTGGTCGCGGCGGCAGAAGCTCCGGGATCCGATCACGGGCGAAGAGGTGGAGCCGGACGAGCGGCTCATGCGGTCGATCGAAGAGCAGATCGGCGTCTCGGAAAGCGCGAAGAAGGCCTTTCGGGAGGAAATCCTCATCCGCATCTCGGCCTATGCCCGCAAGGGTCGGCCGTTTACGTACGACAGCCACGAGCGGCTGAAGGAGGCGATCGAGCGGAAGCTCTTCGCCGATCTCAAAGATACGGTGCGGATCACGACGTCGAGCGTGACGCCGGATGAGGAGCAGCTCCGGAAGGTGAACGAGGTCTCCCGGCGGCTCATCGACGAGTACGGCTACTGCGCGACGTGCGCCAACGAACTCCTCCGGTACGTCGGCGGGCTTTTGAACCGGTAGCCGGCGGCCGATCGGGGAAAACGGCGGTGAGGCGGGCCCCGGTCGGCCGGGCGGCAGTGGAGGGGTCGCGGCCCCGGCCTTTTCCCTCGGCGCCGGCGCGGACGCGCGGCGTCGGCACGGGAGCGCAATGTCGGCACGGCCGCGGATCCGGAAAGGAGGGGGGACGATGGACGAGGGGCTCGTGTTTCGCGAAGACTGGTCGCTTCATCCGAAGGGGCATCTCGATCGGCGGCGCCACGACGCCCGGGTGCGGGAGGCGATCCGGGAGCGCCTGCCGGATCTTTTGCACGATGAGAGTTTTTTCCTCTCCGACGGCAAGGCGATCGTCCGCATTCCGGTGCGGACGCTGGAGGAGGCGCGCTTTCGCTTCGATGAGGGCAAGCATCGCCACGTCGGCCAGGGCGCCGGCGGGACGCGGCCGGGGGACGTCGTCGGCCGGGCGGCGGACGGGGCGACCCCGGACGGCGGCCCCGGCGAGGCGCCGGGGGTCGACTACATCGAGGCGGAAGTGACGCTCGAGGCGGTGGAGGAGGTGCTGTTTTCCGAGCTGACGCTGCCGAACCTTCGGCCCAAGGCGCCGGAGGCGGTCTCCTCCGACGGGGAGCGGTTTTCGGATTTGCGGAAAAAAGGGGCCTGGGCCAACCTCGACAAGCGCCGGACGGTCTTTCAGGCGCTCAAGCGGACGCGGCTTCGGGCGGCCCTGGCCGGCCCCGAAAAGGGGGGCGGCGTCGGGGCGGAGCGGGGGCGGGTGGCGCTCCGCCTTACCGATGAGGACCTCCGCTTTCGCGCCTACGCTCCGGCGCCCCACGAAGAGGGCCGGGCGGTCGTCTTCGCGATGATGGATACGTCGGGGTCGATGGGGACGTACGAGAAGGAGATGGCGCGGACGTTTTTCTTCTGGATGACGCGCTTTTTGAAGACGCGCTTCGAGCGGGTGGATCGGGTCTACATCGCCCATCACGCCGAGGCGAAGGTCGTCGACGAGGAGACGTTTTTCCGCAAGGGGGAAAGCGGCGGGACGGTCGTCTCGTCGGCGTACGCCCTCGCGCTTCGGCTGATCGCGGCGGAATATCCGCCGGAGCGGTACAATCTTTACGCGATCCACTTTACCGACGGCGACAACCTGCCCCAAGACAACGCGGAAGCGAGCCGGCTGCTTAAAGCGCTGATCGAGCGGACGAACCTCACCGGGTATGCGGAAGTGACCCACTATGCGAAGCGCCGGACGCTCTACGATGAGTTTTTGCCGCTCGCCTCTCCGGCGTTTCGCCTCGTCCGCCTGCAGGACAAAAGCGACCTGTACGGGGCGCTCCGGCACTTTTTCAGCGAGCGGACGGCGTAAACCGGCGGACGGACGGGGGAGGAAGCGGCAGGCGGCCGGGGGCGAAAGCGGCAGGCGGCCGAGGGCGAAAGCGCCGGGCGGCTCGGGCGATTTGGGTTGCTCCGGCCGCTTTCGCCGGCCCCTTGGGCGGCAGGAGGCGTCGCTTCGAGCGCGAAAGGAACGGGGCATCGGGAGGGAGGGCCATGAAAGGGCGCCTTCGCCGGGCGGAGGAAGACGCCCGGCTCAAGGAGCGAATCGAGGCGGTGACGGCGATCGCCCGGGAGATGGGGCTCGATTTTTTTCCGATGCGCTACCACATCATCCCGGCGGACGTCATGCTCGCCATCGGCGCGAGCGGCATGCCGACGCGCTTTTCCCATTGGCAGTTCGGGAAGGCGTTTTACCGGATGAAGCTCCACTACGACCTCGGCCTGTCGAAGATTTACGAGTTGGTCATCAACAGCGATCCGTGCGAGGCGTTTTTATACGAAGGGAATTCGCTTTTGCAGAACACGGTGATCGTGGCGCACGTCCTGGCCCACAGCGACTTTTTTAAAAACAACGTCTATTTTTCCCGGACGAACCGCCGCATGGTGGACAGCATGGCGGCATCGGCAGAGCGGATCCGCCGCTACGAAATCGCGTACGGCGAACGGCGGGTGGAAGCGTTTTTGGATGCGGCGCTGTCGATCCAGGAGCACATCGATCCGTACGGGACGGCCCGGGAGACGGGGTTCTGGTGGGAAGACGCGGATGCTTTTTACGATGCGGCGGTCGACGGGTCCGACCGGCGGATCGAGGGGTCCGACCGGCAGGGGGAAGCGGGGTCGGCGGAGGCGCCGGCTCGCGGGGGCGGGCGCGTTGGGGGCGGCGATCCGCCGGGGAAGAAGCGGCGATGGGGGCTTTTTGCCGATTTGTGGGCCCTGGACGAGCGGCTTTCGGGGAACGACGGGAAACGATCCGGCGCCGGCGGGGCGGAAGCGGAGCCCCCGGCGCGCCGGCGTTTTCCTCCGGAGCCGGAAAAGGACGTGCTTCTTTTTATCCTTCGGTACAGCACGGCCCTCGAACCGTGGCAACGGGACATCCTCACGATCGTCCACGACGAGATGCGGTATTTCTGGCCGCAGCTCGAAACGAAGCTCATGAACGAAGGGTGGGCGACCTACTGGCATCGGAAGATCATGCAGGCGCTTCCCCTTTCGCCGGAGGAGGCGATCGAGTTTGCGCGGATGCACGCGGAGATCGTGAAGCCGTATCCGGGCGGGATCAACCCGTACCTCCTCGGCTGGAAGATGTTCGAGACGATCGAGGCGAAAAGCGGGCGGGAGGGGATGTTCGAGGCGCGGGAGCTCGACAACGACGTGTCATTCATCCGCAATCACCTGACGGAGGAGGTCGTCCGGGAGCTCGATCTTTTCGTCTACGGCCGGAAGGACGACGTCTGGCAGGTGGAGACGACGGACTGGACGGCGGTGCGGGAGGCGCTCATCCGCCAGCGGATCGGCGGCGGGTTTCCCCTCATCGTCGTCGCCGACGGGGATTTCGAACGGCGGGGGGAGCTTCTTTTGCGGCACGTCCACGACGGCCCGGAGCTCGACGTCCGCTCGATCGAACAGACGCTTCCGCACGTCCACCGGCTCTGGGGCCGACCGGTGCATCTGGAGACGGTGCTGGAGGGCCGGACGGTCCGATTTTCTTACGACGGGATCCGGCATGATCGCACCGCTTTGGCTTGAGGCGGCATGCGAAAAATTTTTCTCTGACGGCTTGCGGGATTTTGAGGACAAAAGTCGAGGTGCAAAAGGTTTGAGTACGCACCTACAAAAATTTTAACGATTACAAACAATAATCGACCTCCGTGCGACATCGTTGCTTCGGGCGCGATGGAATTGTACTTGTTTTTCGGGCGAGGTATGATCATAGTATTGATCAAAGAAAGCGTTTTGCGGCGACGGAAGGAAGGGCCTTGGAGAAAGCCCAAGCCGAGAACGGGCCGCAAGGGTCGGCGCTCGAAAATGAGGACGGAAAAACAGGCGGACGGAGGGATGCGGGGTGATCGAACGAGAGGTGCGGCCGATCCCGGTGGAGGAAGCCCGGCGGCGGCTTTTCGATTGGGCCCGGCCGCGGGCGGCGGAGCGGCGGCCGCTTCTTCAGGCGTTCGGCCGCTACCTGGCGGAGGCGCCGGCCCTTCCCGAGGACGTGCCGCCGTTCGACCGGGCGCTCAAAGACGGGTTTGCCGTGCGGGCGGCGGAGACGGAGGGGGCGTCGCCGGAGGCGCCGGTCGTCCTTCGGATCGTGGAGGAGGTGCCCGCCGGCGGCTGGCCGAAGGCGGCCCTTCGACCGGGAACGGCGGTCCGCATCATGACCGGCGCCCCCCTTCCGGCGGGGGCCGACGCCGTCGTGCCGGTCGAAGACGCGGTGCTTCCGCCGGGGTCCCGCGGCCGCGCCGGCGAGGTGGTGCATATCGTCCGTCCGACGCGGCCGGGGGCGGAGCGGCAGCCGAAAGGGGGCGATCTCCGGCAGGGGAGCGCGCCGGTCGAGGCCGGCGCGAGGATCGGCCCGGCGGAGGCGGCGGTGCTCGCCACGGCCGGCGCGGAGGAAGTCGCGGTCGTGCGGCTCCCTCGGGTGGCCCTCGCCGTGACGGGGGACGAGCTTGTGACGGGGGCCGGTCCGCTCCGGCCGGGGCAGATCCGCAATTCGAACGGCCCGATGCTGCGGGCGCTTTTCGCGGGAGAAGGGTTTCGGGTGGAGGACCTCGGCCGGCTGCCGGACGCGACGGAAGACGTCGTCCGGGCGATCGGGGAGGCGCTGGAGGCGGCGGACGTCGTCGTGACGACGGGAGCGGTGTCGGTCGGCGACTATGACGTCGTTCCGGAGGCGATGGCGCGGCTTAGGCTCGAGGTCCTGTTTCGGAAGGTGGCGATCAAGCCGGGGATGCCGCTTACGGTGGCGGTCCGCGACGACCGGGCGTGGATCGCCCTTCCGGGAAATCCGGCGTCGTCGTTTGTGACGACCCATCTGTTCGTCCTCCCGCTCCTTCGCAAGATGGCCGGCGCTCGCCGGTGGGAACCGCTTCGGACGACGGGGCGCTTGATCGGAAAGCCCGCGGAGCGGCCGACGTGGCGCACGCGCTTCTGGCGGGCGGAGGCGCGGCTGGAGGGAGGCGCCGTCGTCGTCGACGCGGGGCGATCGCAGACGTCGGCGTCGATTTCGAGCTTTCTCGGGACGAACGCCTTCGTCGAGGTGCCGCCGGAGGCGGACCCGGCCGTCGGGGAGACGGTGACCGTCTGGTGGATCGGCGGCTGCCCGGGATGAGCGGCCGTGGAGGACGGGATCGGATGACAATCGAGGACGGCTGCGGGGGTGCCGTCCGGAAGCCGCCTGGGTCGTACGGGCCCGGCGGGTTTCCCGGGCGGCTGAGAGGGCAACGCCCAACCCTTGGAACCTGATCCGGTTCGGACCGGCGGAGGGAATCGGCCGCAAGGAACGCGCCGGACGGCTCGCCGAGGCGCTTCGGCGGGCGCCGGCCTTCCGGGCGGGGCGCCGACCGATGCGGTCGGCGCTTTTCTTGTGATGCGGCCGCCCTGCCGCCGTCCGCGCCGGGGCGGGCGGCTTCCACGACGGCGAAGCCGGCGATCATCGCCGCCTTGCCGCCGTCCGCATCGGGGCGGGCGTCCGACCCGCTCGCCCTCAAAACCCCGCGCGAAAGGAGGTGGCCCCCAGGTCACCGTGGTCGCAGGGCAGATGTCTTATAACCCTGCGCGAAAGGAAGGGGAGTATGGACCGGCAGAGAGAGATCGACCGTCTCGGATTGTCGCCGCGGGCGGTGGCCGAGATCGCGGCGCTCGTGGCCCTTTCGGTCGTGCTGAGTCCGCTTCTTTCCATTCCGATCGGTCCCTTTCGGGCGTATCCGGTGCAGCATCTCGTGAACGTCCTGACGGCGGTTCGCCTGGGGCCGGGGGCGGCGGTGCTGCAGGCGGCGACGGCCTCAACGCTTCGCCTGGCCCTCGGGACGGGGACGATCTTCGCCTACCCCGGGAGCCTCTTCGGCGCCTGGCTCGCCGGCGTCCTCTACCGCCGCTTCCAACACTTCGTCGCCGCCGCGTTCGGCGAGGCGATCGGGACGGGATTCGTCGGGGCGACGGTCGCGTACGGCCTCGGCCGCCTCATCGCAAGCCGGGAGGTGGCGCTTTTGGGTTTTGTGGGGCCGTTTCTCTTAAGCTCGGTCCTCGGGGCCGCCGGCGGGGTTGTCCTTCTCCTTGCGCTTCGGCGTACCGGTCTGCTCGGCGGCGAAAAGCTTTCACGGTTCGATGCCGCCCCGCCGCCCGGCGCAGACGAATGAGCGGCGAAGGCGGAAAGGGCAGCGAAGGAGCCGCCGCGCCAGTGAGCACCGGTTCTTTTCTCCGGCGCGGCGAAAGGCGCTCGGGCGGGCGGCTTCCGGGACGGGTCGACGACGTTCCAGGCTGCCGGGGCGAAAGCCCACCGGCCGCTTGCGGGTAGGATCGCTGATCTAAGCTGCGAAAGGCCGTCGGCCGCGCAGGGGGATGAGCGGCGAGCGGTGATCAGCGATCAGCAGTCAGCGATCAGCCGTCAGCCATCAGCCATCGGGAGATTTCTGGGCGAGGTTCCCGAGCAGCAGGAGGTTCGATCCGATGTTCGACGCTTCCCGGGCCGGCGCGGCGCTTCGGGCGATCCGGGAGCGCCGCCCGCTCATTCATGCCATCACCAACACGGTCGTACAAAATTTTACAGCAAACGGCCTTCTCGCCCTCGGCGCCTCGCCGGTGATGGCCGACGCGCCGGAAGAGGCGGGCGAGGTGGCGGGAAAGGCCGACGCGCTGCTCATCAACCTGGGAACCCTTTCCGATCGGACGCTTCGGGCGATGGAAGAAGCGCTCCGGGCGGCGAACGCCGCCGGCGTGCCGGCGGTCCTCGATCCGGTTGGGGTCGGCGCGACGGCGTTTCGCACCGAAGCCGTTGAGCGGCTTCTTTCCGCCGGGCGGTTTGCCGTCATCCGGGGCAACGTCGCCGAGGTGGCAAATCTCATCGGCCGGCCGCTCCCGATCAAAGGGGTCGATGCGGAGGCGGTGCCGACGGCGGTGGCGGTGGCCGTCGCCCGGGCGGCGGCGGAGCGCTTCGAAACGGTCGTCGCCGCCACGGGGCCGGAAGATTTCGTCACCGACGGACGAAGGACGCTCATCGTCGCCAACGGCGATCCGCTCATGGCCCGGGTGACGGGAAGCGGCTGCCTCCTCGGGGCGGTCGTGGCGGCGTTTGCCGCGGTGGAACAAGAGGCGTTCCGGGCGGCGGCCGATGCCCTCGTCGCCTTCGGCGTGGCGGGGGAGATCGCCCGGGAGCGCCTTGCGGCTTTAGGCCCGGTGCGAAGCGGACGTTACGGCATCGCCCTCCTCGACGCCCTCGACGGGCTCGATGAAGGGGCGCTCGCGGCGCGGGCCCGCGTCCGGGAGGCGGAGGAGATGGCGGCCGAAGGCGGCGGGAGCGCGTAAGGCCGGCATTTCTCTTTCGGCGCTCGGCGAGGCGGCAAGGTCTAAGCGAGATCCGGAACGGGACGGGAGGGATCGGCGATGCGTTCGGGAACGCCGGTGGCGCGGGCGCTGACGATCGCCGGGTCGGACTCCGGCGGCGGCGCCGGCATCCAGGCGGATTTGAAGACGTTTTTTGCCCTCGGCGTCTTCGGCATGAGCGCCATCACGGCGGTGACGGCCCAGAACACGCGGGACGTCACCGGCGTCTATCCCCTTTCGCCGGAGGCGGTGGCGGCGCAGATCGACGCCGTGGCGGACGACCTCGGGGTCGACGCGGCGAAGACGGGGATGCTGTTTTCCCGCGCCATCATCGAGGCCGTCGCCGAGCGCATACGAAAGCACCGGATCGAACGGCTCGTCGTCGATCCGGTGATGGTCGCCAAGGGCGGCGCGCCGCTTTTACAGGACGAGGCGGTGCAGGCGTATCTCGATGCGATCCTGCCTCTCGCCCTCGTCGTCACGCCGAACCTTCCGGAAGCGGAGCGGCTCACCGGACGGGCGATCCGCACGCGGGCGGACAAGCTTCGGGCGGCGGAGGCGCTTTATTCCCGCGGCGCGCGGCACGTCGTCATCAAAGGCGGGCATGAAGAAGGCCCCGTCGTGGAGGACGTCTTTTTCGACGGGGCGCGGGCGGTCGTCTTTAAGAAAAAGCGGACGGCGACGAAAAACACCCACGGTACGGGCTGCACCTTTTCGGCGGCGATCGCGGCCGAGCTGGCGAAGGGGGCGGACGTGTTTCAGGCGGTCTTCACCGCCGAGCGGTTCATCGACGCGGCCATCCGCTCGGCGCTTCCGCTCGGGTCGGGGCACGGACCGACGAACCACTGGGCGTACGGCGCCCTCCGGCCGGCGGCGACGCTTTCGGCGGAGGCGGCCCCGGAGGTCGAGTGGGAAGACGTTCAGTAATCGCCCTCTTTGACGTACGGATAGGACCAGAGAATGAGCTGGAACAGGACTGCTTTTTGCCATGCCTGAAATATCCGTTCAACCGTTTCGGTGTCGTGGCTTCCGCGGGCGAGGAAAGGCTTCAGCGTGTGTAAGACCGGGATGGCGAGGGCGAAGAGGTGCCGGAAATGGATATGGGGAACGCTGTCCACGCCGTCGGTCTTGTTCTTGCCCGTCCGGTGGTGGCGGCGCCCGATTTCGAACTGGTAGCGAAGCCAGGCGTCATCGTATTCCGCCTGTGCCGTGTCGATGATCCATTGTTTGAACCTCTGGCGGACGCGGGCAAGGTAGGTTTCGTTCGGCGTGCCGTCCCGGCGGCTGAAATAATACAAAAGATGCGGGTGCGAGCCGACAAAGCCGTACCAGACGTCGAGAATTTCATCGGCGTGCGCCTCGACGATCGGCAGCGACATTCGCAAGAAGCGGAGGTCATCGTCGGTCAGCGTGAGCGTTTTTTTGATCTCTTCAATCTCTTCGGGTTTCAGCGGCGCCGGCGGCAGCGTCGGGGACCCCATCATGTACCCGGGGATCGTCATGGCGTCTCCTCCTTTGCGTCAAGATGTTCCAGACGTGCGCGGCATGCGCCTCATCGGCCGTTTCGTGATCGGAGCACATCAGCTGGAGATCGCGGTCGCCGAGCGGAGCGTCTACAAAGGCGCAGTGGTGCGGCTTTTGCGGATCGTCATGCACGCAGGGGCGGAAAAAGCGGCAGGTTACGCACATCGCCGCGATCGGGATCTTCTGTTGAACTTGGAGCACGCGGATCATCTTCATCAAGCTGCGGAGAAAAATCACCTGTTCGTTCGGATCGAGCGCGGCGACGGCCGGCAGGAGGAAGTCGGCCCACGTCTTAGCGGCTTCGGCCTGACGCCGGCCCGCCTCGGTCAGCGTCCAGCACGCCGCCCGCCTGTCGGCCGGAGAAGGTTCTCTTTTCACCCATCCTTTTTGAACAAGGGCGTGGATGGCCTCGCTTGCCGTCGGGCGGGTCAGGGCCAGCGCCTCGGCGACGGCGCTCGTCCCGACGCATTCGCCCGCATGGGCGTCGAGGAAGCTCAAAATCTGGCCCTGTGTCGGAGTAAGACGCGCTTTGTCCGCTTTTTGCCAGGCGTGATGCCGAAGCGCGAGGCCGATTTTGTTGAGGCCGATGACGATCCGCTTGGCGACGTCGAGTTCATCGTGCGTCGGCATTTCCCGGCCCCCACCTCCAACTTAATTAGCACTCCTAATAAAAGTCTACCGAACGCATTTATTTTGTCAATACAGACATTTTGCATCCAAGGCCGCCGCGGACGTCCGGCGGTTCTCCGGCGGGCGTTCGCGTGGTAAGATGAGGGCGTGCGGGAAAGGGAGCGCGGAGGACGGAGGGGCGAGTCCGGAGGAGGGAAGATCGTGTTGGACCGAAAAGCCCTGCTCAGTTATTTCATTTTCGGCACGCCGGATACGAAGTACGATCCGATCTGGCTCCTGGAGCAGGCGATCGAAGGGGGCATCACCGCGTACCAGTTCCGGGAAAAGGGGCCCGGGGCGCTCACCGGCGAGGAGCGGCTCGCCCTCGCCCGGCGCCTCAGGGCGGTGGCCCGGCGGCACGGGGTGCTGTTTTTCGTCGACGACGATCCGGATCTGGCCCTCGAGGTCGAGGCGGACGGGGTGCATATCGGGCAGGAGGACGAGTCGATCGAGCGCGTGAGACAAAGGGTGGGGACGAAACTCCTCATCGGGGTCTCCACGACCACCTTGGAACAGGCCAAGCGGGCGGAGGCGGCGGGCGCGGATTACATCGGCGCCGGGCCGATCTTTCCGACGCAGACGAAGCCGGGGAAGCCGCCGGTCGGGCCGGAGCACGTGGCGCGCCTCCGGGAGGCGGGCATCGCGCTTCCGATCGTGGCCATCGGCGGCATCACGCCGGAGAACGCGGAAGGCGTCATGCGGCACGGCGCCGACGGCGTGGCGTACATCTCGGCGGTCGCCCGGGCCGACGAGCCGAAAAAGGCCGCCCGGGCGATCACCCGGGCGGCGGAGGCGGGGCTCGGGCCGCGCGGCGGCTGACGCCGGGCTCCGGACCGGCAAAAACCGGCGCCCGCAGGCGGCTTAAGCGATCCGCCGGATGAGGATGACGGCGTTCGTGCCGCTGGTGCTCAGGCTGAGCCCGAGGCCGGTCTGCACAAGCTGCAGTGCCCCCGGCGTCTTGGCCTCAAAGGCGACGGCGCCGCTCAAGTTGACGCCGGCCAGAAGGAGGCTGAAGGGGACGTCGTTCGGGTTCGGCGCGGCGGTCCCGCTGAACTGGACTTTGACCGTGCCGAGCAAGGTGGCGGCAACGGTGTACAGATAAAATTGCACGACATAGAAGCCGGGGCGCTGAATTGAAAACGTCGTGTCGTTCAGGACGACGATGTCGTCGCCGACCTGGACGCCGGGCGTGTTGAAGGACACCGGTTCGTTGACGCCGATGTTGAGGAGCCCGCCGACGTTGGAGCGGCTGAGAAATCCGAGGGGGGTGGGCGCTCCGCCTCCGTTTCCCGGCGGCGGGGGTTCCGACGGCTGCGGGCACTGACAGGTCACCGTCGGCTGGCACGTGGGATGGATGATGATCTTCAGTCCCCCGGTTTTCTTGGTCGGGACGACAATCTTTTTATGGCAACTCATGATGACACCTCCTTTCGCCGCCTGCGAATACGGTATGTCCGAGGGGAGCCGGACGCCGCGGCAAAGGAACAAGGCGGGCGCCCCATCCGCACGACGGCGGATAAGCGGTGGGCCCGCCGGTGCGGGGAGCGGCCGGGATGGTCCGGCCGGATGAGCCGGAAAGAGAGGAGCTCGGGTGGATGTCGGAATTCGGGGTGGCCGTGCTGCTCGGGGCGCTCGAAGGACTCACCGAGTTTTTGCCGATTTCGTCCACGGGGCACCTCATCCTCGTCGGGCACTGGCTCGGGTTTACCGGAGAATTGGCCAAGACGTTTGACATTTTTATTCAGCTGGGGGCGATCTTCGCCATCGTCGTGCTGTATTTCCGGCGGTTGGTCGGTTTTTTGACCGTGCCGGACCTTCGGGCCCGCCGGCTCAACATCGTCCACCTCGCCCTCGGCGTGCTGCCGGCGGCCGTCGCCGGCTTTTTTCTGCACGACTTTATCAAAAGCCGGCTGTTTTCGCCGCAGACGGTCGTCTACGGCCTCTTCGCGGGGGCGCTCTTGATGGCGGCGGCGGAATGGGTGGCCCGAAGGGGAGAGGCGAACGCCGGCATGCCGCGAGGGACGGAAGCGAACGCCGGCACGCGGCGGAGGCCGGGAAGCGCCGGACCGACGGCCCGGACGGTCGACGAGCTCACGTACGCTCAGGCGCTCTGGATCGGCCTTTTTCAGACGCTCGCCCTCTACCCCGGTTTTTCCCGGTCCGGGGCGACGATCAGCGGCGGGATTCTCGCCGGGGCATCCCGGGCGGCGGCGGCGGAGTTTTCTTTTCTCGTCGCCGTGCCGGTCATGTTCGGCGCCGTCGGCCTCGACCTCGTCAAAAGCTGGTCGATCATCCGGCCGGAGGACTGGGGCGTGCTCTTCGCCGGCTTCGGCACGGCGTTCGTCACGGCGATGCTGGCGGTGGTGACGTTTTTAAGGCTCCTCAAGCGCTACGGCCTCGGGCCCTTCGTCGTCTACCGCCTGCTCCTTGTGGCGGTGTTGTGGGGGGTGTTGGCCCGCCGGACGTAGGCGGCCGGCACCTTCGGCCGACCGCCGGCGGGCGCTTTTTCGCCCGGTCGTTCACCGATCTGTCACATTTTCTTCAGCCGGGCTTCAGCTTCCTTCGCTTCAATTGAGGGTGGACGGATTTCGAAGATCTCGGAACGGGAGGGGTGAGGCCGATGAAACGCATGAGCGGCAAGGCGGTCGTGCTGGCGTTTTTGGCCGGCGTGCTCTTTGCAAGCGGGTTCTGGCTCGGGAAAGTCGGCTCGCCGCTTCCATCGGCCGGGGCGTCGGCGATCGACGGGAAGGCGGCCGCCGCCGGCACCGTGGAAGGGAAGGCGGCCCTTCTTCCGGAGTCGACCGACAAAGGCCACAGCCTCATCGCCGAGATGGTGAAAAAGGCGGGGCCGGCGGTGGTGCGCATCGAGACGAAGATCCCCGCCCGGGGCGGGTCGACGGACGAGATGTTTTTCTTCGGGCCGTTTCCGTTTAGCGTGCCGGTGCCGAACCAGCCGAGCGGGTCGATCGGGTCCGGCTTTTTCATCTCGGAAGACGGGACGATTCTCACGAACAACCACGTCATCGACAAGGCGAGCGAGATCAAGGTCTACATGTCCGACCGGAAGACGCCGCTTACGGCCCATGTCGTCGGCCGGGATCCGGAACTCGACCTCGCGGTGCTGAAAGTGGACGGAAAGGGCCCATTTCCGTACCTTCCCCTCGGGGATTCGGACAAGATGGACGTCGGCGACTGGGTGGTGGCGATCGGAAACCCCTTCGGCCTGGATCATACGGTGACGGTCGGGGTGCTCTCGGCGAAGGGGCGGCCGCTTACGGTCGAGGGAAAGCAGTTTAAAAACCTCCTCCAGACCGACGCGTCGATCAACCCCGGAAACAGCGGCGGCCCGCTGCTCAACCTGAGCGGCGAGGTCATCGGCATCAACACCGCCGTGAGCGCCCAGGGGCAGGGGATCGGCTTTGCCGTCCCGAGCAATTCGGTGAGGGAAGTGCTGAATGACCTCCTCACGAAGGGGAAGGTCTCCCGGCCGTGGGTCGGGATCGGCGTGCAGGATTTCACGCCGGACATCGCCGACTACCTCGGCCTGCCGCGGTCGACGAAGGGGGCGCTCGTGTCGCAGGTGTTTGACGGAAGCCCCGCTCAGAAGGCGGGCCTTCGGCCCGGCGATGTGATCGTCCAGTTCGACGGCAAAGACGTCGCCGACGCCCAGACGCTCGTCGACCTGATCCAGCAGGCGAAAGTCGGCGAGGTGAAAAAGCTTCTCGTGAACCGCGGCGGCGAGCTCGTCCCGATCTCGGTCCGGATCGGCGAGAAGACGTATCAGTGATGGCCCCAAAAACCCCAAAAAAAAGCGCCCGGCCCCTTCCTCCGGTCGGGCGCTTCTTCTTTTGCGCAAACACGCGCTTTTTTGGGCGGAAACGGCGGAAACGCTTCTTTCGGCCGCCGGTCGCCGGCCGGGCCGGGACCCCGGCACGCTCCGTCGCCGCGCGTCGACGGGCGGCGTGGCGGGGGTCGAAGCGCGAAGCGGACGAAGGCCGCTTTTTCGGCGAGTGAAACGTGCGGGCGCCCGATGCCGCCGGTACAATGGGAAGCGAGGGGAGAAGAAGCGCTTCAGGGAGGGCGGCGGATCGGGCGTCGGTCGCTCGGCCGGCTTCCTTCGGCGCGCAGGCACGGAAAGGGGAGGACGATGGCGACGGTGCTTGTCGTCGACGACGATCCGAACATTCGCGCGATGCTCCTTCGGGCGCTCCGGTATGAAGGATACGATGTCACGGCGGCCGACGGCGCCGAGGCGGCCCGGGCGGCGTTTGCCCGCGGCGGCTTCGACGCGATCCTCCTCGACGTCCGGCTGCCGGACGGCGACGGATTTCGGCTCCTGGAAGCGTTCCGCCGGAGCGATCCGGCGGTGCCGATCCTCATGCTCACCGCTCGGGACGACGTCGAATCGCGCGTCCGGGGGCTCGATCTCGGCGCCGACGACTATGTGCCGAAGCCGTTTCATCTGTCGGAGCTCCTTGCCCGGCTCCGGGCGCAGCTTCGGCGCCGGGCGGTGCTGGCAAAAGGCGGGGTGCTCCGCTACGCCGACGTCGAGGTCGATCTCGGCGCCCGGAAGGCGAGTCGGGGCGGCCGGCCGATTCCGGTCACGGGCAAGGCGTTTGAGCTCCTCGTCTATTTTCTCGAGCATCCGGAGCAGGTGCTCGCCAAAGAGGCGATTCTCGCCCGCCTGTGGGGCCCGGAGGCGGACACCGGGCCGAACGCCGTCGAGGTGTACGTCGCCCAGCTCCGGCAGAAGCTCGAAGAGGGCGGCCGGCCGCGGCTCATCCACACCGTCCGAGGGGTCGGATATGTGCTTCGGGAGGACGGGCGATGACGCTCCGGGGACGGCTCGTGCTCGCGCTGTCGCTTTCGCTGGCAGCGCTTTTTGCCGCCGTCGGCGGCGGGCTGTACGCGTTTTTCTCCGCCCGGGAGGAGGCGGCGGTCGACGACGGCCTCCGGCGGACGGCGGCCGAGGTCCTCCGGTCGGTCCGAATCGAAGAGCCGCTCTTTTTCCCGTGGCAGGAAGTCGTCCTGCCGGACGTCGACGTTTTTACTTTTCCCAACACGTTGCTGGAAATTTTAAGCCCCGACGGCCGGGTCGTCGCCCGTTCGTCGGCGCTTCAGGGCGTCCGGCTGCCGCTTCCGGCGCCGGTGTTTGAGGCGGCCCTGGCCGGGCGGACGGTGACGGCGACCGCCGCCGTCCGGGGGCACCGGGTTCGCCTGCTGGCGGCGCCCCTCGTCGCCCGGGGACAGGCGGTGGGGGTCCTCGTCGTCGCCAGCACGCTCGACCCCCTCGAGCGGACGCTCGCCAACCTCCGGCTGGTGCTCGGCGGGAGCTTGGTGTTTTTGGTCGCCCTCGCGGCGCTGGTGACGTCGGCGGTGACCCGCCGGGAACTCCGCCCGCTGGAGGCCCTCGTGGCGACGGTCGCCGACATCGAAAGCGGCCGGGACTTAAGTCGCCGAGTGCCGAAGGGCGGGGCGCCGGCGGAGCTCGGGCGGCTCATCGATCAGCTGAACGCGATGCTCGGACGGCTGGAGGCGGCGTACGAAGCGCTGGCGGCGGCCCTCAAGGCGCAGCAACGCTTTGTCGCCGACGCTTCCCACGAGCTTCGGACGCCCCTTACGGCGATGCGGGGCAATCTGGAGCTTCTTGAGCGGATGCTCGCGGCGGGGACGCCCGTTTCGGACGTCCGGGACGTCGTGCGCGATCTTCGGGACGATGTGGAGCGGATGATCGCCCTCGCCGAGCGGCTTCTCGCCCTCGCCCGGGCCGACGCCGACCGCCGGGAGGCGATGGAGCCCTTCGCGGTCGGTCCGTGGCTCGCCGCCCTCATCGAGCGCCTCCGGCGCCGCTACGGCGCCGGAAAGCCCGCCGTGGCGGTGGAATTCGACTGCCCGGCGGCCGGGGCGGCCCCCGGGGCGGAGGCCGAAGCATCGGCGCGGACGGCGGACGGGCTCTTCCTGCCGGAATCCGAAGGGGCGGCGGGCCGGCTTCGCGGGCGTCCGGACGCCCTGGCGTCGGCGGTGGAGCTCCTCCTCGAAAACGCGCTCAAGTACACCGACCGGGGCCGGGTCCGGATCGTCTGCCGGGCGGCCGACGGGCGACTCGTTTTTCGGGTGGAAGATACGGGCATCGGCATCTCGCCGGACGACGTCCCGCACGTCTTCGAACGGTTTTACCGGGGAAAAAACGCCCTCGACCGGCCGGGGACGGGGCTCGGCCTTGCCATCGTCCGGGCGGTCGCCCGGGCCCACGGCGGCGACGTAACGATCGAGAGCGCCCCGGGACAGGGGACGGCGGTGACGCTCATGCTGCCGCTCGACGAAGCGGGCCCGCCGCCGGAGGCGCCGTCGGAGACGGCGCCGAAGGGGCCGCCCGGGCGGCACGGGCGCGATCCGACGTAAGACGCGCACCGATCGCCCCCGACCCCGGAAGCGTCGCCGGTCCGCCCCCCGGCGCAAACCGGGGCGCCTTTTTCCGCCTCCGTCCTTATCGGTCGGCCCCGGTTTGCCCCGCCGCCGGGGCCAGCGCGTCGGCGAGCTCGGCGTAGGCTCGGACGATCGCCTCAAGCCCCCGATCGAAAATCGCCAGGTCGAAATGTTCGTCGGGGGCGTGGATGTTGTCCGTCGTCAGGCCGAGGCCCATGAGGACGATCGGCGCGCCGAGGTGTCGCCGGAAGGGTTCGACGATCGGGATGGAGCCGCCCATCCGGATGAATGCCGCCGGCCGGCCGAAGGCCGCCTCGAGGGCCCGCGCCGCTGCCCGGATCGCCGGGTGGTCCGCCGGGGCGAGGTACGGCCGGCCGGCATCGAAGCGGCGGAGGTCGAGGACGACGCCCGGCGGCGCGTGGCGCCGGAGGTGGTCTTCGACGAGGTCGAGGATCCGCTCCGGGTCCTGGTCGGGGACGAGGCGGGCGCTCAGCTTGGCGCCGGCTTCGGCGGGGATGACGGTTTTGATCCCTTCGCCCTGAAAACCGCCGAAGAGGCCGTTCAGTTCCAGCGTCGGCCGGGCCCAGTTCCGCTCGAGGGGCGTAAAGCCCGCTTCGCCGAACAGGGCCGGAACGCCGAGCTCCGCCCGGAGAGCGTCCGCCGCCGGCGCCAAGGCGGCGATCTCCGCCCGTTCGGACGGGGGAAGCGGCCGGACGTCGTCGTAAAAGCCCGGCACGGCGACCCGGCCGTCGGCGTCGTGGAGCGTCGCGAGCAGGCGGACGAGGGCCTGCAGCGGATTGTGGACGATGCCGCCGTAGAGGCCGGAGTGGAGGTCGCTTTTTGGCCCCCGGACCCGGACTTCGAGGGCGGCCAGCCCGCGAAGGCCGACGGTGATCGCCGGTCGATCCGGCCCGAGCATCGTCGTGTCGGAGATGAGGACGGCGTCGGCGGCGAGTTCATGCCGGTGAGCCGCGAGGTACGGCTCGAGGTGGGGGCTTCCGATCTCTTCTTCGCCTTCGATGAGGACCTTGACGTTGAGCGGCAGCCGCCCCCAGGCGTCCCGGTACGCCCGGAAGACGGCAAGGTGCATCCAGACCGGGCCTTTGTCGTCGCTTGCGCCGCGGGCGTAGATCCGGCCGTCCCGGATGGCCGGGGCAAACGGCGGCGTCGTCCAGCGGTCTTCCGGGTCGACCGGCTGGACGTCGTAGTGGCCGTAGAAGAGGACCGTCGGAAGAAGCGGGTCGACGACGGACGAGGCGACGACGAGCGGGTGTCCCGCCGTCGGCTCCACCCGGGCGTCGGCAAAACCGGCCTCCCGGAGGGCGTCGGCGAGAAAGGCCGCCGTCCGGTCGACGTCGGCTTTGTGCACGGAAAGGGCGCTTACGCTCGGCAGGGCGAGAAACCGGAAGAGCCCGTCCAGGATGGCGTCCCGTTCCCGGCGGACGGCCTCCAGGACGGCGTTCAGCGGTGGGGTGAGCATGTTCGGACTCCTTTCGGCGAAAGCGTTCAGGTCGGGGCGCGTCCTTCCCGCCTCCGATCAGACGCTTCGCCGGTCGAGCGCCCCCGGCTCGACCGGCGCCTCGGGCGCAGCCGGTTCGGCGCCCCGGGCGTAAAACGCCGCCCGAAACCGTTCCCCGAGGGCTTTGGCCCGCCGGTCGGCGGCTTCGATCGCCGCCTCGACGAGCCGGAAAAACCCGCCGGCGTCTAAGACGTCGATCGCCGCTTCCGTCGTCCCGCCGGGCGACATGATCTTTTTTCGCAGCCCCTCCGGCGCTTCCGGAACCGCCGCCAGCATCGCGCCGGCGCCGATCACCGTCTCCCGGGCGAGGCGGGCCGAAAGCTCCGGCGACAGGCCGACGGCCGCCCCGGCGGCCGTCATCGCTTCGAGGAGGTAGTAGACGTACGCCGGGCCGCTTCCGGCGAGGGCGGTGACGGCGTCGAGGGCCGGCTCGTCGACTTCGACGACGGTGCCGACGGCCTCAAACAGGCGGACGGCCGCCCGGCGCCACGCCGGCGGGACGCCGGCCTCAAAGCTGATCGCGGTGACGGCCTTCCGGACGACGACGGAGGTGTTCGTCATCGCCCGGGCGAGGGGCGGGGTCGGCCCCAGGGCCGAACGGAGCGCCGCGAGGGGGATGCCGGCGGCGACGGAGACGGCGAGGGGCGCCCGGGTGAAGAGGGTCTTGTGTTCCCGTAGGGCTTCGGCGGCGTCGGCAGGCTTGACCGCAAGCACGACGAGCCCCGCCGGAAAGGCGGCGGTGTCCCGCCCGGCGTGGACGCCGAACCGCCGGCGGAAGTGTTCCAGTCGCCCGTCGTCGGCGCGGTTCGTGACGTAGATCGCGGTCGGATCGGCGCCGGCAGCCAGGAGTCCGGCGACGATCGCTTCGCTCACGGCGCCGGCGCCGAGAAAGATGAGGGGCGAATGGGCCCCGGCAGTCTCGGCATCGGTCGGCTCGGTCCGCACAGGGGGTCCTCCTTTCTTTTTTCACATTTTAACGGTTCCCGCCTATTTTGCCAAAGCCTTTCGCCGCCGTCTTTCGCCGCCGCCTTTCTCGGAGGCTTTTTTCCGGCCTCTTTCACCGCCGCCGACCCCCCTCGTTTTTCGCCGCCGCCGGCCGCCGAGGCCGTTCTTAGGGTGAGCCTGCCGACCCCGTCCGGATTGACAACCTTTTCCAGGTCCGGCCGGCTCCTTTTCTGGTATCCTCGAGCCGGCAGCGGTCAAAAACACCTCGGACGGGAGGGAGCGCATGTTCATCGGACCTGCCCGCACCGCCCGGTCGGTGCGGGCGATCGCCGTCTTCGCCTTCGGAGGAATCGTCGCCTTCGCCGCCCTCTTCGGCGCGTTCCCGCCCCTTGCGGCCGCCGCGCCGGCGGGGACGGCCGGCGCTATGGCGGACGGGCCTTCCGGCGCTCCGGCCGCCCCGACCGCGCCGTCTGCCGGAACCGCCGCTTCGTCCGTTCCGGCCGCGCCGTCCGCCGGGGCCGCCACACCGTCCGCCGCGGCCGCCGCACCGGCGGCGGTGCCGCTCCGGTTCGTCCTCGCGGAGAAGGCGCAGGCGTACCTCGGCGTGCCGTACCGCTTCGGCGCGACGTACGACCGCGACGGGAGCGGCGCGTTTGACTGCAGCGCGTTTGTTGAGCGGGCCTACGCCGACGTCGGCATCGACATCCCGCGGACGACGGCGAAGCAGGCGGCGTTCGGCCGGCCGGTGGCCAAATCGCAGCTTTTGATCGGCGACCTCGTCTTTTTCACGACGCGCAAGGACCGCAAGATGAACCACGTCGGCCTGTACCTCGGCCGGGGTCGCTTCATCCACGCCTCGCCGGCCGGCGGCCGCGGCGTGCAGATCTCGTCGCTTACGAGCGGCTACTGGAAAGACGCTTTCCTCTACGCCCGCCGGATCGACGCCGTGTTTCGCGCCCAGGCGCAGAGGTAAAACAGCGGCCGGAGGTGGCTCAACCGGTACGCCGCCCGGTCGCCCAGGAGGCGGAAAAGCTCCCGCCCCGGCTTCGTGTTCGCCTCGACGATGAAAAGGCGGCCCTCCGGATCGATGACGACGTCCAGGGCCACTTCGACGAGGGGGCCGAGGCCGGCTTCCAGCGCTTCGGCCGCCGCGGTGGCGAGTCGGAAGAGGTCGTGCTGAAGCGTTTCGGCGCGGGCGGGGGAAAACCGCCGCACCCGAAGGAGATAGGCGTTCAGGGGAAGGGCCCGGCCGCCCCGGGCGAGGTTGGTGACGAACCGGCGGCGGTCGTTGGTCCGCACGCCGGCGCCCGTCGGCCGGAAGACGCCGTCGGGCGTTTTTTGGACGAGCACCCGGACGTCGTAGACGCGGTCTCCGGCGGCGTGGGGGATGTAGCGCTGGAGAAGATGCCTCCCCGGCGGAAGGGCCCCGAGCGCCCGGCGAAGCGCCGAAGGCGGGGTGTCGCGGGGGATGCGGACGACGCCCCGGCCGCCGGTTCCGGCGCGGGGTTTGATGACGACGTCGCCGCCGGCGAGGAGCGCCTCGGCCGACGCTCTCGCCTCGGCGTCCCCCGTCCAGAGGATCGTCTCCGGAAGATGCGGCGCAAGCGGCGAGGCCCGGAGGATGCGATCGAGGCGCCACTTTTCGCTCCCGCCGCGGGACGGACTCGGCCAGCGGCCCGCCTTGCGGGCGGCGAGGTAGCGCCGGAAGGCGTCGGTCGGTTGGGTCCGGACGAAGTCGTACACCGCCTCCGGCATCGGGATCGTCGCCCGGCGAACGGATCGACCGGAAAAGAGGACGGCGCGGACCGTGCCGTCGGGACGGAGATCGTCCGGGGTAAAGGCGACGACGGCGATGCCGAACGGCCGGCCGAAGTCCGCGAGGCGCCGGGCAAAGGCGAGCGACGCCAGGGCCGAAGGGGCCGCGTCGGCCGGGGGGATCGGAGGGCCGGGCGGCGTCGGAACAAGGCCGCCGGCCTCGTCCCGGGCCCGGCGCAAGGTCAGAAAACCGAGATGGCACATCGTCGGGCCTCCTCCGGGTCGACCCGGCCGCCGCCGACGATCACCGTCGGGGGGAGGTCGTCGGCCGCCGGCGGGGCGACCAACAGGGGCGTAAGGCCGGCGGCCCGGGCGGCGGCGAGGCTCGGGCCGTTGTCGGCGCGGATCCGACCGTAGAGTTTTCCGAGATCCCGTAAGGCAGCGGCGAGGAGCGCCCGGCCGAGACCCCGGTTCCGGCGGCTTCGGTGCACGACGAGAAGGGAGGCCGCCAGGCCGTAGTCCAAGGCGGCCAGGACGCCGATCAGCCGCCCGCCGGAGCCTTCGCCGGGCCGGGGCTCGAGGGCCACGTAGACGGCAGTGCCGGGGGCGAGCCAGGCTTCCGGAGCGGTCCGGGCGATCCGACGGAGGGCGGCGGCGGTGATCCGCCGCTCGCCGTGCCGGCGAATGAAGCGAAGGAGCGTCCGGCGCCGGCGGAGGACGTCGGGCGGCGCGAGGCGGCGAAGGCGGATCACGGTCGCGCCTCCCCGGGCGGGACGGTTTTGACCGGCCCCGCCGGCGGGCGGCCGTCGCCCCTGGCCGCGGCGTCCGTCCCGGCGCCATTCGACCGGCGCCCGCTTCCGGCCGAAGCGCGGGGGCCGCCGCCTCCCGGTCCTCTCGGTCCGCCGCCCGGGCGATGGGCCCGGCCGGCGGCCGCAAAGTGCCGCACCGTGTCAAAAAACGCCGACCGCCACCGGCGCTCGATCGCCGTTTCGTCAAACGCCATCGGCTTCGCGTTGGCTTCGAGCAGCCACGGCTCGCCGTCCTCCGCCAATGCGAAGTCGAACGAAAGCTCGCCGAGGCTGAGAGCGAACGTCCGATCGAGGGCTTCGGCGGCGATGAGCGCCTGAAAACGCGTTCGCTCCACAATCCGGGCCGCCTCCGCCGGAGAAAAGAGCGTTTCGAGCAGCGGCCGGACGGGAGCGATCCGACCGCCCCGGGGAACGTGGGTCGTCGGGGCGCCGGGCCGGCCGACGCGGGCGCCGATGCCGGTGAGGCGGAAGCGCCCGCCGGATCTTTTTTGCACGAGCACCCGGAGGTCGACGGCGGCCCCATCGAGGAACACCCGCCGGACGGCCCGCTGAAGGAGCATCGGCCGCCGCCGGGCTTCTTGAAAGAGGGCTTGGGCCAGCGCGCCGGCGTCGGCATAGTGCCGGCGGGTCTTAGTCCCGATGACCCAAAACGTTCCGCCGTCTTCCCGGACGAAGGCGACGCCGTCGCCCATCCGGCCGGAGACGGGCTTGACGTAAAACGGCCCGCCGATCCAGCGCCGGACGTCTTCCGGCGCCGTGAGGCGTTCCGTATGGGGCAGGTGAAGGCGCGGCCGGAGCGGGGCGAAGCGGACGTACTGCGTCCATTTATCGATGAAGCGCGGATTGAACACGGCGCCGCCGGTGAGGAGCGAAAGTTCCGCCAAAAGCCGGCGGTGTTTGGCTTCGAGCTCCGGCGTCGGCAGGCGGTTGTAGATGACGTCGAAGGCGGAGAGGGTGACCCGCTTGGGGTCGCCGTCCAAAAAGAGCGGCACCGCCTGATAGGTCCGCCGATCGACGTCGATCCATTCCGGAAGGACGGCGTACACGAAGACGTTTTCCTGAAGCCCGTGCCGGGCCAGCCGCCTGTAGCGGCCGCCGAAGCGAAACGCTCGGGCGCCGGACGGCGTCGCCGTGAGGATGCCGACGGTGAGTGCCGGCTTCACGCGGGTCCCTCCTTTTTCTCCCCCGAAGCGCCGGCGGGAAAGCCGGCCAGGCGGATGAGGGCGGCGATGAGCTTGAACCGCCGGAGGCGAACGAGGTGCCGGTCGCGGCCGAAAGCCGCCTGGCCGGGTTTGGCGTTCGCCTCGAACAGCCACAGGCGGCCGTCTTCGTCGACGCCGAGATCGAGGCCGAGTTCGATGAGCGGCTGTCCGGTGGCGTGCTCCAGCTTTTCCGCGACGGCGCGGCCGAACTGCAGGAGGGCCAGCCTTAAGCCCACGGCCTGCTCGCCGAAGTGCCGGCCGAGGACCGCTCCGGCGTCGTCCAGCCGGCCGCCGTACGCGAGGTGGGTCGTGACGCCGGCTTCCCCGGCGACCTTGGCCGCCAGCACGATCGGATGCCAGCGGCCGTCCTCGCCTTTGGCGAGGTGCAGCCGGAAGTCGACCGGCCGGCCGCCTTCGGCGATGAGGGGGATGCCCTGCTGGGCGATATACGATCGAAGCCGCCCGGGGGGAAAGGCCTGTCGCAAAAAGCGCCGGAGCGACGTCACCCGCCGAAGGCGGGGCCGCCCGCCGAGGTAAAACCGGGCGACGATCTCCGGCCCGTCGCGGTCGAGGCGGATGATGCCGCGCCCTTTGGCCCCTTCGGCGGGTTTCAGGTAGACCCGTCGGTGTCGGGCGAGGAGATCGGCGACGTCGGCTTCATCCGGGGCGAGAATCGTCTCCGGGAGGTTCGGGCGGATTTCCGGGTAGGCGATGAGGTCGAGATAGACGTCCCATTTGTGAAAGTACGAGGCGTTGACGATCGGCGCCCGGCTCAAGGCATACCAGCGGTCGATGATCCCTTCCCGTTCGAGCTTTTGCTCCAGGCGGCGGGAGGGGATTTTGTTGTAGACGACGTCCGGAAGCGGCACCGCCGCCGACCGGGGTCCGCGTTCGGTCCAGACGAGGGCCGGGACCCGAAGCCGCGCCCAGTCGACGTCCCGGAGATCGAAGACGGCAAACGGGACGTCCGGCCGAAGGCGGGCGAAGGCTTCGAGGAGGGCCCGCATTCGTCGCGCCGGTCCGGCGGTGGCGATGCCGATGAGCGGCCCGAAGCGCAGGATGCCGCCGTCCCGGAGGGCGAACAGCCGGGCACCCGGCCAGAGGCCGAGGGTGCCGAGGAGGGCCGGGCTCGCCGCCACGACCCGGCGGGCGCCGGGGCCGCGTAGGCGTTTCAGTTCGGCGACGGCGGCGGCGTGGCCGAAACGGACGACGGCCGTCCGTTCCGTGCCGGCGGGGAGGGCGGCCGGCGGGAGGGCGAGCCAGAGGTCCGGACCGCTCGCCGGGCGGACGACGAAGGGACCGAACGGCGCTGAGTCCTGGGGCATCGAGCGATCGCCTTCTTTCTTGCTGCAAGATCATCCGATAGGCTCATCGGGCGGCGTAGGGCGGGCCTCGCCGTCCTCCGGCGGGCGGCCGGCGCTCCGGGCGAACCGGGCGAGGGCCGTCCGGAGGAGCGCCTCGGCGGCTTTCTCATATCGGGCGGGGCCGTACGCCTGAAGGAGGCCCGCCCGCCCGGGCTTGCCGTTTACCTCGAGCAGCCAGAGGCGCCCTTCCCGATCGAGGCCGACGTCGAGGCCGAGCTCGATCCGGCCCGGATCACCGGAAAAGACATCGGCGACCGCCCGGGCGAGGCGGGTGAGGGCCGGCCGCAGGGAAAGGAGCTCCGGCCGCCCGAGGCGCCGGGCAGCGGCGTCCGGGGGAAGCGCCGCGCCGCCCAGCTTGAGGTTCGACGCCACGTCCCCCGGCCGGCCGAGGCGGACGTAGTCGTCGACGCGGATCCGCTCTCCGCCGCCGGCGGTCTCCCACTGAACGAGGAGGCGGAGGTCAAACGGCTCGCCGCCGGCGTCGGTCAGCGAAAGCCGCTCCTGGACGATCGCCCGCCCGAGGGCCGGCGCAAGAAACGCAAAAAGCGCCGCCCGGTCGGAAAAGGTCCGAACGACCGGCCGGAGCCGCCCGTCCCGCCCTCGCGCCCGGTAAGGGGGCACAAGCCGGAGGGCGACGACGCCGGCGCCGAAGGCGCCGGCGCGGGGCTTGACGACGACCTCCGGAACGCCGAGGGCGAAGACGTCTTCCGGAACGTCGAGGCGCCGCTGGGCCGGAAGGTGCGGCCGGAGGGCGGGATGGCGGTTAAGCCGGACGTACTGGCCCCATTTGTCCGGAAGCGGCCGACCGATGACGAAGGCGCCGGCGGCCGCGAGCGCCGTCCGAAGGCGCCGGGCGTCTCCCCGCCGGCCGCCGGGGCACGGTCCGGTCCGGTCGTAGACGAGGGCGCCCCGAAGCTCCGAAAGCTGCCGGAAGACGTCCGGCCCGGCGAGGCGTTCCGCCTTAAGGTCCAGCTTCCGGGCCGCCGCGAGGACCGCCGCGGCGTAGCGCGGCTCGGCGATCCCCGCCGGACCGGCGTCGGGGCAAGGCGTGTACAGAAAGAAAAAGCGCATGGCCGCCGACCGCCTCCTTTCGACGTCGGTTCCGGCGCCCGGGCGCCGGAAATCGATCGATCGTCCGCGGTCATCCCGGGAAGCGCCCGGCCCCCTCGGGGACGGGCCCCGGCCGCGGTCGGCGCCGGCGTTTCGCCGCGCCGGGCGCTCCGGTCTTAGGGCGGTCCGGCGGGCGTCCACCAGCGGACGAACGCCCGGGCCAGGGCGCGGGCGCTCGGTCGGATGCCGCCGCCGCCCGGGCCGCGTTTGGACGGCTTGGCGTTCACCTCGATGATCCAGAGGCGCCCGGCGGCATCGAGGCCGATGTCGACGCCGAGCTCGAGCAAAGGTCCGGCCTCCGCCGTTCGTCGCTGAAGCCACCGGGCCGCCTCCCGGGCAAGGCGCTTCATCGCCGAAAGGGCGGGCACCGGCTGACCTTCCGCCAGGCGCCGTAAGGCCTCGGTCGCCGGCAGGAGGATGCCCGCCTGCGCCAGGTTGGTCAGGAAATGGCCGGGCGGTCCGAGGCGGGCGACCGCCGAAACGACCCGAAACGTTCCCGGCGCCTCCTGCACGACGAGGAGGCGAAAATCGACCGGCCGACCGTCGAGGCGGGCCAGCCGGAGATCCGGCTGGACGACATACCGCCTCTCACCCCTCCGGCGCCGGAGGAAACGGGTCAGGGCGGCCGTCGGAACGCGGACGCCGAGAAGCGGGGAGCGGGCGGAAAAAGCGATCGCTTCGTCCCCCCGCCGCTCGAGGCGCCAGATGCCCCGCCCTTCGGAACCGTATTCCGGTTTGACAAACCACGCCACGGCCGGGCGCCCGGCGGCGGGCGCTTCCCCGGCGAAAGCCCCCCCGGGCCCGCCGATGTCCGACGGAAGCGTCTCCGCCGCGGCACGGGCCCCCCCGGGTTTCGCGCCGGCCGGATCGCCTTCGGCATCCCCTTGGTCGGGCGGAACACCGGCGGGAACGCCGGATCCGGCCGCGCCCCCGGCCGCCTCGCCGCTTTCGGCATCGCCGCCGGCGGCCTCTTCGCCGACGTCCGGCGGCCCCGCTTCCGCGGCCCCGGGGGCGCCTGAAAGCGGAAAACCGCCGGCTTCCGGCCGGAGGAGCGCCGTCGGCGGCAGATGGCGGCTGAGAGGGGTATCGGAAAGCGCTTCGTAGACGGCCCATTTGCTCAAAAACCGGGTGTGAAACACGATCGCGCCCCGCGCCCGCCACGCCGCCGTCCAGCGGTCGGCCACCGCCCGCTCCGCCCGGCGCGAGCGAAGGCGCGGCACGATGGCGTTGGGCGGAGGCCGCCGGCCGTAGCGCCACCCGGCGGGGGTGAGCGCCCAGCCGGACGCGGCCGGCGCGCCGGGGTCGAGGGCGCTCGGCTCCGTCAGGTAGACGAAGGCGCCGACCGCCTGGGCCGCCCGGGCGAGCTCGACGAAAAAGGGGGCCCGAGGGTCGTCTTCCGGCCGCGTCCGGCCGTCGGTGACGACGGCGACGACCGGGCCGGCGAAAAGGAGGGAGCCCGAACGGACGAGGGTCAGGATCGCCGGCTCGGTCCACGCCAACGCTTCCGCCACCGCCGGGGCGAGCCGGAGGGCGGCCGCCTCCTCGGGTTCGCCGGCCGGGGAAAGGGCGGCTTCTTGGCCGAGGCAGGTGACGGGGATCGGCAGGGTGCCGCCGATGGCGAGCGCCTTCGGCGGTTCGGCGGCCGTCGGGTCGGGGCGCCTTCGGGCGCCTCCGGGCAGGACGAGGCAGGCCAAGCCGGAGGGCAGGGCAGGGTCGACGAGCACGCGTGCGCGCAGACGGTCCACCGGCATCCCCACTTCCTGTCATCGCCTTGGCATCGTATGCACCGGCCGGTGGGCCGGTGCCGGCGGTCGATCGGTTTACGGGGGGGCGTCGGTTCCGGTACAATAGCCGTAAGGCCGGCCATCATTCGGAGCATCGGCAGCGAGGGCCTCCGCCCTCCCGCCTGCTCAACAAGGAGGTCTCCCCGATGGAAATCCGTTATCACGGCCATGCGACGGTGGAGCTCGTCATCGGCGCCACCCGGGTGTGGATCGACCCCTTCCTCACGGGCAACCCGCTGGCGGACGTCGCCGCCCCGGCGGCCGAAGCCGACTACATCCTCCTCACCCACGGCCACAGCGACCACACCGCCGACGTCCTGGCGCTGGCGAAAAAGCGCGGCGCGACCGTCGTGGCGACGTACGAGCTGGCGAGCCTCTTCGGCGCCCAAGGCGTCGAGATTCATCCGATGAACCTGGGCGGCGCGCACCGCTTTCCGTTCGGCACCGTCCGCCTGGTGCCGGCGTTTCACAGCTCGTCGGTCGAGGGGCCGGACGGCCGTCCGGTGTATGCCGGCATGCCGGCAGGGCTCATCGTCGAAGCCGAAGGGAAGACGCTCTACCACGCCGGCGACACGGCGCTTTTCGGCGACATGAAACTCATTGGCGAGCTGTACCGGCCGGATGTCGCCTTTTTGCCGATCGGCGACAACTTCACGATGGGCCCGGCGGAGGCGGTCGTCGCCGCCGAATGGCTCGGCAAGCCGCTCGTCGTCCCGATCCACTACAACACTTTCCCCGTCATCCGGCAGGATGCGGACGCCTTCATCCGGCTCCTCGCCGAACGGGGGATTGAAGGGCGGGCCCTTCGTCCGGGCGAGCAAATCACCTTGTAAAAAATCACCTTATGATTGGCCCGTCCGATTTTGGCCCGTCCTATCCGCGCCGCCGCCGGCATACGCTGGCAAAAGGCGGCCCGGCGTCTGGCCCGGCGCCGGTCCGCCGTCTTTTCCCGCGTCGGAAAGAAAGGAGGAAGCGGCGGTGCGAACGTGGACGACGGTCAAAGGGGCGTTCGTCGGGCTCCTCATCCTCGCGTGGGCCGGGTTTTCCGGCATCTGGCAGGCGACTCCCCGGGGTCGGGGGTTTGCCGCGCTCTGGCTGGCGGTGGCCCTTTTGGCCCTCGGCGGCCACCTCGTGGCCCTCCGCCGGGACGCTGCCGTCCGGGAAGCCCGGGCCCGCCTCAAGGCCGCCCGCGCGGCGATGAAGCGGCGGCCGGCCCCCGCCGGCGTCCGCCGGCCGGGGGGATGACGAAGCGGCGGAGGCAGCGATGGCGACCAAGCATGTGCAGATTTTAAAGTACATTGAAGACCTGCCGGTCGGGGAAAAAATCTCCGTCCGGCAGGTCGCGCGAGCCCTCGGCGTGAGCGAGGGGACGGCCTACCGGGCGATCAAAGAGGCGGAGTCCCTCGGCCTGGTCAGCACGATCGAACGGGTCGGGACGATCCGCATCGAAAAAAAGCGCCGCGAGACGATGGAGATGCTCACCTTCGCCGAGGTCGTCTCCATCGTCGACGGCGTCGTCCTGGGCGGCCGGGAAGGGCTGCACAAGCGGCTCAACAAATTCGTCATCGGCGCGATGAAGCTCGACGACATGATGAAATACGTCGAGCCGGGAAACTTGCTCATCGTCGGCAACCGCGACGAGGCGCACCGGATGGCCCTGCTCGCCGGGGCGGCGGTGCTCATCACCGGCGGTTTTGACGCCAAGGAGCAGACGAAGCGGCTCGCGGACGAGCTCAAGCTCCCCCTCATCTCGTGCTCGTACGACACGTTCACCGTCGCGTCGATGATCAACCGGGCGATCTACGACAATCTGATCAAAAAAGAGATCCTGCGGGTCGAAGACGTGATGATCCCCCGGGATCGGACGATCTACGTGTCGCTTTCGGACGACGCGGGGGCGGTCATGCGCCTGTCGCAGGAGACGGGGCACCATCATTTTCCCGTCGTCGACGATGACGGCGTCGTCCACGGCGTCGTCTCGTCGCGGGATGTGATCGGCCGCGATCCGGAGACGCCCCTTCGGGAGATCGTCCGGCCGGAGGTGACGTGCGCCCGGCCCCACTACACGCTCGCCGCTTCCGCCCACGCGATGGTCTGGGACGGGATCCACCTGATGCCGGTCGTCGACGGCGAGCGTCGCCTCGTCGGCGTCCTCACGCGAAAGGACGTCCTGAAGGCGATGCAGACGCTCCAGAAGCAGCCGCAGGTCGGCGATACGTTCGACGACCTGATGTTTGCCCACCTGAGCGACGAGTCGTTCGGCCGGGCCGAAGCCCGGTTTTCCGCCCGCATCGTGCCGCAGATGTCGAACCGGTTCGGCGTGCTTTCGAACGGCGTCCTCACGAACCTCATCCTCGAGGCGGCCCGCCGGGCCCTCAAAGGGGCTTTCCGCGGCGACTACGAAATCGAAGATGCCCACGTCTTCTACCTCCGGCCGATCTCGATCGACGGCCGGATCGACATCGCCGTGGCCTTCATCGATGCCGGCCGGAAGACGGTGCAGCTCGAGGCGGACGTCCAGGCCGAAGGCCGGCGGGCCGCCAAGGCGTACGTCCGGGCCCACCTCTGGGAAGGGTGAGCGCTCCGGCGTCACGGTCCTTCTTTTTGTTCGACGGCGACGTAGAGGACGAGCGTCGGCGCGACGATGAGCCCTTTCAGGCGGACGACGTACGTTCGGCCGTCGACGTCGACCGCCCGCCGGTCGAACGCCCGGAAGAGGACGTCGCCGGCGTCGGCGACGTCGGCGATGCTTTTGCCGATGAGGAAGCGGGCGTCGGCGAGGAGGTGCCGGCGGAGCGCCTGCTCGACCCGGGCGCTCTCGAGGGGCTCGAGGCGGATGTCGACGTCCTTGACCCGCACCCGCCGATCCCAGGCGCCGTTTTCGTCCTCCGCCTTGGCCAGCCGCTCGGCGAGGTGGGCGTTTTCGGTGATCAGCCGCGCCCGTTCCAGGGTGAGGCGGTTCAGCTCACCGCCGACTTCGAGGAGCATGAACAGAGCGCCGACGAGGAGGCCGAAGACGAAGGCGGTCAGCCTGCGCCGCTCCTCCGCCGTCGGCCGTCGGGGCAAAAGCACCGCCGCTCCTTCCTTTCCGCACCCGTTTCCGGATCCGGTCCGACGCTGCCGAATCCGTTCCGAGGCCATCCCCATCCGGTTCCGTGCCCTGATCGCCGCTTTCCTCCCCCCGGCCCCCTTCGGGTCCGCCCGCGCTAGCGGCGGTCGACGGCGGCGAGGAGGAGGGCGGCGGCGGCCTGGGCGCCAAGGAGGGCGCTGGCGAGATAAAAGAGCTGCTTGACGAGGGACGACGGCTGGCCGCCCAAAAACCCCTCTTCGATCCCGCGGAGGGCGGTGAACGCCCCGCCGATCGCCGCGATGACGGCCCAGAGCTTGAGCTCGCCGGCGACTTCTTTCATCAGTTCGAACGGCGCCTGTCGGGTGAGGACGCCGGCGAGGCCGGCGAACAGGCTTCCGCCCAGCGTGATGCCGAAGGCGATGAAAAAGACGGTGATCAGGCGGCTCACGGCGCGCGCCTCCTTTCGGGCGCCGGACGTCGTTTCATCCGTATGCAGGCCGGTCCCCGCCCATACGTCCGCAGGGGGGAGTTCGCGGTGTCGACGTTTGTGCATCTCCACGTCCACACGGAATACAGCCTGCTCCAGAGCACCGTCCGCGTCGGGGCGCTCCCGGAAGCCGTCCGGGCCCGAGGGATGAGCGCCGTCGCCATCACCGACCATGGGGTCCTCTCCGGCTGGGTGCCGTTCGTCCACGCCTGCCGGGCGGCCGGCGTAAAGCCGATCCTCGGGATGGAGCTTGCGGTGGCGCTCGACGACGGCGAGACGGCCCACGTCGTCCTCCTCGCCGACGGCGAAGCGGGCTACCGCTCCCTCGTCCGCCTGTCGACCCTCGCCCAACTCCATCCGGCAACCGACCGGCCGAGCGTGACGAAAGCGGCGCTCGCCGACCACGCCGAGGGGCTCGTCGCTTTAAGCGGCGGACCGGAGGGGGAGGTCGGCCGGCTTCTCGTGAAGGGCGACCTCCCCCGGGCGGCCCAGGCGGCCCTCTGGTACCGGAACGTTTTCGGCCCCGACGGCTTTTACCTCGAGCTTACGGACCACGGCACGCCGGAAGAACAAAAGCTCATCGCCTACAGCGTCGAGCTCGGCCGGCGCCTCGGCCTCCCCCTTGTGGCGACGAACGACGTCCGGTATCTTGACGAGGCGGAAGCGCCGGTCGTCGACGTGCTTCTGGCCATCGCCGCCGGGACGAAGCTCGCCGACCCGCTTCGGCCGCGGCTTCCCGGCCGGGGCTACGACCTCGCCGCGCCGGAGGCGTTTTTCGGCCGGCGGGCCTGGCCGAAGGAGGCGCTTCAAAACGCCGTCCGCCTCGCGGAGCGGCTTTCGGCGCATCTTCCGGACGGAACGCCGAAACTCCCGCGGTTTCCCGTGCCGCCGGAAGACGGCCGGGACGCGGCCGGGCTGCTCCGGACGCTGGCGGAAGAAGGCCTCCGGCGTCGCTTTGGCGCGCCGTCCGCCGCGGCCCGGGCGCGCCTCGACCACGAGCTCGACGTCATCGTCCGGATGGGGTTCAGCGACTACTTTCTCATCGTCGCCGACGTCGTCGCGTACGCCCGGCGCCGGGGGATCGCCGTCGGGCCCGGGCGCGGCTCGGCCGCCGGGAGCCTCGTCGCCTACGCCCTCGGCATCACCGACGTCGATCCCCTCCGGTATGACCTCCTCTTCGAGCGCTTTTTGAACCCGGAGCGGAGAAGCCTCCCGGACATCGACATCGACTTCGCCGACGACCGGCGGGAAGAGGTGCTCGCCTACGTCCGGGAAAAATACGGCGCCGACCGCGTCGCCGGCATCGGCACGTTCGGCACGATGGCGGCCCGGATGAGCCTCAGGGACGCCGGAAGGGCGCTCGGCCTTTCGCCGACGGACATCGACCGGCTGGCGAAGCGCATCCCGGCGCAGCCGGGGGCGACGCTCGAGGCGGCCCTCCGGGACGATCCGGCCCTCCGGGCGGAAGGGGAAAAAAATCCGGACATCCGGAGGCTTTTCGACATCGCCCGGCGGATCGAAGGCCTGCCGCGGCACGTCTCGACCCACGCCGCCGGCATCGTTCTCGCGCCGGAGCCGCTGGACGGCCTCGTGCCGCTTTTTCCCGGCGCCGGCGGCGCGGTGACGCAGTTTCCGATGGAAGACTTAGAACGCCTCGGCCTCGTCAAGATGGACTTCCTCGGCCTCCGGAACCTCTCCCTCCTCGACCGGACCGTCCGGTCGCTCTCCCGCGCCGGCGTCGCCGAGATCGACCTCCGGACGCTTTCCCTCGACGATGCGGAGACGTACCGGATGCTCGCCCGAGGGGAGACGGACGGCGTCTTTCAGCTGGAGTCGCCGGGGATGCGGCGGCTCCTCGTCGAGCTTCGGCCGAGCGCCTTCGACGACCTCGTCGCCGCCATCGCCCTTTACCGGCCGGGCCCGATGGACCAGATTCCGGCGTACCTTCGGGCGAAGCGCCGCCCGGAGGCGGTCCGCTATCCCCACCCGGCCCTTCGGCCGATCCTCGAGCCGACGTACGGCGTCATCGTCTACCAGGAGCAGATCATGCGGATCGCCGAGGCCCTCGCCGGCTACACCCTCGGCGAGGCGGATCTTCTCCGGCGGGCGGTGGCGAAAAAAGACCGCTCCGCCCTCGAGGGAGAGCGGACGCGGTTTGTCGAGCGGGCCGTCGGGCGGGGGGTGCCGAAGGCCGAGGCGGAGGCCGTCTACGACCTCATCGTCCGCTTCGCCGACTACGGCTTCAACAAAAGCCACGCCGTCGCCTACGCCCTCATCGCCTATCAGACGGCGTACTTGAAGGCCCACCATCCGCTGTATTTTTACGCCGAACTTTTAAACAGCGTCGTCGGCGACGCCGACAAGACGGCCGCCTATCTCGACGCCGCCCGCCGGGCAGGGATCCGGCTCCTCGGGCCGGACATCAACGCCTCCGCCGCCCTCTTTCGCGTCGAAGGCCCGTGGATCCGCTTCGGCCTTCTGCCCGTCAAAAACGTCGGCCGGCAGGCGGCGGAGGCGATCGAGCGGGCCCGGGCGGACGGGCCGTTTCGCTCCCTGGTCGACTTCCTCGTCCGGGTCGATGCCCGGGCCGTAAGCCGCCGGGTCGTCGAGGCCCTCATCGTGGCCGGGGCCTTCGACGCCCTCGCCGGTGGCCGGGCCAACCGGGCGAAGCTCCTCGCCGGCCTCGATGAAGCGTACCGCCGGGCGGACGCCCTCCGCGAGACCGCCGGGCAGGGGGCGCTGTTTGCCGACGACGGGGCGCCGGAAGAGGCGTTCGAGGCCGCCCGGGCGGTCGATCCGTATTCCCCCGAGGAACTCGCCCGCCTCGAGCGGGAGGCCCTCGGCGTCGTCCTCGGCGAACACCCGCTTCATCGCTTTATGCCCGTTCTCCGGCATCCGTCGGTGACGCGTCTCGCGGCCCTTTCCACCCACCGGCCGGACGAACGGGTCCGCGTCGCCGCCGAGCTCGTCGCCGTCCGGCCCCGGACGACCCGCCGCGGCGAACCGATGGCGTCCTTGTTCCTCGACGACTTAACCGCCCGCCTGTGGGCCGTCGTCTTTCCGGAGGCGTACCGGCTGCTCCGGGAGGCGCTCCGGCCCGGGGCGCTCTACCTCTTCCGGGGGAGGGTGCTCCACGACGGCGAGGCCGTCCGGCTTGCCGTCGACGACGCCCGTCCCCTCGACGACGTCGCGCGGCGCCTCGCCCTGTCCGCCGCCGACGGCGAGGGCCGGCGGGCGGTGTTCGTCCGGGTGCGGGAGGCCGATCGCGTCACCGGCAAGCTTGAAGCGCTCCGGCGGCTTCTTCTCGACCATCCCGGGGAAAGCCCCGTCTTCCTCGTCGACGAGCGCCGGGGCGTCCGGATGCTCCCCGAGCGGTACGCCGTGACCCCCTCCTTGACCTTTTTAAAGGCCGCCCGGGCCCTCTTCGGCCCGGACGGCGTCGCCCTCCGCCCGGCGCCGGACGACGCCCGGCGCCGGTAAGGCGCCGGACGCCGGTGGCGGCCGGCGATCGAATTGGTTTAAAATGAAGGCACCATCGCCAGCCTATGAAGGAGCGAAGCCCCGTTATGATGGACATGCGCCTCGCCGCCCTCCGGCTGCACCGGGAAAACGGCGGCAAGCTCGCCGTCCGACCGAAAGTGCCGCTCCGATCGTCGGCGGATCTGTCCCTCGCCTACTCGCCGTGGGTCGCCGAACCGTGCAAGGAGATTTACGAGGACGTCGAGCGGGTCTACGACTACACGATCAAGCAAAACCTCGTCGCCGTCATCTCCGACGGGACGGCCGTCCTCGGCCTCGGCAACATCGGCCCCGAGGCGGCCCTGCCGGTGATGGAGGGGAAGGCGCTTTTGTTTAAGGCGTTTGCCGACATCGACGCCTTTCCCCTCGTCGTCGACGGCGACTCCGTCGACGCCTTCGTCGACCTCGTGACGCGCCTTGCACCGACGTTCGGCGGCATCAACCTCGAAGACATCGCCGCGCCGAAGTGCTTCGAAATCGAGGAGCGGCTCAAAAAGCGCCTCGACATTCCCGTCTTTCACGACGACCAGCACGGGACGGCGATCGTCACCCTGGCGGGGCTCATCAACGCCCTCCGGCTCGTCGACAAGACCTTTCCGGACATCCGGGTCGTCGTCAGCGGCGCCGGCGCCGCCGGCGTGGCCATCGTACGGCTTCTCCTGTCGGTCGGCGTCCGGCACATCATCCTGGTCGACACCAAGGGAATCCTCTACGAAGGCCGGACCGTCGGCATGAACCCCATCAAAGAGGAGATTGCCCGGCTCACGAACCGCTCCCGCCGGACGGGGGGCCTCGCCGAAGCCCTCGAGGGCGCCGACGTCTTCATCGGCGTTTCCGTCGGCGGCTCCCTCACGAAAGCCATGATCGCGCGGATGAACGAGCGGCCGATCATCTTCGCCCTCGCCAACCCGGTGCCGGAGATTATGCCGGAAGAGGCCCTCGCCGCCGGCGCGGCGGTCGTCGGCACCGGCCGGTCCGACTACCCGAACCAGGTGAACAACGTCCTCGCCTTCCCGGGCCTGTTCCGGGGCGCCCTCGACGTCCGGGCGACGACGATCAACGAAAAGATGAAGGTCGCCGCCGCCCGCGCCATCGCCGAGCTCATCCCGCCGGAAGCCCTCCGGCCGGACTACGTCATCCCGTCGCCGTTCGACGAGCGGGTCGCGCCGGCCGTCGCCCGGGCGGTCGCCCGGGCGGCGATGGAAACCGGCGTCGCCCGCCGGCGGAAAGACCCGGAGGCGATCTACCGGGACACCTTCGACCGCGTCCGTCGCCTCCGGCAGGCGTGGGACGCGGGGCGGGACCTCGGCCCGCTTCCGCCGCCGGCCGAGCCGCCGGAAGGGGGCGCCTGGGCCGGCGATGCGCCGTTCGGCCCGGGAGGAAGCGATCCCCGAGGCTCGGGCGCGAACGAAAGCCGGCCGGACGCCGGAGGACAAGGCACCGGTCTCCCGGCGGCCGAACGGCCGGAAGCGGCCGGATCGTCCGACCGGCCGTCGGCGGACGGCGCCGGCCCGGACGGCGGCCGTCTGGCGGCTTCCGACGCGGAGGAGGGCGGTCGCCGGTGAAACAGTGGCGGGAGATCTTCCGCAAAAATCGCGCCTCCCGCCGCCTGCCGCGGCCGCTTCCGCCGCCTCCCGAGCGGCCCGGCGACGTGCCGGAAGGGTTGATCGAAAAATGTCCCCGCTGCGGTGCCCTCCTTTACCGCCGGGAGCTCGAACAGCACCTTTTCGTCTGCCCGAAGTGCGGCCACCACTTTCCGATGAGCGCGCCGGACCGCTTTCGCGTCACGCTCGACGGGGGCCGCTTTTTTGAATACGACGCCGACCTCGTGAGCACCGATCCTTTGGGCTTTCCCGGCTACCCGGAAAAGCTCGAGCAGGCGATGGAAGCGACCGGCCTTCCCGAAGCGGTCATGACGGGCGAGGGGACGATCAAAGGGCACCCGGTCGTCCTCGCGGCGATGGACGGCCGCTTCATCATGGGCAGCATGGGCTCTGTCGTCGGCGAGAAGATCACCCGGGCGATCGAAAACGCCCGCATCAAGCGCTATCCCCTCATCATCTTTGCCGCCTCCGGCGGCGCCCGGATGCAGGAAGGGATGCTTTCCCTCATGCAGATGGCCAAAACGAGCGCCGCCATCGAGCGGTTTCACCGCGCCGGCGGGCTCTTCATCTCCGTCCTCACCCACCCGACGACCGGCGGCGTGTCGGCGAGCTTCGCCATGCTCGGCGACTACCTCTTCGCCGAGCCGGGGGCCCTCATCGGCTTCGCCGGACGGCGGATCATCGAGCAGACGATCCGCGAGGCCCTTCCGCCGGACTTTCAGACGGCGGAGTTTTTGCTCCGGCACGGCCAGATCGACGCCGTCGTGCCGAGGAAGGAGATGCGGGACGTCCTGGCCCGGGTGTTGGCCGTCCACGCCCGAAGGGGGCGAAGCGGTGGAAAAGCGCCTTCCGTTTGAAGAGCCGCTGGTTGCGCTGGAGGCCAAGATCGCGGAGCTTCGGCGCTTCATGGAGGAACAGGGCCTCGACCTTTCGGAGGAGGTGGCCCGCCTGTCCGCCCGTCTGCAGGCGCTCAAGGAAGAGACCTATCGGAACCTCACCCCCTGGCAGAAGGTGCTCATCGCCCGACACCCCGACCGGCCGACGACCCTCGAGATCGCCGAGGGGATGCTCACCGACTTTCTCGAGCTCCACGGCGACCGCCTCACCGGCGACGACCCGGCGATCGTCGGCGGGATCGGCCTTCTGGACGGCCTTCCGGTGACCGTGATCGGCCATCAGAAGGGCCGCGACACGAAAGAAAACCTGGCCCGGAACTTCGGCATGCCGCACCCGGAGGGCTACCGGAAGGCCCTTCGCCTGATGGAGCAGGCGGAAAAGTTCGGCCGGCCGATCATCACCCTCCTCAACACCCCCGGCGCTTACCCCGGCAAGGCGGCGGAAGAGCGGGGGCAGAGCGAGGCGATCGCCCGGAACCTCCGCGTGATGAGCGGCCTTCGCGTGCCGATCGTCGTCGTCGTCGTCGGCGAAGGCGCCTCCGGCGGCGCGCTCGGCATCGGCGTCGGCGATCGGATCCTGATGCTGGAGCACGCCTGGTATTCCGTCATCTCGCCGGAAGGGGCGGCGGCGCTCCTCTGGAAGGATGCCAAAGAAGCCGAGCGGGCGGCGGTGGCGATGAAGATCACCGCCCAGGACCTCCTCGCGCTCGGCATCATCGACGGCATCATCCCGGAGCCTCTGGGCGGCGCCCACCGGGACAAGGCCGAGACGATCCGCCGCATCAAGGCCGCCGTCAAGGCCGCCCTCGAGGAACTGCTGCCGCTCTCACCGGAGGCCCTCGTCGAGGGCCGCTATGCCAAATATCGCCGCATCGGACGCTACACGTCGCTCTTTGCCGAGGGCGCCGCGGCGGCCCCCGGCTTCCGGGACGGGCCGGGCGCCGCCGAGTCGGCCGTCGCCGCCGTTTCGGCCACCGAAGACGAGGCCCCGGCCGCATCCGGTGGGACGCGGAGGGGCGATGCGGTCGACGGCGATGGGGCCGAACAGGAGGAGGGCGGCCGATGAAGCGCATCGCGGTCCTGACGAGCGGCGGCGACGCCCCGGGGATGAACGCCGCCATCCGGGCCGTCGTCCGCCGGGCCCTTTACGACGGCGTCGAAGTTTACGGCATCGATCGCGGCTTTCAGGGGCTTCTGGAAGGGCGCCTCAAGCCGATGACCCTCGGGTCCGTCGGCGACATCGTCCACCGGGGCGGAACGATCCTCCAGACCGCCCGGAGCGAGGCGTTTAAGACCGAGGCCGGCCAGGAGGCGGCCGTCGGCGTCCTCCGGGAGCACGCCATCGGCGGCCTCGTCGTCATCGGGGGCGACGGCTCCCTCCGGGGGGCCGAGGCGCTCCACCGCCGGGGCATCGCCGTCGTCGGCATCCCGGCCTCGATCGACAACGACATCGCCGGCACCGACGAGTCCATCGGTTTTGATACCGCGATCAACACCGTGGCCTGGGCGATCGACAAGATCCGCGACACGGCGACGAGCCACGAGCGGACGTTCGTCGTCGAGGTCATGGGCCGCCGCTCCGGCCACATCGCCCTCTGGGCGGGCCTCGCCGTCGGGGCGGAGGCGATCATCGTTCCGGAAGTGCCGTTCGACCTCGACGCCATCGCCCGGCGGCTCATTCAGACCAAAGAGCGGGGCAAGCGCCACAGCATCCTCATCGTCGCCGAAGGCGTCATGTCCGGCGCGGCGCTCGCCAAGGAGATCGAGCGGCGGACGGGGTTCGAGACCCGGGCGAGCGTCCTCGGCCACATCCAGCGGGGCGGCACGCCATCGGCCCGAGATCGGCTCCTCGCCGGGCGGCTCGGCTCCCGGGCCGTCGAGCGGCTTCTGGCCGGTCAAAGCGGCATCATGGTCGGCATCCGGGGCGAAGCGATCGTCGACGTCCCGCTTGCCGACGTCTTCCGGGGCGAAAAACCGCTCATGGCGTCTCTCATCGAACTCGCCCGGATGCTGTCCATCTGAAGTCGAAAGACCCCAACGAAAGGGACGTGATGCGGTGCGGAAGACGAAGATCGTCTGCACCATCGGCCCGGCTTCGGAGTCGCCCGACATCGCCTTCCGGCTCCTGCAGGCCGGCTGCGACGTCGTCCGGTTCAACTTCTCCCACGGCAACCACGCCGAACACGCCCGGCGCGTCGCCGTCGTCCGGGAGGCGGCCCGGCGCCTCGGGCGGGAGGTGGCGTTCCTCCTCGACACGAAAGGGCCGGAGGTTCGGACCGGCGAGGTGGAAGGCGGCGCGGTCCGCCTCGAAGAAGGCGCCCGCTTCGTCCTCACCCCCCGTCCGCGGGTGGGAGACGCTGGCGGCGTGAGCGTAAGCTACCCTCACCTCGCCCGGGACGTCCGGCCCGGCCAGACGATCCTCATCGACGACGGCCTCATCGCCCTCGTCGTCGAGGCGATCGACGGCGACGACGTCGTCTGTCGGGTGCAAAACGGCGGCGTGCTCAAAAACCGAAAAGGCATCAACGTCCCCGGTGTCCGCCTCAACCTCCCGGCGGTCGACGCCCAGGACGAGGCGGACATCCGCTTTGCCATCGAGCACGCGTTTGACTTCATCGCCGCCTCCTTCGTCCGGACGGCGGACGACGTCCACGCCGTCCGGCGCGTCCTTGAGGAGGCCGGCGCGAGGCTTTCGATCATCGCCAAGATCGAAAACGCCGAAGGCGTCGAAAACGCCGAGGCGATCCTCGCCGCCAGCGACGGGCTCATGATCGCCCGGGGCGACCTCGGCGTCGAGATCCCGCCGGAAGACGTCCCCCACGTGCAAAAGCGCCTGATCGCCCTCGCCAACCGGGCCGGGAAACCCGTCATCACCGCCACCCAGATGCTCGACTCCATGCAGGAGCGGCCCCGGCCGACCCGGGCCGAAGCGAGCGACGTCGCCAATGCCATCCTCGACGGCACCGACGCCGTCATGCTCTCCGGCGAGACGGCTGCCGGCCGCTATCCCGTCGAGGCGGTGGAGACGATGGTCAAGATCGCCGTCCGGGCCGAGCGGGAACTCGCCGGCCGCCCGATCGGCGCTTTGGGGCCGGAGCCGTCGACGACCGACGTCATCGGGCGTGCCGCCCGGGAAGCCGCCGAACGCCTCGGCGCCGCGGCGATCATCGCGCCGACGGAAAGCGGCTTTACCGCCCGCATGATCGCCAAATACCGGCCGGTGCAGCCGATCGTCGCCGTCACGCCCCACCGCTCCGTCCTCCGGAAGCTCCGCCTTGTCTGGGGCGTCTATCCGCTTCTCGGCGCCTCGCTTCAGAACACCGACGAGATGATGAAAGACGCCATCGCCCGGGCGCTGGACGCCGGCTACGTCCGGCGGGGCGAGCTCGTCGTCCTCACCGCCGGCGTCCCCCTCGGCGAATCCGGCACGACCAACCTGATGAAAATCCACGTCATCGGCGACATCCTCGCCCGGGGGCAGGGGATCGGCGGCGGCGTCACCACCGGCCGGGCTTACGTCATCGGGCGCGGCGGGGCGCCGAAGCGGCCCTTTGCCGACGGCGACATCCTCGTCACCGTCGAGACCGACGAAACGCTCGTCCCCCTCATGGCCCGCGCCGGCGCCATCGTCACCGAAGTGGGGGGGCTTACGTCCCACGCGGCGATCGTCGGCCTCGAGCTCGGCCGGCCGGTCGTCGTCGGCGCCGAAGGGGTGACCGAAAGCGTCGCCGACGGTTCGATCATCACCGTCGACGCCCGCCACGGCCACGTCTACCTCGGTCGGGCCAACGTCCTCTGATCGAACCGTCCGCGCCGGGAGTCCGATCAAGCGGGGGCCGCCGGCGGCGCCCCGCCCAGGAGGCGATCCGCGTGAACGTCCCGCATCCCTTGGCGGCGCCGGACGTCGCCGTTCCGATTCGCGTCCGCTACAGCGAGACCGACGCCATGGGCGTCGCCTACCACGCCCAGTACCTCGTCTGGTTTGAACTCGGCCGGACGGAATGGATTCGCACGCACGCCGTCCCGTACGCCGAATTCGAAGCGCGGGGGCTTTTGCTCCCCCTCACCGACGCCCGGGTGTCCTACCTTCAGGCGGCCCGGTACGACGAACCGCTCGTTGTTCGGGCCCGGCCGGTCGCCTTCGGACCCCTTCGCCTCGCCTTCTTCTACACCGTCGAGCGGCCGGACGGCGGCCGGATCGCCGAAGGGGAGACCCACCACGCGTGGGTCGATCGCTCCTTTCGCCCCCGGCCGCTCAAAAAAGCGTGGCCGGAGATGTACGCCCGGCTCGCGACGCTCCTCAATCCGGGGCACGATCGCCGCGATGCAAAGCGCCGCGGCGCCGACCGCCCCGGGGACGAGGCACCGGCCGAAGGATTCCCTCCGCCGACCGCTTACGCCTGAGGCCCGGCATCGGTCCGGGCGATAAAATCGGCGGAGCGGCATGATGGCGGCTGACCTCGACCGCCGGGAGGTGTTCCCGGCGGTTTTTTGCGCCTTCGGACACACTAAGGGCGGCGGGCGAAACGGGAGGCTCGAAGCCGCTGTTTGTTTTGCATAGCGAAACCCGATTTTAAAATCCTTCACAAACCGGTCAAAATGCGGTATCATGGAATCAGAGGCAGGTTACCGCTTTCACAACCCAGGCGAGAGACGATCGAGAAAGGGTGAGGCCGATGACCACCGTCGCCAAAGGGCTGGAAGGCGTCGTCGCCGCCGAGTCGGCCATCAGCGCGATCGAAAACGGCATGCTTTTCTACCGCGGCATCGACATCGACACCCTCGCCGAGCGGTCGAACTTCGAAGAGGTCGTCTACCTCCTCTGGCACGGCCGGTTGCCGAAGCGTTCGGAGCTCGACGCCCTCCGGTCGGCCCTGCTCGAGGAAGCCCGAGTGCCGGACGACGTCCTCGAACTCCTCCGGCGGGCGCCGAAAGACGCCCATCCGATGTCCGTCCTCCGGACGGCCGTCTCCGCCCTCGCGCTTTACGACCCGGAGGCCGACGTCATGACCGAGGCGGCGAACATCCGGAAGGCCGTCCGCCTCGTGGCGAAGACGCCGACCCTCATCGCCGCCTGGCATCGCCTCCGGCAGGGGAAGGAACCGATCCTCGAGACCGAAAGCGCCTTCACCGCCGAACGGTTCCTCGCCATGCTCCACGGCCAAAAGCCGGAGCCGGAAGCCGTGGAGGCTCTGGACAAAGCCCTCGTCCTCCACGCCGACCACGAGTTCAACGCCTCGACGTTTGCCGCCCGCGTGACCGTCGGGACGCTCGCCGACCTCTACTCCGGCGTCGTCTCCGCCCTCGGCGCCCTCAAAGGCCCCCTGCACGGCGGTGCCAACGAGCAGGTGATGAAGATGCTCGAGGAGATCGGAACGCCGGAGCGGGTCGAAGCGGTCATCCGGGAAAAGCTTGAGCGAAAAGAGCGGATCATGGGCTTCGGCCACCGGGTGTACAAACAGGGCGACCCCCGGGCAAGGCACCTCAAACGGATGAGCGAGCGGCTCACGGCCAAGATCGGCGAACCCCACTGGTTCCAGATGTCGGAGGCCATCGAAGCGCTCGTCGGCGCCCTCAAAGGCTTAAAGCCGAACGTCGACTTCTACTCCGCCACCGTCTACCACAGCCTCGGCATCCCGAGGGATTTCTTTACCCCGATCTTCGCCATGAGCCGGATGGCCGGCTGGACGGCCCACATCCTCGAGCAGTACGCCGACAACCGCCTGATTCGGCCCCGGGCGGAGTACGTCGGGCCGAAGAACGTCTCGTACGTGCCGATCGAGGCGCGCGGCTGACGCGCGGCCGACGGTCGGCCGAGCGGGCGGCGCCGGCGGCCTGGCCCGTTTCCGGTCGTCGATGCTCCGAGGTCGCCGATGCGCGGATCGTGCCGCCCTTTGGCCTCTCGATCCGTTCGCTCGGGACCGGCGTTGACGCCGGTCCCCGCCTTCGTTAAGGTAAAAGAGCCCAAGCGTGGAAAAAGGAGGGAACGCCGTGTTCAAGACGCTCACCCCCCCGACGGACGGCGAAAAAATCACCCTTCGGGGCGGCCGGCTCGTCGTTCCGGACCGGCCGATCATCCCGTTCATCGAGGGCGACGGCACCGGGCCGGACATCTGGCGGGCCGCCTCCCGGGTGCTCGACGCGGCGGTCGAAAAAGCCTACGGCGGCCGCCGGAAGATCGTCTGGTTTGAAATCTTTGCCGGTGAAAAGGCGTACCGGACGTTCGGCGAATGGCTTCCGGACGACACCCTCACCGCCATCCGGGAGTACCTCGTCGCCATCAAGGGTCCGCTCACGACGCCGGTCGGCGGCGGCATTCGGTCCCTCAACGTCGCCCTCCGGCAGGAGCTCGACCTCTACGCCTGCGTCCGGCCGGTCCGGCACTTCCGGGGCGTCCCGTCGCCGGTCAGGCGGCCGGAGCTCGTCGACATGGTCGTCTTCCGGGAAAACACCGAAGACATCTACGCCGGCATCGAGTGGCCGGCCGGATCGCCGGAAGTGAAGAAGGTCCTCCGCTTCCTGCAGGAGGAGATGGGGGTCAACAAAATCCGTTTCCCCGAAACGAGCGGCCTCGGCATCAAGCCGGTCTCCGAAGAAGGCTCAAAGCGCCTCGTCCGGGCGGCGATCCGCTATGCCCTCGAAAACAAGCGGCGGAGCGTCACCCTCGTCCACAAAGGGAACATCATGAAATTCACCGAAGGAGCGTTCCGCAACTGGGGCTACGAGGTGGCGGAGGCGGAGTTCGGCGACCGGGTGTTCACCTGGGCCGCCTACGACCGGATCAAGGCCGAACGGGGCGTCGAGGCGGCGAACGCCGCCCAGCAGGAAGCCCTGGCCCAGGGGAAGCTCCTCGTCAAGGACGTCATCGCCGACATCTTTTTCCAGCAGGCCCTCACCCGACCGGACGAGTTCGACGTCATCGCCACGATGAACCTAAACGGCGACTACATCTCCGATGCCCTCGCCGCCCAGGTCGGCGGCATCGGCATCGCCCCCGGGGCGAACATCAACTACGAGACCGGCCACGCCGTCTTCGAAGCGACCCACGGCACGGCCCCGAAGTACGCCGGCCTCGACAAGGTGAATCCGTCGTCCGTCATCCTCTCCGGCGAGATGATGCTCCGCTATCTGGGCTGGCACGAGGCGGCAGACCTCATCCTCGACGCGATGGACCGGACGATCGGGGAGAAGATCGTCACCTACGACTTCGCCCGGCTCATGGAAGGGGCCACGGAAGTCAAGACGAGCGAATTCGGCGACGCCCTCATCCGAAACATGCAGCCGAAGGAGGCCCGGGTATGATCCGCCGGAAAAAGATCGCCGTCATCGGCGCCGGATTCACCGGCGCGACGACCGCCTTCATGCTCGTCGAACGGGGGCTCGGCGACGTCGTCCTCGTCGACATCCCCCAGCAGGAAAACCCGACGAAGGGCAAGGCCCTCGACATGTTCGAAGCGACGCCGATCCTCGGCCGGGATGTTCGGGTGACGGGGACGGCGGATGAGGCCGCCATCGCCGGCGCCGATCTCGTGATCATCACCGCCGGTATGGCCCGAAAGCCCGGCATGAGCCGCGACGATCTCGTCACGACGAACGCCGGCATCGTCCGGAGCGTCGCGGAAGCGGTGAAGCGCCACGCGCCGGACGCTCTCGTCCTCGTCCTCACGAATCCGGCGGACGTCATGACGTACGTCGTCTACAGGACGACCGGCTTCCCGAAGGAGCGGGTGTTCGGCCAGTCGGGCGTGCTCGATACCGCCCGCTTCCGGACGTTCGTCGCCGAGGCGGCCGGCGTGTCGGTCCGGGACGTGACCGGCTTCGTCCTGGGCGGCCACGGCGACGATATGGTCCCCCTCATCCGGTACTCGTACGTCGGGGGCATCCCGCTGGAGCGCTGGCTCGACCGGGCGACGATCGACGCCATCGTCGAGCGGACGCGGAAGGGCGGCGGCGAGATCGTGAACCTCCTCGGCACCGGGAGCGCCTATTACGCCCCGGCGGCGGCCCTCGTCGAGATGGCGGAGGCCGTCCTGCTGGACGAAAAGCGCATCCTCCCGGCGATCGCCTACCTTTCGGGCGAATACGGCTACACCGACCTTTACGTCGGCGTGCCGACGATCCTCGGCGCCGGCGGCGTCGAACGGGTGATCGAGCTGGAGCTCACGGAAGAGGAAAAAGCCGCCTTCGCCCGCTCCGTCGAGTCGGTCCGGCGGGTCATGGCCGTCATCGGCTACTGAGCATGCCTCGCGGCGGTGCCTTCGGGCACCGCCGTTTTGTTTTCTCGCCCGGCCGGCCTTCTATTTTGTCCCCCGACGTGATATGATCTGAAATGGGTGGCGCGACACGGGACGAAGCGCGAAGGGGAGGAACGGTTGGAGAAGGGTGGTGCGATGAAGCGTATCCTCGTCGTCGACGACGAACCGTCGATCATCACCCTCCTTTCGTTCAACCTGGAAAAGGCCGGGTACGACGTCGCGAGCTGTCAGGACGGACGGGAAGCCCTGCAGTGGATCGAAACGGACCCGCCGGATCTCGTCCTCCTCGACCTCATGCTCCCGGGGCTCGACGGGATGGAAGTCCTCAAGCGGATGCGGGCGAAAAACATCCGCATCCCCGTCCTCATGATCACCGCCCGGGACGAAGAGCTCGACAAAGTGCTCGGCCTTGAGCTCGGAGCCGACGACTACATCACGAAGCCGTTTCGCATCCGCGAAGTGCTCGCCCGGATCAAGGCCGTCATCCGGCGGACGGACGGTGGCGATCGCCGGGCCGAGGAGCCGCTTTTGGTGACGATCGGCGAGCTCGAGATCGACTTCGGCCGCTACGAAGTCCGCCGCGCCGGCCAGCCGGTCGAGCTCACCCCGCGCGAGTATGACCTCCTTTTCTTCATGGCCAAAAACCGCGGCAAAGTGCTGACCCGGGAACAGCTCCTGAACCACGTCTGGAACTACGAATTTGTCGGCGACTCCCGCATCGTCGACGTCCACATCAGCCATCTCCGGGAAAAACTCGAAGACGATCCGAAGCGGCCCCGGTACATCAAAACGATCCGCGGCCTCGGGTACAAGCTGGAAGACCGGCTGGAAGACGTCGCCGAGGGGTGACGTCCGTGCAGAGCCTTCGCCTCCGGCTGACCGCCTACGTCCTCGGCGTCGTCCTCGTCGCCTTTGCGGTCTTTTTTTTGTATGAGGCGCTCGTCGTCGGTCGGGCGTTCGAGCGGGAAGCCCGCCGGCACGGCGAGGCGCTCGCCGCCGCCCTCGCCGAAGCGCTGGAGGGCCGGACGCCGGCGGAGGCGGAGGCCCTTCTGCCTCGGCTTGCGGCCGCCGCCGGCGTCCGAATTGCCCTCGAAGGCGCCGGCGGCCGGCCGCTGGCCGTTTTCGGTGCGCCGTCGGACGAAGGGGCGCTTTCCTTCCGCCGGCCCGTCGTCCTGGCCGGCCCGGCCGGCGCTCCGGTGACGCTCGTCGTGACGGAAGCCGCCGGCCGCCGGGACGACCTTTTCTCCGGCCCCTGGGGTCCGGGACTCCTCGGCGGGATGGTCCTCTTGGGGCTCCTTTCGCTTTTCGTCTACCGGGTGGCGACGGAAGTGACCCGGCCGGTGACGCAGGTCGCCGAGGTCGCCCGGCTGATCAGCGACGAGCACTACGGCGTCACCGTCGACGTCCGCGGTTACGGCGAGATCGCCGAACTCACGGCGGCGATCAACGCCATGAGTCGGTCGCTCGCCCTTCAGATGAAGCGCATCCGGGACGACGAAAAGCGCTTCGGCGACATCCTCATGAACATGACGAGCGGCGTCGTCCTCCTGGATGCCCGGGGGCGGGTCGTCTTCGTCAACCGGGCGGCAGAGGGGCTCCTCCACCTCGCCCACCGGCCGACCGTCGGCCGGCACCACGTCGAGGCGTTCCGGCACTTCGAGCTTTCGGAGCTCGTCGAGCGGGTGCTGGAGACCAAGGCGGCCGCCCGGCGGGAACTCCAGCTGTACTTTCCGGAGGAGCGGGTGTTGGACGCCCACCTCGTGCCCCTGTTTGACGACGACGGCCGGCTCGACGCCCTCCTCCTCGTCGTCCACGACATCACCGACATCCGGCGCCTCGAGCGGATCCGGAGCGAATTTGTGATGAACGCCTCCCACGAGCTGAAGACGCCGGTGACGTCGATCCAGGGCTTTGCCGAGACGCTCCTCGACGGCGCCCTTGAGTCGCCGGAGGCGGCCCGGCGGTTCGTCGAGATCATCTACAACGAAAGCGAGCGGCTGAAGCGGCTCATCCAGGACATCCTCGATCTGTCCCGGATCGAGCAGCGGCGGCTTCCCCTCGACTTTCGCCCCGTCCGGGTCAAGGCGCTCGTCGACGATGTTCTCCTCACGGTGCAAAAGGAAGCGGAGAAGAAGCGAATCGCCCTGTCGGCCGACGTCGATCCGGCGCTTCAGATCGAGAGCGATTACGACCGCCTCAAACAGATTATGCTGAATCTTGTCGTCAACGCGATCCAGTACACGCCGGAGGACGGGCGGGCCGTCGTCCGGGCCGTCGACGAAGGAGCGACGGTCGTCCTCTCGGTGGAGGACAACGGCATCGGCATCCCGCGGCGGGACCTCGACCGGATTTTCGAGCGGTTTTACCGGGTCGACAAGGCCCGCTCCCGGCACTCCGGCGGCACCGGCTTAGGCCTTTCGATCGTCCGGCACCTCGTCGAGCTCCTCGGCGGCATGATCTGGGTCGAGAGCACCGAAGGGGTCGGCAGCACGTTTTTCGTCCGGCTGCCGAAGGTCCGGGACGCCGAAGAAACGCCGCCGCCCCGGGACGAAGGCGGCGGGCCTCGGGGGGACGACGGGCGCCGCCCGCCGGCGGCCGGCGGAGGAACGCTCCGCACCGATCCGGACGGATAAACGCCCGGACGACCGGAACGAGTCTGCGCCCAACGCCGACCGGAAAGGAGGGATGTGCGTGCGGCCGCGGTTTGACGAACAGCTGGAGGCGCTCAACCAGAAGCTCATCGAGATGGCCAGCCGCGTCGGTGCGGCGATCGACAAGGCCCTCAAAGCCCTGGTCGAGCAGGACGGGGTCCTCGCCGACACCGTCATCCGGGAAGACGAATCGATCAACCTTCTGAACGTCGAAATCGAAGACGGCGTCTTCACGCTCATCGCGCTGCAAAATCCCGTCGGGCCGGACCTCCGCCGGGTGGCGACGATGCTCAAGATGGCGAACGACCTCGAGCGGATCGGCGACCACGCCGTGAGCATCGCCAAGGCCGCCCGGCGGATCCTCACCGAGCAGTACGTCAAGCCCCTCGTCGACACGCCGAAGATGGGCGCCATCGTCCGGGAGATGCTCCACGAGGCGATCGACGCCTACATCGCCGAAGACATCGAGCGGGCCCGGGCGGTCGCCCGGCGGGACGACGAGGTCGACGCCCTCTACCGGGCGATCGTCACCGACGCCGTTCAGATCATGGCCGCCGACGAGCGCTGGGTCAACCAGGGGACGCAGTTTCTTTTCGTCGCCCGCTCCCTCGAGCGGATCGGCGACTACGTGACGAACATCTGCGAGTGGATCCACTATTTGAAGACCGGAGAGATCCGGGAATTCAACGACTGACGCGGCAGGTGAGCGACGACGCGTTCCAAGGCTCCGATTCAGACGGCCGCCGATCGCGGTCCCGCCGTCCCGGCCGGCGCCGGCACGCTTCTCCTCATCGACGGCTCGAGCGTCGCCCACCGGGCGTTTTACGCCCTCCCGGCCCTCACCGATGCCGGCGGCCGGCCGACGAACGCCGTCTACGGGTTTGCCCTCATGCTCTTGAAGCTCCTCGAAGACGATCCGCCGACCCATCTCGCCGTCGTCTTCGACGCCGGGAAGACGGTCTTCCGCCACGCCCTGTACGCCGAGTACAAGGGCACCCGGGAGAAAAGCCCGCCGGAGCTCGTCGAACAGCTTCCCCTCGTCCGGGCGCTCGTCGGCGCCTTCGGCCTTCCGCTCATCGAACGGGAAGGCTACGAAGCCGACGACCTCATCGGCACCCTCGCCGATCGGGCGGCCCGATCCGGCTACGCCGTCCGCATCCTCTCGAGCGACCGGGACCTTCTGCAGCTCCTCGGCCCCCGCGTTTCCGTTGGGCTGACGCGGAAGGGCGTGACGGAGATCGACTGGATGACGGAAGACGCCTTCCGGGCGGCGTACGGGATCGCGCCGGCGCAGTTCGTCGACGTCAAGGCGCTCATGGGCGACGCCTCCGACAACATCCCGGGCGTCCCCGGCGTCGGGGAAAAGACGGCCTTAAAGCTCATCGCCGAATACGGCACCCTCGACGGCGTCTACGCGCACCTGGCCGAGATCCGCGGCAAGCTGCGGGAGCGGCTGGAGGCGCACCGGGAGGCGGCGTATTTGAGCCGGAAGCTCGCCGCGATCGAGCGCGGCGTCCCGCTGGACGTCGAGCCGGACGCGCTCCGGCTTCGCCCACCGAAGGCGGCGGCCCTCGAGGCCTTTTTCCGGGACGTCGGTTTCCGTTCGCTCCTTGACCGGGCCCGGCGCCTGGCGGCGCCGGAGGCGGAGCCTGCGGCGGCGTCTCCGCCGGACGAGGCGCCTCCGACGGATGCGGCGTCTCCCCCGGTCGAGGCGCCCGGGGCGAAGGGCGGATCGATCGGGCTGCTTCGGGAGGCGGCGGCCGCGGCGCCGGACGTCCTCGAAGGCGCCGAGGCGGCGGAGGCGGCCGCGGCGCATCTTCCGCGGCCGGCGGCCCTCGTCCTCGAGCTCGACGGCGAAAACCCCCACCGGGCCCGGATCGCCGGCGGCGCGATCGCCGGGGACGGTCGCCTCGTCGCCTTTTCGCCGGCGGCGCTCGCCGCGCCGGCCTTTCGCCGCTGGCTGGAAGACCCGGCGGTCGAAAAGATCGCCTACGACGCGAAGCGGACCTTCGTCGCCCTTGCCCGGGCCGGACTTCGGCCGGCGGGAATCGCCGACGACCTCCTCCTCATGCAATATCTCCTCGATGCGACCCGGGGCGCGTACACCCTTGCGGACCTCGCCCGATCCCACGGGCTCGAGCTTCCGGACGACGAAGCGGTCTACGGCAAGGGGGCCCGTTTCCGGCTGCCGCCGCCGGAGCGGCTTTATCCGCATCTTGCGGCCAAGGCGCGGGCGCTGGCGGCGGTTCGGGGGCCGACCGCCCGACGCCTTCAGGCCCTCGGCATGACGGCCCTCTACCGGGAGGTCGAACTCCCCCTCGCCTTCGTCCTCGCGGAGATGGAGCTCGCCGGCGTCGCCGTCGACCGGGCGACCCTCGAGGCGTACGGCGCCGAGCTCGATGCCAAGATCGCCGCCGTGGCGGAAGAGATCTTCCGCGCCGTCGGCGTCCGCTTCAACCTGAACTCGCCGAAGCAGCTCGGCGAGATCCTGTTCGACAAGCTCGGCATCCCGCCCCTCAAAAAGACGAAGACGGGCTATTCCACCGACGCCGAGACGCTGGAGAAGCTCGCCCCGTACCATCCCGTCATCCCGAAGCTCCTCGACTACCGGTTGCTCACGAAGCTCCGCTCGACGTACATCGACGGGCTCGTCGCGGCGATCCACGACGACGGCAAAATCCACACGACGTTCCACCAGGCCCTCACCGCCACCGGCCGGCTTTCGTCGAGCGACCCGAACCTCCAGAACATCCCCGTTCGGGTCGAGGAAGGCCGGAAGATCCGGAAGGCGTTCGTCCCGTCGGAAGCCGGTTTTCTCATCCTTTCGGCGGACTACTCCCAGATCGAGCTCCGGGTGCTCGCCCACTTCTCCGGCGACCCGAAGCTCGTCGACGCCTTCCACCGGGACGAAGACATCCACACCCAGACGGCGATGGACGTCTTCGGCCTTTCCCGGGAAGCCGTCACGCCGCTTCACCGCCGGCAGGCGAAGGCGGTCAACTTCGGCATCATTTACGGCATCAGCGACTACGGCCTCTCCCAGAACCTCGGGATCGGTCGGAAAGAGGCGGCGGCGTTCATCGAGCGGTACTTCGCCACGTACCCGGACGTCAAGCGCTACCTCGACGAAGCGGTCGCCCGGGCTCGGGAGCGGGGCTACGTCGAGACGCTGTTCGGCCGGCGGCGGGAGCTTTCAGAGATTCGGGACAAAAACTTTGCCCGCCGGAGTTTTGCCGAACGGGCGGCGATGAACACGCCCATCCAGGGGACGGCCGCCGACATCATCAAAAAGGCGATGCTCGACGTCGATCGGGCCCTCCGCTCGGCGGGCCTTCGGGCCCGAATGCTGCTTCAGGTTCACGACGAGCTCGTCTTCGAGGTGGCCGAGGCGGATGCGCCGGCCCTCGCCGCCCTGGTGAAGGAGCGGATGGAGCAGGCGGCCCGTCTCCGGGTTCCCCTCAAGGTCGAGGTCGCCGTCGGCCCGACGTGGTACGACGCCAAATGATCCGAACGGACGCGCCGTCGGCCTGCGACCGCGAAGGGCCTCTGATGCGCGTCACCGATGCCACGCCGGCTCCCGTTCGCCGGCCTGCGATCGGCGAAGCGCCTGAGGTCCGCGATCGCCGATCCGCCGGGCCGGCGCGGTCCGGGTGCCGGTTCGGACGTGGGCCGGGACGATCCGAAGGCAAAGGAGGAGGGGATGCGATGCCGGAACTTCCGGAAGTCGAGACGGTCCGCCGGGGGCTTCAGTCGTCGCTTTCCGGGCGGCGCATCGCGGCGGTCGACGTCCGCCTGCCGCGCCTCATCCGTTCGCCGGAACCGGAGGCGTTTTGCCGGCGCCTGGTCGGCCGGACCTTCGGGCGGATCGACCGGCGGGGGAAATACCTGCTTCTGGCCCTTTCGCCCGACGTCCTCGTCGTTCACCTCCGGATGGAGGGAAAGTTCGACCTCGTTCCGGCCGGGACGCCGGAGCCCCCTCACGTCCATGTCGTCTTCCTTCTCGACGACGGCCGGGAGCTTCGCTATCGGGACGTGCGGCAGTTCGGCACGTTCGATCTCGTGCCGGAGGCGCACCTCGCCGCCTTTCCGCCTTTGGCCGCCCTTGGCCCGGACGCCCTCGATCCGGCCTGGGACCTGCCGGCGCTTCTCGCCCGCCTCGGGCGGCACCGGCGCCGGCCGATCAAGGCGCTCCTCCTCGACCAGACGATCGTCGCCGGCATCGGCAACATCTACGCCGACGAGGCGCTTTTCCGGGCGGGGATCCACCCCCGGCGCCCTGCCGGGAGCCTCCGGCCGGACGAGGCGGCGGCCCTCTGGTCCGCCGTCCGGGGCGTCCTCGAAGACGGCATCGCCCGGGGCGGCGCGAGCGTCCGGTCGTACCGGGGCCCGAACGACGCCCTCGGCTATTTTCAGCTGGCGCTTGCCGTCTACGGCCGGGAAGGCGAGCCGTGCCCGCGCTGCGGGACCGCGATCGAACGGACGGTCGTCGCCGGCCGGGGAAGCCGCTTCTGCCCCCGCTGTCAGCCGGAGGTCGGCGCCGAAAACGGACGGGCCCCGTCCGCTTCGACCGAAAGGCCGCCGGCTTCGGCCGCCGGGGCGCTCGCCGCTTGCCGTTCGGCCCGCCACTCGGCGGCCTCGGCGGCGCCCGCCGGGGAGGGCCGGCGATGATCGTGGGGCTGACCGGCGGCATCGCCAGCGGCAAGAGCACGGCCGCCCGTCTGTTCGCCGAGCGGGGCGCCGCCGTCGTCGACGCCGATCGGCTCGCCCGGGAGGCCGTCGAACCGGGGACACCGGCCCTCGCGGCGATCGTCCGGCGCTTTGGCGCCGGCGTCCTTCGCCCGGACGGGCGGCTCGACCGGGCCGCCCTCGGCCGGCTCGTCTTTCGCGATGCGGCCGCCCGCCGCGACCTCGAGGCGATCGTCCACCCGGAGGTCCGCCGGCGGATGCAGGCGTTGATCGAGCGCTTCCGGGCCGCCGGCGCGCCGGTGATCGTCCTCGAGGTGCCGCTTTTGTTTGAGACCGGGCTCGATCGGGCGGTCGATCTCACCGTCGTCGTCTACGTGGACGAAGCCGAACAGCTCCGGCGGCTCATGGCCCGGGACGGCCTCGATCGGGAGGAGGCGGAGGCGCGCCTTCGGGCCCAGCTCCCCATGGAAGAAAAGCGCGCCCGGGCCGACGTCGTCCTGGTGAACCGCGACGGCGTCGAGGCGCTTGCCCGGCAGATCGACGCCCTCTGGACGTACGCCGTCCGGCCGAATCGGACGGGCCAGCGGAAGGGAAACGCGGATGCTCCTTAGGCGGATCCTCCTTTCGGTCCTTTTCCTTCTCGTCCTCGCCCTGGCCGTCCGGCTGCCGCCCCTTTGGCGGTGGATGTATCCGCTGGACTACCCCGACGCCATCCGCCGGGCCGCCCGGGAAGCGGCGGTCGATCCCGCCCTCATCGCGGCGGTGATCCGGGCCGAAAGCGGTTTCGTCCACGGCGCCGCCTCGGAAAAAGGCGCCCGGGGGCTCATGCAGCTCCTCGACGACACCCGCCGCTACATCCTGGGGCGCACCGGGTACGATCGGCGGCTTTCGCCGGAGGAACTCGGCACGCCGGAGGCGGACATCCTCCTCGGAAGCCTGTATCTCCGCTACCTCCTCGACCGTTACGGCGGCAACACCCTTGCCGCCCTCGCCGCCTACAACGCCGGCGAAGGGCGCGTCGACCGGTGGCTTAAGGCCGGTGTCTGGGACGGGACCGCCCGGCGCCTCGGCGACATTCCGTTCGGCGAAACGCGCCACTACCTTCTCCGGGTGCTCTATCTCGAGACGCGCTATCGCCAGGTCCACGGCGCCCGCCTCGGCGCGGGGAGCTAGGCCGCCCGGCCGGCGGCCGACCTCCTCCCGGCCCGCCGATCCGGCCGGTCGCCCCGGCGATCGACCGAATCGGACGGCCCCGCCCAGAGCGGGCGCCTTTTTGGGCCATTGATCCATCCTATATTGAAGAATGTGTCATACCCGTTATAATTAAGGGCAGGAACGGATCACACCCATTCCGAGGGAGGACGGAACATGACCCTTCGGATCGCGATCAACGGTTTCGGTCGCATCGGTCGGATGGTGCTCCGGCGGATCGTCGAGGTGGGGGACGCTCGCCTGGAGGTCGTCGCCGTCAACGCCACGCACCCGGCCGAGACGCTGGCCCACCTCCTCACGTACGACTCCGTCCACGGCCGTTTCCGGCGGGACGTGCGGGCGGAAGACGATTCCCTCGTCGTCGACGGGCGGCCGATCCGCCTCGTCGCCGACCGGGATCCGGCCCGCCTGCCGTGGAAGGCGCTGGACATCGACGTCGTCGTCGAGGCGACCGGCAAGTTTACCGATCGGTCGGGGGCGGAGAAGCACCTCGCCGCCGGCGCCCGGCGGGTGCTCATCACCGCGCCGGCCAAGGGCGAGGACGTCACCCTCGTCTACGGCGTCAACGAGCATCGCTACGACCCGGCGCGGCACCGCATCCTCTCCGGGGCCTCCTGCACGACGAACGCCCTCGCGCCGGTCGTCAAGGTCCTTCACGAGGCGTTCGGGGTCGAGGCGGGCCTCATGACGACGGTCCACGCGGTGACAAACGATCAAAAGGTGCTCGACAATCCCCATAAAGATCTCCGCCGGGCCCGGTCGAGCGGCCAGTCGATCATCCCGACGACGACCGGCGCCGCCAAAGCGGTCGGCAAGGTGCTGCCGGAGCTCGCCGGGCGCCTCACCGGCCTCGCCCTCCGGGTGCCGACGCCGAACGTCTCCGTCGTCGACCTCGTCGCTGAACTTCGCCGCCCGGCGACGCCGGAGGAGCTCCTCGCGGCCTTTGAGGCCGCCGCCGCCGGCCCGCTTCAGGGCATCCTCGGCGTTTCGAAACTTCCCCTCGTCTCGGTCGACTTCAACGGCGATGACCGGTCGGCGATCGTCGACGGGCCGACCCTCGACGCTGTCGGCCGCATGGTCAAGGTGATGGCGTGGTACGATAACGAATGGGGCTATTCAGCCCGGATCGTCGATTTGCTCCGCCTCATCGCCGACCGGGAGGCGACGGGGGGGCGGCCGGCGGCGGAGCGGGCCCGACCGGAGCCGGAAGCGGCCGTCCGGCCGTAAGGGCCGATCGGTATTGATGATCGCGCCGCCGATCGTGCGGCGCCGTCCGTCCGTAAGGGCCGATCATGAATGAATAACACGATCGTTTTAACCGTAAAAATGGACTGCATCCCATTTTTACGGTTTCTTTACGTTCTCTTTACAAAGCCTTAACCACCGGTCGCCGACCGGCCGCTATCATAGGACTTGGACGGAGCCCAGACGCGGCCCGAACCACGCGATGAAGGAGGGCATGCCGGTGCGAAGCGGTCGGAAAGGATGGGCGCTTCTTTTGCTGCTGGTCGCCGCGATCACGGTTCTGGCGGCGTGCGGCGGTCAGGGCGCGCCGTCCGGGAATGCGGATCAGAACGCGACCGGGACGGAAGGGACGAATCAGGACGCCGGCGGAACGGAAGGGACGAAGACGGACACAGGGGGAACGACCGACGAACTGACCGGATCGATCACCGCGGCCGGGTCGACGGCCATGCAGCCGCTCGTGGAAAAGGCCGCCGAGATGTTCATGGAAAAGCATCCGAACGTCAAAATCACCGTTCAGGGCGGCGGAAGCGGCACGGGGCTTTCTCAGGTCGCCCAGGGCGCCGTCGACATCGGCAACTCCGACCTCTTTGCTGAAGAAAAGCTGAAGCCGGAAGAGGCGAAGGACCTCGTCGACCACAAGGTCGCCGTCGTCGCCATGGCGGCGGTCGTGAACCCCGATGTCGGCGTCGACAACCTGACGCAGCAGCAGCTCATCGACATCTTCACCGGCAAGATCACGAACTGGAAAGACGTCGGCGGGAAGGATGTGAAGATCACCCTCGTCAACCGGCCGGCGAGCTCCGGCACCCGGGCGACGTTCAAGAAGTACGCCCTCAACGGCGCCGAGGAAGCTTCGGGCATCGAAGAGGACTCGTCCGGCACGGTGCGGAAGATCATCGCCGAAACGCCCGGGGCGATCGGCTACCTCGCCTTCTCGTATCTCGACGGGTCGGTGAAACCCCTCAAGATCGACGGCGTCGAGCCGACGGAAGAAAACGTCATCACGAACGCCTACAAGGTCTGGGCGTACCAGCACATGTACACGAAGGGCGAGCCGCAAGGCGTCGTGAAGGCCTTCCTCGACTTCATGCTCTCGGAGGAAGTGCAAAACGGCCCGGTCGTCGAGGGCGGCTACATCCCCGTCTCGAAGATGAAGGTCGAGCGGGACGCCGCGGGGAACGTGACGCAGAAATAGACGCAGAAAGAAAGGCACGGTTTGCCGTGACGCCGGCCAAAAGGGGGAGAACGCTCCCCCTTTTGTCATTTTCCCGCAAAAGGGGGCCCGGCGCCCGCAAGACGTCGGGCGGTCTGCAACGCCGGCCGTCTCATCCGGCCGGACCCTAAGCCGGGCGCCGGCATGCCCTTGCGCCGCAGACGAAAATCGACAATAATACGGTGGGATTCAGACCGCCCGGCGGGCGAACGGACGGGCGGAACCGGAAGGACGGGCAGAAAGGACGGACGGGTCGGATGGAAGCACATCCCCTGATCGCGGGCCGGCGGACGCGGGAAGGCTTTCGGGACCGGCTCGGCTACGCGGCGACGCTTTTGTCCGTGGCGGTGATCCTCGTCGCCGTCGCGGCCATTTACCTGTTCGTGTTTTCCCGGGGCCTGGCGACGTTTTTCGTCAACCACGTCAACGTGCTGGACTTTTTGTTCGGGACGGAGTGGCGGCCGACGCTCACCGAATCCGAGGGCGGCCCGAAGTTCGGCGTGCTGCCGTTTATCGTCGGGTCGTTCATCGTCACGTTTTTCTCGGCCCTCATCGCCGGCCCGATCGGCATCGGCGCGGCGATCTTCATGACCGAGATCGCGCCGTCCTGGGGGCGGAAGCTCATGCAGCCGGTGATCGAGATCCTCGTCGGCATTCCGTCGGTCGTCTACGGCTTTACGGGGCTCACGCTCATCGTGCCGTTCCTCCGGGAGCATGCCGGCGGGCTCGGCTTCGGGCTTCTCGCCGGGATTCTGGTGCTTGCGGTGATGATCCTTCCGACGGTGACGAGCATTTCCGTCGATGCCCTCTCGGCCGTCCCGCCGGAGATCAAGGCCGGCTCGTACGCCCTCGGGGCGACCCGCTGGCAGACGATCTGGCGCATCCTCATGCGGGCGAGCGCCCCCGGATTCGTTACGGCGGTCATCTTCGGCATGGCCCGGGCGTTCGGCGAGGCGCTGGCGGTGCAGATGGTCATCGGAAACGGCAAGAACATGCCGACGAGCCTCCTCGAACCGGCCTCGACGATCACGACGGTCATCACGATGAACATGGGGAACACCGTCGCCGGTTCGGTGGAAAACAACGTCCTCTGGTCGCTGGCGCTTCTTCTCCTCCTCATGTCGACGGTGTTCATCTTCGCCGTCCGCTGGGTGGGCCGCCGCGGGAGGTTGATGTCCCGATGACGGCAAAGATCGTCGATCGGGTGATGACGGCCGTCTTCTATCTCATCGCGGCGCTCCTCGTCGTCCTGCTGGTCGGACTGCTCGGCTACATTCTTGCTCGGGGGCTTCCGAAGCTTTCGTGGACGTTTCTGACGAGCCCGCCCCAGAGCCTCTCCGCCGGCTCCGGCATCGGACCGCAGCTGTTTAACTCGATTTATATGCTCTTTTTGACGATGCTCTTTACCGTCCCGATCGGCGTCGGCGGCGGCATCTACCTGGCGGAGTACGCCCGGCCCGGTCGGCTGACCGACACGATTCGGGCGGCGATCGAGGTGCTGTCGTCGCTTCCGTCGATCGTCGTCGGACTCTTCGGCCTCATCGTCTTCGTCTACTACACCGGCTGGGGCTACACCCTGATGGGGGGCGCCCTCGCCCTCATGCTCTTCAACCTGCCCCTCATGGTCCGGACGAGCGAGGAGGCGATCCGGGCGGTGCCCCACGAGCAGCGGGAGGCGAGCCTCGCCCTCGGCGTCTCTCGCTGGCGGACGATCACCGACGTCGTCCTGCCGTCGGCGCTTCCGGGGATCGTGACCGGCGCCATCCTCACCGCCGGCCGGGCGTTCGGCGAGGCGGCGGCCCTCATCTTCACCGCCGGCATGTCGACGCCGCGGCTCGATTTTCACGACTGGAATCCGCTTTCGCCCACGTCGCCTTTCAATCCGTTTCGCCCCGGTGAAACGCTCGCCGTCAACATCTGGAAGGTGAACTCCGAAGGGCTCATCCCGGACGCCAAGGAAGTCTCCGCCGGAGCGTCGGCGGTGCTCGTCATCGCGGTTTTGCTCTTCAACCTGATGGCCCGCTTTCTTGCCCGGGTTTTCTACCGGCGGATGACGGCGGCCAAGCTCTGAGGGACGATCCGGTCGGGACGGGAAAAGCTGTCGATTTTTCACGAAGGGTGTCTTTTCGCCTTCCGGAGAGATGCGGTAAACTGAAAGCGAGAGCGGGAGAAGGAGGGCCCCGGCACCCCGCTGCGCGCCCGGAGGCTCGCCGCAGCACAACCGGAGAAAGTGTGGTGGATCATCGTGACCGACTCGCTCACCAGCGCCCCGCCGAGGCCGGTCTGGGTCGTCGATCGGTGGTCTGAGACCCGCGCGCTGGAAGAAGCGGAAGATCGGGCGGTCAGTCAACCGGCCGCCGAAGGCGCCGTTGCCATCGAGACGCGGTCGCTCAACGTCTACTACGGCGACGTCCACGCGATCAAAGACGTGAGCCTCAAGTTTTACAGGCACGAGATCACCGCCCTCATCGGCCCTTCGGGTTGCGGTAAGTCGACGTATCTCCGGTCGCTCAACCGGATGAACGACACGATCCCGACGGCCCGGACGACGGGGCAAATTCTCCTGGACGGCGTCGATGTGGGTCGTCCGGACGTCGACGTGTGGGCGCTCCGGAAGCGGGTGGGGATGGTCTGGCAGCGGCCGAACCCGTTCAACAAGTCGATTTATGAAAACGTCGCTTTTGCCCCCCGTTTTCACGGCGTGCGGAAAAAGAAAGACCTCGACGAGATCGTCGAGCGGAGCCTCCGGGCGGCGGCCCTCTGGGACGAGGTGAAGGACCGGCTGCACGAGTCGGCCCTCGGGCTTTCCGGCGGCCAGCAGCAGCGTCTTGTCATCGCCCGGGCGCTCGCCGTCGAGCCGGAGATCCTTCTCCTGGACGAGCCGGCGAGTTCTCTCGACCCCGTTTCGACGGCGAAGATCGAGGAGCTCCTGTTCGAACTGAAAAAGCGCTACACGATCATCATCGTGACGCACAATATGCAGCAAGCGGCCCGGATCTCCGACCGGACGGCCTTCTTTCTGAACGGCGAACTCATCGAATATGCGGACACGAAGACGATCTTCACCCGGCCGTCCCGGAAGGAGACGGAAGACTACGTGAGCGGCCGCTTTGGCTGAGCGTCGGTTTCGCTTGGGCTGAGCGCCGGTGGGCGCGTCGGCCGAACGCCGGGGGCGCTCCGCCAGAACGGCCGAAGACGGGGGATCGCCTTGACGACGGAGACGAAAGCGAAGACCGTGCTCAGCGTGCGCGGTCTTAATTTGTATTACGGCCGGGCGCAGGCCCTGTTCGACATTTCCCTCGACGTGCGGGAGCGAAGCGTTCTCGCCCTCATCGGCCCGTCCGGGAGCGGAAAATCGACGTTTCTCCGCTCTCTGAACCGGATGAACGATCTCGTCAAGGACGTCCGCATCACCGGGGAAGTCTTCTGGCGGGGGAAGAACATCTACGCCCCGGGGGTCGACCTCGTCGAGGTGCGGAAGAAGATCGGCATGGTCTTCCAGCGGCCGAACCCGTTTCCCCTGAGCATCTACGACAACATCGCCTACGGCCCCCGCATCCACGGCATCCGGGATCGGCGGCGTCTCGACGAGATCGTCGAGCGGAGCCTCCGGGCGGCGGCCCTCTGGGACGAGGTGAAGGATCGGCTGCACGAGTCGGCCCTCGGGCTTTCCGGCGGCCAGCAGCAGCGTCTCGTCATCGCCCGGGTGCTCGCCGTCGAGCCGGAGATCGTCCTCATGGACGAGCCGACGAGCGCCCTCGACCCGATCTCGACCGCCCGCATCGAGGCGCTCATCGACGAGCTCCGGTCGCGCTACACGATCGTCATCGTCACCCACAACATGCAGCAGGCGGCCCGCATCTCGGACGAGACGGCCTTTTTCTTAAACGGTCGCCTGATCGAGCACGCGGCGACGGCGGAGCTCTTTCAGCGGCCGAAGCGAAAGGAGACGGAAGACTACATCACCGGCCGTTTCGGCTGACGCGGTCGCTGCGGGCCGCGGGAACCGGGCGCCTCGGAGCGGGGGCGCCCGGTGTGCTGTATCGGTGTGCTATAATGGAAAAAACGCGAAGGAGCGTGGAGGATGCGCTGCCCGTACTGCGGCCACGGCGAGACGCGGGTGCTCGAAAGCCGGCCGGCGCAGGACGGCCGCGCGATCCGGCGGCGCCGGGAGTGCGTCCGCTGCCTGCAGCGGTTTACGACCTTTGAGACCGTCGAGATGGAACCGCTCGTCGTCGTCAAAAAAGACGGCACCCGGGAGCCGTTCCAGGCGGAGAAGATCGTCCGGGGGCTCATGCGGGCGTGCGTCAAGCGGCCGGTGAGCCTCGAGACGATGCGCGCGATCGCCGAAGACGTCGAGCGGGAAGCCCGCGCCCGGGGCCAGCGGGAGATCGCGAGCACGGCGATCGGCGAGGCGGTGCTCGAACGTCTGCTCGACGTCGATCAGGTGGCGTACGTCCGGTTTGCGAGCGTCTACCGGGCGTTTGCGGATATCGACGGCTTTTTGGAGGAGCTCAGCCGGCTGGAAGCGCGGCGGCCGGCGGCCGCCGGGGCAGGGGAACAACGCGCCGATGCCGGTGGACCGGCGGAAGGCCGGGAGGAGGAAGATCCGTGAGCGCCGGTCGGCCGGGGAGGAGGATCTCCGCCGGCGTCCTGATCGCGTTGGCGGCGGCGTTTCTTTCCGGCTGTCCGCGGCCCGCGCCGCCCGCGCCGGACGGCGGGACTCGGCCGCCGGCTTCCGCTTCCCATCCGGCCGACGACGGGCCGGTGCGCGGCGGGACGCTCAAGATCGCCACCGAGGCGCCGGTTGCGGGGGACCCGCTCGGCCTCGAGGAGGCGATCGTGCGGCCGGATCCGTCCTGGTCCCTGGTCTACCGGGGGCTCGTCCGCCTCGACGGCGGGCGGCTCGTCGGCGATCTCGCCCGGGACGTCCGGATCGAGCGGGCGGGCGAGACGGTCGTCGTTCGCCTGCGCCTGGACGGCGCCCGGTTCGACGGCGGGGCGCCGGTGACGGCGGCGGACGTTCGGCGGTCGCTTTCGCTTTATTTGAGCCCGTTTTACACCGGGGCGTTTCGCGATCATCTGTCGGCGCTGGAAGGGTCGTCCGCCTACCGGAGCCGCGGGGACGAGGCCGCCCTCGCCGTCGCCGAGGAGGGCGATGCCGTCGTCCTCCGGGCCCGGACGCCGACGGCGCTTTTTTTCCGGGCGCTTCAGGCGCCGATCTTTCCGGCGGCGGCGCTTCCGGTGCCGGACGGGCGGGCGGCGGTCCGGGCGTTTGCCGAGCGGATTCGCGCCGGCGAGGTGCCGGGGACCGGCCCGTACCGCGTCGCCGAAGCCGGTCCCGGCCGGCTCGTCCTCGTCCGGGCGGAGACGCCGGAAGGCCGGGCGGCGCTCCTCGATCGGGTGGAGATCGCGACGGTCGAGCCGGGGGGGACGCCGGAGGGGGCCGACGTCCTCATCCGGCTTCGCGCCGGCGAACGGCCGGAGGGCCGGTGGAGCGAGGATCGGGCGCCCCTGCCGTATGTGTTGTTCCTCGCCTTCGATGTCCGGCGGACTGCCCGCGAGCTCCGGCAGGCGGCGGCCCATCTCGACCGGACGGCGCTGGCCGAGGCGCTTCAGGCTGCCGGGTTTCGAGCCCGACCGGAGGCGGCGTACGGGCCGCCGGGGCTTTGGACGGAAGCGGCGGATCCGGGCGGCGGGACGGCCCGTTCGGCCGACCGGCCGGTCAGGGAAACGGGCGGGGAAAAGAGTAACGCCGGAAAGGGGCCTGCCGACGCCGGCGGATCAGGCGCCCTTTCCCTCGCCTACGATCGGGATCACCCCTTCGGCGCCGCCCTGGCGCCGGCGATCGTATCGGCGCTTCAGGCCTCCGGCTGGTCGATCGCCGGCGAGGAGCTTCCCCGGGAAGCGTTTTACGCGAAGGTGATGGCCGGGGAGGGCTCGCCGGCGTTCCTCTGGCCGCTCGCCGACCCCGACGTCGTCGGCGAGTGGTGGCGCCTCCTCGGCACTCCCCATGACGTCGACCGCCTCGGGCTGAACGTGATGCATTTTTCGGATTCGGTCGTCGATCGGGCCCTCTCCGCCGCCTACCGGGCGATTCCCGGGACGGAAGACGGCGCCGTCCTCCGGCAGGCGTTCGAGCGGATCGCCGCGGCGGCGCCGCTTGTCCCTCTTGTCCGGCCGGAGGCCGTCGTCTGGGTCCGGGAGGGGGTGCACGTCGGGCTTCCGGCGCTCGGCCGACGGCCGCCGGTCGAACGGTGGTGGAAGGCGGAAAAGGAGGGGCGGTGATGCCGGAAAGCGGGTGGATCATCGTCGGCGATCCGCCGGCGCTGTCGCCGGCGGATCGATCGACGCTGGCCGACTGGTATCTTCCGGTGATCGGCCTGGAGGCTTACGGCCTCTACCTCGCCCTCGTCGACCGGCGGCCGGCTCCCGGGCCGGTGCCGGCGGCGGCCTTTTACGCCCGCCTCGGCTTTCGGCCGGCGGAGGCGGAACGGTTCGACGACGTCCGTCGCCGGCTGGAAGGGGTCGGGCTTCTCCGGACGTTTGCCGAACGGCCACAGAACGTTCTCTTTTTGCAGCTGCAGTCTCCCCTCCGGCCGGAGCAGGTGGCCGCCAGCGACGTCCTCCTGGCGCTCCTCATCGACCGGCTGGGACCGGCAGAGCTCGAGCGGCTGGCCGAACGATACGGCCTCGCCTCGGACGACCGGCCGGCGGCCGAGCCGGGGGAGGAGGTGACCGCCCCCTTCCGCGAGGCGTACCCGGAGGCGGTACCGGCCCGGATCGTCGCCGATCTGTCCGCCGAGGCGCGCTCGCTCCTTCGGGCAATCCGCCGGGCCGGGGAGCGGCGCCTGGCCGCCGTCGAGCGGGTGCCGGGGGCGCCGCCTTCCGAGGTCCGGCGGGCGGCCGGCCCGGCCGGCGCCGCCGGGCCGGCGCCGGACGCCGCTCGGCCGGCTGACCCGAAAGCGCAGTTCGAACGGCATCTTCGTTATCTGAAGTCGGTCTCGCCGTACGACCTGCTCCGGAACTATCAGGGCGGCGGCGAGCTTTCCCCGGCCGACGAGCGGCTCGTCCGGACGATCCTCGAAGAGATCGGGCTTCCCGCCGAAGTGACCAACGTCCTCATCGATTACGTCCTGCTCGTCAAAGACCACAAGTTTCCTCGGGCCTTCACGGAGAAAATCGCCGCCAGCTGGAAGCGGAAAGGCTTTCAGACCGCCGAAGAGGCCCTCGCCTACGCCCGGGCCGAGTACCGGCGCCAGATGAAGGCCAGCGCCCGACCGACCAAAGGGGCGCCGCCCCGGCGGACGCCGGCGGAAGGCGACCGGCGCCGGCGGCTGCCGGCGTACATCGTCGCCCAGCTGGAAGCGGAGCGCCGGGCGTGGGAGGCGGCGGGGGAGCCGGCGTCGGGAAAGGGGGAGGAGGATGTTTGAGCCGATCAAAGCGGCGCTCCGGCGGGCGGCGCCGGACGGCCTTCCGGATCGGTCGAAGGGGACGGAGCTCGAAGGGCGGCTTCTTTCCGACCCGCGGGTTCGCGAGCTTATCGACTCTATCGGCGTGGCGCCGGAGGCCGCCCTCCGTTCGGCGCCGGCCCTCCTCCGCTACCTGGAGGAGGCGGCGTCCTGCGCCGGCTGTCCGGGGCTTTCGGCCTGCACGCACGCCTTCCGCGGTCACGTGCCGGTCCCCCGGCGGGGGGAAGACGGCGGTCTCATCTTTGCCTACGAACCGTGCGCTTTTGAGCGGCAGGCCCGGGAGGCGGCCCGCCGCCGGCGGCTGTTTCGGACGCTGTCGATTCCGGAAGAACTTCGCGCCGTTCGGATGGGCGACCTCGTCCGGGACGAGCACAACGCCCGGGCGATCGCGGCGGCGGAGGCCTTTTTGGCCCGGCAGATCAGAAGGTCCGGCCGCCCGGAAGCCGGGGCCCGCGGCCTGTATGTGTACGGGCCGTTCGGCGTCGGAAAGAGCTACCTCATGGCGGCCGTCGCCGGCACGCTCGTCGACGCCGGGGTGTCGGTCTTTTTCGCCTACGTCCCGGCGCTCGTTTCGGAGCTTCGGGCGGGCGTCGGCGACGAGACGTTTCTCGACCAGCTCCGGGAGCTCATGACCGTCGACGTCTTCATCCTGGATGATCTCGGCGCGGAGCAGGTGACGCCGTGGGTCCGGGACGCGGTGCTTTTGCCGGTCCTCTCGACCCGCGCGGAAGGCGGCCGGCCGACGCTTTTTACGTCGAACCTTCCGCCGGAGGATCTTCTGGAGCTGTACGGCGGGGCGTCCCGGGACGGGGTGATCGATGAGCTCCGGGCGCACCGGCTCGTCGAGCGGATCCGCACCCGGAGCGAGGTCGTCTTCATGGGCGGTCCGAACCGCCGCCTGAGCCCTCCGGCCGCCGGGCCCCGGACGCGCTGACGGGGCGCCCGTCCGTTCGGCCGGCGCCTCGGGGCCGTTCCGCCGGTGCCGGGAAGGGATTTCGAGGCTCCGCCTGTGAAGAGGCTCCGCTTGTGCAAAAGGGGGCAACCGGGCAGGCGTCGTGGGACGCTTGCCGATGCGGAGAAAACGGCATCCGATGCCGGAGAGAAAGCGGGGAGAGGGATGGCCCAGATCGATGCGGTGCTCGACCGCGCCCGGCGCGGCGAGCGGCTTACGCTGGAAGACGGGCTCGTGCTTTACGATTCGAACGACATCGAAAAGCTCGGCGCCGCGGCTCATGAGCGGATGCTCGCCTTTCATCCGGAGTTTCCCATCACGACGTTCGTCATCGGCCGGAACGTCAACTATTCCAATGTCTGCGATACCTACTGCCGATTTTGCGCCTTTTACCGACCGCCGGACCACCCGGAGGGGTACGTCCTGGACGAGGAGACGATCATGCAAAAAATCCAGGAACTCGTCGACGTTGGCGGCACGGAGCTCCTCATGCAGGGCGGGACGCACCCGAATCTTCCCCTCGAGTACTACCTCGATCTCGTCCGGAAGATCAAGGCCCGTTTTCCGCAGGTGGACATCCATTCGTTTTCCACGATCGAGATCAAAAAAATGAGCGAGGTCTCCGGGAAAAGCATCGAAGCGGTGCTCCGGCTGCTGAAAGAGGCCGGGCTCGGCTCGCTCCCCGGCGCCGGGGCGGAGATCCTCGACGACCGCATCCGGTTGAAGATCGCCAAGCGGAAGGGCTCCTGGCGCGAGTGGATCGACATCATGGAGACGGCCCACCGGGTGGGGCTTCACACGACGGCGACGATGGTCATCGGCTTCGGCGAGACGGTCGAAGAGCGGCTGCTTCACATGATCCGCCTCCGGGAGTCGCAGGACCGGGCGAAGGCGATCGGCGCCGTCGGCTACCTCGCCTTCATCCTCTGGACGTTCCAGCCGGAGAACACCCATCTCCCGGCGCGAAAGATCGGCGCCGAAGAGTACCTGAAAAACCTGGCCATCGCCCGGCTCATGATCGACAACATCCCGAACTTTCAGACCTCATGGGTCACGATGGGGCCGGAAGTCGGGAAGCTGTCGCTTTCGTACGGCTGCAACGATTTCGGTTCGACGATGATCGAGGAAAACGTCGTCTCCGCCGCCGCCTGCACCTACAAGGTGAACACGAATCTCATCCTCGACCTCATCCGGGAAGCCGGCCGCATCCCGGCCCAGCGGAATACGAAGTACCAGATCCTGCGGATCTTCCGGGAAGGCGAGCGGGCGGAGCGGGATTTCATTATGCAAAATTGACGCGGGGGTCGATCCATGCGCGTTGAACCATGTCCTGTGCCGCTTTTGCCGCCCCTCTACGCGGCCTACGTCGACCGGCGGCCGGAGGCGCTCGGGCGCTTTGAGGCGGACCCGTGGGATGCGGGAACGTGGCGCCGGCGCCTCGACGCCCTCGCGGCGACCCGGCCGCTTCGCCTCGACGCCGCCGCCGTCGCCGAGGCGCTCCGGGCGTTCAACCGGGAGATCGGCGCCGACGAGCGGGCGATGGCGTCGATCGACGCCATTGCCGCCGGAGCGCCGGTCGTCGTCGGCGGCCATCAGGCGATGCTCTTCGGCGGGCCGCTCTTTGTTTTTCTGAAGGCCTTGAGCGTCATCCGGCTCGCCGAAGACCTTTCGGCGCGCCTCGGCGAACGGATCGTCCCCGTCTTCTGGATTGCCGGGGAAGACCATGACTTCGCCGAGGTCGGGGGGCTTTATGCCCTCCGGCCGGACTGGACCATAGAGAAGATTGCCCTCGAGCCGCCGGACCCCGAGCGTCGCCTTTCCGTAAGCCGCCTCCACCTCTCCGAGGCGGCGCTTCGGGAGGCGGCGGACCGCCTCGCCGCGACCTGGCCGGAGACGGAGTTCAAGCCGGCGGCCGAAGCGCTCCTCCGCGACGCCGTGGCCGGCGGCGGGAGCCTCGTTCAGGTCTTCGGTCGCCTGATGGCGCGGCTTTTCGCCGGGACCGGGCTCGTCTTCCTCGACAGCGACGACCCCCGGCTCCGGGTCGTCGAACGGCCGGCGTTTCGCCGGCTCATCGAGGCGGCGCCGGCGGTCCGGGGGGCGCTGGCGGCCGGCGCGGCGGTCGTCCGGGATCTCGGGTTTTCGCCGCAGCTCGACGCGGCGGACGGGGCCTATCTTTTTCTCCACACCGAAGCGACGGGCCGGGTCGGGCTTCGGTTCGTCGGCGACGGCTTTTCCGATCGGCGCGGGGAGCACCGGTTTTCGACGGCGGAGCTCCTCGCCATCGCGGAGGCGGCGCCGGAACGGCTGTCGACCGCCGCCGGCACGCGGCCGATCATGCAGGAGATGCTCTTTCCCGTCCTCGCCGCCGTCCTCGGGCCGAGCGAGGTCGCCTACTGGGCGGAGCTCAAGGAGGCGTTTCGGGCGCTCCGCCTCGTGCTCCCGCCGGCGGTGCCGCGCTTTCAGGCGACCGTCGTCGAGCCGTCCCTCGCCCGGGCGCTCGAGGACGTCGGCGGCGAGGCCCACCGGGCGGTGGCCAATCCGGCGTACATCGAGGCGTGTCAGGCGGCATGGCTCGAGGCGCAGGGAACGGCCCGGCGGCTCGAGGAGCGGTTTCAGGAGATCCGCCGGGCGATCGAGGCGCTGTATGCGCCGCTCGTGGCGGAGCTTGCGGCGCTCGAAAAGGGGCTCGGCCCGATGGCCGAGGAAAATTTGCGCAAGATTTTAGGGCATGTTGATTTTCTCGCCGCCCGGGCCCTGCAGGCGGAAAAGCGGCGGCTCGACGGCGCCGCCCGGCGCTTCGAGCGGATTCGGCAGCTCCTCGCCCCCCTCGACCGAACTCAGGAGCGGGTGATCGGGCCGTTTCACTTCATCGTCCGGCACGGGCTTGAGGCATGGCACGAACGATGGCGGGCGCTTTCCCTTCCCTTCGACGGCCGGCATCATCTCGTCTACTGGGACGGCGGCGGGGGGTGAGGGGATGCGGATCGGCATCGCCTGCTATGCTTCGGTCGGCGGATCCGGCGTGCTCGCCTCGGAGCTCGCCCGCGCCCTCGCCCGGCGGGGGCACGAGGTCCACGTCATTTCCGACGGGACGCCGTTTCGTTTGCGAAATCTGGAAGATCGCCTCGTCGTCCACGTCGTCGAGCCGCCGGCGTACGACGTCTTCCGCCACCCGCCGTTTGAACTGGCGCTGGCGGCGAAGATGGCCGACGTCATCCGGCACGCCGACCTCGACATCCTGCACGTCCACTACGCCGTCCCGTTTGCCACCAGCGCCTTCCTTGCCCGGGCGATGGTGCCGGGGCACCGGGTGAGGACGGTGACGACGCTCCACGGCACCGACATCTTCTTGCATGCGTACGACTACGCCCTCACGGCGGCGGTCCGCCTCGGCATCGAAGCGAGCGACGCCGTGACCGCCGTGTCGCATCACCTCGCCGACGAAACCCGGGCCGTCTTCGGTACCGACCGGCCGATCGAGGTGATCCACAACTTCGTCGACCCCGACCGCTTCCCGCCCCGCTCGAGTCCGCCGCCCCGGGCGGCGGCGCTTCGCCGCGCCCTGGCACCGGCGGGGGAATTTTTGCTGCTCCATGTGTCGAACTTCCGGCCGATCAAGCGCGTCGGCGACGTCGTTCGGGTGTTCGCCGAGGTTCGAAAGACGCACCGGGCGCGCCTCCTTCTCGTCGGCGACGGGCCGGAGCACGCTCGGGCGCTGGCGCTCGCCGAGGCGCTCGGCGTCGCCGAGGACGTGCACGCCCTCGGCCGAATCGACGACGTGGCGGCGGTGTACGCCGCCGCCGACGTGCTCCTTTTTCCGTCGGAGAAGGAAAGCTTCGGCCTTGCGGCGGCGGAGGCGATGGCCGCCGAAGTGCCGGTCGTGGCGAGCGCCGCCGGCGGGCTTCCGGAGGTCGTCGAAGATGGCGTGACGGGATTTTTGCTCCCGGTCGGGGACGTCCCCGCGATGGCGGCGGCCGTCCGGCGCCTTCTCGACGACCCGGGCCTCCGGCGGCGGATGGGGGCGGCGGGCCGAAGGCGGGTCGCCGAGCGCTTTTCGCCGGCGGCCCAGGTGGCGCGGTACGAAGCGCTCTATAAGCGTATCATTATACATCAATAAACTAAAACCAATGAAAAAAATGATCTTGACAATTCAAACCGGGCGGATTAAATTAATACTACCCGGGTGGCGGAAAGTCCCCTTTTGCAACATGATTTCTGAAATATAGCAACTAATGAATTCATCGGTAAATTACCCCCGGGGGTATTGTGGCAACGGCCCGGTGCGGGCCGGATCCGAGGAAAGGAGGGGTTGCCGCGCCGGCGGCGGGGTCGGCGCCTTCAGAACCTTGACGTCAGTGCGTCCGGCCTCGAGTCGCGATCGGAGGGGAAGGCTTTTGCGAAGGCCGATGGGGAGAAAGGAGGGAGCAGGTTGACGGAAGCGGTGCGGGAGCTCGACCTCGCCCTCGATCGGGAGCTTGTCGAGCGGCTGTCCGACCCCGCGACGATCGAGCGGCTCATCCGGCTTCTGGATAAGCTGGAGACCGTCGAGGCGCTCGTCGAGATGATCGACGGATTTTTCCGACGAGGACCGGAGCTTGCGGATTCGGTGAACGGCCTCATCCAGGTGCTTCGGGACGGCCTCCGGACGCCGGAGATCGCCGAGCGGATCGAGACGGTCTTCCAGGCCGGGCGGCGGGTTCAGGAAGTGCTCGATTCCCCGGCGGTGCGGGCGCTCTTCGAGGAGGATGTGCTCGATACGCGCTCGATCGCCCTGATCGGAAAGGTCGCCCGGGCGATGCAACGGGCGGCGGTGGAGGCCGCCGAGCCTTCGGCGCTCCAGAAACGCGTCGGCCTGATCGGCCTCATGCGGGCCCTGAGCGATCCGGAGCTTCAGCCGGCGCTCAACTTCGTCTTCGGCCTGGCGCGACATCTGTCGCGGGAGCTCACCCATGCATGAGCTTTCGATCGCCCATCAGCTCGTCGAGCTGGCGGTGGAAAACGCCGACCGGATGGGCCTTCGCCGGGTGACGGCGCTCCACGTCCGGGTCGGCGCCCTCTCCGGGGTGGTCCAGGAAGCCCTCCGCTTTGCCTACGACATCGCCGCGGCGGGGACGGCGGTGGAAGGCGCGCGCCTCATCATCGAAGACGTCCCCGTGGTGATCTACTGCCCGGCATGCCGGGCGGAGCGGTCGCTCCCGGCGCCGGTGCCGGCCCGCTGTCCGGTGTGCGGGACGCCGTCCGGCGACGTCCGGGCGGGGCGGGAGCTGGAGCTTTACGCCCTGGAGGGCGAAGCGGACGAGGAGGGGAACCGGTGACGATGACGCCGCGCATCGTGGAGATCCGGCAAAACGTGCTCAAAAAAAACGATCTTTTGGCCCGGGAGCTCCGGGAGCGGTTTCGGACGGCGGGCGTCTACGTCGTCAACCTCGTCTCCGCGCCGGGGGCCGGGAAGACGACGGCGCTCACCGAGCTCATGCGGCGGCTTGCCGGCGCCGGATGGCGGGTGGCCGCCGTCGTCGGCGACCTCGCGACGGACAACGACGCCGAGCGGCTTCGGGCGAGCGGGGCGGCGGTCCGACAGATCACGACCGGCACCGTCTGCCACCTGGAGGCGGAGATGGTCGCCCGGGCGATCGAGGGATGGGATCTCGGTTCGCTCGATTTTCTCTTCATCGAAAACGTCGGCAATCTCGTCTGTCCGGCCAGCTACGATCTCGGCGAAAACGAGCGGGCGGTGCTCTTTTCGGTCACCGAGGGAGAGGACAAGCCCGAGAAGTACCCGACGCTCATCAACAGCGCCGACCTGGCGGTGGTCACGAAGATCGATCTCGCCGAGGCCGTCGGCTTCGATCGCCGGCGGTTTCAGGAAGCCGTCGAGCGGGTCCGCCCGGGGATCGAGGTGCTGGAGATTTCCGCCCGAACCGGCGCCGGCCTCGACCGCTGGCTCGAGCGGCTTTTGGCAGGCCGAGCCGCCGCCCGGGTGCGGTGAGGGGATCCGCCTTCCGGCCGTCCCCGTGCTCCTGGCGGGGTCGACGGAGGATTCCGACCGCTTTCGGGCGGTCTGAGCGCCTCGAAGCGGCGGACGCATGCGTCGGACGGAAGATGCGATGGGACGGAGGTGCCTGGGATGGCCAATCTCTTGTGGATGCACGGCGGGGCGTGCAACGGGAACACGCAGTCGTTTCTGAACGCCGACGAGCCGACGGTGATCGACCTCGTCCGGGACTTCGGCATCAACATCCTGTATCATCACTCCATTTCGATGGAGTTCGGCCATCAGGTCCAGCACCTGCTGGAACAGATTTTGAGCGACGAAATCCCCCTGGATATCCTCGTCTTCGAGGGGACGGTCATCCAGGGGCCGAACGGCACGGGGCGCTACGACATGTTCCACGAGCGGCCGAAGAAAGACTGGATCTGGGAGCTCGCCCACAAGGCGAATTTCGTCGTCGCCGTCGGCGATTGCGCTTGCTGGGGCGGCATCCCGGCGACGAAGCCGAACCCGTCGGAGTCGGTCGGCCTGCAGTACCTAAAAGGCGAGCGCGGCGGGTTTCTGGGCAAGGACTTCCGCTCCAAGGCCGGCCTTCCGGTGATCAACATTCCGGGCTGCCCGGCGCACCCGGACTGGGTGACGCAGATCCTCGTGGCCGTCGCCACGGGCCGGCTGGAGGACATCCAGCTGGACGAGCTGCAGCGCCCGCAGACGTTCTTCAAGACGTTCACGCAGACCGGCTGCACGCGCGTGCAGTACTTCGAGTGGAAGGAGCCGGTGGAAGAGTTCGGCCAGGGCACGCGCAAAGGGTGCTTGTTCTACGAACAGGGTTGCCGCGGTCCGTTGACGCATTCGCCGTGCAACCGCATCCTCTGGAACCGGCAATCGTCGAAGACGCGCTCCGGGATGCCGTGTATCGGGTGCACGGAACCGCAGTTCCCGTTCTTCGACCTCGCGCCGGGAACGGTGTTCAAGACGCAGAAGGTGCTCGGCTCGATTCCGAAGGAAGTGCCGCCGGGCGTCGACTCCCTGAGCTATTCGATCAGCGCGGCGGTCTCGCGGGCGGCGGCGCCGAAGTGGGCCAAAGAAGAGATGTTCGTGCCTTGATGTCATCCGCGGGGTCATGCCGGCACGCGGCGATCGCATCAGGACGATCGTGATCAGATCGATACGAAAAGGCGGTGGAGCACGATGAGCCAAAAAGGGTCCGAAATCAGGACGATCGATCGGAAGGATCTCAAGGTGCATTCGCTCGGCCGCGTGGAAGGCGATCTGGACGTCCGCGTGGCCATCGAAAACGGCGTCGTCGTCGACGCGTGGACGGAAGCGACGATGTTCCGCGGGTTTGAGATCATCCTGAAGGGCAAAGACCCGCAGGCCGGTCTCATCGTCACGCCGCGCATCTGCGGCATCTGCGGAGGCAGCCACTTGACGAAGGCGGTCTATGCCATTGACACCGCCTGGAGCACGGAGGTCCCGCCGAACGCGACGCTTGTCCGGAACATCGCGCAGGCGGTGGAGACGCTGCAGAGCATGCCGCGGTGGTTTTACGCGCTCTTTGCCATCGGCCTGACCCATGAAAACTACAAGAAATCGCCGCTGTACGATGAAGTCGTAAAGCGGTGGGCGCCGTTTACGGGCACGAGTTATGAGATCGGCGTCATCGAGTCGGCGAAGCCGGTGGAGATCTACGCCATCTTCGGCGGCCAGTGGCCCCACTCCAGCTTCATGGTGCCCGGAGGCGTGATGTGCGCGCCGACGCTTTCCGACGTCACGCGTTCGATCTCCATCCTCGAGCATTATCGCGAATACTGGCTGGAGAAGGTGTGGCTCGGCTGTTCGGTGGAGCGCTGGCTGGAGAACAAGACGTGGAAAGACGTCCTCAACTGGCTGGAGGAAAAGCCCGAACACCGCGATTCCGACCTCGGCCTCTTCATCCGCTACAGCATGGACATCGGCCTCGACAAGTACGGCCGCGGTCCGGGGCGCTTCATCGCGATGGGCAGCTTCTTTGAGCCGGATCTCTACCGGTTCCCGACGATCGAGGGCCGAAACCGGGCGCTCATCTCCCGCTCCGGCGTCTACGACGGGGAGAATTTCCACGATTTCGACCAGATGCGCGTCCGCGAAGATCACACGTATTCCTTCTTCCGCGGCGGCGGCGCGTATCACCCGTTTGACGGCGTCACCGAGCCGATCGATCCGCAGGAAGGCGCCAAAGAAGGCAAGTACACCTGGGCCAAGGCACCGCGCTACGACGTTCCCGGGATCGGCGAGCTCGCCCTGGAAGCCGGACCGCTGGCGCGCCAGGTGATCGCCGGCCGTCCCGGCGCCGAGAAACATCAGGACTACGATCCGCTCATCTTCAACATCGTCAAGGAGATCGGTCCGAGCGTCATGGTCCGGGTCCTCGCCCGCATGCACGAGGCACCGAAGTACTACTTGCGCGTCAAAGAGTGGCTCCGGCGCATCGACCTGAACGACAAGTTCTACATCAAGCCGAAGGAACTTCCGGACGGGCGCGGTTTCGGAGCGACGGAGGCCGCCCGCGGGGCCCTCGCCGACTGGATCGTGCTCAAGGACGGGAAGATCGAAAACTACCAGGTGATCACGCCGACGGCGTGGAACATCGGCCCGCGCGACCGGCACGATCAGCGGGGTCCGATCGAGACGGCGATGATCGGCACGCCGATCCGAAATCCCGAAGATCCGGTGGAGCTCGCCCACATCGCCCAGAGCTACGACTCGTGCCTCGTGTGTACGGTCCACGCCTACGATGCGAAGACCAAGCAAGAGATCGCGAAGTATGAAGTGACCCAGTTCTGATGAGGGGAGTCGACGTGTCCACGCTCATCATCGGCTGCGGCAATTTGCTCCGACGAGACGACGGGGTCGGCCCGACGCTCATCCGGCGGCTCTGGGCGCTCGGGCCGCCGTCCGGCGTCCGCCTGGCGGACGGCGGCACCGCCGGGATGGACGTCGTGTTTCAGATCCAGGACGCCAAGCGCCTCATCATCGTCGACGCCGCCAAGACCGGCGCCGAGCCGGGAACGATCTTCGAGTTGCCGGGGGCGAAAGCGGAGACGCCGCCGCTGACGGCGGTCAACCTGCACGACTTCCGCTGGGATCACGCCCTCGCCGTCGGGCGGTGGCTCCTCAAAGAGCGTTTTCCGGAAGACGTGACGATTTACCTGATCGAAGCCAAAGATCTCGAGTACGGCGTGGGGTTAAGTCCGGAAGTCGAAGCGGCGATGGAGCGGTTGGCCGCTTTGCTCGTGCAAAACGCGGGGGGTGAACCCCAGGCGCAGGGGATGTCAGGTGGTTGAGTTTACAGAAAAAGGGTACCTGCACCTGACGGCGGAAGAAGCGGCTCGTTTTCCGACGCATACGGTCATCGCCCTGCTTCGCGACGATGAACTGTGGCTCATGCCCGTCCGGCGCGCCGCAAGCGGAGGGCTGCTCCTCAAGCAGATCAACCGCCGGGGCGACCGCAGCCTTTTCATCGAGGAGCTGTTCCGCGACCGGCCGGGAGGTTATCCCGTTGGAAAGCGCTCCGGCCGGTGGGATGAAGAGCGTGGGGCGTTCATCATTCCGCTTGAGCCCGCCCGGCCCTTCCGCGGGACGTCCGGGACGCGAAAGCCCTAAAGAGGCCATCGGCCGAAGAAAGGGGGAATCCGATGTTCCGGCCTCAGGCGATCGGCGTCTTTCCGGGTGCGGCGGGCTTTTTTTTACTTCCGGAAGTCGTAGGCCACCAGGCGCTCATCACAAAGCTCCTGCGCGGCGAGCCGCCGGAAACTTGGCCGGAGGCGTGGCGCTTTTTCCGGGCGGCCTTATCCGGCGCCCCGGAGGAAACCGTGCTGTCGCTTCTTCCCGATGCGCCGGAAGGGCGGTTTAACCGATTTGTGTTGCGCCCCGAGGCAGAGGCGTTCCGAGCTGCGCTCGCGGCGGCCGACGATGAGATGCGGTTATTGCTTCAGGCGGCGGCCTGGAGGCTCGGGTTTCCCGTCGAACCGCCGCCCTACGAAGGGGCGGACGGCGAAATTCGGGCCTTCCTGCTCGCCACCCACGCTTACGCCGCCATCGCTTCCGGCGATTGGGCCAAGGCGCTTTCCTTCCTCTACGACGCGGCAGAGAGCGTCCGCGCGCTTTCGCCGATTTTTGCCGCCCGGCTGTATGCCGAGCGGGCGGCCCTCTTGCAGTCGCTCACCGTTCAGCCGGTGCCCGTTCATGCCGCGGCCCCCCCGCCGCAGGGGGGGACGGAAGCCGGCGCGTTCGACGCTTCCGTCATCCGGTCGGCCACGGATGTCCAGTCGCCGGTCGAGGGCTACCGGACGGCGCTTAAGCTCCTGGACCGAACCGCATTTGACGAGATGCGCGGGGAAATCTGGCTGCAGCTCGGCACCGCGCTCCAGGCCGAGGCCGGAGGGCAGAAGTCCGCGCTTCTGGAAGCCGTTCGCTGTTACCATGAAGCGCTGAAATGGCTCAAGCGGGACCGGCATCCGGAGGCGTATGCCCTGGCGCACATGAACCTCGCCGTCGCCTACCTCTCGATGCCGATGCACGAAGCGCGGCATTCGCTCCGCGCGGCGCTGGCGGTTCAGTCGCTCCGGGAGGCGCTCCGCCACTTTACGAAGGAGACGCACCCCGACCTTTGGGCCAGCGCGACGATCAACCTGGCCAACGCCATTCAGCATGTGAAATCGTCCCACCTGGAGGACAACCTGTGGGAGGCGGTGTCGCTCTACGAAGAGGTGCTCAGCCTCCCGGAGGTGAGGGACGATCCGTTGCGGCGGGCGCGCGTGCTGGCCAACCAGGGAAACGCCCTCGCCCATCTGGGAGCCTTTTCTCGGGCCGTTCCGCGCCTTGAGGAGGCGAAGCGGCTGTTTGCGGCGCACGGCGATGCCGAGGCGGCTCAAGCCGTGTCCGCGGTGCTCGCAGAGATTGACCGACGCCGGAAGGAAGTGCAGCGGTGAGCGCAAGGGGGACCGTTTCGCGAAGCCATGCATCCGCATGAACAGGAATATTTCAACGTCCTTTTGCAGCTGGCCGTCGATCGTTTCAGCGAGCGGATCGTCCAGCGAACCGCCGGAGCGAAAAACGCCTTGGAACGGCTTCGGTCCGATCCGCAGGGGGATGGCGTCTGGCTCGATGCGTTTGTCGAGGCGTTTTTCCGCGATGCGCTTCTCGACCAGCCGGCGGGGTGGACCTTCATCGTTCAGGCGCTTTCCGCCCGACGGCTGGACGCTCCCGCGGTCTTGACGCTCGTTCCGGAGGCGAAGACCTACGGAGAGCTCGTCTCCAGGCTCGCCGTGCGGGCCTTTGCCGACCTCCTGCGACAAAAGACGGAGGAGGCGCTCGAACAGGCGCTCGCGTTCGGAGGTGAGGAGTGATGCCTCACGTTCGGCAAGAATCCGTTCAGGAAGAAGATTTTGAGCGCCTGGCGCTTCGCGTCGACGAGGCGGTGGCCGCGCTGAAAAACCTCCCCGAGGACGCCCGCACCAAGGCGATGGAGCTGAAAAAGGCGATCGAACGCTTTCACGCCTTTGCCCTCCGGCGGCTCGTCCGCCGACTCCGGGAGAACGAAGCGGGGAAAGCGCTGCTTTACGAGGCGATCGAAGATCCGGCGATTTATGCCCTTTTTCTCATGCACGGCATCATCAAACCGGACCTCGCCACCCGCGTGGCCGTGGTCCTCGAAGAAGTGCGGCCGTATCTTCGGTCTCACGGCGGCGACGTGGAGCTCGTCCAGGTCGAGGGAGAAATCGCCTACGTGCGCCTCCACGGGGCGTGCACGGGCTGCTCGCTTTCGGCTTTGACGCTGAAAAACGCGGTGGAAGAGGCGATCCGCGCCCGCGTTCCGGAGATCGCCCAGGTGCGGATGGCCAAAGATGACGTCGGCTCCGGGTATCTGCCGCTCAACGTGATCGACGAACGTCCGGACCTTGCTTCGAGCGGCTGGATCGAAGGGCCGGACGTCGACGCGCTGGAAGAGGGAAAACCGACGGCGGTTTCCCACGGCGATACGTCGATCCTCCTTGTCCGCCTCGAAGGCAAGGTGATGGCCTACCGCAACGAGTGCCCGCACATGGGCATGCCGCTGGATGCGGGTATGGTCGATGGAGAGGAGATCACCTGCCCCTGGCACGGATTCCGCTTCGACCTTTCGTCGGGCGAATGCCTCACGGCCCCGCACGTTCAGCTGGAGCCGTTTCCCGTCCGGGTGGAGGGGCGCCGCGTATGGATCCGCGTCGGCTGACGCTCAAGCCCGTGCGCTGGCTGGGCGCGCCGGCGCCCGGAGGGCTTTTGCTTCCGGCCGCCGCGCCGTCGCGGGAGACGATGTACGCGCCGCGCGGCGTGTACTTTGACGACCGCACGGTCATCGTCGCCGACAGCGGCAATCATCGGGTGCTCATCTGGCACGGCTTTCCCGAGCGCGACCATGCGCCGGCCGACGTCGTCCTCGGGCAGCCGGACTTTACGTCGGAAGGGCCTCGCCTGTTGCACCTGCCGACGGCGGTGGCGGTCTACGAAGGGCGGCTTTTCGTCGCCGATGCCTGGCATCACCGCATTCTGATCTGGAATGAGGTGCCGACGTCGAGCGGCGCGCCGCCGGACGCCGTCATCGGGCAGGCGTCGATGGACGGCGTCTTGCCCAACCGCGGAGGGCCGGTACATCCCCTCGGGTTGTATTGGCCGTACGGGATGGCCTACCTGGCCGGGCGGTTTTACATCGCCGACACCGGCAACCGGCGCGTGCTCGGCTGGAACGGCATTCCGGAAGGCGACCGTCCGCCGGACGTCGTGCTGGGACAGCCGGACGGCTACACCGGCCTGGAAAATCGGGGAAAAGGCGTCTCGGCCGACGCCTTCCGCTGGCCGCATGCCCTGGCCGGGGACGAGACGCGGCTTTATGTGGCGGATGCCGGAAACCATCGCGTGCTCGGCTTTTCTCCCCATCCGCCGGGCGACCGCCCGGCCGATCTCGTGCTCGGCCAAAGCGATTTCAATCGCAATTTTGAGCTGCCGCACGTCCCGCAAGGGCCGTGCCGGATGCGCTTTCCTTACGGCGTCGCGCTCTGTGCGTTCGGCCTGGCGGTGGCCGATACGGCGAACAACCGGGTGCTCCTCTTTGCGGACGTGCCGGAGCGCGGCGCGTTTTATCCGGCGCAGGCGGTGCTCGGCCAGGCGGACTTCGAGGCCTCCGGCGAAAACCGCTGGCAGGGCGTGGCGCCGGACACGCTGTGCTGGCCCTACGGCCTCTGGTGCCACAAAGGCCGCCTGGCGGTCGCGGACACGGGGAACAACCGCGTGATGTTCTGGGAGCTCGTCGCCTGAAAAAAGACGGGAAGGAGGGGGCGGCATGTGCCTGGCCATTCCGGGGCAGATCGTGGAACTGGATGATCGGGGGCAGTACGCCACGGTCGACGTTTCCGGCGTGCGCCGAAAGGTCAACGTCGGGTTGCTCAAACAGGAGGACGTGACGGTCGGCGACTGGGTGCTCATCCACGTCGGCTTTGCGATGAGCAAGATCAGCGCCGAGCAGGCGGAGGAGCAGCTGCGCCTGCTGTCGGTGCTCGGGGAGGCGGAGGGGGCGCTGGAGGAGGTCCGGGGGTATCAATTCGATCCGTCCTTCGGCGAGGGCCCAAAAGGCGCCGGACGCGGTTAAGCGAAGGCAGAAGGCAAACGGGCACACGCAAAGGCCAAAGAGCGCTTTGCCGGTGACGGTCCCGGTCGGGTTGGACGTCGGGCTGGACGAAGGTTTTAAGACTCGGAAAGAAGGGGACGGACGATGGATCGGGAGCTCGCCCGCTACGGGGAGCGTCGGCTTCGGGAAGACGGATGCGCGACGTGCGGCGACGTCGCCGTTCCCGTGCGCGTGATCGCCGTTTCGGGGCGGGAGGCGACGGTCGAAGACCGCGCGGGGGTGCGGATAAGCGTGGCGATCGATTTTGTGCCCGACGCGAAGGCCGGAGAAATTCTCCTCGTCCACATGGGCGTGGCCATCGGTCGGGCGCTGGAGGTGGCGCTCTGATGCGCTACGTCGACGAATTCCGGAACGCGGAACTGATCGAAAAGACGGCGCAGGAAATCCGGCGCCGGGTGGATCCGTCGAAGCGCTATCGCTTGATGGAAGTGTGCGGGGGGCATACGTTTTCGATTTTCCGCTTCGGGATTCAGGAGCTCTTGCCGGAAAACATCGAGCTCGTCCACGGGCCGGGCTGTCCGGTGTGCGTGCTCCCGATGGGACGGATGGACGACGGGCTCAACCTGGCGAAAGATCCGAGCGTCATCTTCACGGCGTTCGGCGACGTCATGCGCGTCCCCGGGAGCCACGGTTCCCCGCTGGAGTTCAAGGCCAAAGGCGCGGACGTGCGCATGGTCTACTCGCCGCTCGACGCGCTCAAGCTCGCCGTCCAGAACCCCGATCGCCAGGTCGTCTTTTTCGCCATCGGGTTTGAGACGACGGCGCCGTCGACGGCGCTCACGCTCCTTCGGGCGCGGGAGATGGGCGTCCGGAATTTCTTTGTCCTGTCCAATCATGTGCTGATCCTTCCCGCCATCCGGGCCATCCTCGAGTCGCCGGACATGCGCATCGACGGTTTCCTCGGTCCGGGGCACGTGTCGACGGTCATCGGCGCCCGGCCGTATGAGTTCATCGCCCGCCATTACGGCAAACCGGTCGTCATCTCCGGCTTTGAGCCGTTGGATTTGCTGCAGTCCATTTTGATGCTCGTCCGGCAGATCGAAGAAGGCCGGGCGGCGGTCGAAAACCAGTACAGCCGCGTCGTCCCGTGGGACGGCAATCGCGCGGCGCTCGCGGCGATGGCCGAAGTGTTCGAAGTCCGGCCCTTCTTCGAATGGCGCGGGCTCGGCTTCATCTCCCAGTCGGCGTTGAAACTGCGGCCGGAATTTGCGCCCTGGGACGCGGAAGTGCAGTTCGAAATCGCGGGGCTCCGGGTGACCGATCCCAAGGCCGCCCAGTGCGGTGAGGTGCTCAAAGGCGTGCTCAAGCCGTTTCAATGCAAATTGTTTGGCAAGACGTGTACGCCCGAACGGCCGGTCGGCGCCTTGATGGTCTCTTCCGAAGGGGCCTGCGCCGCGTACTACCATCACGTCTATGCCCGGCAGGCGGTCGGAGAGTAAGGCGAAGGACGAGGGCACCCCAGAAAAGGTGTATTACAACCTGACCATCACGATCGTCGGTCTGTGCTCGGTGACCTTTGCCGCGTCGTATGCGATCTGGAAGGGGGATCGCATCGCGGAGCGGTGGTCTCAAGAGAAGGCCAATGAAATGCAGGCCCGACAAAATGCCAGGAGCCCGAAAAACGGTGGGGGATGACGATGTCCCGGACCAGGCCGCACGTTCGCTTCCAGGACCCATCCATCGAACTCGCTCACGGAGCGGGGGGCAAGGCGAGCCGGCGGTTGATCGAGGGGCTGATCGCCCCGTACGTGTTCGAATCCGGCACGGAGCTTCGGGACGTGGCCGAAGTGGCCCTCGCCGGCGGGCGGCTGGCCATGACGGCGGACGCGTTCGTCGTCAAGCCGCGCGTCTTTCCCGGGGGATCGATCGGGGAGCTTGCCGTCAACGGCACCGCGAACGATCTGGCGATGGGCGGAGCGAGGCCGCTGGCGCTCGTCGCCACGCTCATCCTGGAAGCGGGACTTCCGACGGAGGAGCTCGAGCGGGAGATGGCCGCAATGGCCCGAGCCGCGGAACGGGCGGGGGTGGCGATCGTCGGCGGCGACACGAAGGTCGTCGAACACGGCAAAGCGGACGGGCTGTACATCTCGACCGCCGGCATCGGCCTCGTCGATCCGCGCGTCGATCTGTCGGCGAAGCGCGTCCGGCCGGGCGATCAGGTGCTTCTTTCGGGGCCGATCGGCGATCACGGGATCACGATCTTGCTTGCCCGCGGGGAGATCGAGCTGGAGGCCGAACTCACCTCCGATACGCGCCCCCTCTGGCCGCTGGTGGAGGCGCTCATCGAGGCGGCGGCGCCGGGCCTTCGCTGGCTGCGCGATCCGACGCGGGGGGGTGTGGCGACGGCGCTCAACGAACTCGCGCGCGATGCCCGGGTGACCGTCGTGCTGGACGACGAGGCGATTCCCGTACGCCCGGAAGTGCGCGGCGCCTGCGAAATACTGGGGCTGGACCCGCTCCATATCGCCAACGAAGGGCAGTTTCTCGCCGTCGTGGCGCCGGAGTACGCCGATGCCGCCCTCGAGGCTTTGCGCCGCGTGCCGGGCGGCGCATCGGCGGTGCGCATCGGGGCGATCGAAGAAGGAGCGCGACCGGTCGTCCTCGCTCGCTCGCGCTACGGCGGAACGCGCGTCATCGACATGCTCGTCGGCGATCCGCTGCCGCGCATCTGCTGATCGGATCTCCCCGCGTCCTTGAGCGAATCGAGGGAAGCCGTCTCTTCAGCCGATCGGTATTCTCGGTGGGCGGTGAATCGCAGAATGGAAGCCTGGGTGCGCGAACGGCTGCTCGCGCGAAATGCGGTGTCGGCCGCGTTTTTCCAAAAGCAGGCTCGCCCCTTGGCGGAGATGTGCGCGGAGATGGCGGATCGGTTTTTGCGCGGCGGGCGCCTGATCGCCTTCGGACGCGGCGCTTACGCGACCGATGCGCAGCACGTCTCGGTGGAATTCATCCACCCGGTCATCGTCGGCAAGCGGGCCCTTCCCGCGCTGGATGCGTCGCCCCTTTTTCCCGAGGGAGTCGAAGCGCTCTTCCGGCCGGACGATATGGTCATGGGATTCGCGCCGGCGGAAGGGGACCCGGAGATCGAACGGACGCTTGCCGAGGCCAAACGGATCGGCGCCCTCACCTTCGCGCTGCAGGGGGCGTCCGGTGCCCACGCCGATTACGCGGTGCGCCTGGAAGGCGTGCATCCGTTCATTGCCCAGGAAATCATCGAGATCCTCTATCACACGCTTTGGGAGACGGTGCACGTTTTTTTCGAACATCACGCGCTGGAAGGGTCGGAGATCGACGCCGGGGACGCGGCGTTTTTGTATCCGTTCCTCGGCGGCGAGGGTCATAGCGGGCGCGCTTTTGCGGGCGGATTCGACCGGGACGCCGATGCGGCGGCCGGGCGGTTCGCCGCGGCGACCGGCGGCCGAGCGTCGGAGAAGGGGGAGGATGGGGGTCGGGGGCATCGAGAGGCGGTCGTGGAAGCGGTCGCGCGTTCCATCGTGATGAAAGCCCAGGACGACGAAGCGCTCCGCCTTCGGATGGTCGAAGAGATTCCGGCCGTCGTCGAGGCCATCCGGGCGTTGAAAAAGGCCCGTGAACGGGGTGGGAAAGCGCTCATTTTCGGAAACGGCGGTTCGGCGACGGACGCCAACGACTGGGCGTACGATCTGAACGTGCCGCCGTCCGGGATGCGGCCGTATCCGGCGGTGTCGCTGGCCGCCGAGCCGGCGGTGCTGTCGGCGCTGGCCAACGACGTCGGTTCGGAAGTGATCTTTTTGCGTCAGGTGATTGCTCATGCCCGTCCGGGCGACGTCGCCGTCGCGATCTCGACCAGCGGAGGATCGAAAAACATCCTGTTGGCGCTTGAGGAAGCGCGTAGACGAGGCCTGGTCACGATCGCCCTGCTCGGATACGACGGCGGGGAGGTCGTCCGCCGCTCGCTCGCCGACATCCCGATCATCGTCCGATCGGATTACATCCCGCGCATCCAGGAAGTGCAGGCAAGCGTCTATCACATCATCCGCGAAGGGTTGGAGGTTCGTAGCAGTTACAAATAACCACCCTGTTCTTGACTGAAATTTACTGTTCTGATACTTTAAAGACATGGAACTTCTATCCATCCGCGAAGCGGCGAAAAAGCTCGGCGTGCACCCCAACCGCCTCCGGGAGTGGGAGAAAAAAGGGCTCATCCGACCGATTCGGCTCCCAAGCGGCCACCGAAGATACCCGACAGAAGAAATCGACCGCATCCTGAAGGCGGGAGGGATGAACGAAACAGAAGCCGATGCGGTCGCTCTCTACGCCCGGATCTCGACGAAAAAAGAGGCCGACGCGGGAAACCTCTCTCCCGACCGCCTGGCACGGTTTGGCTTTGATTACCTCGAACGGCACCTGAAGTTCTGCGGCGTAGAAATCGAAGTGATCTCGCCGAAAGAACCGGAAGAGGCGCACGCGGAGCTCGTTCAGGATCTTCTGGCCATCGTCACGTCTTTTTCCGCCCGGATCGACGGCGCCCGAGGGGGAAGGAAAATCCGCCGGGGCTTTCAGGAGCTGATGCGGCGTGTCGGGAAAGAATAGCTTCACGATCATCGGGGAATTCTTCCCCGAAGTTTACCCGGCCTTCCGATCGCGGAAGTGGGCCCGGGGCGAAGAAGATCCCTTGACCACCGAGATGCGGCTTTTCTCCGCCTGTCTCCGGTGGTCTTACAGGCGGATTTTGAAGGGAGTTTCCCGCACGGAAATCAAAAAGCACGGCCAGGATCTTTTCGGCCTCAACTCCCGCTACGTCGACGATGCCCGCCTGAAGGCGCAGGGCATGATCGATGCGCAGAAAGAACTTCTGGAGCTTGAGATCGAAACGACCGAAGCGAAGCTTCGGCGGGCGCGAAAGAAACTCGCCTGGGCCATGGAGAAACGGAGCCGGGCCGAGAAGAACGGCCTTCCGAAAGACGAACTCCGGGCGCTCGATCGGACCGTCCGGGCAAGACAGGCGCGCGTTTCCGCGCTGGAAAAGAAACTGAAGGAGTTAAGAGAACACAAAGAAAACGGAACCGTCCCGCCCGCGATCTTTGGAGGAAGAAAGCTCTGGCGGAACGTCTGCAAGGGAAAGGCCACCCGGGACGAATGGCGGGCGGCCCGCAAGAACCGGCTCTACGCCCGCGGGGACCGCACCAAAGGCGGCAACCCCAACCTGAAGATCACCTTCGACGGGCATGCATTCCGCATGGCCGTCACGATTTCTCACCTGTCGGAGGCGACCGGCGTGGATGCCCTGGGGCGACCGATCATGCGCCGGGCGCCCCGCGTCCTTGGGCGACTCTGGATTCCCGAGAAGCACCGGGCGCGCCTTCTCGGATGGCTCGCCGAAAAGCGGGCGTACACCGTAGAACTGATCCGGGGCCCGGACGGACGCTTTCGCGTTCACATCGCGCTGGAACTGGACGAACGTCCCGAGCCGGATCTTTCCCGCGGCGTTCTTTCCGTCGACATCAACCCCGACGGCGTGGGGCTCG
>NZ_JXBB01000064.1 GCF_001653195.1 Hydrogenibacillus schlegelii
TGGGATGAAAGGCGGCTTTTTCGTTAGATGTATTGCAGTTTTCTAATGGTTGTGCTATGATACAGACATGAACGGGAAACGATGGAAGCGATCAAAAACGGTAGGGTACAACATCGGCTACCACTTCATCTGGTGCCCCAAGTACCGCCGCAAGGTCTTGGTGGGTGAAGTGGCTGAACGGCTAAAAGAGTTGTTGCTCGAGAAGTCCGAAAAGATCGAAGTGTAGATTGTGCAGATGGAGATCATGCCGGATCATATCCACCTGTTCGTGAAGACCGTTCCCACAAACAGCCCCCACTTCATCGTGCAGCAGTTGAAAGGCCATACGTCTCGGGTGTTGAGGGAAGAGTTTCCCTTCCTGAAAAGTCGTCTGCCCTCTCTGTGGACGAGGTCGTACTACGTCGAATCGGTCGGACACATATCGGAGGAGACCATTCGGAAGTACATCGAAGACCAGAAAGGAAAGTAAGCCGTGAGCAAAGCCGAGCGGATCAAAAACGCCCTTCAGGAGACAAAGGAGCGCAGGAAAACCCAAAGACCC
>NZ_JXBB01000065.1 GCF_001653195.1 Hydrogenibacillus schlegelii
AACAGTTCCGGCACGATTCGCCTGCTTCTGGACGGGAGTGACAGGCGTTATCCCGGAAAGGCGCGCCACATCGTGCTCCCTCGCATCGGCGCCGTGCGCCTGAAAGAGAAGCCCGTCCGCCGGAAGAAAGGCGGCGTAAAGACCCGCTTCCCGCAGGGGCGCATCCTCCACGCCACCGTCAGCCGGGAGGCTGACCGCTGGTTTGTGAGCGTAACGGTGGAGGAAGAAATTCCGGATCCCACCCCTCCTAAGGGTCCGGCCGCCGGGATTGACCTCGGGCTCAATTCCTTCGCGACGAAGGCGGAAGAAGCCGGCGGCGTCACTCAAATCGAAGCGCCCAAGCCCCTCGCCAAAAGGCTCCGCCTCCTCCAAAGACGCCAGCGCGCCCACAGCCGGAAGGAAAAAGGTTCAAAGAACCGACAAAAATCGGCCCTTCGCCTGGCCCGGCTGCACCGGAAGATCCGGAACATTCGTCTGGACTTCCTCCACAAGCGCACGACCGAACTCGTCCGGACGCATCCGGTGATCGCGATCGAGGA
>NZ_JXBB01000066.1 GCF_001653195.1 Hydrogenibacillus schlegelii
CCAAGGCCGTCAAGGTGCTAGAGGAGGGCTTTGACGACGTCACGGCCGTGCTGGTCTTGCCGGATCGCTATCGGCGGCGCTTGCGTACCACGAACGGCGTGGAACGACTCAACGAGGAGATTCGCCGTCGTGAAAGAGTCATCCGCATCTTTCCCAACCGGGAATCCGTGATACGGTTGCTTGGAGCGCTACTCATGGAGATAGACGAGACGTGGACCACTGGGCACCGCTACCTGAATATGGATGAGTATTGGCAGTGGAAGAAGGAACAACAGAAATCCACTGAGCCGGCCATGCTGCACGTTGTGAATGCCTGAGTGACCTGTCCTTTCATTCGCCGAAGAGGGCAATTTACACATGATACTGGACTTGATCGGGCGTTGTTCATTCAGCGTTTCGTTCAGCTTCGTTCATTCGTTCAGAAGTTAAGGTTTACCATGACGAATTTGAGCTCCGTGAGCTCCTCGATCGCGTACTTCACCCCTTCCCGGCCGAAGCCGCTCTCCTTCACCCCGCCGTACGGCATGTGGTCGACGCGAAACGTCGGGATGTCGTTGATCATCACGCCGCCGGTCTCGAGCCGCCGGGCGGCGTCGAACGCTTTTCCGATATCCCGGGTGAAGACGCCGACGTTTAAGCCATACTTCGAGTCGTTGACCATGGCGATGGCCTCGTCGAGGGTTCGATAGGGAACCAGGGTCGCCACCGGGCCAAACACTTCCTCGCGAACGATCTTCATCCCCGACGTCACGTCGGTGAGGATCGTCGGCTCGAGGAACGCCCCGTCCTTCCGGCCGCCGGCGGCGATCCGGGCGCCGGCGGCGACCGCTTCCTCGATCCACGCCTGAACCCGCGCCGCCTCCCCTTCGTGGATGAGAGGCCCGACATCCGTCGCTTCATCCCGCGGGTCTCCGACACGAAGCGCCTTCGTCTTTTCGATGAGGGCGGAATAAAACCGCTCGTAAATCTCTGCATGGACGTATATCCGCTGGACGGAAATGCAGATTTGCCCGGCGTACTGAAACGCCCCTTCCACCGTGCGGGCGACGGCCAAGTCGAACGGCGCATCCGGCTCGACGATGACCGCCGAGTTCGAGCCGAGCTCGAGGATCGTCCGTTTGAGGCCGCTTTTTTCCCGGATGCGCTTCCCAACGGCGGGACTTCCGGTAAAAGTGATCGCCTTGACATCCGGATGTTCGACGAGGGCGTCACCAATCTCCCCGCCGGGACCGCTTACGACGTTCAAAGCGCCGGCGGGAAGCCCCGCTTCGTGAAAGAGCTCGGCGACGAAATAGCTCGAAAGGGGCGTCGCACCGGCCGGCTTGAGAACGACGGTGTTCCCGGCGGCGAGGGCCGGTCCGAGCTTGTGGGCGACGAGGTTGAGCGGGAAGTTAAACGGCGTGATCGCCGCGACGACGCCAAGAGGTTCCCGCCACGTAAAGCCAAGGCGCCCCTCGCCGCCGACCGCCGCATCCATCGGGATCGTCTCGCCGCCGATGCGTTTTGCCTCTTCGGCGGAGAAGCGGTACGTCTGAACCGCCCGAAGGACTTCCGCCCGGGCGGCTTTCAGCGGCTTTCCGGCCTCTTCGGCAATGAGGCGGGCAACCTCCTCTCGCCGCGTCTCCAGCGCTTCGGCGACCCGGTACAGAATGGCGGCCCGGACGTGGGCCGGCAGGCGGCGGTATGTGGGATACGCTTCGGCGGCGGCCTTCACGGCCCGCCTGGCGTCGTCGGCGCCCGCCCGGCCGACCTCCGCGAGCACCCGGCCGTCCGCCTTCGACACGACCGGCATCCACGACGCCGCCGGCCCGTACCGACCGCCAATCCAGAGCCCCTTACGCCCGCCGTCGGTGAACGTCATCGCCTTTCACCCCCAGATACGTCCGTCGGACGGACTCATCTTCGAGCAGCGCCCTGGCGTTCCCGGCCAGCGCTACCCGGCCCCGCTCGAGGACGATCGCCCGGTCGGCGATCGAAAGCGCCGCCCGGACGTTTTGCTCGACGAGGAGGACCGTAAGCCCGTACGCCTCCCGCATCTCGACGAGCGACCGGAAGATCTCCTGCACGATGAGCGGCGCCAACCCTAGGGAAGGCTCATCGAGCATGATGAGCTTCGGCCTCGCCATGAGCCCCCGACCGATCGCGAGCATCTGCTGCTCGCCGCCGCTCAAAAGCCCGCCCGGTCGGTCGAGCATCGATTCGAGCCGAGGAAACAGCCGGAGCACCTGCCGGAAATCGTCCATCACCGACGGGTCCCGCCGTCGCATCCGGTGATAGGCGCCGAGAAAGAGGTTGTCCCGCACCGAGAGGTCGTCGAAAATCTGTCGCCGCTCCGGTACGAGGCTTAATCCGAGGCGGACGATCCGTTCCGCCCGGCCGTACGGAAGAGACCTTCCTTGGAAGGTGATCACGCCCCGCCGCGGCACGTATAGGCCAGCGATCGTCCCGAGAAGGGTGCTTTTTCCGGCGCCGTTCGCTCCGACGATGGCAAAGATTTCGCCGGGCTCGACGGTAAAGGTGATATCGTGAAGAACGTGCAGGTGTCCGTGATACGTATTGACCTCATTGAGGGTGAGCACCGGCGATCACCTCGATCTCCGCGCCGAGATAGGCGCGAATCACCTCCGGATGGACGGCGATCTCCGCCGGCGGTCCGACGGCGATCATCCGGCCGTAGTCGAGGACGACGATCCGGTCGGCGGCCGTCATCACCGCCTCCATATCGTGCTCGACGAAGAGAAACGTCGTCCCTTCTTCCCGCATCGCGAGCATAAGCCGGACGAGGGCCTGGGATTCCGCCGGGTTGAGCCCCGCCATCGGCTCGTCGAGGAGGATCATCGCCGGCTGGGACACCGCAGCCCGGGCGACTTCAAGCAATTTCAGCTGCCCGTAGGAGAGCGTCGCCGCCGGCCGGTCGGCAAGCGCTGCGAGCCCGACCCGATTGAGCCATTGAAGGGCCATATCGCGCGCCCTCCGTTCCTCCTCGGCAACGCGCGGAAGTCTGAGACCCGCCGCGAGCATCCGGGTCTTCAGCCGGACGTTCAGCCCGACGAGGACGTTTTCGAGCACCGTCATGTGATAGAAGATCTGCAGGTTCTGAAACGTCCGCGTCAAGCCGAGGCGAGCAATGGCGTGCGGCGAGAGGCCGTGGATCGGCCGGCCGGCAAAGCGGATCTCGCCGGCGGTCGGTGAAAAGATGCCGCTGATCATGTTGAAGAGGGTCGTTTTTCCGGCGCCGTTCGGACCGATGAGGGCGACGATCTCCTGCGGACGGACGTCGAACGTCACCCCCTGGACGGCGACGACGCCGCCGAAGCGTTTCATCACGCCGTTTAAAGTAAGGAGCGGCTCCGTCACCGGGCTTCCCTCCCCGGGCGAAGGGCCGTCGGCCACCTGAAGCCGGTCAGCCCTTCCGGCTTGAAGATCATGATGACGATGATCAGGAGCCCGAAAAAGAGGAGCTCGAACTCCCCGCCGGCGGTCGGGATGAGCTTTGGCACGACCGCCTTGAGCCCTTCCCCAAGGACGACGTAGACTCCGGCGCCGAGAACGCCGCCAATGATGGCGCGATTTCCCCCGATAATCACCATCGCCACCAGCGTGATCGACGTCACCAGATCGAAAAGCTGGGGATTGATGAACCCGACGTAGTGCGCGTACAAGCTTCCGGCGACGGAAGCGTAGGCGGCGCTCAGCAAAAAGACGTCGAGTTTCGCCCGAAAGACGTTCACCCCGAGGGCCTCGGCGGCGAATTCGCTGTCGTGGAGGGCCCGAATCGCCCGGCCCGCTCGGGAATGAAGAACGTTGGCCGCAAACCAGAGACCCAAAACGACGGCTCCCCAGACAAGCGCGTACGAAGCGCGTTCATCTGCGAAGACGAAAGAACCGATGGAAAACGGAGGGACGCCGAAAAAGCCGTCCAAACCGCCGGTGATCGCTTTAGCGTTTTTGAAGATGGTATACATGATGACGCCGAAGCCGAGGGTCGCAAGCGCCAGGTAATGCTCCCGAAGCCGAAGCGCTGCCAAGCCGATGACGAAGGCGACGGCGAGCGAAACAACAATCCCGATCAGAAGGGCCGCGGCCGGCGACCAGCCGAGGCGAGTGGTGAGGTATGCCGACGTATAAGCGCCCAAGCCGAAAAAAGCGGCATGACCTAGCGACACTTGTCCGGCATACCCCATGAGCAGGAGAAGTCCCGTCGCCATGAGGCCAAAGAGGCCGATAAGGATCATAAGGCTAAGAACGTAGTTGTTGTCGGTAAAAATAAACGGAATTGCGACAAGGCCGAAGACGGCGACCGCTATGGTCCACCGACGCGAAGCCAAGGCTTACACCCGCTTTCCTTCCGCCCGAGCAAATAGCCCGGTCGGCCGATACAACAGGATGATCAGCAAAAAGAGAAAGCTCACCGCATCTTTGTACGACGACGATAAGTATCCTTCGACCAGCGCTTCTGTGATGCCGATGAGATAGGCGCCGGCGATTGCCGCCGGGGCGTTCGTCAACCCTCCGATGACCGCCGCGACAAACGCTTTCAGGCCCAGCATGAGACCCATCCCGTAGGAGGCGCCGGAGATCGGCGCGACGGTGACGCCGGCCAGGGCGCCAAGACCGGCGCTCGCCGCCAAGGTATAAAGCGCCATCCGCTTTGGATCGATGCCGACGAGGCGGGCGGCCACCGGGTTGATAACACACGCCTGCATCGCCTTGCCGGCGTACGTCCGGTTGAACGCGCCTTCTAGCGCTCCGAACGCCAGAACGGAGAGGGCGACCGCCCACAGGCTCTGAGTCTGGATCACCGCGCCGAGGAGGGAAAACGATCTGTCCGACGTAAACGGCGGCAACGCGTACGGTTGGGTGCCCCAGACGAAGATGGCGAGCCCTCGCATGGCGAACGAAAAACCGATCGTGATGAGGAGGTACGTTGCCGTCGACGCGCCGCGGGCCGGGGCAAGCGCCAGTCGCTCGAACAGCCCACCGATGAGGGACACCGCCGCGATCGCCCCGACGAGGGCGAGGCCGTACGGGATGCCGGAGGCAACGAGGGAGACGGCGATGAGCGCGCCGAGCATGGCAAACTCCCCCTGCGCCAGGTTCAGGATGCCGGTCACGTTGTAAGTGAGGACGAACCCGAGCGCGATCAGAGCGTAGATGCTGCCGACCGTGAGGCCAGCAAACAAGAGCTGCAAGAGCTGCGAAAACGCGTCCACCGTCGCCCTCCCCTTTGCCCGATCGAAACGTTTGGCTGGCGAAAAACCGCGTTCGCACGGCCGTGCCCCGGCGGACCGATGCCGGGCGCCGGCGCCGGGGCAGCAAACCGCACATCTACGGCCGATTCCTCGGATGAGCGTCATCGGGCGGCAGTCACCTTACGCGTGAAAGACCGCTCCTTTACGGATGGACGAACTCAAAGGCGCCGTTTTTCACCCGGGCGATGACAAGGCTGTCTTTCGTCAGGCCGGTGTGGTCGTCCGGAGAGAAGTTGAACACACCGGTGATGCCGACGAAGTTTTTCGTCCCTTCGATCGCATCTCGGATCGCCCCCGGATCCGTCCCGACCTTTTCGATGGCGGCGATGAGGATTTGGAAGGCGTCCCACGCGTGCCCGCCGAACGTCGACGGCGCAGTGCCGTATTTCGCTTCGTACGCTTTTTTGTACTCCAGAAGCGTTGCCTTCTGCGGGTCGGAGTCCGGCAGCTGATCGGCGACGACGATCCGGCCGATCGGGAAGACGACGTTTTCCGCCGCCTCGCCGGCGAGCTGAATGAACTGCGGGTTGCCGATGCCGTGACTTTCGATGACCGGGACGTCGAAGCCGAGCTCCCGGATGTTTTTCGTCACGACGGCGCTCTCCTGGACCGTTCCCCAGACGACGATCGCCTGCGGGTTCGCCTTCTTCACCCGGGTGAGCATCGCCTTGGCGTCGTTTACCGTCGCCTCGAACTCTTCCTTGGCAACCGCTTCGATACCGTAGTTCGGCGCCAGCCGCTCGAACTCCGCCCGGCCGCTCGAGCCGTAGGCGTTGGCGACGTTCAGCCAGGCGATCTTCGTCAGATTTTGCTCTTTCAGAAACTCCAGCACCTTGTCGATGACGATGTCGTCGCCCTGAGCCGTCTTGAAAGTCCATTTCCGCGGCGAGCCATCGTCCGGCCGGACGACCTGCCGGCTGGCGGCGACGGAGAGGTACGGCACGCCGGCTTTCTCCACCTGAGGGATGACGGCGAGGGAATTGCCGCTGATCGTCCCGCCGACGATCGCCGCCACCTTGTCCGACTCGATAAGCTTTTTTACCGCCAGAACGGCCTCGTTCTGGTCGGATTTGTCGTCGTAGGCAATGAGCTCCACCGGACGGCCGCCGATCCCGCCCTTCTGGTTGAGCTCGTCGACGAGCATCCTCACCGTGTCGAGCTCCGGCTTACCGAGGGGCGCCGCGCCACCGGAGGCCGAGAAGAAGGCGCCGATTTTGATCGGCTCGCCGGCCGCAGGCGGTTTCTCCACAGCAGCGCCCGGGCTTTCGCTCTTTTCGGCCGGCGTCTGGGGCTTCGCGGTGTTCGCCGACTGGCCGCCGCCGCAGCCGCCGAGGGCCACCATCGCGACGAGCGCCCCGAGCGCCCACAGGCGAAGCCGGCTGCGCCCGAACGTGTTCCAGGCTTTCCACAACCGCATTCCGTGAGACCTCCTTTTGTTTTTGTTTCGGATCACCGCCCGAACTTCGGGATCGGGTGGTCGCCGATGGCGACGTGGATGACCTGCACTTCCGTATAAAAATCGAAACTGTAGTGGCCGCCCTCCCGGCCGATGCCGCTCGCCTTCGTGCCGCCGAAGGGAATGCGGAGGTCGCGGACGTTTTGCGAGTTGATCCAGACCATGCCGCTTTCGATCCGCTGCGACAGCCGGTGCGCCCGCTGGATGTCCTTCGTCCAGATGTAGGCGGCGAGGCCGTATTTGACGTCGTTGGCGATCCGGAGGGCCTCTTCTTCGGTGTCAAAGGGAATCACGGCGAGGACGGGGCCGAAGATCTCCTCCTGCGCCACCCGCATCCGATTGTCGACGCCGAGGAGGAGCGTCGGCGGGATGAAAGGTTTCCCCCTGAGCGCCTCCGGGAGCGGCGCCTGCACCACCTCGGCTCCCTCCTGTCGAGCGAGGTCGATGTACCCCTGAACGCGGGCGTGGTGTTCGGGGTGGATGAGGGGCCCGACCTCCGTCTTCGGGTCGAGGGGATCGCCCAGGACGATCCGGTCGATACGGGCCTTGAGCCGGCGGACGACCTCCTCATAGATCGTACGCTCGACGAGGAGGCGGGAGTTGGCGGTGCATCGCTCGCCGTTGAACGAGAAAACCCCCCAGATGACGGCGTCGAGGGCTCGCTCGAGGTCGGCGTCGGCAAAAAGGATCGCCGGCGACTTGCCGCCGAGCTCCATCGAGAGCTTCTTCAGCGTATCGGCGGCGTTTTTCATGATGATCGTGCCGGTCGTCGTCTCACCGGTAAACGAGATGAGTCGGACGTCCGGGTGAGCGACGAGGGAGGCGCCTGCCGTCTCGCCGAAGCCGTAGACGACGTTGAACACGCCGTCCGGAAGCCCCGCTTCGGCGGCGATCTCCGCCAGCTTGTTCGCCGTAAGCGGCGTCCACTCCGCCGGCTTCAGGACGACCGTGTTGCCGGTGGCTAGGGCCGGGGCGATCTTCCAGGTGGAAAGCATGAGAGGCGCGTTCCACGGCGTGATGAGCCCGGCGACGCCGAGCGGCTTGTAGATCGTGTAGTTGATAAACTTGTCGTCGACCCGGTACGCTTCCCCGACGAGCCGGCTTCTGACCATCGAGGCGTAGAAGCGGAAGTTTTCTGCCGCCCGGGCGGCTTGATTTTTCGTCTGGCTGATCGGAAGGCCGGTATCGATCGACTCCAGTTCCGCGAGCTCGTCGCCGTTTTTTTCGATGAGATCGGCAAACCGCTCGACGTACCGGAGCCGTTCCGTCACCGACATCTTCCCCCAGGGGCCGTCGACGAACGCCCGCTTGGCCGCCAGTACGGCCCGATCGATGTCTTCCTGAAAGCCTTCCGTCACCTCCCCGAGAACTTTGCCGGTGTACGGGTTGAGATACGTGAACGTCTTGCCGGATACCGACTCGACGAACCGGCCGTCAATAAAATGGCGGATGCGCGCCGGCACGATCGCCATGGAGGTCTCCTCCTTTTCTTTTCTGAACATGTCCGAAAGCGCGTTCGATCGGCGTCGTCCCCGGTGACCGCCGTCCGCCCAGCCGACTCCGGCGCAGGAAGGTCCCACCGGCCGTGTGTTACAGATTTTTGTATAACGTTTAATTAACGTTTTTACAATGTTAAGTTTAAATACTGAGGCACACGGCAGTCAAGACGATTTTTTTCATTCCCGGCATTTTGCTTTCGTTTTCCTTATGCCTTTTTCCTGCACCGGGCGGGGCATCGGCTGTCGGTTCGGTTTTATCCGGGTGCACCGGCGGTCGAATCGGTTTCACCGAATGCGCCGGCGGTCGGCCCGGTTTCACCGAAGGCACCGGCCTTCGGCTCCACGACGCCGTCCGCTCCGGCAGGATCAGGCGATCCCGGGGCCGGAGCCGACGCATATCGGGCGTGAATGTTGTTGTGCTTAAACGTGCCGAGCGGTGAAAATTCCTCCACCGTGAGCGACAATGCCAGATATCTTCGGGCATACAATCCGGCAAAATGACCCTTCAACGTCTGGAAGACCGCTTCGCCGATTTTCCAGCGATCGGCCTCCGTCCGCCCTCGGCCGAGGAGGATCGTCACGTGGACAAAGGCGTCATCGGCGGTCCCGTCTGCGACGACATATTTTTCGGCGCGATAAGCCCGGGTCCGGAGGCCGCCGATCGGAATGAGCGGCTGAAAACCGAGGAGCGTCCGGTTGATCGCCCGAAGCAGCCCCGGAATGTCCCCTTCCGCTTCCAGGTTGGCGGAGTATTCGACGATGACGTGCGGCATCGGCTCCCTCCCTTCGGTGCTTCCCCGGGTTCCCCGGCACATCCCGCGCATTTTAAAAGCGCGTAGCGACGTTTCGGTTTCGCCTCCCTCCGGCCGGAGCGATGAAAAGCAGTACCAATGAGACGCTGCGAAGCGTTCGTCTGGCCGCACACCGGTTTTCCGGCGGGAAACAGAGGCGAAACGGCCGTCCCGAGAAACCGGCCGTTTCGACCTGAAACGGCCGGTTTGCCGCGAACCGTGGCTTGCGGCGCGTCATCCGTCGTCGACGAGGGTGTTCAGAAGCCGACCGACGCCGTCGATGATCGATTCGACGACGTCGCCGGCGACGACGTTTTCCACCCCCTTCGGCGTCCCGGTGAGGATGACGTCGCCGGCGTCGAGCGTCATGTGGCGGCTCAGATAGGCGATGATCTCCGGAATGCCGTAGAGCATATCCCGGGTGTTGCCCTCCTGGACGATCCGCCCGTTGACGACCGTCCGGAGGGGGAGGTTCATCGGGTCGGGAACCGCCTCTGACGCCACAAGCCACGGGCCGATCGGCGTCGACCGGTCGCGGTTTTTGGCCCGCAGGTTCGGACGGTAATAATTCTCGAGGTCGTCCCGGACGGCGTAGTCGTTGGCCACCGTGTAGCCGGCGACGACGGCGTAAGCGTCCCGCTCGGGGACAAACCGCGCCCGCCGACCGATGACGACGGCGAGCTCCGTTTCGAAATGCATCATTCGGGCCGACCGCGGCCGGGGCGTCGTCCCCCGGTGGCCGACGAGGGCGTTCGGTCCTTTGAAAAAGACGATCGGCTCCGGCGGCGCTTCGAACCGGAGTTCCCGGGCGTGGTCGCCGTAGTTGAGGCCGAGGGCGATGATCGCCCGCGGGCGAAAGGGCACCAGCCAGACAACCGCCTCCTCCGGCACGACTTCCCCGTTCGGTAGGCACACCCCGCCGGGCGCCGGCGTCACGTCGTACACCGCACCGCGATACGCGACGCGGCCCGTCGCCGGACCGTTCACCGCTCCTCCCCCCTTCGCCCAACGGTGAATTCGCTTCGGCCAAGCCCCTCCACCTCGAGCGCCACCGACTGACCCGGACGGGCAAGCGGGACCGTGTACGGCGTACCGAGCAAAAGGACGTCTCCGGCAGCAAGCGTCATAAATGCCGATACAGAAGCGAGGACGTCCGCCGGAGGGCGGACCCACCGCTCTTCGCCGGTCGCCGCTTCCCGGCCGTCGATCCAGATACGGTATCGTAGAACGTCCGGAAAATAAGCGGTCCGGTCGACGACCCAAGGCCCGAGAACGGTAAAGCCGTCCCGGGCGCGCGTCCGAAACGGGGGCCGAAAAAAATCGTCGTGCGGCACGAACAGATCACCGACGATGACGTATCCGAGAAGCCCCGCGTCGATCATCTGAGGGGTGGCCCGAAAAACCGGTCGCGCGAAGACGGCGCCTACGGTCACGCCGACGGCGACGACGTCGACGTCCGGATCTAACGCCACCGTCCCGCCGGTTGGAAGGAGTGTGTTTGGCGGTTTGACGTACAAAACGGGATGCGAAGGAGGCGCCTCGTACGGCGGACGCGTCATCTTCGGTTGAAACGCGGTCCACTGGCTTACGGTGTTGAGCAAAAGCCCGTACACCGTTCCCCGGACGGGAAGATCCCAGACGACGTCGGTCGCCCGAACGACCTCGCCATCGATCCAGGCGCGGTCTTCGTCCGGATCGACGTCGATCGCCCAAACGAGCGGACGCCGGACCGGCCGGGCATAGGCCCGAACCGGCCGGCGAGGTGCTGCGCGGTCGTTTTCCATGCTGTTTGCCCTCACGATATTTGGGTCGCTTCTTCCAGGAGCCCGTAGCGGAGAAGCGTCGTCCGGATCCGCTCCGTAAGCTCCGGACCGGGAAGGGCGAGTGGCGGCCGAACGTACGGCGTGATTTTGCCCATCAGGCCGAGCGCCGCCTTCACCGGACCGGGGTTGGTCTCGACAAAGAGCAAATCGTTGAGCTCCATGAGCTCGTAATGGAGGTCTTGCGCTTTTTTCACATCGCCGGCAAACCAGGCATCGTGCATTTCCGCGACTTTGCTCGGAAACACGTTGGCCGTCGCGCTGATCGACCCGGCCCCGCCGATGGCGAGCATCGGGTAACAGAGGAGCTCGATCCCGGAGAAGAGGAGAAAGTCACGACCGACGGTGCCGAGGACGCGGTTGACGTGCTCGAAGTCTTTGTTGGACTCTTTGATGCCGACGATGTTCGGCGCCGCCTCGACGAGTCGGGCGAGCGTCGAAACTTCGAGATTGACCGCCGTCCGGCCGGGGATGTTGTAGATCAGAATCGGAAGATCGACCGAGCGGGCGACGGCAAGGAAGTGGCGATACAGCCCTTCCTGGGTCGGACGGACGTAATACGGGACGATGACCATCGCCGCATCGGCGCCGATCGTTTCGGCAAACTTGGTGAGCTCCAGCGTCTCGGCGTGGTTGACCGAGCCGGTTGCCGGCACAAACGGGACGCGACCGCCGACGGCCGATTTGGCCACGCGGATGACTTCTTTTCGCTCTTCCAGCGTAAGCGAACTCGGTTCGCCGGACGTCCCCGTGACGGAAATGCCGTGGCTTCCGCTTCGGATCTGCCAGTCGATCAGCGCTTCGAGGGTCGCGTAATCGACGGCGCCGTCGGCCGTAAAGGGTGTCACCACCGGAGCGATCGAACCCCGGAGCCGCTTTTTAACCGCGTCGTATGTCAAAAGAAATCCCCCCTCACCGTCGTCGCTTTGCCCGCGATGCCCGGGGGCTTTACGGCTTCGGCCGGCGCCCAGGCATTCGCCTGCTCCCGTTAAACCTGCACAGGATCGGTGAGCGTTCGATACCGCCCTTGGTAGAAAAGAAGCGGATCTCCCTCATACGACGCCAGATGCTCCACCCGCCCGAGGAAGAGGGTGTGATCCCCGCCATCGTAGCGGGCGTAGACGGCGCAGCCGATTTCCGCCAGCACCCCCAGGAGAAAGGCCCACGGCCCTTTCCGGACGAACCGGATCGCAAGCGTAGGGTCTACTCGGCCGGCAAAATGCTGCGACAACGGTATTTGATCGGCGGCGAGAACGTTGACGGCAAAGTGCGTCGCTTGTTCTAACCGCTCGTGCATTCGGGCCCGACGGTCGACCGAAACCACGATGAGGGGGGGATCGAGGGAGACGGACATGAAGGCGTTCGCCGTCATCCCGTGCACCGTGTCCCCGTGTGCGACGGTGATCACCGTCACCCCGGTGGCGAATCGCCCCATCGTGCGGCGGAAAAACTGCGGGTCCATGGACACCGTCCCCCTTTCTGCCGGCGCTTCGCCGTCCGGCTTTTTCCTTACCCTGAGAACGAAACCCGTTCGCGTTTGACCTTTAGAGGACGAAGGTCGGCTTCAATTTTTCCAGCGTCGGGGGGTGAAGCGGCACGAGTCCGTCGCCGTCCAGAACTTTAAACCGGCTTGCTTCGTTAAACCAGGAGTCCGGCGCCGCATGACCCCAGAACGTTTGCCGCCGCGGATCGTCGACGTCCCAGCGCACCGGCTCAAAGTCCGGGTCGGACGTGAGGTAATCGCCGGTGTAGAGCTCGATGCGATGGCCATCGGGGTCCCGGAGGTAGAGGAAAAAGGCGTTCGACAGACCGTGGCGGCCTGGCCCGCGTTCGATGGAGCCGGCATAGCCGACGGAAGCGAGGACGTCGCAAGCGTGAATGATGCTCATCGGATCGGTCACCCAAAAACCGATGTGGTGAAGCCGCGGCCCCTCACCGTTCATGAAGGCGATATCGTGGACGTTCGGCTTTCGGTGAAGCCACGCCGCCCACAGGCGATCATCTTTCGTCACGGTGTATTCCGAACAGGCAAAGCCGAGCGATCCGATGTAGTAGTCGTACGCCTTCTGCACGTCCGGCACAAGGCAGTTGAAGTGGTCGATCCGCTGCATCCGGGCGCCGCGGTAGAGTTCGTAGCGCTGCAGGAGGCGCTCCGCCTTTTCCATTTCGGCAAAGTACTCGACGACGACGCCCGACGGGTCCTCCACCCGGAGCGCCCGGCCGACGGCCCGCTGCGTCCCCTTCTCCAGCCACCGGATCTTCCGGCCCTCTCGCTGAAACCGTTCGGTCAGTGCATCGAGGTCGGCTTCCGACCGGACTTTGAAGCCGATTGCCTCGACGTACGGCACCTCGGTCTTCTTCAAGACGAGGCTGTGGTGAACGTGTTCCTCATAGCCGCGGAAATACAGGTGATCATCGTCCCGTTCGGTGAGCACGAAGCCGAGGACATCTTCGTAGAAACGCCGGGAGCGTTCGAGGTCGGTCACGCCGAGGATCGCCCGGGCGGTGCGGATGATGTCGCCCATGCAAAGCCCTCCTTCCTGAGATGGTCAGACCGCCACCTTGACGGTGCGTCGGAGAAACTGCCGCACGAGCTCCTTGTAGAAGTCCTTATCGTAATATTCGAAGTAGGCCATCCCCATCCGGATCGGGTCGCCGAAGAAGTAGTACTCGTAGTGCGTCTGCCGGCTGCCGAAAGCGCTCATCGTCATGTCCCAGACGAGGCGGAACAGGAGCACCCGCTCCTCGCCGTCGAGGTTCGCCCCCTGCATCGCCCGCCGGACGATGGGGCCGATCTCCGGGTTTTTGAAGTCGGCCTCCGTCGGCAGCGCGGTGAGCCCAGATGCGCCGAGGATACGGAGAATTTCCGCCAGCCGGGGATAGATCCGCGGGTACCAGTTTCGCGCCGTATCGAGGGCCGCGAAATCCGGCGTCATCACTCCCCACCGGTCGAGCTTGGCGTTGTGCTCGGCCCGGTAGAGGTGGCTGCGCATCGTCTCGAGCGTCATCATGATCTCGGCGCCCTTGTCCTGGACGTGCTGAAACCCCTGAATGCCGATCGCTTCCATGAGAAGAAGCGCCACGCCGAGAATGAATTCTGTCTTAACGACGTTTTTCGCCACCACCTGATGCGCCATATGGACGATGGCGTTCGTTTCACGAAAGTAACGGTTGCTCAAGTTCGCGTTGCCACGAATGAACACCCGTTCCCACGGCACGAGAACGTCGTCGAAGTAGACGATCGCATCGCCTTCTTCGAATTGCGAAGCCAACGGATGGTCCCAGGCGCTTCGGCCGTAGGCGAACGCCTCGCGGCTGATAAACTTCACCCCCGGCGTGTTGTTCGGGATGGCGAAGGCGAGAGAATAAATGTCTTCTTTTGAATCCGCTTTCTTCACCGTCGAGGGAAAAACGAGGATCTCGTCCGTGATCGCCCCCTGGGTCGCCAGGAGCCGAACCCCCCGGACGATGAGCCCGTCCGGCGTCGTTTTGACGATATGAAGCGGGACCTCCGGGTCGTTTTGTTCGTGCTGCGCCTTCGCCCGGTTGATCTGCGGGTTGATGAGCGTGTGGGTGAGGCTCACGTCGTTTTCCCGGCAGTGTTCGTAGTACTTCCGGGCGTTTTCGGCGAACATCGGGTCGTCTTCGGCGAGAAATTCCGCCGCCGCTCCCATCGCCATCACTTCGACGTTCAGGTAATCCGGCGCCCGGCCCATCATCCCGACGTGAGCGTAGGCCCACTCCTGCATCGCTTCTCGCCGGGCGATGAGATCTTCCTTCGTCCGGGGCACGAGAAAGGTCATCCCGACGAGATCGCCGGTCGTCGGCGACTGGTAAAGCATCTTGTCCGGTTTTTCGTACTGCAGGTCGTAAAGCCGCGCCATCGACCGGACGACGCCGCGAAAGGCCGGGTGTTCCGTGACGTCGTCGATCCGTTCGCCGTCGAGGTACACCGCGGCGCGCGCCTGTTTGAGCCGGGCGATGTACTCCGCCCCCGTTTTTGCCGGCATACTCTCCCTCCTCGTTCGAAAAGGATGAATGTCATTTTTAACACCCTTTTTTCTTGTGCGCTTTCGGTGTTGACTTTAGCCTAGCATGCGTTATCATACAAATCGAATATTGTTTATGTCTAAATGCCATATAAAAACGATATGTACGATGGAAACGGGGGGCATCGATCGCCGTGGATTTCAGGCGGCTCCGGTATTTTGTCACCGTCGTCGAGGCCGGCCAGATCACAAAAGCGGCGGAACTTTTGCATATGGCCCAGCCGCCGCTCAGTCAGCAACTTAAGCAACTCGAAGCAGAACTCGGCGTCGCCCTTTTTCATCGCGTCAAAAAGCGGCTTGAGCTTACGCCGGCCGGCGAAACGCTCTACCGGCACGCCAAGCGCCTGCTGGCGGAGATCGACGAAATCGCCATCAGCGTTCGCGAGACGGAAGCAGGCCTTCGGGGAACGCTCTCCTTCGGCTTTGCAAAGACGCTATTCGCTTGGGTCGCGCCGGTGCTCCGCCAATTTCACGCCCTGCACCCTAATGTCCGGTTCCTTCTCCGGGAAGGGGATACGTATGTCTTGACGGAGATGGTCAAGCGGCGGGAGATCGAATTTGCCCTCATTCGCCTGCCGTTTGAGGACGGAGCGCTTGACGTTCGCGCGCTGCCGGACGAACCGTACGTGCTCGTGGCACCGGCGTCCTGGAAGGTGCCGAAGCGCCTTTCCTTTCGGTTCCTCGAAGATCGACCGCTTGTCCTTTTGCACCGCTTAAGCGGTCGAGGGCAGTTTGAACTCGTCGTCGGCGAGTGCCGCCGGCACGGCTTTGAACCGAAGATTGTCGCCGAATCCCCGGACGTCCACGTGCTTCTCGCCCTCGTCGAAGAAGAAATCGGCGCCACCGTCATCCCGTTCGGTGCCGCCGTCCGGTTTAAGCCGAACAATGCGACGGTCGCGACGTTTGACGATGCGCATATCGCCGCCAAAGCCGCGATCGTCTGGGATCCGGAACGTTATCGTTCCAAAGCCGCGGTCCGGTTTATTGAACTTTTAGAAGAACGATTCGGCGCGCTTTGAAGGGCAAAGTCCGCTTGCGCCGCCCGCCCGCTCTCGCTTACTGGCTTCTATTCTCCGTGAGGTCGCGCCACGCCGGCACGCCGCCGGCGCCCCGGGCCGCCTTCACCGCCCGAACGACCGCTTCGGCCATGACATCGGCGGCGACCGTGCCGACCCAATTGACGTCGGCCTCCACTTCCCCGGTGGCCAGGGCGAAGATCGCGTCGCCGTCGAACATCGTATGGACCGGGTAGATCGTGCGGACGAGCCCGCCGTGGGCCATGTCGGCCACCTTGGTCGCCTGCCCTTTGGTCAGCTTCGCGTTCGTCGCCACGACGCCGATCGTCGTCGCCGTGCCCGGTGCGGGACCGCCCGGGTCGGGAAAAAAGGAAAACCGCCTAAGGCCAGGATTTTCGAACAGCGAAGATAGGGGCAGGATGTCGCCGTCGTCGCAACGGACGCCGGCCAGGACGGCCCCGCTTTGGGGATCCCGCACCTCCCCGACGGCGTTCACCGCGACGATCGCCCCGACGATCAGTCCGCCGGGGAGCCGACGCGCGGCGGTCCCCAGCCCCCCTTTCATCGCCCGTTCCATGCCGAAGAGCTTTCCGACCGTCGCGCCCGTGCCGGCGCCGACGTTCCCCTGTGCTTCTACGGGCATCTCCCCCGCCCGCGCCGCCGCAGCATACCCCATTTCTCGATTCGGACGGACGGTCGCGCATCCGATCGCCAGATCATACAGGGCGGCTGCCGGAACGATCGGCACGCGGGCGGCGCCCGTGTCCAGGCCGATGCCCTGCTCCTCCAAATATTGCACGACGCCGCCCGCGGCATCGAGCCCGAAGGCGCTCCCGCCGGCGAGGACGACCGCGTGCACGACGTCGACGAGGCCGAGCGGGTTCAGAGCGTCGGTCTCCCGCGTCGCCGGCGCCGAACCGCGCACCGAGACGCCGCCGACGGCGCCTTGATCGACGCGGACGACGGTCACCCCCGTCAGCGCCTCCGCGTCTTCGGCGTGCCCGACCTTCACCCCGGGGACGGCGGTGATGGTGAACGGGGAGTCCGTCATCGAACGCCTCCTTTCGAATCCGGCCGTGAACGGTCGGTTCAAGCACAGCATAAAACAGAAAATTGCCGCCCGGAAGTGGGCCCGGACGGCCGGCGAACGGGTCCTATTTGCGCTACGCTTGATCCCATCCGTACCGCGCTTTGACGATCGCAAGAAGGCCGGCACGTTCCAGAAGCGGCTCCGGTGCCAGGAACGTCACCGTCACGACGCCGGGATGGCGCCCGATTTCGATGGCGCCCGTGATCGTCGCCCGGTTCAGCACCTCCGGGACGCTGATGCCGAGCACCCTGGCCGCCCGCTCGAGCCCGTTTTCGGTCGCTTCGTTCAGCGTTCTTCCCGTTCCGACAAAAGAAATCGGATAGGACGTCTCCAGCGCCGGCACGCCCCATCGGGCGGCGAGGGCCTCCGCCCGGGCCCGCTCTTCCTGGGTGAACGGGCGGGCGAGATACGGCAGGTCTTCCACATTCGGAAGCAAAATCGGCCCCTCGATGTTCAGGCCTTTGAGCACTTCGACCCGCAAGGTGACGATGCCGCTTACGTCAGTCGTGTGGCCGGCAATTTCTCCGTCCCCCTGCATTGCATGCATGTCGCCGAGGTAGACGCCGCCGCCCTTGACTTTGACGGGGGCGATCACGACCGCGCCTTCCCGGACGCGGTTAATGTCCATGTGCCCGTCCGTCCGGTGCTTGATGAGATCTTCCTCGCTGATCCGGTAATCATGCGGCGCATCCACCAAGGCCGCCCCAAAATCCCCGGCGTTGTGCGAATCGGGAAACGGAATGGACGGCGTGGTCCCGAGCTGACCGAGAAACGGACGGACGCGCGCCATCGTCCCGACCAAATCATGCGGCGCAAGCGTGACCACCGGGTTTTGGATCGACCGCTCCGGCGTTTTCATATAGAATCGGCCGTCCCGAGCGACTTTTTCGGCGGCCTCTTTGTGCAACGTGACGCCGACCCGATGGTCTTCATCGAAAACGATCGTATAACCATGCGTGAACTTAAACGGCGCGATTTCGGCCCCGCAGTGCGCACAGCGAATCGCGTCCGGGCCGATCCCCTCGATTTTCGTATCCGGATAGAGCGTCCCGCACACCGGGCATTTGGCGGCGACAAAGGGATCACCGATGTATCGCCCCTCGATCACCCGGTCGTTGCCCGATGCCGTGGCGATCGAGGTCACGCGAATCGATTCGATGTAAATGGCGATCGCGTCGCCGACTTCAGCGCCTTCCACGGATACCGGCTTGGTTACTTCGTGGCCGCCCCTAAGCTTCGGGGTGAGCATGGGGCCCCAGCAGCCCGGCGTCGTGTTGGCGACGATATAGCCGCCGTTTTTCACCGGGCCGAGCATCGGTTCGTTCGGATCCAAAATGCCGTCGGTAAACACATCGACGTAAACGGTCCCCTGTGCCGGCATTTGGTGGCCCTCCTTCTGATCGACTAGCAAGCCCTTACATAAGAAAGAATATCATGGATCATTGCACGGATCTACATTTATCATTTGCAGTTCTCGTTTTTTGTATAGCTGGAAAAAATTGGCTCGGGATCCGTCCTCACCGTCTCCCGAGCCACCAGAAAGAGGGCCGACTCACGAACGCGTGGATGCGACGTTCTCTGGAATGATGGTCAGATCATGTTCAGCTGCTGGCAACCCTCGAAAGTCCGCACTCGCGATCAACGTCCCTTCGGCCAGCGCGTCGGACGCATCATTCTTGGCGACGACGAGGGGAATTTCGGCCGACTGCGCCCAACGCACGGCGTCGGGATGGATCACCTTCGCCCCGTTTTCGGCGAGCCGAAGCGCCTCTTCGTAGGTCAGGTAAGAAAAACGGAGGGATGCGGGATCGCGCCGCGGATCGGCGCTGTAGACGCCGTCGACGTCGGTATAAATCTCGCAGCGATCGGCGCCGAGGGCCGCTGCGAGCGCCGCCGCCGTCGTGTCGGAGCCGCCGCGACCGAGGGTCGTCACTTCGCCCGACGCGGACATGCCCTGAAAACCGGCGACGACGGGGACGGCGCCTCGGGCGAGGAGCGCCCGAATCCGGGCGGTGTTGAAGGCCACGATCCGGGCGCCGCCGTAGGTGCCGTCGGTGATGAGGCCGGCCTGAGCCCCCGTCAGCGCCTCGGCGGCCACCCCTTCCCGATGCAGGGCGATCGCCATGAGGCTCGCCGAGACGATCTCCCCGGTGGCGAGGAGAAGATCGAGTTCCCGCCCCGGCGGCGCCGGGTGAAGGGACGACGCCAGGGCGATGAGGCCGTCGGTCGACCGCCCCATCGCCGAGACGACGAGGACGACCTCCGTCCCCTCCCGCACCGTCCGGGCGACCCGCGCCGCCACCGCCCGGATCGCTTCCACCGTGGCCAGCGACGATCCGCCGTATTTTTGCACGACCCGCCGGGGAATCCGTTCCATCGCCGGTTTCTCTCCTCTCCGTCTTCCGTCCCGCGCCAGATCGGCGCCGGTTGTCTCTTTATGAAGTACATCCTGTTTATGTTCGCTAGACAGTATAGCACCGCGTGCGGCCGAGCACAAGGGCGGAAAACAATTTCGCAATCTTAGTTCTCATCGGGGCCGCCTCCCGACAAAAAAAAACGGCGAACCCCTCTTCGGTTCGCCGTCGGCGTTCCGTTTCCGCCCGCGTTTGGCGGCTTGATCTCACCGTTTCTCGGCTTGATCGCCCCGACGATCGGCTTGATCGGTCCGACCGATCCCGGGCCGCTCGCCGGAGGGGACCGCTTCGTCGGGCGACGTTCTATCGGCCGACGCCCGGGCCGCCTCGACGAAGGCGGCAAAGAGCCGTCGCTGCTCCCATGCGCCGGCGGCGGCGAGGGCTTCGGCGTGCCACTGGACGCCGAGGGCCAGCGGGCCGTCCGGCCGCTCGATCGCCTCGATCACCCCGTCGTCGCTCCAGGCGACGGCCCGCCAGCCGGGAGCGACGCGGCGGATCGCCTGATGGTGAAAGCTGTTGACGCGAAGCCGCTCCGCCCCGACGATCGCCCCAAGCCGGCTGTCCGGCGCCACCCCAACGGCGTGTGCCGGCCACGCGCGGGGCCCCCGCTGCATATGCATGACGAGCGGCCCGCGCCACTGGGCCGGAAGGTCCTGATGGAGATCGCCGCCGAAGGCGACGTTCAAAAGCTGCGCTCCCCGACAGATGCCGAAAAGCGGCAGACCCATCGCCGCGGCGAGGCGCGCAAGCGCCAGTTCAAAGGCGTCCCGCTCCGGCTCAACGGTCCCCAAAGACGGATGCGGCGCCTCGCCGAAAGAGGCCGGGTCGAGATCACCGCCGCCAGTGAGAAGAAGCCCGTCGATCAAAAGGAGCCTGCGCCGGACGTCCTGATCCGCCTCCGCGTAGCCGATCACGACCGGAAGCCCGCCGGCCGCTTCGACGGCTTCGAGGTAATCCCGGTGGACGGTATATCGACCGCCCTCATCCCGACTCGGGATGATGCCGATCACCGGCCGCATCGCCTCTCCCCCTCCCGCCCGGGCCCTTTTCTTCAGGTCCCTCTACGGAAGGTCCCTCTACGGAGCCGCGCCATCCGGAGCGCCGCGGCCCCCTTCTTCCGGATCGAATGCGTCCAACGCCGAATCACCGGATCTTCTCCGAAGCCGGGCGCCGCCGGTCGACCTACGCCCGACCGCCGTCCCCCGCCCGCGCCTCAAAGCGCTCTTCCGCCCCGAGGGGAAGCTCCACCTCCCCGAGGGGCACATCGTGCCGGACGAGATCGGCATACGTTTCTCGCCGGACGACGAGCCGCGCCCGGCCGTCCCGGACGAAGACGACCGCCGGCCGGGGCAGCCGGTTGTAGTGGCTCGCCATGGCGAACGTGTACGCCCCCGTCGCCGGCACCGCCAAGAGATCGCCGATCCGGACCGGCGGGAGCATCACCCGCTCGATGAGGACGTCGCCGCTTTCGCACAGCTTCCCGACGACGCTCACCGCCTCCGTCGCCGGCTCGAGCGCCCGGTCGGCGAGGAGGGCCGTGTAACGGGCGCCGTAGAGGGCCGGACGGATGTTGTCGCTCATCCCGCCGTCGACGGCGACGTAGCGCCGGATCCCCGGAAGATCCTTGATCGCCCCGACGCGATACAGCGTCCAGCCGGCCTCGCCGACGATCGAGCGGCCCGGCTCGAACCAGAGCGCCGGAAGCGGCCGGCCCGCCGCCCGAAAGCGCTCCTTCACCCCGTCCACGACCGCCCGGAGGAGCGCCGTCGCCTCCGGCGCCGCCTCCTCCTCGACGTGCCGGATGCCGAACCCGCCGCCCAGATTGAGCACCTCCAGGTCCAAGGGCGGAAGAAGAGGAAGCGCCCCGAGCAGCTTTTCGACGGCGGCGAGATAGCCGTTTGGCGAGAAGATCTGCGAGCCGATGTGGATACTGAGTCCCCGCAGCCGGAGGCCCGGCACCGCCCGCGTCCGCTCGATCGCCGTCGCCACCTGGCCGCTTCCGAGGTCGAAGCCGAACTTCGATTCTTCCTGCCCGGTGGAAATATATGCGTGCGTATCGGCGTGGATGCCGGGCGTCACCCGAAGAAGAACGTCTATCGGCCGCCTCCCGCCGGCCGAACCGGCCGGGCCGGCAGCGCCCGCCGGAAGGCCGACCTCCGCCGCGACCGCCCGGAGGAGATCGTCCCGCTCCCCGGCGGCGAACGCCCGGAGCCGCTCAAGCTCGTCAAAATTGTCGACGATGATCACGCCGACGCCGGCGGCGAGGGCGAGGGCGAGTTCCGCATCGCTTTTGTTGTTCCCGTGAAAATGGATCCGCTCCGGCGGAAAGCCGGCCTGAAGCGCCGTGTACAGCTCCCCGCCCGAGACGACGTCGAGGCTCGCCCCTTCCTCCCGAACGAGCTCGGCCATCGCCCGCACGCAAAATGCCTTGCAGGCAAAGGCGACGTCATACGTCACCCCCGCCTCCCGGAGCACCGCCTGATAGGCCCGAAGCCGCTCCCGGATGAGCGCCTCGTCGTACACCCAAAGCGGCGTCCCGAACGCCTCCGCCAGGCGGGCGGCCGGGACGCCGCCGATCTCGAGACGCCCCCGTTCGTCGATCCGGCTTGTCCCTTTTAAGAAGAACACGGTTTCTCTCCCCTCCTTTGGCGACATCATAACACAGCGCGGCCCGCCCCGGAAGCGGCGGCGGACCACAACGAGCGGGCTCGGGTCAATTTTTGATCGTGTTTTGCGTATGGATGACGCTCGGCCGGCGGATCGTCTGCGGCACCGCCGTCCGGACGAGGACGTGCCAGAGGGCCGGACCGTTGAACGGGATGAGCGGCCAGAAATACGGCGTATCGAGCGAGCGGGTGAACACGAGCGCGATCACGAGGAGCGTCGCCGCGAGGACGAACCCCGGGATGCCGAAGAAAAAGACAGCCAGGATGAGCCAGAGGCGCGCCAGCCGGTTCGCCAGCGAAAGCTCGTAGCTCGGCGTCGCAAAGAGCCCGATGGCGGCAAAGGCGAGGTAGAGAAGCACCTCCGGCGTGAGGAGGCCGACCTTCACCGCCACGTCGCCGACGAGGACGGCGGCGATGACGCCCATCGCCGTCGCCAGCGGCGACGGCGTATGCACCGCCGCCATGCGCATGAGGTCGAGGCCGAATTCCGCCGCCAGCACCTGAAGGAGAAGCGGCACCTTGCCGGGTTTTTTCGGCCCGAGAAAGCGAAGCCAGTCGGGGAGAAGCTCCGGTTGCAGGGTATACAGCACCCAGAGCGGAAGGAGAAAGATCGACGCCAGAATGCCGAGGAGCCGCACCCAGCGCAGATACGCCCCGGTGACCGGCGTCTGGCGGTACTCCTCGGCGTGCTGCACGTGATGGAAAAACGTCGTCGGCAGGATCATCACGCTCGGCGACGTGTCGACGATGAGGAGGACGTGCCCTTCCAAAAGGTGCTGCACCGCCACGTCCGGCCGTTCGGTGTACCGGACGAGCGGATACGGATTCCACGTCTGACCGATGAGCAGCTCCTGAAGCGACTTGTCCGTCATCGGGAGCCCGTCGATCTCGATCGCCTGAAGCCGCTCCCGGATGAGCTGGACGAGGCCCGGATCGGCGATGTCCCGGATGTAAGCCAGGACGACGTCCGTCTTCGACCGCTCGCCGATGTGGGTCAGCTCCAGCCGGAGGCGCTCGTCCCGAAGCCGGCGGCGGATGAGGCCGGCGTTCGTGATGATGCTTTCGGTAAAGCCGTCTCGCGCCCCCCGGACGACCCGCTCCGTATCCGGCTCTTCCGGCGATCGGTTCGGGTACATCCGGCCGTCGAGGACGATCGCTTCGGCGTGGCCGTCGACGAAGAGGACGAAAAGCCCGCTCAGGAGAAGGTCGATCGCCTCGTCGATGGTCCGGCGCGTCTCCACCTGAACGTGCGTCGCGTACCGGGCGAGGATCAACCGGAAGACGTCTTCCCCGTCGTCGGGGCGGATTTCCGCCAGGGAGCGAAGCACGTGCACGAACATGCCCGCATCGACGAGCCCGTTCGAATAAAAGATCGCCACCCGCGTCTTCCCGACGAGGATCTCCCGGACGCCGACGTCAAACGACGTCCCGACGCCGGCGCGGTCTTTGACGATGGCGACGTTTTCTTCGATCGACCGGCGGACGGGAACGTGGAGCGAATCGTTCGGTGCGGCCACCGCCATCCCTCCCGCCTATAGCTTGCCCCGGCGGAAAGGAATGGCCGCTAGCGGCCGATCTCTTTTTTCAGCGTCTCGAGGATTTTTTTCTCCAGCCGGGACACCTGCACCTGGGAGATGCCGAGGCGGGCGGCGACTTCCTCCTGCGTCTGATCTTTAAAAAACCGGAGGTAGATGATGAGTCGCTCCCGCTCCGGCAGCCGGGCGATGACGTCCCGGAGGCCGACGTGTTCGATCCACGCCTCCTCCCGGTCGTCGGCGATCTGGTCGAGGAGCGTGATCGGGTCGCCGTCGTTTTCGTACACCGTCTCGTGGATCGACGCCGGCGGTCGGGTCGCTTCCTGGGCGAGGATCACGTCGTCCGGCGTCAGGCCGAGGGCGTCGGCGACCTCCTGGATCGTCGGCTCCCGACCGAGGGACTTCATGAGCTCGTCCCGCGCCCGGCGCACCCGGAGGCCCGCCTCCTTGAGCGCCCGGCTCACCTTGATCGTCCCGTCGTCCCGAATAAAGCGCTGGATTTCGCCGATGATCATCGGCACGGCGTAGGTCGAAAACTTCACGTCGTAGGCGAGATCAAACTTGTCGATCGCCTTGATGAGCCCGATGGCGCCGATCTGAAACAGGTCGTCCGCTTCGTACCCGCGGTTTAAAAACCGCTGGACGATCGACCAGACGAGGCGGAGATTCGCTTCGACGAGGGCCGTCCGCGCCGCCTCGTCGCCGGCATGGGCCCGGGCGATGAGCGACCGGATCTCCTCGTCGGAAAGCGCCGGGGCGGCCCGCTCCGCTTCGAACGACATCGAACCACCTTCTAATGGGCCGGCGCGCTCGGGGCGCCGGCCGAACTTTTGATCCGCCGCACCATCCGGACCCGCGTCCCCCGCCCCGGGGCGCTTTCGACCTCGACGTCGTCCATAAAGTTTTCCATGATCGTAAAGCCCATCCCCGACCGCTCGAGATCCGGCCGCGTCGTGTATAGCGGCTCCCGCGCCTTGGCCACGTCGGCAATGCCGGCGCCCTGGTCTTCGACGACGACGGTCAGGACGTCACCGTCGATCCACGCCCGGACGACGACCTCCCCGGGTTCGTCTCGATCGGGGTAGCCGTGGATGATGGCGTTCGTCACCGCTTCGGAGACCGCCGTTTTGATCTCGTCCAGCTCTTCCACCGTCGGGTCGAGGGCGGCGGCAAAGGCGGCGACGGCGACCCGGGCGAGGGACTCGTTGCCGCTTCTGGCGGGGAAGACAAGCGTCATGGCGTTCGTCCGGGCCATTTACGCCACCCCCAGGGCGTCCAGCGCTTCGGCTTCCGACGCCGCCACGGTGAGGATTTTGAGCAGGCCGGCCAGCTCGAAAATGCGCCGCACCGTCGGGCCGAGGCCGCAGACGACGAGGCGGCCGCCGACGGACTGCACTTTTTTATAACGCCCGAGGAGAACGCCGATGCCGGAACTGTCCATAAACGACAGGGCCGAGAGATTCAGCACGATGTCCCGCACGCCGTCTCCGTCGATCGCCCGGTCGAGGGCCGTCCGGAGCTCCGGCGCCGTGTGGTGATCGAGTTCGCCCGACAGACGGACGATGAGCACCTGATCGCGCTTTTCCGTCTCCAGCGCAAACATCCGTCCTCTCCCCCGTTTCTCTTCGGTCGCCCGGGTTCGCCCTCAAACCCCGCCGAGGACGCCCGGGTCAACCGCTCTGCCGATCGTCGATCGACGCCCGGCCGATCACCGTATCGTTTCGCTCCGTCCCTTCGGGAATCCTGCCGCGCCGACGCGACTCGTCCGACATCGACAAAGGTTCTCAGATAACGCGAAAACCCGCGCGGGGCTGCGCCGGCACAGGCCCTTCGCGGGTAGCTTGGCCATTTTCTTTCGGGGGTATCCCTCTTTTTTCATTTAATTTTTGCGCTAACCGGATCCCGGCCTTCGACGAGGCGGTAAAACATCCGGTTGAACAGCGTCCCGAACGACGCCCGGCCGCTTCCTTCGGCGGCGACGAGGGGGACGCGGACCGTCCGGTCGCCGTCCCGGACGACGAGGGTGCCGAGCGGATCGCCGGCATGGACCGGCGCCGGGACGACGGCCGGGAGCGTCACGGCCAATTCCGGCTTGCCGACGGCGGCGCCTTTTTTCCGGAGGAGGCTCACGGCGTGCGGGGCGGTCGCGTGGACGACGGGCCGGTCGCCCTTGTCGACCCGGACGGCGCCGACGACGGTCCCCTTCGGTACGAGGACGACGCTGGTGTAGTGGGCGAAGCCGTAGTCGAGCATCGCCGTGATGTCCCGATTCCGGGTCTTCGCCGTCGGCTCGCCGAGGACGACGGCGATCAGGCGCAGATCGCCCCGCTTGGCCGTCGCCGAGAGGCCGTAGCGGGCCTCGCTCGTGTAGCCGGTCTTCAGGCCGTCCATCCCTTCGTAGAAGCGCACCAGCCGGTTCGTGTTGACGAGCCAGAACGGCCGGTCGGTGTCCTTCCGGAGGTAATCTTCGTAGAGCGACGTGTAGCGGAGGACCGCCTCGTGGGCGATGAGGGCCCGGCTCATGATGGCGATGTCCCGGGCGGTCGTGTAGTGGTTTTCGACCGGGAGGCCGGTGGCGTTGGCGAAGTGGGTGTTGTTCATGCCGAGGGCCTTCGCCTTTTCGTTCATCCGGGCGACGAACGCCGCTTCCGAGCCGGCGAGGTGTTCCGCCATCGCCACCGAGGCATCGTTCGCCGAGGCGATCGCGATCGCTTTGATCAGGTCTTCGACGGTCATCCGCTCGCCGGGGGCGAGGAAGATCTGGGATCCGCCCATCGAAGCCGCCCGCTCGCTCGCCGTGACGACGTCCGTGATGCGGATGTCGCCCCGCTCGAGGGCCTCCATGATGAGAAGAAGGGTCATGATCTTGGTGATGCTGGCCGGCGGCCGTTTCTCGTCGGCATTTTTCTCGTACAGGACGGTGCCGGTGTCCATGTCGACGAGGATCGCCGAGACGGCATCCGGCGCCAAGTCGACCGGCGGCGCCTCGGCCGCCTCGATCAGGGGCGCGGCAAAGACGGCTTCCGTCCCGGTCTTCGCCCGCCGCTCGACGGTCGGAAGACCGCCGTCCGCCGCGCCGGCTCCGACCGCCGGCGCCGCCTTGCGGCCGTCGCCTCCGGCTGGCGTCGGAGGGATGCCGCCATCGGAGGGGACGTCGGCCGCCGGATTCCCCGGGGCGTCGCCGGAGACGGCGCCGGTCGGTGGAGGCGTCCCGCCTTCGCCGGGGATGGCATGGTCCGCCGGCAACGCGGTTTTGTCGCCGGGGGGAAGGCCGGACGAGGGCGATCCGCCTTGGTCCGGGAGGCCGTCGGCCCGGACGACGGGGCCGAGGACCCCGGTCCCGATGAGGGCGAGACCGATCAGGCCAAAAGCGATGCCGCGCCGGGGTCGGAGGCGTCGGTCGCGCCTCTTTAACCGAGGTGCGCTCACCGCGCGGGCCTCCTTTCACCGTTTCGGATGCGGCCGCCCGACCCTTGGGCGACCGGCCGCTTTACCGTTCGGTATACCCGAAAAAAGGCCCGCTTAAACCGGACGCCGCTTCCGCCCGGACGGCCCCGCCTCGGCGCGGTCCGGCCGGCGCGCCGGCCCCGAGGCCGCCGGTGCCCGTTCGGTTCGTGCGGCTTCATCGGTCGCGGCATCCCGGCGTTCGAGACGCCTCGCGACCGGGTCGTCCGACCGGTTCGTGCCGGCCGGCCGGTCGCGGCGGCTCATCCGGCCGGCCGCGGCCCCCGATCGGTTCTCGGCTCGCGGAACGTCCACCTCCGGTGGCCGACGAAGGTGAGGGTCGTATAGAGCCCCGTGCCGATGACGACGGCCAGCATATCGAAGCCCTGCGGCGAAGCTCCGATCGGCCCGGCGCCCAAGGCGGCGGCCAGAACGGAGAGGCCGACCAAGGCCGCCGAAGCCATCCGGCGGGCGACGAAAAAGGCGACGCCGTAGCCGACGAGGGTGACGAGGAGAAACCGCCCGAAGGCCCGCCGGACGTCTCCCCGGTGGCCGAACGTAAAGCGACGGTTTAAGGCAAAGCTCGTCCCGAGGCCGAGCGCAAACCCGCCGGCGGTCGCCGGCCAGTACGGGACGCCGAGGCGGAGGAGAAGGAGCATCGCGCCGGTGCCGACCAAAGTGTTCACGACGCCGACGGCGAGGTAGCGCCCTCCCTGCCGCCAGGCGGACGGCGTCTGAGGCGGACCGGCCGCCCGGCTCCGAAGGCCTTCCCGGCCCATCGCGCCGCCCCCGACATCACCGCGCACGGCCACCCGCCTCCCCGGCACCGTCCGGGCTCCCCGCGCGGCTTCTTCCGCCGGTCCGGTCGGCTAAGGCGCGCTCCTCTGCTTCGCGGCCGCCCTCGCTTCCGAACGGCTTCCCGTCGCCGCCTTCATCGCGGCCGCCCCCGCTTTCGAATGTCTGCCTGACCCCGCCTGCCGCCCGGACCTTCGGCGCCGGCGCCCGCCGGGGGGGAAGCACCGCCGCTTCGACGATGTACCGCGGCCGCCGTTTCGCCTCGAGATAGATTTTGCCGATATACTCCCCGACCAGTCCGATGGAAAGCAGCATGAGTCCGCCGAGAAACCAGAGGGAGAGCATGAGGCTCGTCCAGCCGCGCTCGGCATGACCGGCGAGCTTGCTCCAGAGGGTGTATCCGCCGGCGAGGGCGCTCACGGCGAAAACGGTGAGGCCTGCGAGCGTCACGAAGCGGATCGGCCGGACGCTGAACGACGTGATCCCTTCGACGGCCAAGGCGAGCATCTTCCGGAGCGGGTACTTGGACTCGCCGGCGGCCCGATGGCGGCGATCGTAGCGGACGATCGCCTGGCGGAAACCGATGAGCGGGACGAGGCCCCGGAGGAAGAGGTTGGCCTCCCGGAAGCGGAGGAGCGCCCGGAGCGCCCGGCGGGAAAGAAGCCGGTAGTCGGCGTGGTCGCTTACGATCTCAGCCCCCATCCAGCGCATCAGCCGGTAGAACGCCCGGGCCGTCGTCCGCTTGAACCACCGGTCCGTCTCCCGGGCCCGGCGCACGCCGTAGACGACGTCGTAGCCTTCGAGAAAGCGGAGGACCATCTCCCGCATCGCCGCCACGTCGTCCTGGAGATCGGCGTCGATCGACACGACGGCGTCCGCCCGGTCCCGGACGGCCCGGTAGCCGGCGAGAAGCGCCGCCTGATGGCCGGCGTTTTTGGCCAGTTTGAGGCCGTAAAAACGGAGCGACGACGGCGATGGCGAAGACGAGACGGCTTCCGCCAAGCCCGCGATGATCGACCACGTCCGGTCCCGGCTCCCGTCGTCGACGAACAGGACGTAACTCTCTTCCGCGATCAGCCCTTCCCGGACCATCGCCCAAAGCGTTTCCCGGAGCGCCGCCCCCGTCTGCGGAAGGACTTCTTCTTCGTTGTAACACGGGACGACGACGGCGAGCACCGGCTTCTTTCGACCGGCGCCCGAGCGGATGGAATCGGCGTTCGTCGCGTTCATCGTCGCTCATCGCTCCTTTACGCTTTGCTCCGGATGCGTTTTTCCGGCATATCCCGTCTCTCCACAAGAACCGCCGCGCCTTGCGCTCGGTTCGCCCGCTCGGCGGAGCGCTCGGGTGACCGTCACCAGACCGGCTCCGGCCAGGATCGACAGGGTCGGCAGCGCGAAATATCGATACCGCACCTGAATCTCGATGACGAGGTGCACCGCCGCGTATCCGAGCACGATCCAAAGAAGGAGCATCCGTCCGTCCGGCCAAGGGCCGCGCCCATCTTGGCGCCGCATCCCGAGGACAAGCCCGACGAAGGCGGAAGCCGTGACGAAGAGAAACGCGGCGCGTTCGGCGGCTTTCAAGGCGGCCTCCAGGGCCGGCCGATGGACGCCGTGATTCCACCAGAAGGTCGCGTCCGGCGAACCCCACAAAATACAAAATTTCCGCCAGAAAAGCGGAAGAAGCGCGTCGACGTCCAGGAGCCGCTTCAGAACGAGCGCTTTTTCGACCTCGAGCTGCGCTTGCAAGGTCGGGAGATCGGCGAACCGGCGCAGGTCTTCCTCGGCGTACTGGCCGCTCGACGCGGGGTTCAGGCCGACGACAAACTTCCAGTACGGATCGTGGCTCTTTAAGCTATAGGGCGTCACGCCTGCGGCGTTCAGCGCAAGGCCGGCCGCGGAGGTGACGAGCCAAAAGACGATCAGGACCCACGCGGTGGTTTCAAGCGGGATCACCGCCTTTCGGAGCGCCGGCCAAAAACGCTTCTCCGAGGCGGAGCGCTCGCTCGAAAGCCAAACGAAGGCGGCGCGAAACAGGCCAAAGAAGGCGATCACCGGTAAAACGAGCGGCCCGTACGGGCGAAAAAGCTCGCCGAGCGCCAAAGCCAAACCGGTCGCGATCGCCCGCGGCCGCTCGCGCAGGCGGAGATCGCAAAGGAAAAAGCAAAACGCAAGATAAAAGAAAAAATCGGCCGGGTGCTGATTCGTCAGCACGCTTACGGTGCTGATCGTCGAAGGATACAGCGCGTACACCAGGCCGGCCGCTCGCCCCGCCCGATCGCCGAACAGCGCTCGCCCGAGCGCATAGACGATGCCGGCAAGCGCGCTCTGCCAGAAGGCGTTGAGGACCTTCAAAGGGAGGGGATGAGCGCCGAAGAGCTTGATGACGAGCGCTTCGTACAGCGTAAACGGCAGCTGATACGTCCAGCGCACATAATACGGCGCCTCCGTAAAGCTGAAATCGCCGCGCGCGGCCTTCACGGCCATGTTGAACATGAACTCGAAGTCCGACACCGGCGTCGTCGGAACCGAGGCGACCCAAATGAGGCGGATCGCCAGAGCGAAGCAAAAAAGGCCGACGACGAACCGGACCGAAGATCGCAGGCGAAAGAGGAAGACGCCCGTCCCCACAAGCGCCGCCGCCGCCATGCCGAAAAGCGCCAGCCGCTCCGGGGCCGATCGACCGAGCTCCAGAAGGCCGGACGCGATGCCCTGTTCATTTTGGACCAGCGCCTTCAGGGTGACGAAGAATCCGAGCGCCACGAAAACGGTGGCCGCGGCGAACGTAAGGCGTTTCGCTCCGTGCGCGAAACGATCGATTCCATGCAACGAACGCACCCCTGATGACAGATTATACGATATCTGGGCAAAGCTCAAGACCCGTTCGGCGGCGTTCCGTCAAGAAGGTCCTGATGATCGCCACCGCCCTCAACGGCTGTTTTTCAACCCTCGGCTCAGCCCGTTCCGGATAGCGTGCACTTTGCAACGCTCTCCTACCGTGCCGGTCAGCCCTTCTGAATTGCTCGGTCGCAGGCAAAGTTGGGCATCCCGGATGACCAGTCCGCTCCCCCGAAGCCCCCGCGCTTTCAGCCCTCCTTGAAACTCGGTCCACAACGTCCCATCCTCAGGGGGCCGATGTCAAACCCAGCACCTCGCGCTCCCCCTTAACGGGTAGCCCCGATGGCGATCGGGCAAACCGAGCGCATCGGCTGACACCCAATCTCGTCCGGAAAGTTCCGCACCGAACACTTCGCCGCTCCCCCGTTTCCGCACCGTTCGGCCGGCTCGGTGCACCGGAAGCCGGAGGCGGCCGGATCATCGGTCGGGCGGACCGCTTGCGTTTGGTTTTTTTTGAGTGTTACAATGGGCACAGATCACAGCGTGACTGCACAAGGAGGGGTTGCGGTGTTGCGTCCGGTGCCTTCGTACGCACCGCACCATGCGTGGGTTCGCCCGATCGAAGCCGCCTGGGTCAGCGGCGACGGGAAGGCAAGTCGGCACCAATTAGTCGAAAGATTTATTAAATTATTTCCGACGGCCCTCTTCCGCCTCGGACACCGGTATCGGGAAACGCCCGGACCGGAGACGGACATCCTCCTGACCGAAGCGCCGTTTCTCCGGCCGATCGGCTGGCGGGAGGCGCCCCTGTTCACCGCCCGGCGGCGGTATCGCCTGCCCAAAACGCCGACGGTCGTCGCCGTCGTCGGCGCCGACCCCGATGCGTGGCTGGCGGCCCTTCGGGCGGCCGACCGGCTCCTCGCCGGCCGCGACGAGACCGAAAGCGCCGCGCTTCTCGCCGGCCTCGCTCCGACGGCCAAAGAAGCGCTCCTCGCCCAGGGTCGCCGGGGCGGTCCCGTTCTCCTTCTCGAACGGGCCCTGCAGGCTCAGGCGAAAAGCATCCGCCTCCTCCTTCTTCTCGGCCGGACGACGATCGAAGCGGCGTACGTCTTCGACCTCGTCGGCGCCCACCCGCGGCTCGTCGTCGATCCGGCCGTCCCGGCCGTGGAAGGAGCGGCGCTCCCGGAGACCGGAGAGCCGCCCGGTGCGCCGGCAGCCGCCGGGTCCGCCACCCGCGAAACCGAGCCGGCGACCGCGGGCCGGCCGTCGGCCGGCGCCGGACACTTCCGGGAAGACGCCGCGGCCCTCGAGCCCCCGCCGACGGCCCGTTTTCCCGACGAGGCGTCGCTCGTCGAAGACGTCGTCCGGCGCCTGCAGGCGGTCGTGAGCACCCGGGAGATCACCGCCCACGTCACCCTCGATGAACCGCTTCCGGAAGACGCCTGGCGCCGGTTGACCGCTCCGGCGGCGATGCGGCGGGCCGGCCTGGAATTCGGCCGGCGGGGCTTTTTCACCGAGACGATCACCATCCGATCCCTCGTCCGGGTGCCGGCGATGAGCGACGCCATCGCCGACCAGTACAGCGAAGGCTGCTACGCGACGTGGGAGCCGGGCGTCGGCCTCGTGGCGACGATCACCGGCAGCGCCCGGGCGTTCGACAAGACGGCCCTTTCGGACGACGAGCTTGCGCTCATCGTCGGCGTCCGCCCGGACGGCGCCGGCGCCGTCGTCCGGCCGGTCGCGGGGAAGCGGAACGACCCGCCGTCCTCGGAGGCGGTGGAACTCTTTGCCATGGACGCGCCGCTGCCGAAGATCCGCTGGTCGGCGCCCGACGGCCCGCGGGACGTGCCGGTCGCCCGTTCGAAACTCCACGGGCATCGGGGCGTCCGGGCCTTCGATCCCCGGCGGGTCGAGTACGTCCCGATGGGCGCCGCGTATTTTCACTACCCCGTCTCCTGCTCGACGGAGGCGCAGGCCCTCGGGATCATCGAGGCCTTTCGCCGCTCGGAGGCGCTCACGCGGCCGGACGACCCGCGGATGATCGCCTTTACCATCATCCCGGGCCACGGCGTCTTGATCGTCGAAAAGTGGGAGCCGGGGAAAGCGCCGTTTCAGCTCATCTGGGAAGCGATGGACGACGGCGCCCTCGAGATCACGCCGCGGGTGCCGCAGGGACCGTTCCAGTACGTCCCGGCCGCAGACGGCCGCCTGGTCTGGCCGGAGGGGTAATCGGGCGATGCGCCTTTGGTCCCTTCCCCTCCGCGGCCGCGTCGTCGTCCTCACCGGCGCCTCCTCCGGCTTCGGCGAGCGAACCGCCCGCCGGCTCGCCGTCGAAGGGGCCCGCCTTGTCCTCGCCGCCCGCCGGGCGGAGCGGCTCGAAGCGCTCCGGCGGAACCTTCCGACCGAAGCGGTCGCCGTCTCCGCCGACGTCACCGACCCGGCCGCCCGCCGGCGAATCGTGGAGGCGGCGCTTTCGGCCTTCGGCCGCATCGACGTCCTCATCCACAACGCCGGCCTGGGCCGGCTCGACTGGCTGGACAACCTCGCTCCGGACGAGATCGACCGGATGATCGACGTGAACTTCCGGGCGCCGATCCATTTCACCCGGGAAGCGCTGCCCCATCTGGTTCCCGGCGGCCACGTCGTCTTCGTCGCCTCGCTCGCGTCCTTTACCGCGACGCCGCCGTACGTCATCTACGCGGCAACGAAGTTCGGACTCAAAGGCTTCGCCGACGCCCTCCGGCGGGAGCTTCGTCCCCGGGGCCTTCGCGTCACCGCCGTCTACCCGGCGCCGGCCCGGACGGAATTCACCGCCCACAACGGCGAAAGCGTCTTCCTCCCGTTCGTCTCCCATCCCCGCTGGCTCTTCCTCGACCCGGACCGGGTCGCCCGGGCGATCGTCGCCGCCCTGAAGCGGCCCCGGGCCCACGTCTTCGTTCCGGGGTGGATCCGGCCGATCGCCTGGGCGGAAGGGGTCGTCCCGGGCCTCGTCGACGCCGTCGTCGGCCCGCTGTTCGTCCGGCCCTTCTGGGCACGGGAAGCGCGGCGGCGCGTATCGCCGGAGCGTCGGCCGGCCCCGTGAACCCGATCGCGGTCGATCCCCTTTGTCATCGCCGCGCTTCTCGCCCAGAAGGCCAAAAAAACCGCGGAGGCGGATAGCGGCGTCCACCTTCTGGAAGGATGGCCGACCGGGAAGAAAACGGCCGCGCGAAACCTTGAACGTCTGACCCGCGGCGCCCCGCTTCACCCGTCGAGGATGGCCAGCACTTTCGACGCCGGTCCACCGGCCGCTCGGCCCGCGAGACCGGCGTCTTCGGCTGTTTCGCCGAGGGCATACGCCTCCCGCAGGCGGAGGACGGCGTCTTCCGGGATCGGCCGGGAGGCAAGCACGTCCGCCAGCACCTCACCCCGGCGGACGACCTCCCCGGTTTTTTTCCTAAGGTGGACCCCGGCGGCGAGATCGATCGCCGCTTCCTTCGTCGCCCGGCCGGCACCGGCGCGCATCGCCGCCTCCCCGACCGCCCGGGCGTCGAGGGCGGTGACGACGCCGTCGGCCCAGGCGACCACCGCCGCCCGGTGGTGCGGTCGGGGAAGGACCGCCTCCGGCGCGTCGACGACCGCCGGATCGCCCCCTTGAGCGGCCACGAAAGCCCGAAACGCCCCGAGCCCCCGGCCGTCGGCGAGGGCCTCCCGAACGGCGGCGACCGCCGCCGCCCGGTCGGGGGCGAGGCCGGCCAGGAGCACCATCTCCGCCGCCACGACGACGGCCACTTCTTCGACGTCCTCCGGCCCCTCGCCGCGAAGGACGCGGATCGCCTCCGCCACCTCGTTGGCATTGCCGACTTCCCGGCCGAGGGGCTCGTCCATCGCCGTGAGAATCGCGTGCGTCCGCTTGCCGAGCCGTCGGCCGATGGCGATCATCGCCTCGGCGAGCGCCCGGGCCGACGCCTCGTCCGGCATGAACGCCCCCCGTCCGACCTTGACGTCGAGGACGATGGCGTCGGCGCCGGCGGCGAGCTTTTTGCTCATGATCGAGCTCGCGATGAGCGGAATCGAGTCCACCGTGCCGGTCACGTCCCGGAGGGCGTAGAGCGCCTTGTCCGCCGGGACGAGACCTTCCGTCTGGCCGACGACGGCGAAGCCGACGGCGTCGACCTGGCGCAAAAACGCCTCCCGGTCGAGGGCGGTGCGAAAGCCGGGGATCGCCTCCAGCTTATCGATCGTGCCGCCGGTGTGGCCGAGGCCGCGGCCGCTCATCTTCGGCGCCTTCACCCCGACGGCGGCCGCGAGCGGAAGCGCGACGAGCGTCGTCTTGTCGCCGACGCCGCCGGTCGAGTGCTTGTCCACCTTGACGCCGGGGACGACCGAAAGATCGAGCACCTCCCCGGACGTGCGCATGGCCTCGGTGAGCGCCGCCACCTCGGCCTCGGTCATGCCGCGAAAATAGACGGCCATCAAAAAGGCGCTCACCTGGTAGTCCGGAATCGTCCCCCGGACGACGCCGTCGACGAAGAAGCGGATCTCCCCTTCGGTGAGCGCCCCGCCGTCCCGTTTTTTCAAGATGAGATCGAGCATCCGCATCGCGCTTCCCCCTTGCCGCCCGCCGGTTCCGTCGGCCGTTCCGCCCCTTCCTTCCCGACGATGGCGCCCGACGACGGCCCGGGTCAGGCTTTTCAAGCCGGCCGGCCGCTTGACGCCGTCGGCCGCGTGCGGCAAACGTTAAGCCGAGTTCGGCCGCGGTCGCTCGCCGTCGGCCGGCCGGCGTTCGGCCGCCGTTTCGACTCGATCGCTTCGATCAGGCGGCGATCTCGCCCAAAAAACTCGTCCCGAGCGGCATCGGTCCGACGCTGAAGTTCTCGGCGATCGTCTGGGCGACGTCCGCAAACGTCTCCCGGGTGCCGAGGGGCCGTCCGACGACCCCCTTGGCCTCCGCCGTCGGATCGTAGACGAGGAGCGGCACGTACTCCCGGGTGTGGTTCGTCCCGCGAAACGTCGGGTCGTTCCCGTGGTCCGCCGTCAGGATGAAGAGGTCCCCCGGCCGAAGCGCCTGCAAAAGTTCCGGAAGCCGCCGGTCGAACGCCTCGAGGGCCGCCTTGTAGCCGGCCGGATCGCGCCGGTGGCCGTATTTGGAGTCGAAGTCGACGAGATTGGTCAGGACAAGCCCCTTAAGATCCGACCGGGCGATCATCCGGAGCGTCACGTCGACGCCGTCGTCGTTCGACCGGGTCGGGTGGCTTTCGGTGAGGCCGACACCGGCAAAAATGTCCCCGATCTTGCCGACGCCGACGACGTCGTAGCCGGCCGCCTTCAGCCGGACCAGGACCGTCTCGCCGTGGGGCTCGACGGAAAAATCCCGCCGGTTCGGCGTCCGCTCGAATGCCCCCGGGGCGCCGACGAACGGCCGGGCGATCACCCGGGCGACCGCCCAGTCCGGCCGCGAGCGGGTGAGGGCGAGGGCGGTCTCACAGGCCCGGTAGAGCTCCGAAAGCGGGACGACGGCCTCGTGGGCGGCGATCTGAAAGACGCTGTCGGCGGACGTGTAGACGATCCACGCCCCGGTCCGGAGGTGTTCCTCCCCGAGGCGGGCGATGATCTCGGTGCCGGACGCCGGGACGTTCCCGAGGACGCTGCGGCCGGTCGCATCGGCAAACGCCCGGAGGAGTTCTTCCGGAAAGCCGTTCGGATAGGTCGGAAACGGCGTGTCGGTCCGGAGCCCCATGAGCTCCCAGTGGCCGATCGTCGTATCCTTCCCCCGGGAGACTTCCGCCATCCGGCCGAAATGGGCGCGCGGCCGCTCCGTCGGCGGGATGCCCGAAAGCGGCGCGATGTTCCCCAGGCCGAGGGCGGCCAGGTTGGGCACGAACAGCCCGACCCGCTCGGCGATGTGGCCGAGGGTGTTCGCCCCCGCGTCGCCGAATGCCTCGGCGTCCGGAAGCGCTCCGATGCCGACACTGTCCAGAACGACGACAAAAAGCCGCCGATAACGCGTCGCCATCGTCCCTTTCCCCCCTCGCCTGCGCTTACGCCCGGGGATGGGACCGGTCGTAAACCGCCTGAATCGTCTTTCGGGACACGTGGGTGTAAATCTGCGTCGTCGACAGATCCCGGTGTCCCAAAAGCTCCTGCACCACCCGAAGATCGGCGCCGTTTTCCAGAAGATGCGTGGCAAACGAATGCCGGAGCGTGTGGGGGGTGATCGGCTTGTCGATGCCGGCCGCCCGGGCATAAAATTTGACGATCTTCCAGAACCCCTGCCGGGTCAGAGGTTTTCCGCGAGCGTTTAAAAAGAGCCGGCTTCGCTCCGCCGCCCGGGCGGTCTGCCGGCCGGCGAGCTTGGGCCGTCCCCGCTCCAAATACGCTTCCAGAGCCGCCCGGGCCTCCTCTCCGAAGGGAACGATGCGCTCGGTATCGCCCTTTCCGACGACGCGGACGAACATGAGCTCGAGGTTGACGTCGCCGAGCATGAGCCCGACGAGCTCCGACACCCGAAGTCCCGTCGCGTACATGAGCTCCAGCATCGCCCGATCCCGGAGGCCCGCCGCCGTCCGTTCGCTCGGCGCCTCGACGAGGCGGGCGGCTTCGTCGACGCTGAGGACGCTCGGGAGCGGCCGGACGTTTCGGGGCGTGTCGATGTGCTCCAGCGGCGAGGCCTCGATCCGGCCTTCCTCCAAGAGAAACCGGTAAAACGCCCTGAGCGCCGCAAGCCGCCGCGCCCGGGTCGCCGTTTTTTTTCCGGTCGATTCGAGATGAGCGAGATACCGTCGGATGTCCTCCCGGCCCACTTCCTCGGGAAGCGGCCGGCTCCGGCCGGCTCCGTCCGCATCGCCGTCCGGCCGATTTTGATCGAGATAGGCGATGAAGTGGTCGAGATCCTGGAGGTAGCTCATCTGCGTGTTTTTCGCCAGCCCTTCGGCGTAGGCCAGATGATCCCAGAAGGCCGACCGGGCTTCTCTCCACGCCGCCCGAAAGCGGTCGTATGCCGCATCGTTCGTCGGCTCCTGCGTCGGTATGCGCTTCCCTGCACCCATGACCTCCGGCGTCCCCCTTGCCGTCCCCCGGATCGTCTCTTTCTCATCAACGCACGCCGCGCCGGAACGCACGCCGCGCCGGCCCGTTGCCCGGCGCGGACGGCGCCTCGATCCGTGTTGTCGCTTGTGCCTGCGCCCCGTTTCCGGCTTCCGGCGCCGCAAGGCTCTTGAGCGAAGGCCGCCCCCTTTCTCGTTCCGTTCGCTTTCTCCCTCGGTCCGCCGCCGTCACCCCGCGGCTACTCGCCGTCCGTCCAAAAGCGGTACACCGCGTCCCGCCAGTCCGCCCCCGGATCGCCGGTCATCGTCCCGGCCGCCGGGCTTTCCCGCCCTTCCGCCGGCCGGTTCACCTCCAGGGTGTCGCCGTATGGCGTACGCACGCCGGCGGGAAAAAGGGCCGCCTGCAGACGGTCGATCGCCGCATAAAACAGGGCGAACAACATGAGAAAAAGCCCGATTCCCGCCGCCGTCGCCCCGATCCGCCTGAGGTCGATCACCCACATCGATGGACCCTCCCGCCGCCGTCCGGCCGCATCGGCGCCGTCGATCGAACGGCGTCCGGCCGCCGGACGATCTTCCGGTGCCAGTGTACGGCAGGCGAATCGGGTTCATACCTCCCTCGGCCGGTCACGCTTCGGCCAGCACCGTCTCCAGCGGCGTATAGGGGAGCTCCAGCGATTCCGCCACCGGCCGGTTCGTCAGCGCCCCTCGGATCGTGTTGATCCCGCGGGCGAGGGCCGGATCCTTCCGGGCGGCGGCACAGACCCCCTGATCCGCCAGCGCCAGAACGTACGGCAGCGTGGCGTTCGTCAAGGCGAGCGTCGACGTCCGCGGCACGGCGCCGGGGATGTTGGCCACGGCGTAGTGGATCACGCCGTATTTTTCGTACGTCGGCTCGGCGTGGGTCGTCACCCGGTCGACCGTCTCGATCGATCCGCCCTGGTCCACGGCGACGTCGACGATGACCGATCCGGGCCGCATCGAACGGACCATCGCCTCCGTCACGAGCTTCGGCGCCCGCCGACCCGGGATGAGCACCGCCCCGATGAGGAGGTCCGCTTCCCGGACGGCGGCGGCGATGTTGTACGGGCTGGACATGACCGTCTTCACCCGGCCGCCGAAGAGATCGTCGAGCTCCCGGAGGCGGAGCGGATTGACGTCGAGGATCGTCACGTCGGCGCCCATGCCGAGGGCGATCTTCGCCGCGTTCGTCCCCACCGTCCCGCCGCCGATGATGACGACCTTGGCCGGCGGGACCCCCGGCACTCCCCCGAGGAGCAGGCCGATGCCGCCGTACGGCTTCGATAAAAATTGCGCCCCGATCTGGACGCTCATTCGCCCCGCGACTTCGCTCATCGGCAGGAGGAGGGGCAAAAGACCGCTGTCCAGCTGAATCGTCTCATAGGCGATCGCCGTCATCCGGGCGTCGAGGAGCGCCCGCGTCAGTTCCGGCTCCGCCGCAAGATGCAGGTATGTAAAAAGGGTGAGGTCCTCCCGGAAAAACCGGTATTCGCTCGGCTGCGGCTCCTTGACCTTGAGGACGAGCTCGGCCTTTCGCCAGACGTCCTCCGGGCCGTCGACAACCGTCGCCCCTTCCCGGACGTACTCTTCGTCCGAAAATCCGGCGCCGGCCCCCGCGCCCCGCTCGACGAGCACCGGATGCCCACGCCCGACGAGGGCGTGCACCCCGGCCGGCGTGAGGGCCACCCGGTGTTCTCCCGCTTTGATTTCCTTCGGCACGCCGATGATCATCGCCCGGCCTCCTTCGGCTGATCGACGGGCCGTCCGTCGCCCGCCGCGATTCTTCGCCGGCGGTCTTTTCGTCGTCCGGCCTCATCTATTGTAGAGCGCTTTTATTCGACAGGCAACTTTTTGAGCGCCTCTTCCGGCCCGTCGCCCGCCTGGATCCCCTTGGCCCGGCACTCCCGGCAGATGCCGTGAAAGGTGAGCCGGTGATCGAGGATCTCGAAGCCGAACCGCTCTTCGACGATCTTTTCCACGTCCTCCAGAAGGTCTTCTTCGATTTCCTCGACTTTGCCGCAGCTCAGGCAGTACAGGTGATGATGGTGGTGCTTCGCCCCTTCGGCGCGAAAATCGTACCGGGTGACGCCGTCCCCGAAATTGACCTTGTGCACGATCTTAAGGTCGGAAAGGAGTTCCAGCGTTCGGTACACCGTCGCCAGGCCGATGTCCGGCATGCGCGACTTCAGCGCCAGGTAGACATCCTCGGCGCTCAAATGATCCTCCATCCGCTCGAGGAGCACCCGCACCGTCGCTTCCCGCTGCGGCGTCAGCTTGTAGTTGTGCGCATGAAGGATTTGCTTGATGCGCTCGAGGCGCTCTTCCACCGATATTTCCTCCTTAGGCGTCGTTCGTCCCGGATCCACGTCCGTGCTTTCATTATAAAAAAGGGGATTTCCCGGCGTCAATTGAAAATCACTTTTATGTAAAAGAAAGCGTAAAAACCGGCGGCCGCCCGCCGGCTTCCGCATCCTTTCTCTTTCCGTTCCGTGCGCCTTCGACGTCTCGCCCCCTCGATGTCTCCCCTCGATCTTTCGCCGATCCTTTGACGTCGCCCCCTTCTTTCGACGTCTCTTCGTTCCTTCGCCTTCGCGCCGATGCTTCGGCGCCGCGCCGACCGTCCGCCGTCTCCTTCCTTGGCCCCGCCCGCCCGGCGCTTCTCCTTTTTACGCTAGCCGCCGAGCCGGGCGGCAAGCCAGGCGGCCAGCCCAAAGAACCCGACCGTCCCGGCGCCGGCCAGGGCATACGCCTTGAGGGCTTCGAGGACGCCACGGGAGGCGACGCCGAAGCGCCGGTCTGCGAAAAAGGCGGCCTGCAGCCGGATGCTCCGCACGAAGAGCCAGAACAGCCCCGCGGCGACGGCGGCGTCCGCCGGAAGTGAACGAAGCGCCCAGTCACCGAAGGCGTGCGCGTCGAAGCCGGCCGTCCGAAGCCCGACGGCGCGTCCCCAGACGGCCGCATACAGAAGGAGGGCCGCCGGGCCGAACCAGGCGCTCCCGAGCAGGACGACGAGAAGCGCTTCGGCGATCGCCGGCCCATAGGCCGGCCGCGCTGGATCCGACCCTCCGACGAACGACCGATTCGGTTCCGCCGGAACGCCGGCGGATGGCTCATCGCCCGGCCGATTCCCATCCCCGAAATCGGCGTTCGCCGAACCCCCGGCCCCTTCGACCCCGATCCGATCCGTTTCGGAAAGCACGATCGCCGCCGGTCCGGTCACCCCGGCACCGCCGGTCGCCCCCGCGCCGTAGCCGATCGCCCAGCCGAAGGCCAGGGCGAGCGCGTACAGCCAGAGCGCGACGCCGATCGTCCGCATCCTCTCCCGCCTTTCCCGCGTTCGACCGTTTCGGTCCCTTGCCCTTCACCGATCAACGTGTTATAATGCATCTTGCGCCAGCAAGCACCTGCTTCCGAACCAGGTCAGGTCGGAAACGAAGCAGCCTTAAGGAAGCGTGGACTGTGCTGGCGCCCTATTTTGCATTAAATTAATGTAATATTCTGTCGATAGATACACCCCGGCGTAGTAGAGCGGGTCCGCCCGGCGGTCGCGCCCCATCGTCCGGACCGTTCCGCCGGGATCGAAAGCGTCGAGCGCCGCCGGCGACGGCAGGGGGCGAAAGACCGCCCGGTGCCTCCGCCGGACCGCCGGCGGAAGCGCCGCCCAGGCCGCTTGAACGGCGTCCACGGCCGCCCGGACAGGTCCGACCGCCCAGAGGGAAGCCGAGGCTCCGGAATGGCGTTCGCGGCGGCCGGCCGGGGCCGGGAGGACGAGGTGGGCCGATCCGAACGCCAGCGCCAGCGCGGTCCGGGTGTGGTGGCTGAGCCCCCGGTGCCGCGGCCGGGGATCGGCGGCGCTCAGGCGCGGCACGAGCACCGGGATGCCGCCCAGGGCGGCGACGGCGTTGATGTTTTCCGCCTGTTCGGCGCCGGCGTTCGCCACCGGATGACCGACCCCGACGCCGCCGGGTCCCGGCCCGATCAAGATCGCCTCGGCCTCGCGGGCGGCGACGAGGAGGCCGCCGTAGCGGTTAATCGCCTCATGGGTGCCGCCGAAGGCATTCCCGGCGGTGATGATCGCCTGAAGCGCCCCTTCGGCGTAAAGCGCCGCCAGATGGTCGCTCACCCAGCCGGGAAGCGCCGCCGCGTCGGTCATGACGAAAGCGATCCGCCACCCCGGCCGCCGGCGGCGGAGCCAGCGGACGGCGAGGGGGAGGGCGCTGTGAAGCGGCAGGATGAGCACCGGGCGCCCCGCGAGCCGCCCGGGCGGGACGCCGAACTCCGCCGCCGGAACGGCAAACTGAAGCGGCGTGTAGCGCTCTTTGACGACGATCGCCTCCCGCTCAAGCCCTGCCGCCGGCCCGCGCCTCGCCTCCGGGCCGACCGCCGCTTCCGCCCCGCCCGCCTCGCCTGTCCCCATCCCCGCCTCAGCCCCTTCCGCTCGGGCCGCCGCGTCCGCTTCGCCCGCCTCCACCCCCGCGTCTTTTCCTCCTGCTTGGTCCGCCGCTTCCGTTCCGCCTTTCGCGGTCTCTTTCACCGTTTCTTCGGCACCGGCGTGCCGTTCCGCCCAGACGACGACGGCGAAGCCGCCGGCCCCGAGCCCGAGGCGGACCGCCTCGACGTTCAGCCACACCGTCTGACCGGTTCGAAGCGGCCCGAACCAGCCCGGATAATGGATCGCCCGCCGCCGGTGCCCGTCCGCCGTCCGGACGAGGACGATCTCCCGCTCCGGTCGGCGCTCCTCGATCGCCGCCACGACGCCGGAACAGAGGGAAAAGACCGGTCCGCCGCTCACCGGATCGCCCCCTTCCCCGACTACCGTATGCCGGTCGCCGGCGGCCGATGCCGAAAGCGGGAAGACCGTCTGCGCCCCGACGCGTCGCCGCGTCCAAAAAAATAAAAGCGCCCTCAGGGCGACGGCGCCCCGGCCGGAGCGGGCGATCCGGCATCGCCGGAGCGAGGCGGCGCCGGCGCTTCCTGCGGCGCATCCGCTGGCGTCTGCTCGGGCGGCTTGAGCGGGATCAGGGGTTCGATCGAGACTTCCACCCGCCGGTTTTTGGCCCGCCCTTCCGGCGTCCGATTGTCGGCGATCGGCCGATACTCGCCGTAACCGATCAGGCGAAACGTCTTCGGATCGAGCTGCGGGTTTTTCAGCAAGGCCTGTAAAAAATTTGCCGCCCGGGCGGCGGAAAGCTCCCAGTTCGAGGGGAACTCCGGCGTCGAAATGGGGACGTTGTCCGTGTGACCGCTCACGGTGATCTCCCGGGGGTAGGCATGGACGAGAATTTCCGACACCCGCCGGGCGATCGCCTCCGCCTCCGGGGTGAGCGTTGCGCTCCCGGATGGAAAGAGCGCCTGCTCGCCGATGAGGAGCTTGAGGCCCGTCTCATCCAGGACGGTGCTGAGATACGGCTCGAGGCCGTTTTCCCGGATAAAGCGGTCCATCTCCTGCTGGATCGCCTGCAGCTGACGTTTCTCCTCCCGGATGCGGGCGAGCTCCGCCGCCTCTTCCGGCGAAAGCCGCCGGTCGTCCTGCCGGGCCCGCGGCACGTTCGGAAGCTCCGCCTCCGGCGGCACCGGCCGTTCGAATTGGAGGACGCCGCTTCCGCCGCTGAAGGCGATGTTGAAGGCGTTCGCCAGCTTCGCCACTCGGGCGGCGTCGATCTCGCTCATGGCGAAAAGGACGATAAAGAGCGCGAGAAGCAGCGTCAGCATATCCGCGTACGGGATGAGCCACGTCTCGTTCAGGTGCTCGTCGCTTTCGGTTTTCCGCCTACGCATGTTTTCTCTCCGCCCGCTTCTCCCGTTCCCGGGCCGGCAGGTAGACGATCAGCTTTTCCTCGATGTTGGAGGGCGAGATGCCGGCCTGGATGGACAGGATGCCTTCGATCATCATCTGCTTGAGCTCGACCTCCTGGCGGCTTAAGCGCCGGAGTTTGTTGGCGAACGGATGCCAGAGGACGTATCCGGTGAAGATGCCGAGAAGGGTCGCGACGAAAGCAGCGGCAATGGAATGGCCGAGGACGGTCGTGTCGTCTAAGTTGCTGAGCGCGGCGATGAGGCCGACGACGGCGCCGAGGACGCCGAGGGTCGGCGCATAGGTGCCGGCCTGCTCAAAAATTTTGGCGCCGACCTGGTGCCGGGCCTCCATCGCCGCAAGGTCCTGTTCGAGGGCGTCGCGGATAAATTCCATCTCCCGGCCGTCGACGACCATCTTCATGCCGTTTTTCAAAAACGGGTCCTCGATCGCCTCGAGATGGCCTTCGAGCGCAAGCAGCCCTTCCCGGCGGGCGATCTGCGCCCACTCCATGAACCGATCGATCAGGTCGTTGGGGTCCGGAAGCCGCTGACCCCGAAAGATCAGGCGAAACAGGTGCGGGAGCCGCCGGAGCTCCGACATCGGAAAGGCGTTCAGCACCGCGGCGATCGTTCCGCCGATGATGATGAGGTAGGCCGCCGGGTTGGTAAAAAGGCTGGTGAGGGGCGCCCCTTTTAACACCATGCCGTAACCGACGGCGATCAAGCCGAGGATGAGGCCCAGAATCGTCGAACGCTCCATCGTCTGCGCTCACTCCGTCTCCATCGCTGGCGGCCGCGGAAGGGCCGCGTCGGTCACTCGATGGGTGTATCGGCGGACGGCGGGCAAACGTTTAGCCGTTTTCAGCCGTCCGGCCCCCGGCCCCGGGGCGGTCCCGAAAGCCCCTCCCGAACGCCGTCCGAAGGCCCCGGCGATCCCGCCCGTCCCTTCCTCCGGCAGAGGGCGTAAAAAGGCCGCGGCCGAAGCCGCGGCTCTCATTCGGCGCCCGGCGGTTTTTCGATGGTCGCCGCCCGGCCGATCCCGCCGCCGGAAGGCGCCGCGCTTCCGGGCCGGAAACCGCCGAAGTCTTCAGACGGCAAACGTGGCCTCGTCGAACGTTTCGATCAGGCGTTTTACGGTCTGTAAAAAGGCCCCGGCGGCGGCGCCGTCCATGACCCGGTGATCGAGCGAGAGCGTCAGGTTCACCATGTTCCGGATGGCGATCGTCCCCTCATCGACGACGACCGGCCGCTTCACGATCGCCTCGATGCTCAAAATCGCCGCCTGAGGCGGATTGATGATCGGCATCGACAGAACCGAGCCGAAGGCGCCGGTGTTGTTCACGGTAAACGTCCCGCCGGCCACGTCGTCCGGCCGGAGGCGTCCGGCGCGGGTCCGCTCGACGAGGTCGTGGAGCGCCCGGGCCAGCCCGACGACCGAGAGGGCGTCGGCATGGTGGATCACCGGCACATACAGGGCATCGTCGTGGGCGACGGAGATCGAAAGATGGATGTCCTTTCGGAGGACAATCCCTTCGTCGGTCCAGAAGGCGTTCAGGCGGGGGTGCTCCCGCAGGGCGAGGGTCACCGCTCGGAGGAAGAAAGGCAAATACGTCAGGCGAAATCCTTCCCGCGTTTCAAAGGCGCCCATGACCGCTTTCCGGTAGCGGACGAGGCGGGTCGCGTCGACCTCGACCATCATCCACGCATGGGGCGCCGTCCGCTTGCTTTCCACCATCCGCTCGGCGATTCGCCGCCGGACGGCGGTGATCGGAAGCACGACGTCGCCGTCGAAAGGCGCGCGGGCGGCCTCGCGGGGCGGATGGACGGAGGCGGTCGGCCCATGGACGGGGGCTTCGACGGTTGCGGGGGCGGCGTCCGCCCGCCGCTTCAAATAGGCGAGGACGTCTTTGCGCGTCACCCGGCCGTGGGCGCCGGTTCCCGGGACGGCCGCCGGATCGAGGCCGTGTTCGGCGAGGAGCCGGCGCACGGCGGGCGAATACCGTCCCCGCAGGCTTCCGCCCCCCCGTTCCGTCCGGCCGGAAGCCGGAGGCGCCGCCCCCCGACCGTCCCGAGCCTCTGTCGCCCCAATCGCCGGCACGGATGCCGTCGGAACCGCCCCCTGGCCGACCCGAGCCGGCGCCGCCCCGTCCGCCGGCGGCGCCCCGCTTCCCGCCGCGCCGGCAGGCGCCGCCGAAGGCATAGCGGCCGACGCTTCCGCCTCCTTTACCCGAAGCCGGGCGATCGGAGTGCCAACGGCGACGACGTCTCCTTCGGCGACGAGGATCGCCTCGACGGTCCCCGCCGCCGTCGACGGCACTTCCGCCGTCACCTTGTCCGTCTCCACCTCACAGAGGGGCGCATACGCCTCCACCGTTTCTCCCGGACGGACGAGCCAGCGGACGAGCCGGCCTTCCGTCACGCTTTCGCCGAGCTTTGGCATCACCACGTCGATGATGGGCACGCCACTCCCTCCTTCGCTTCCGCCGGACGGCCCTAGAAGCGGGCCAGCTCACGCATCGCCGCGGCGATCCGCTCGACGGACGGCATGAACCACGCCTCGAGCGGCGGGCTGTACGGCATCGCCGGCACGTCGGGGCCCGTGAGGCGCCGGATCGGCGCGTCGAGATCGAAAAGCGCCGTTTCGGCGATCACCGCCGCGACCTCGCCGCCGACGCCCCCTTCGCCGTTGTCCTCGTGGACGATCAGCACCTTGCCCGTCCGCCGGGCGGCCTCGACGATCGCCGCCCGATCCAGCGGATAAAGCGTGACGAGGTCGAGCACCGTCGCTTCGATTCCCTCCTCCCGGGCGAGCCGCTCCGCCGCCTCGAGGGCGTACGGCACCATGAGGCCGTAGGCGATCACCGTCACGTCGTCGCCTTCCCGTACCGTCCGGGCCCGATCGAGCGGGACGGTGTAGAAGTCCTCCGGCACCTCCCCCTTGGCCAGCCGGTAGAGCTTTTTGTGCTCGAGGAAAAGCACCGGATCGTCGGAAAAGATCGCCGCCAGCAAAAGCCCTTTGGCGTCGTACGGGTTGGACGGCGTCACCACCCGAAGCCCGGGATGGCCGGTAAACGCCTTTTCGACGCTTTGCGAATGGTACAGCGCCCCGTGGACGCCGCCTCCGTACGGGGCCCGGATGACGAGGGGCACGCTCCAGGCGCCGTTGGACCGGTAGCGAATCTTCGCTGCCTCGTTCACGATCTGGTTCGTCGCCGGGTAGATAAAGTCGGCAAACTGAATCTCCGCCACCGGCCGGAGCCCGTAGGCGGCCGCCCCGATGGCGACGCCGACGATCGCCGACTCGGCGAGGGGCGTATCGACGACCCGCCGCTCCCCGAACCGTTCCAGGAGGCCCGCCGTCGCCCGAAACACCCCGCCCCGCCGGCCGACGTCCTCCCCGAGAACGAACACCCCGGGATCCCGCTCCATCGCCTGCCAGAGCGCCTCCCGGATCGCCTCGATGTACGTCTTAACGGCCACCGTCCGTCCCTCCCCCGGCCGGCGCCGGTTCCGTCCACCCTTCCGGCCCCTTCCCGCCGGCGCCGCCCCACCGGTCGGTCGACGCCCCCGGCCTCTCCGGCGCCTCGGCGTAGACGTGCCGCATCGCCGTCGCCGGATCGGGAAGGGGCGCCGCCTCCGCCGCCGCCGTCGCCCGATCGACCTCTGCGGCGACCTCCGCCTCGAGCGCCTCGAGCGCCGCCGCGTCGAGGAGCGCCTGTTCCAGCAGGTAGGCCCGCACCCGGGCGACCGGATCGGCCTGCCGGAGCGCTTCGACCTCCTCCCGGCTCCGGTACGTCCGGTCGTCGTCGTCGCTCGAGTGCGGCGTAAGCCGCATCACGTCCGCCTCGATCAGCGTCCCGCCTTCCCCGGCCAGCGCCCGTTCCCGCGCCTCCCGGACGACCCGGTAGACGGCAAACGGATCCCGTCCGTCGACCTTCACCCCCGCCATGCCGTAACTTTGGGCCCGGCTGGCGACGTCCGGTGAAGCGATCTGCCGCTCCAGCGGCACCGAGATGGCGTAACGGTTGTTTTCCACGAAGGCGATCACCGGAAGCCTAAAGACGCCGGCGAAGTTCAAGCCTTCGTGAAAGTCGCCCTGGTTCGACGTGCCGTCACCGAAGCTCACGAAAGCGACGAACGGCTCGCCCGTATAGCGGGCGGCCCAGGCGAAGCCGACGGCGTGGGGAATCTGCGTCCCCGTCGGGCTCGACTGGGTGAAGATGCGGAGCCGCCGGTCGCTGAAATGGTTCGGCATCTGCCGGCCGCCGCTCGCCGGATCGTCGGCCCGGGCAAACGCCGCGAGCATCACCGCCTCCGACGTCACCCCGAGGGCGAGCACGAGGGCGAGGTCCCGGTAATACGGCAGGACGAAGTCGACGCCGGGCTTCAGAGCAAAACCGGCGCCGACCTGCGCCGCCTCGTGCCCCTGACAGGAGATGACGAAGGGGAGCTTCCCCGCCCGGTTGAGGAGCCACTGCCGCTCGTCGAGCCGCCGAGCGAGGAGCATCGTCCGGTACATCCGAATCGCCTCGGCGTCCGTCAGGCCGGCCGCGCGGTGATCCATCGTCTCCCTCCTTCGTCGGTCCGTTCCGACAAGGCTTTTCGTCGTCGCCCGGCGCCGCCGGACCGGCGACGCCATCCGTCGGGCGCCGATCAGGCGTGGATCGCCAGGCCGTCGACCGCGAGCGCCGCCTCGAGGAGCGCCTCCGAAAGCGTCGGGTGCGGCCGGATCGCCTCCCCGAGCTCGTCGACGGCCGCCTCCATGAGGAGCGCGAGAGCCCCTTCCCCGATGAGCTCCGTCGCCCGCGGCCCGATGATGTGCACGCCGAGCACATCCCGCGTCGAACGGTCGGCGACGATCTTCACGAACCCGTCGACCTCGCCTTCGATGACCGCTTTGCCGATGCCGCGAAACGGAAACGTCCCGACGGCGACGTCCCGTCCCTCGGCCCGGGCCGCCGCTTCCGTCAGGCCGACCGCCGCGACCTCGGGAAAACCGTAAACCGCCCGGGGAACGAGGCGGGGATCGAGGCGTCCGCCGCCCCGCCCGGCCAGGTGATCGATCACCCGTCGCGCGACCGCCTGGGCATAGTGCGCCAGCATCGGCGGGCCGATCACATCGCCGGCGGCGTAGAGGGAAGGGGCCGTCGTCTCGTAATGCGGCCCGGTGGCGATGAACCCGTTTTCAAGCCGGACGCCGGCCGCCTCAAGGCCGAGGTCTTCGACGTTCGGCGCCCGGCCGACGGCGACGAGGACGACGTCCGCCGCGAGGACGTTCCCGTCTCCGGCGCCGTGGACCGGCCGGACGCGAACCCGGACCCCGTCCGGAAGAGATTCCGTCCCGTCGACGTCGACCGTCGCGCCGGTCAGGACCCGAATGCCGCGCTTTTTGAACTGGCGGGCAAGCTCCCGGCCGATCGCCGCATCTTCACCCGGAAGGAGCGTCTCCGCCGCTTCGACGACCGTCACCGCCGCCCCGAGATCCCGCCAGAGGCTCGCCCACTCCACGCCGATCGCTCCGCCGCCGACGATGACGGCCGAACGGGGCACCTCCTCGAGCGTGAGCGCCTCGTCGCTCGTCACGATCCGCCGTCCGTCCGGGGGAAGCCCTGGAAGCGTCTTCGGCCGGGACCCGGTCGCGATGACGACGGCCTTCGGCGTGAGGACGACGTCCTCCCCGCCTTCTCCGCGGACGCCGACCGCTCCCGCCGGGGCGAAGATCGACGGCCCGAGCAGACGGCCCGTCCCGCGGAAGACCTCGATGCGGGCCCTTTTGAACAGGTGCTGGATCCCCTGTTCCAGCCTCAGGACGGCCTCTCCCTTGGCCCGATGCGCGGCCGCCGCGTCAAAGCGGACGCCGTCGGCCGTCACCCCCGCCCGGGGACCCGCCTCCCGAATCGCGCGATACAGCGCGGCCGTCTGGAGCAACGCTTTCGTCGGGATGCAGCCGCGATGCAGGCACGTCCCGCCGAGGCGATCCCGCTCGACGACGGCGACCCGAAGGCCGAGCTTGGCCGCATACAGAGCGCCGACGTACCCCGCCGGGCCGCCGCCCAAAAACAAAACGTCGAACTCCTCTCTCTCGGTCACCGGTGCGCCTCCCTTGCCGTCGCTGGATGGCCTAGACTCGCTTTCGTCCCGCTGCTTTCGTCGCTCGGTTGCCGTTCCGCGGTCGCCGGGACTTCCTTCATGGCCGTCGTACCGTCGGGTTGGAAAAAGGGGCGCCCCGACGGCGTATGCCGCCCGATCCCTTCAGCCCCGGCGTCCCGAGCGAAGCGCGTCGAGGCGGCGCTCCGGGAGCGTCAGCCGGTGTTTGAGGGACCGGACCGTCTCGATCCGCCGGAGAGCCAGGGCTTCCGCCGCCTCGTGGGTCGAGACCCCCGCCGCTTCGGCATAGGCGATCACCGCCTTCACGCGGTCGTACAGGGCGGTCACCCGCCGCATCACCCGCTTCCCGATCGTAGCCGGAAAGCTCGTCGGCGACGTTGATCACCCCGCCGGCGTTGATGATGAAATCGGGCGCGTAGAGGATCCCCCGCGCTTTGAGCGCCCGGGCGTGGTGGGGGCTTTCGAGCTGGTTGTTCGCCGCCCCGGCGACGAGGCGCACCCGAAGCCGCGGGATCGTCTCGTCGTTCAGCACGCCGCCCAAGGCGTTCGGCGAAAAAATGTCCGCCTCCACGTCGTAGATCGCGTCCGGCGGAACCGTCTCGGCGCCGAATTCCCGGGCGATGCGGCCGGCCTTTTCCGGGTCGAGATCGGTGACGATGAGCCGGGCCCCCGCTTCGGCGAGATGTCGGGCGAGGTGATACGCCACCTGGCCGGCGCCCTGCAGGGCGACCGTCCGGCCCCGGAGGTCATCCGAACCGAAGACCGCCTCCGCGGCCGCCCGCATCCCCTGAAAGACGCCGAAGGCGGTCACCGGCGCCGGATTCCCGCTCGATCCGAACGCCGAGGAAATGCCGGTGACGTAAGGCGTCTCTTTGAAGACGTGTTCCAGGTCCTCGACGGTCGTCCCGACGTCCTCGGCGGTGATGTAGCGGCCGCCGAGGGCGTGGACCGCCCGGCCGAAAGCCCGAAAGAGCGCTTCGCTCTTGTCCCGCTTCGGATCGCCCAGGATGACCGCCTTGCCGCCGCCTACGTCGAGGCCGGCGGCGGCGCTTTTGAACGTCATGCCCCGGGCGAGGCGGAGGACGTCCCGGAGGGCTTCCTCTTCCGATGCATACGGCCACATCCGCACCCCGCCCAGCGCCGGACCGAGGGTCGTGTCGTGTATGGCGATGATCGCCCGAAGGCCGCTTCCCCGGTCCTGAACGAAGACGACCTGCTCGTAATCATCCTTTTGCATCTGCTCCAGCACCTTCACCGGCGCGTCGCTCCTTTCTCCCATCATCCTCTCCGCCGCTTCGACTTCCCCCCCGATCCCGGGCGCCGGCCGACGGACCCGCCGCCCTGCCCGCGCCCGCCGCGAAGCGATGTGCTTCCTCCATTGTCGCCGAACGAAGGGCGGCGGTAAAGGGGCTCCGCTCCGACTGTCCATTGGGTAAATACTGTAAGCGCTTACCTTTAGCTTATATCAAGAACACTTCCGTGTAAAGCGCGAGAAATACACGTTTTTACGGTGATGGGGAGGGATAGCGGGGGGATGAAGGGGGGGATGGAGCGATGCGGGTTCGATTCCGTCGGGGTTTTTTGTTACCATGAAACCCAGAGAACAACCGACGCATCCCGGGGAGGAATCACGGTGGACCGCGCTCGCTTTCTCATTCGCCGCTCGCTCGCCCTTCTCCTCCTCGCCGCCGTCGGCCTGGCCACCGCCCTCGGCATCGAATGGCTGAAAGAGGCCTTCTTCTCGAGCCTCGCCGGCACCGGCATCAGCTGGGCCCGGGTCGCCGGCGGCCTGGTCCTGTTCTTCGGCGGCCTCGCGTTTCTCGGCGGACTGATTTTCTATCGGGATGCCAAGCGAAACTACCTGCAGCCCCGTTTTCTGAAGTGGTACCGTAAGAAAATGCGCTCCCGGAACGCCCGCGGCGCCGATGCCTCGACCCGCAGGGCGGGAGCGCGTTCTTTCCCCACGAAAACGCCCCGCCCCTGATGGAGCGGGGCACGCCGGCGCTCGTGCCTTGGGAAGCCGTTCCGTCGGGCCCGTTCCGCCGGGCTCGTTCCGTCGGGGCTCGCTCGGCCCACGTCCGTTTCCAGAGTTCACGTCGCTCAAGCTTCTGCGCCGAAGCTTGCCTCCGGGCGCCCGTTTCGCCGAAATCCGGCGGTCGACCCTTTCAAGGGGGGAAAAGCCCGGGCCGAAGGTCGCCGTTCACGGCCGCACGCCCAGCCGGTCGAGGGCGCTCAGCCGGCGGGAGCGCTCGATCCGGGCGGAAAGAGACGTCCGTTCGGCGAGCGCCGCCAGGCCGGCGAAGACGGCCCACACGCCGCCGGCGACGGCCGGCGGCGCCTGAAGAAGGGGGAAAAAAAGCGCCCACGCGAGGGTCGCGACACCCGCTTCGCCGAAGAGGGCCGTCTTCCGTCGGTCGGCCGAAAGGAGCGGGACGAGCCCGCCGAAAAACGCCGCTCCGGCCGGCGGCCCCCCGAAAGAAAAGGCGGGGAGGGCGACGAGGGCGAACGCTTTGAGGGCCCGGAGCGGCCGTTTGTCGAGCAGGTTGAGGCCGTGGGCCAGCGTGGAAAAAAGAAGCGCCCCCCAGGCCGGCGGAGCGCCGGAAGCGGCGGCCTCCAGGGCGCCGGCGACGGGATAGACGACGAGCCTGAGCCCGCCGGTCGTCGGCCGGAGCGTCCGCCCCATCGCCCGGAGGTGGCCCAGGATCCCCCGAACGGCCGTCGTGCCGAAGGCGTCGTCGACCCAGCCGGTGGCGGCCACCGCCAAAAGCCCCGCCGCCACCGCCGGCGCCTTCGGCCGGTCGGCCGGATCGGGCAAAAGCGCGTGGTCGGCGACGAGGGCGGCTCCCCACCCGAGGGCGAGGGCGAGGCCCGTCCCGGCCGGCACCGGGCGGCCGTCGGCGTTCGGCTTGACCCACCCGAACCGGACGGCCAGCCGGCCGTAGGCCGCCGCCATCCCCGCCGCCGCCACGCCCGCGGTGAGCGCTTCCAGCCCGCTTCGGAAGAGGCCGAAAAGCACCTCACCCATCGCCCCACCCTCCGCTTCGACGGACCCGACGGTCGTATGCCCAAAGCGCCCGAAGGACATCCCGGGCCTGTCGCGCCCGGTGCCACATAGCCGCCGGCGTGCGGCCCAGGCGGCGATGATCGAACGGAAGGGGCACCTCCAGCGGCACGATGCCGTCCCGGAGACTCAGGAGGTTCAGCATCGTCTCGGCGCCGTAGCCGACGTCAAGGGCCGGGGCCCAGCGGCGAAGAGGGGCGCCGGCGATCGCCCGCTGGCCGGAGAGGGGCGCCTTAAGCCAGACGCCCGTCCGCCGCCAGACGGCCCGGGCCGAAAACCGCCGCAGCCAGCCAAAACCGTCCCCCAGCGCCGGCGGCAGGACGGCGACGACGTGCTCCGCCTCCCGAGCCAGGAGCGGGCGGACGAGGGCCTCGGCGAGGGCCGCACTTTCGCCGAGGTCCGCGTCCAAAAGGACGATCCACGCGCCCCGGCTTTCCAGGATGCCGGTCATGAGCGCCCGCCCTTTGCCCCGGTTGACCGGAAGGCGAACGAGGCGCACGGACGACCCCGCCCGGCTGCCTTGCCGGAACGCCGCGGCCGCGATCGCCTCCGGGCTCACCGGCGGCCGGCTGCCGTCATCGACGACGATCAGCTCCTCCCAAAACGGCCGCGCGGCGAGGCCGCGAAGGGTCGCGTAGAGCCGGTCCCCGGCGTTGTACGCCGGGACGATGACGCTCACCACGCGCCGCCCCTCCGCCCCGACGCAGGCGGCGAATCCGCCGCTTCAGTCGCCCGGCCGGACCGGTCGGCGAGGGCCGACAGGACGAAGCCCGTCCCGGCGGCGCTCAAGTCGACGATCCGATCCCCGTACAAAAGCCGCACCAACAGGGCCCCGGCCACCCCGGCCCTTCCTCGCTCCCGCGCCGCGAGAAAATCCGCTCCGTTGCCGAAAAGGAGAATCAACCGGGCACCGCCGTCGGCGACGAGCCGGACGGCCAGATCTTCGCTCGTCCCCGGCGACGGCACGACGCGGTAGGACAGGCCGAGCGCCCTGAGGCGCCGTTCGCCGGGCGCCCGGCCGTCCGGATAGGCGTGGACGATCCTGAGCGCGGCGACCCGAAGGGCCGACGCGCCGACGCTGTCCATGTCGCCGACGAGGAGGTCGATCGGGAGGTCGAGCCGAAGCAGATGATCGGCGCCGCCGTCGACGGCCGCCCAATACGGCGGCGCCTTCCCGGCAAACGCCGCCACGACCGGGAGAAGGCGCCGGAGGGCTTCCGGAGCGCCGGGGCTGCGGGCGACGACAACCGCGACCCGCCCGGACGCCGCCCGGAGCTCCGGAACCTCAAGCGGCGTTAAAAAGAGGGCGGCTTCTTTCCGCATCCGCTCGGCGGTATTTTGCACGAAGGCGAGAAAACGCCCGGGAAACGCCTCCGCGTCCCGGCAAACGGCCCGGACGACGTCGGCGGCGCCGACGGCCCGGAGGCGGACGGGCGCCGACCCGAGCGACGCATTTTGCACCGATTGCCGGGGATGAAAGAAAAAGGTGAGGCGCCGGCGTCCGGCTTCCGCCGCCAGGACGGTCCGATAGGCGGCCGCCCGATCTTCGCCGGGCAGCACGTCAAAGAGCGGAATCCCGGCCGCCAAGAGGAGCGCCGCGCCGAACGCCGGGCCCTCCGGCGGGGCGCTCGGCTGAAAATTGACGACGGCGCCGGCCCGGCGCTCGATCAGCGCGAGGGCGCTCGTCCGATCGATCCCCCGGTGATCGACGACGGCGGCCCATCCGGGCCGGAGATGGTGAAGGAGGCGCTTGGTCCGGCGGTCGAACGCCGCCGGCAAGCGAATGCGGTCCGTATTCAAGGGCTGACGTCCTTCCGCGGCGCCGAAGGGCCGCCCGTGCTCCGCGCTTATTCTCTCAGATCAGTCTGCCCCGAACGGCCCGTTCCCATTCGCCGCCGCCGACACGCCCCCGGCCGGCGAAAAAGCGCTCCCCTCCCCCGCGTTGGATTCCAGCCTCGATCGGGTCCGCCCCCAGCCGCCGAAGCGCCTTTCGGCGCCGGCGCTGTGGGGTCGGTGCGACTTTTGTTAAGCCCCCGACGAGCTCGCCACGCGAGCCTCGAGGCGGAGTTTGTCCGCCAGCATGGCGATGAATTCGCTGTTCGTCGGTTTGTCCTTGGCGTGGCTCACCGTGTAGCCGAACGTCCGGTTGATCGCCTCGACGTTTCCCCGCTGCCAGGCGACCTCGATGGCGTGGCGGATCGCCCGCTCGACGCGGCTTGGCGTCGTTTTGAAACGCTCGGCGATGGACGGATAGAGCGTCTTGGTGATCGCGCCGAGGAGCTCGATGTCGTCGTAGACCATCCGGATCGCTTCCCGCAGATACTGGTACCCTTTGATGTGGGCCGGTACCCCGATTTCGTGCAAAAGCGTGCTGATCTTCGCTTCCAAAAGCGCCCGCTCCCGTTCGGCCTCCGCCGACGGCCCGGTCGGCACCGCCCGTTCGCTCGACCGGAGCCCGGGGCGGAACGAAGCGGATTCGCCGTCCTTCCGCCGAACGGCGTTCGGAGGCCGGTCTTCGGCGGGGGCGCCGACCGCCTCCCGAACCCGCCGGAGGAGCGCCGCGAAATCAAACGGTTTCATCATGTAATACGCCACGCCGTAACGGGTCGCCCGCCGGGCCATCTCCTCCTGGCCGAAGGCCGAAAGCATGATCACCTTCATCTCGCCGTTCAGGCGCCCGTCCTGAGCGAGGGCTTCCAGCACATCGATGCCGTCCCGCATCGGCATGATGACGTCTAAGAGGAGAACGTCCGGCGTATGCTGGTCGAGGAGCTCCAGGGCCGTCTGGCCGTCGTGGGCGACGGCCACAACCGAGATGTCTTCCTCCGCCTCGAGCACCTCGATGATCTGCCGGGTCAGCTCCCGGTTGTCGTCGACGATCATCACTTCAATCACGCCGATCCCTCCGCCCGTCATGATTCGGCGCCGTTGCCGGGCCCACACGGTGAACGTTATTCGACAGCGAAGCGCAAAATCCTTCCGATGTCATTCCCTTTACAAAACTTTATCCATGAACGACGTATTTCGACAACATGAGCGCTCCGGCGCCGATCGCTGTCGATCGGCGCCGCGGCGCCCCTCCGCCTAAGAACGAATAAGAGCGAAAACGAATAAGAGCGAAAATGAACGAAAAGCCCGGCTCAGCCTCAGGCGGCCCGAGCCGGGCTTTCTTCGGGGGCGGTCTCGACTTCCGGGATGAGGTCCGTCATCCGAAGCATCCATTCGATGAAAACGCCGTATCCGCGGGCGGAATCGGAGACGAAGACGTGGGTGACGGCGCCGGCCAGCCGGTCGTCCTGCAGGATGGGGCTTCCGGACATGCCCTGGACGATGCCGCCGGTTTTTTCAAGCAGCCGGGGATCGGTCACGCGGATGATCATGCTCTTTGTCGACGGGGCATCCTGACGAAAGACGCTTTCGATCTCGATGTCGTACGCCTCGATCCGGTCCCCCTCGACGACGGTGAGGATCTTCGCCGGACCGGGGTGGACCTCGTCCGCCGGCGCGACCGGCAGCGGGTCCCGAAAGAGCGGGTGCGACGGTACGGCCGTAAGGCGGCCGAAGATCCCGAAGGGCGTGTTTTTCTCGATGTCGCCGATCTTTTTCCCTTCCTCGGGAAAGATCGCCCGGATCGCTCCCGGACGCCCCGGCCATCCCCGGTCGACGTCGCTCACCGTCGACGGCAGGATGACGCCGCCGCCGGCGGCGATCGGCCGCCGGGTGTCGAGGTCGCTGATGACGTGGCCGAGGGCGCCGTAGATGCGCGTGTTGGGATCGTAGAACGTGAGCGTTCCGACGCCGGCGGCCGAATCCCGCACGAAGAGCCCCAGCTTGTAGCTGTTGTCCTCGGGGTCGAGAAGCGGCCGGACGGTCACGGTGAGGACGTCTTCTCCCCGGGCCAGCTCGACGGTCATCGGCCGGCCGGCCCGGCCGGCGGCTTCGATGAGGTGCCCGAGTTCCCCGGCGTCTTTGAGCGGCTTTCCGTCGACCTTTTTGATCCGATCGCCGACGCGAATCGCCGCGTCCTCCGCCGGTGAAACGCCCCGGCCGTCGGCGGTGACGATCTTTTTGTAGCCGACGACCAGGACGCCGTCGGTCTTCAGTTTCACGCCGATCGACTGCCCGCCGGGATAGACCCGAAGCTCCGGGAACACCCGGACGTTCATCCGGGCGACGGGGAGCGCGCCGAGGCGCACGTCCACCGTCGCCTTCCCGGCGGCGCGGGGCTCGAGGGCGGCGTCGCCGAAGACGTCGATGACGGACGGGTCGCTGGAGGCGAGGCGAAAGAGCGGCGGAAGCGGGAGGGAAAACGGCGTGCCGGCGAAGAGGCGTTTTTCCGGCGCGAGGGTAAAATAAGGGGCGAAGAGCGGAGTCTGGACGAGGATGAGCAGAACAAAAACGCCCACGAGGACGCGGTTCGGCCGCCACCGGCCATCTCTCTGCACGGCTCCACACTCCTTCTCTCCTCGGACGCCCCCGCTCGCGCGGTACTCATAATCTTGCCCTCGGCCACATCGGGTATACCCGCAAAACCTTACCGCTCGGGGGCGCCGGAGAGAAGAGCGGCTTTTTTCTCCTCCGCCTGGCGCCGAAGGAACGCCGCGTGGCGCAAGGCGGCCTCGGTGACGACTTCTCCTGAGATGAGCCGGGCGAGCTCCTGATCCGCCTCCGCCGGCGCGAGGCGTTCGATCGCCGAGGCCGCCCCCTCGCCGGTGACGCGTTTGGACAACCGAAAATGGGCATCCGCAAAGGCGGCCACCTGAGCGAGGTGGGTGACGGCGATCACCTGGTGCCGGAGCGCGAGGCGGGCCATCGCCTCGCCGATCGCCTCGCCGGCGGAGCCGCCGACGCCGGTGTCGATTTCGTCGAAGATGAACGTCGCCGGCGGAAGCACCTCCGCCAGCGCGGCAAAAAGGGCCAGCGCCACCCGCGAAAGCTCCCCGCCGGAGGCCGCCTTGTGAAGCGGCCGCGGCGGATCGCCGGGGTGCGGCTGAAACAAAAGCTCCGGCGCCTCGAGCCCGTCGGCCCATCCGGACGGGTCGGGAAATGCCCCTTCCGGCCGCACGGGGTCGAGGCGGACGATCAGGCGGGCAGCCGGAAGCTCCAGCGTCCGGACGACGGCGGTCGCCTTCGCCTCGAGAAGCGCCCGGGCCTCCTCCCGGGCCCGAAAAAGCGCCGCCCCGGCCTTGAGCCACGCATCCCGGAACGCCGCCAGCGCCTTTTGTTCCGCCTCCCGGGCGGCTTCTTCATCGTCCAGCGCCGAAAGCGCCGCTTCCGCTTCCTCCGCGGTCCGAAGGACCGCCTCCAGCGACCCGCCGTAACGTTTTTTCAGCCGCTCCAGGGCCTCCAGCCGCTCCTCGACGGCCTGAAGCATCTCCGGTCCTTCCGCCTCCAGCGCCTCTCCGGCATCGACGAGGGCGGCGGCGATTTCCTCCAGCTGAACCCGGAGCTCCGCAATCTTCGCGCCATAGGCGGCGAGCGCCGGGTCGGCCTCCTCGAGCTCCCGGAGCGCCGCCTCGGCGACCCGGAGCAGATCGAGCGCCCGGTGCTCGTCCGAAAGGGCCCGGTAAGCCCGGGCGAGGGCGCTGCGGATGCGCTCCGCGAAAAGCAGGCGGTTGCGCCGCTCCCACAGGGCCGCATCTTCCCCCGCCTTCGGCCGAACGGCCCGAATGTCGGCGAGCGCCTCTTCGTACGCTTCCCGCCGGGCGCGGGCTTCCGCCCGCCGGGCGTCCGCCCGGGCGGCGGCGACGTACGCCTCCCGATACCGCTCGTACGCGGCGCGGTACCGTGCCCGGGCTTCCGCGACCGCTTGCCCCCCAAGGGCGTCGATCCAGGACCGAAGGCGGTTCGGCTCGGCGATCCAGAGCTCATCATGCTGTCGATGCCAGACGATGAGGTGCGGCGCGATGGCCCGGAGGGCCGAAAGCGGCACGAGGGCGCCGTTTAGGCGGACGGTGCTTCGGCCGCCGGGGACGATCTCCCGCCGGATGACGATGAGGCCGTCCTCCGCGTCAAACGGCGCCCCGACCGCCTGAAGCGCCTCGGCCACCGACGCCTCCGGCGCCACGAGCCACCGTCCCTCGACGACCGCCGCCCGGGCGCCGCGGCGGACGACGTCCTCCCGGGCCCGCTCGCCGACCAGGAGGGCGAGGGCCTCGAGGAGGAGCGACTTGCCGGCGCCGGACTCCCCGGTGAGGACGTTCATCCCCGGGGCCCACTCGACCTTCGCCCGGGGAAACACCGCCACGTTTTCCACCGAAAGCGTGATCAGCACCTTCCCCCTCCTTTCCCCGCCTCCGCCTCTCGGATCCGCCCCAGGTCCGCCGGCCGTCTCGGCCGGCGGCTTGTTTCCGCTCCGTCGCCCGGCGGCGTTCCCGACGCCCCTCCCCGAGAGGACTTGGCCTGAGGCCGACCGCCGGTCTGGTCCCTCTCCCGGTGGCAGGCCCGCGGCTGGCCTGAGGTCGACCGATGGCCGGTTCTTTGCCCTTCTGCCTCAGCGCCCGATTTCCGGAGCCCCGAACGAAAGCAGCCAACGCCGCACCTCCAGGGCGCCGGCGGCGCTCCGGCAGACGAGGAGGCACGTGTCGTCGCCGCAGACCGTCCCGACGAGCTCCGGATGGCCGAGGTCGTCGATGACGGCGCCGAAGGCGTTGGCGTTCCCCGGGAGCGTTTTCAAAACGAGCAAATTTTCCGCCGGCTCAACGGTCAGAAACGCCTCCAGCATGAGCCGCCGCAGTTTGTCGGCGCTCGCGCTCCTTCGGTCGGCGCCCGAAAGGGCGTAGCGGTACCTCCCCTCCGGCGTCGGCACCTTGACGAGGCCCAGCGCCTTGATGTCCCGCGAGACGGTCGCCTGCGTCACCCGAAAGCCTTCCCGCCGCAACAGTTCGACGAGCTCTTCCTGCGTCTCGATGACCCGTTCCGAGACGAGCGCCTTGATCCGGACGAGGCGCGCCTCCTTACCCTTCACCGCGATCCCCTTTCGACCCTCTGCCGGGCGCCGGCCCCTTTGTCCTTTGAGAAAGCGGCTCATCCCCCTCCCGGTGCGCCGCCTCGACCGCCGCCCGAATCGCGGGCGCGTCGACGCGGCCCGGGGGCACTCCTTTTTGCGCCCAGAGCAAAAACTCGATGTTTCCGTCGCCGCCCCGGATCGGCGACGGGATCACGCCTTTCGGAAAGAGGCCGCTCGCCTCTGCCGCCCGGACGACGCCGGCCAGGACGTCGGCGTGCACCGCCGGGTCCCGGACGAGGCCGCCTTTTTCCACCCGTTCCGGCCCCGCCTCAAAGGGCGGCTTGACGAGGGCGAGGAGATCGCCCCCTTCCCGAAGCACCGCCGCCAGGGCCGGAAAGACAAGGGCGAGGGAAATGAACGAAAGATCGGCCGTCACCACGTCCACCGGCGCCCCGTCGGGAAGCCGATCGAGGGCGAGATGGCGGACGTTCGTCCGCTCGAGGACGACCACCCGCGGGTCCGTCCGGAGCGACCAGGCGAGCTGTCCGTAGCCGACGTCGACGGCGATCACCTGGGCGGCGCCGTGCTGAAGCGCGCAATCGGTAAACCCGCCGGTCGAAGCGCCGGCATCGAGCACCCGCCGGCCCCGAAGGTCGACGCCGAACGCCCGAAGGGCCGCCTCGAGCTTCAACCCGCCGCGGCTGACGTATCGCGGCCGCTCCCCCCGCAGGCGAATCGGCGCCTCCGGCGGCACCTTCTCCCCCGGTTTGTCCGCCACCCGGTCGCCGACGAGAACCTCGCCGGCCATGATCGCCCGGCGGGCCTGCTCCCGGCTGGAAAAAAAGCCCCGCCGCACGAGGAGGACGTCGAGGCGCTCTTTGGCCTTCTCCGTCACGAAAGCCGTCTGGCCTTTCCGACCGGCCGGGCGAGGGCCCGCCGGATGCGCTCCGCCACCGTCTCCGGCTCGAGGCCGACCGCCTGAAGCAGCGCTTCGACGCTCCCGTGCGGGATGAACCGGTCCGGAAGTCCGAAGCGGAGGAAGCGGACGCCGGGCCGCGCCTCCGACTCCTCGAGCCAGTCGTGGTAGCGGGCGACGACCCGCTCGCCGAAGCCGCCGATCAAAGCCGACTCCTCGAGCGTCGCGATGAGCGGCACGCCGGAAAACAGCTCCCGAAGGAGCGCCTCGTCGAGGGGCTTGACGAAGCGGGCATTGATGACCGCCGCCCGGAGGCCTTGACGGATCAGGCGATCGGCCACCGCCTGGGCCAGCCGGACCATGTTCGGCCCGACGGCGAGGAGGGCGAGATCCCGGCCCTCCTCCAGCACCTCCCACGATCCGATCGGGATGCGGCGGAAGGCGTCGTCGAGGGCGACGCCGACCCCCTGCCCCCGGGGATAGCGGACGAAAAACGGCACCCCGTCGGTCACGACGGCGGTGTACAAAAGATGCTGCAGCTCATTTTCGTCCTTCGGCGCCGCGATGACCGCATGGGGCACCGCCGAAACGATCGGGATGTCGAACACCCCCTGGTGCGTCTCCCCGTCCTGGCCGACGAGGCCCGCCCGGTCGACGGCGAAGACGACGCCGAGTTTCTGCAGCGCCACGTCGTGGATCACCTGGTCCACCGCCCGCTGCAAAAACGTCGAATAAATCGAGACGACCGGCTTCATCCCGTCGGCGGCAAGCCCCGCGGCCATCGTCACCGCGTGCGGCTCGGCGATGCCGACGTCGAAGCTCCGCTCCGGAAACCGCTCGAAAAACGGCCGGAGCCCCGAGCCCGAAATCATCGCCGGCGTGATGACGCAAAGCCGGGGCTCCGCTTCCGCCAGGCGGATCAGGGTGCGGGCGAAGACCGACGCATAGCTCGGCGGCCCGACGACCTTGATCATCTCGCCCGTCTCGATCTTGTACGGGCCGGTGCCGTGGTAGGCGTCGGCGTCGTTTTCCGCCGCCGGGTAGCCCTTCCCCTTTTTCGTCAGCACATGGACGAGGACCGGCCCGTCGACCTTCTTCGCCTGTTCCAGCGTCGCCTCCAGGGCGGCGAGGTCGTGGCCGTCCACCGGCCCGAGATACGTAAACCCGAGCTCCTCAAACCACATCCCGGGGACGAAAAACTGCTTGAGGGCCTCTTTGAGCCGTTCCGCCGTCTTAAAGAGGCCGTCGCCGACCTTCGGAATCCGCCGGAGGAGGTGTTCCACCTCGCCCTTCGCCCGCCGGTAGCGCTCCCCCGTCCGGATGCGGGTGAGGTAGTGGTGGATCGCCCCGACGTTCGGCGAGATGCTCATCTCGTTGTCGTTTAAGACGACGATCACCCGGCGCTTTTCATGGCCGAGGTTGTTGAGCGCTTCATACGCCATGCCGCCGGTGAGCGCCCCGTCGCCGATGACGGCGACGACGTGGTGCCGCTCGCCCCGGAGGTCCCGGGCGACGGCCATCCCGTGGGCCGCCGAAAGCGACGTCGACGCGTGCCCCGCTTCCCAGACGTCGTGCGGGGACTCCGACCGCTTCAAAAAACCCGACAGCCCGCCGTACTGCCGGAGCGTGCGAAAGCGCTCCCGGCGCCCGGTGACGATCTTATGCACATAGCCCTGGTGGCCGATGTCCCAGATGAGCCGATCCTCCGGGGAGCGGAACACCCGGTGAAGCGCCAGCGTGAGCTCCACGACGCCGAGGTTCGGCGCGAGGTGTCCGCCCGTCTGGGCGAGCGTCGTGATGAGAAACGTCCGGATTTCCGCCGCCAGGCGTTCCAGTTCGTCGATGGAAAGCGCCCGGAGGTCCGCCGGGTCGCGGATGGTCTCGAGCACGCCGACCCCTCCCGTGTGTTCGACCGGGCGACTACCGATCCCGGGCGGCGATGAACTCCGCCAGCGCCCGAAGCTCCGATCGTTCCAGCCCCGCCGTCCGGAGCGCCTCCGCCGCCTCGCCGATCAGCCGATCCCGAAGGCGACGGCTTTCCTCCAGGCCGACAAGGGCCGGGTACGTCGCCTTGCCGAGGGCCTCATCCCGATGCGGCGTCTTCCCGAGCGCCGCGGCGTCGCCGGTTACATCTAAAATATCATCCTGAACCTGAAAAGCCAAGCCGATCGCCCGGCCGTACGCCGAAAGCGCCGCGAGCGTCTTTTCCCCGGCGCCGGCAAGGATCGCCGCCCCGACGACCGAAAAGCGGATGAGGGCCCCCGTTTTCATCCGGTGCATCGCCTCCAGGGCGGCGAGATCGACCCGGCGCCCCCCACCGGTGTAGGCAAGATCGAGCGCCTGGCCGCCGACCATCCCGACCGGACCGGCCGCCTCCGCCAGTTCCGCGACAAGCCGCACGACCACCCCCGGCGGGACGCCGTCCGCCGCCAGCCGGACGAGCGTCCCGAACGCGAGCGCCTGCAGCCCGTCCCCGGCGAGGATGGCCATCGCCTCCCCGAAGACGCGGTGGTTCGTCGGCCGCCCCCGCCGGAGGTCGTCGTCGTCCATCGCCGGAAGATCGTCGTGGATGAGCGAGTACGTGTGCACCATCTCGATCGCCGCCGCCAGGGGAAACCCTTTTTGATGCGGCGTGCCGAGGCTTTCCAGCGTCGCAAACACGAGCGCCGGCCGGAGGCGCTTGCCGCCGCCGAGAAGCGAATACGCCATCGCCTCCCGGAGCGCCTCCGGCGCCTCCGGCGGAAGATAGTCCGAAAGGGCCGCCTCGAACGCCTCAAGGCGCGGCCGCTGTCTGGCCCAGAACGCGTCCGGCGTCCGTTCCTCCGGAAGCCCCTCCGGGATCCCCGCTCCTTCGGGCGTCATCGTTCGGCGCCTCCAAAGGGCCGCTCCACCCAGAGCCCCGGCGCCTCTTCCAGGAGCACCGTCACCTTCTGCTCGACGGCGGTGAGGAGCTCGTCGCACCGGCGGGCAAGGAGCACCCCTTCCCGGTACAGGTCGATCGCCACCTCCAGCGGCACATCGCCGGACTCGAGGCGGCGGACGACGTCTTCCAGTCGTTCCAGGGCCGCTTCAAAGCCGAGCGCCTGAATCTCTTCCGGCGAAAGCCCCTCCGCCGGCCGCCCGGCGCCCGGATCCCCGTTTTCCGACCTCAGCCCTTCCGGCGCCCGTCCGCCGGCCTCCGCTCGGATCTCGTCTCCCACGACCACGCCTCCTCCCGGATGTCCCAAACCGTCACGATCGCCACGCCGTCTTCAAAACGAAGGCGGAGCCCCTCCCCCGGCGCGAGGGACGCCGCCCGTTTCACCAGCCGCCCGTCCGGGCCCTCGACGAGGGCATAACCCCGGCGCAGGGGGGCCAGCGGCCCCGCCGCCTCAAGGCGGGCGGCCCACTGGGCGAGGACGATGCGGTGCCGACGTAGCGCCTCCAGCATCGCCCGTCCAAGCCGCCGGCGGACCTCGTCGAACCGCCGCCTGGCCCGGACGACCTCGGCCTCCAGCCGCCGGACATCGCCGAGGCGACCGCGCACGGCCTCGAGGCGGGCCCGGCGCCGTTCGAGCGTCCGCTCCATCGCCCCCACGAGGCGTTCCGTCGCCCGGTCCAGCCGTTCCTCATGGGGGCGGATCAGCCGCTCCGGCGCCTGCCAGATCGCCCGGTCGAGGACCGCCTGAAGCCGCTCCCGGCCCCGACGGACCCGGTCGACGAGGCGCCCTTCCATCCGTCGGCGCAGTTCCGCAAGGAGCTTTCTGAGCTCTCGCCGATCCGGCACCGCCCGCTCGGCGGCACCGGTCGGCGTCGGCGCCCGAAGATCGGCGACGAAATCGGCGATCGTCGTGTCCGTCTCATGGCCGACGCCGCTTATGATCGGCACCGGTGAGGCGAAGATCGCCCGGGCGACCGCCTCGTCGTTAAACGCCCAGAGCTCCTCGATCGATCCGCCTCCCCGAGCGACGATCGCCACATCCGGCGGCGGGACGAGCGCCCGAAGCCGGTCCAAGGCCGCCACGAGCGACGCCGGCGCCTCGAGGCCCTGCACCTGCGCCGGGATGATGACGACGTTCGCCGCGGGGAAGCGGCGGCCGAGCGTCGTCAGAATGTCCCGGATCGCCGCGCCGCTCGTCGACGTGATGACGGCAACCCGCTCCGGAAAGCGGGGAATCGGCCGTTTCCGGTCGAAAAGCCCTTCCCGCCGGAGCTTTTCCTTGAGCTGCTCGAAGGCGAGGTACAGGTTTCCGATCCCGTCCGGCTGCATCTCCTTGACGTACAGCTGATAGACGCCGTCCCGCTCGAAGACGTCGACATCGCCCCGGGCGATGACCCGAAGCCCGTCCTCCGGCCGGAAACGGAGGGCGCGGTTCGCGCTGGCAAACATGACCGCCTGAAGCCGGGACGTCTCATCCTTCAGCGAAAAATACATGTGGCCCCGGGGATGATGCTTGAAGTTCGAAATCTCCCCTCGGACCCAGACGTCCCGGAACATCGCCTCCCGGGCAAGATGCGCCTTCACCAGGCGATTTAAGGCCGTCACCGTGAGCGCCCCTTCCGCCGACCGGCCGAGGTCGGGCTCATGCACCGGCCACATCCCGCCACCCCCGCCGGCGTCGGGCCGCCAAAACGGTATTCTTGAGGAGCATCGCCACCGTCATCGGCCCGACGCCCCCCGGAACCGGCGTAAGCCACTCCGCGACTTCCGCCACCGCCGGGTGAACGTCGCCGACGAGGTGGCCGGCCTCGTCCCGGTGGATGCCGACGTCGATCACCACCGCCCCGGGCTTGACGAACTCCGGCCCGAAGAAATGCTTCTTCCCCACGGCGACGACGACGATGTCCGCTTCCCGGGTGAACCGCCCGATCGGTCCGCTCCGGGAATGAAGCATCGTGACCGCCGCATCCCGCATCAGAAGAAGCTGCGCCGCCGGCCGACCGACGATGTTGCTCCGGCCGACGACGACCGCATGCCGCCCGGCGATCGGGATGTCGTACGCGTCGAGAAGGGCGACGATCCCCTTCGGCGTGCACGGCACAAGGCCCGACGCGTCGCCGCGGAACAGCCGCCCGGCGTTTTCCGGCGTAAAACCGTCGACGTCTTTGGCCGGGTCGATCGCTTCGATGACCGCCGCCTCATCGATATGCGGCGGAAGCGGCAGCTGAACGATCACGCCGTCGACGTCCGGATCGTCGCTGAGCGCCCGGACGCGGGCGACGAGCTCCGCCTCGGCGACCTCGGCCGGCAGGCGAACGACCGTCGAGCGCATGCCGACGGCTTCCGCCTTTTTGGCCTTCGACCGGACGTACGTCGCCGACGCCGGATCATCCCCGACGAGGACGACCGTAAGATGCGGCCACACCCCGCCGGCCCGAAGCGATGCCACGTCTTGCCGAAGCTCCTCCATCACCCGCTCGGCGACTGTCCGCCCGTCGATCGTCCGCGCCCCCATCGCACCGACTCCTTCGTCCTCATCTGTCTGATCAAGCTCCGTCTGTCAGTTCATGCTTCCCGTTCCGCCGCCCGCCGAGCGCTTCGACCGCCGGCGGCGCTTCCGCCGGAGGCTCGTCCGACGGATGGCCCAACCGCTCCCGCGCCCGGGCGATCCAGGCGACGCCGCACCCGTTGTCGCCGGCCAGCTCCGGCGGCGCAAACCGAAGCGGAAAACGCCGCCCGAGGCGCTCCTCGACGCGGCGGCGGATGAACGCGTTGGCGACGACGCCGCCGACGAGCACGAGCGGCCGGACCTCTTTCGCCCCGCCGAGGACGATCTTCTCGATCGCCCGAGCGACCGCCGCCTCCGTCGCCCGGGCGACCGCCGCCGCCGGCGCCCCCCGCTCGATCGCCCGAAGAAGCGCCGCCTCCGACCCGGATAGGTGCACCGCCCCGTCGGACGAGCGCACCGGCACCGCGATCGCCCGCGCCGCCTTCTCCTCCGCCTGCCGGGCCAGCGCCTCCAGGCACGGCCCCGCCGGAAAGGGACAGCCGAGGCGGACGCCGATGCGGTCGATGAGCTGACCGACCGTCACATCCCGCGTCCCGCCCCGGACGGCGATCCGGTAGCCGCCGGGCACCGGCGCGACGTCCAAAAGCTCCGTCGTCCCGCCGGATAAGTGAAGCGTCCAAAACGGCCCCGACGCCTCCAGCCGGTCGAAGGCGGCAATATGCCCTTCCTGATGGGTCGTCTCATAAAACGGGACCCCGGCGCCGGCGGCGAGAAAGCGGCCGAACGCCCGGCCGACCTCAAACACCGGCATGTACGACCCCTCGACCGGCCGCGGCCGGGCGCTCGCGGCGACGGCCCGAAGCCGCCGGCCCGAAAGCGCCGCCCGGATCTCGGCCGCCGCCCGGCCGAGCGTCCGCAAATGAAAAAAAACCGCCTCCGACTGCCGGGCTCCGACGGCCCCGGGCGCCACCGGGACGAGCCAGCGCCGGTCGAGGAGGACGGTCCCGTCCGCATCGATCAAGCAGATCGACGTCCGGTAGTTGCTCGTATCGATGCCGAGATACACCGCGTCCCCTCCGCTATCGGCCGCCTGCCGGCGCCCCGCCGTCTTCCGACGCCTCTTCGGCGCGCGAAGGCTCGCCGCCCGCCGCCGCGTCGCCTTCGGCGTCGCCGGCCTCGCCGAAGCGCTCCCGGAACACCCGGGACAGAAGACCGTTGATGAACACCCGCGCTCGCTCGTCGCTGTAGCGCTTCGCGAGCTCCACCGCTTCGTCGAGGGCGACCTTCGGCGGCACGTCGTCGACATAGAGGAGCTCGTACAGGCCGAGCCGGAGGATCGCCCGATCGATCACCGGGATCCGTTCCAGCCGCCAGCCGACGAGATGATCGACGATCAGCCGGTCGAGCCCCGCCTGTTCCCGGAGCACCCCGGCGACGAGCGCCCGGGCATACGCCCCCTCGTCGGACCCGAGCCCGAGCGCCTCGAACGCGGCCTCCGGCGTCGCGCCGGCCAGATCGATCTGATACAGCGCTTTTAAAGCCAACTCCCGCGCCGTTCGCCTCTGCATCCGCGCCGGGATCTCCTTTCCTCCCGCTCCGCCGGTCGGTTCCCCGACCCCCCCGGGCCCGAACCGGCGCCTCACCGGCGGTCCCGTTCAAAAAACGGCCGCTCCCGTTCGGTGAAAAATGACTCCGGCAAAAAACGCATGATCCAATCCGCCAGGCGATCCTTCCGGTCGTAGCGGCTGCCGATCCAGAAGCCGAGCGCCACCAGGACGGCGACGACGAACGCCCGCCACGCCCCGAACGCGAGGTAGACCGCGCTCACGAGAAGCGCGTATGCCGTCCCGAGGATCTTTCCCAGATGGGCCTGCCAGTCGAACATCGGCGCCCCTCCCGCTTACAGCACCCGGCGCCGGGGCGGCTTCGGCGCCTCCGGCCGCTCGACCTCGTGGACGAAAACCGACACCTTGCTGATCTCGACGCCGGTGATCGCCTCGACCTTGCTTTTGACCTCCGCCTGCACCCGTTCGATCAGCTCGGGGATCGGCGCCTCCCCGTCGACGCCGATTTTGATAAAAAATTGATATCCGTCGATCTCCGAGGGCTCAAAGCGAACGGCGACGTCGTGGGCGCCCGGGATCTTCTGCGCCGCCTTGGCGGCGAGATGCTCAAACGTCGACAGCGCGATCCGCGTCTCGCCGTAGGCGTTCCGGCCGGCCAGGGCCGTCTCCTGCCGCGGCCGCCGCCGGACGACGAGAAAGCGCAGGCTGAGAAGAAGGAGGGCGAGGGCGACGACCAGAAGCGCGATCTTGGACGGCAGCGACTGGTACAAAAAGGCCAGCGCATCGTATACCTGCGTCTCCAGAAGGCCGAGCGCCGGAACGATGAGGGCCGCGGAGACGACCAATCCGATGAGCGCAAACAGCCTGAGGAGCCAGTAATCGACTCCGGACACGTCGCTTCCCCCTTCTTCGGCTCCCGGGCCGCGGCGCCGGGCCGCCGCCCGCCCCAGCCGGCCGAGCTTCACCCAAATTATACCCGCGCTCACATACGTGTCAAATCGACTGGACGGCGGCGAGACGCCGTTCGAGGAACCGCGTGTCGACGTCGCCGGCGACGAACTGAGGATCGTCCATGAGCGCCCGGTGGAGCGGGATCGTCGTCTTCACGCCGGGACCCTCGACGACCATTTCGTCGAGCGCCCGGCGCATCCGCCGGATCGCCTCCTCTCGGGTCGGCGCCCAGACGATGAGCTTCGCGATCATCGAATCGTAATACGGCGACACCGTCGCCCCGGGGACGAGCCCCGTATCGACCCGGACGCCGAAGCCGCCCGGCAGCCAGAGCCGCTCGATCCGCCCCGGCGTCGGCATAAAATTCCGGTCGGGATCTTCGGCGTTGATCCGGCACTCGATTGCATGCCCCCGGAAGGCGACGTCCTCCTGCCGCACGCGGAGGGGCTCCCCGGCGGCAACTCGGATCATCTCCTGAACCAGATCGATGCCGGTGATCATCTCCGTCACCGGATGCTCGACCTGGATCCGGGTGTTCATCTCCATAAAGTAAAACCGGCCGTCTTCGTCGAGCAAAAATTCGACCGTTCCCGCGCCGACGTAATCGACGGCCTGCGCCACCCGGACCGCCGCCTCCCCCAGCGCCTGCCGGAGTTCCGGCCTCACCGCCGGCGACGGCGCTTCTTCGATCAGCTTCTGATGCCGCCTCTGCACCGAACAGTCCCGCTCGCCGAGGTGGATCACGTTCCCGAAGCGGTCGGCGAGGATCTGCACCTCGACGTGGCGGGGTCGGCGCAGGTATTTTTCCAGGTACACCCCCGGCGACCCGAAGGCCGCTTCCGCCTCCTGCATCGCCGTCGGCAAAAGCCGGATCAGCGCTTCCCGGTTCTCCGCCACCCGCATCCCTTTGCCGCCGCCGCCGGCGGTCGCCTTGATGATCACCGGATAGCCGATCGCCTCCGCGACCTCCGCCGCCTTCTCCGGCGTCTCGACGAGGCCGTCGGAGCCGGGGATCGTCGGCACGCCGGCGTCCGCCGCCGTCCTTTTCGCCGTCATCTTATCGCCCATCCGAGCGATCGCCTCCGGGCTCGGGCCGACGAAGGTGAGCCCGACGTGGCGGCACAGCTCGGCAAAATGCGCGTTCTCCGCGAGAAAGCCGTACCCCGGGTGAACCGCATCGGCGCCGACGGACGTCGCCAGGGCGACGATCTGCGTCATGTTGAGATAGCTTTCTTTGGCCGGCGGCGGACCGATGCAGTACGCCTCATCCGCGAGCCGGACGAACGGCGCCTCCCGGTCCGCCTCCGAAAAGACCGCCACCGTCCGGATGCCGAGTTCCTTCGCCGCCCGAATGATTCGGACGGCGATCTCGCCGCGGTTGGCGACGACGAGCTTCCGAAACATCGCGCCTCCTCCTCGTGACTCAGCCGTCCAGCCGCACCTTAAAGAGCGGCTGACCGTATTCGACGAGCGTGCCGTTTTGGACCAGCACCTCGACGATGGTGCCGCTCACTTCCGCCTCGATCTCGTTAAACAGCTTCATCGCCTCGATGATGCAGACGACCGTCCCCGGCTCCACCCGATCGCCGACTTTGACGAACGGCGGCGCCCCGGGAGACGGCGCTTCGTAAAACGTCCCGACCATCGGGGCGGTAATGATATGTATTTCCGCTTCTTCCTCTGCGCTCGCCCCCGGGCCCGGACCGCCCGCCTGCGCCTCGCCGCCGGCCGGCGCACCGCCTTCCGGCGCCTTTCGCTCCGGAGGCGCTCCCGCAAACCCGGACGGTCCCGCCGCCGGCGCGGCGAAATGAAATTCCTCCCGTCCGGCGGTAAGGCCGGGCGGCGTCTCTTTTTTGATGACGAGCCGTTCTCCTTCTTTTTCCCACTCCAGGTGCGTCACGCCGCTTTGATCGATCAGGCGGATGAGTTCGCGGATTTCCTTGAACGAAAACATCGACGTCCGATGCCTCCTTACTCTCCCGGCCGCTCGTGCCCATTATAGCATAACCGTCCGAAAGGAACCGCGGTCCATAAAAAAGCCGCCGCCGCATACGGTCGGCGGCTTCGGGCCGGCTTCGTCGACCCGTCCCCCTCCCCGGCGACGCCGGCCAGCCCCGCGCTTCCTCGGACGGCGGTTACGGCCGGGCGCTCACGGTCACATCCGTTCCCCGCACCCCCATGTTGGTCGTCACCAGCTGGATGATCGACACGACGTCGTCGGGCTTAAGCCCCGGCGAGCGGACGACGACGTTGACCCGGTTGTCGTCAGCCATGACGACCGCATCGGCGTAACCTTTGGCCCGGATGAGCGACTCCACCAGCTGCTCCTTCGACTCCAGTTCCTCCAGACGATCCAGCCGGGCGCTCGCCTCCTTGGCCGCCGCCTCGTCCCCCTTGCCGAGCTGCTCGAAATACCGCTCCATCTCCCGCGCCCGGGCCTGGTCCCGCTCCAGCCGGGCCGTGGCAAAATAATCGTCCTCCACCGGCACCGCCGTCGTCTTCGGCGCCGCGGATCCCTCCGCCGGGGCCCCTCCGGCGACCGGAGCGCGGTCATCCGCCGCCGTGTTGAGGGCGGCATCGGCCGGCGATGGGGCGGCGCCCGAAGCCCGATCGGTCGGCGACGTTGTCTTCGCCTTCGAGGCCGCATCGGCCGGCGCGTTTTCCGTTCCCGGCCGGCCGGATCCGGCGCCCGGATCGTCCACCGCATATCGGGACGAATCCGCCGGCGCCGTTCCGTCGTCCATGTAGAACAGGTAATACACCGAGAGGACGATGAGCAGCGTCAGCATCGTCATCAGCCAAAACGTCTGCCGCTTGGTCGACATCCGCTTCCCTCCCCGGTTCCTTAAGCGTCCCGCGCCCCCATGCGGCGCGCCTCCTTTAACGCACGGCCTTTTTCGGCACAACCGCCACCCGGTGCGGCGGCACATCGAGGGCGCGGCTCACGACGTCGGTGATCCAGGCCCGCACCGCGCCGCTTTCCGCCCCCTCCGCCACGACGACGACGCCCCGGACGCGGGGCTTCAGCGTCTTCACCACCACCGGCGCCTCTCCGCCGCCCTGCGCGAGGCGGACGACCTCTTCGTCGACCGTCGCGTCGCCGATCGTCCGGCGTCCTCCCTGCCCGTCAGACTCCACCGTCTCCTGCCGGCTCGTGCGGGTGTTTTTTTCGTACACCCGCTCCTCCGTCGAATCGAGGTTCACCATCACCGTCACCCGACCGACGCCGAGCACCTGCTCGAGCACCTCCGTCAGCATCGCCGCATACCGCGCTTCATACGCCGCCATCGTCTCTTCGGTCGCCGGCGCCGCGGCCTCCTTTGCCGGAGCCGGCGGCGGCCCCTCCCGCCCCCGGATCCCGCCCGCGAAAAGAGACGCGGCCAGGAGCGCGACGGCCAAAAGAAGGGGTGTGCGGGCTTTCGTCCAACCGTCCACCCCCCTTCCTCCCTTCTCCGCGGCCTCATCCCGGCAGGCGGCCGGCTACGGCCCGACGATCCGGATCGCCGCGGCGGGAAGTCCGTAGCGCTCCCGGAAAAAACGGAGCACCTCCGCCTCCAGTTCCCGCCGCTCCACCGGCGCCCGACGGCCTGCGGAGCCGGCGGACGGAAAGGCGCCGAGCTCCACCCGGATCGCCTCCACCGTCCCGGCGTCCTGTGCCGGGTCGTCCGCCGGGACTTTGCTATCCGTTTTATGACCCTGTCCCCGGAAATAGACCTCGACCGTCCGGACCTCCGGCGCCGGGCCGTCCCTCCCGAGGTGGACCCGCACCTCCGCCGGCCGGCCGACGGCCGCCGAAAGCCCGGCCGCCATCTCCCGCTCGAGAAGCTCCCGGGCGACCGCCGCCCGGGCCTCGACGCCGGCTTCCGCCAGCCTGGCCGTCTGGCGCGCGAGCGCCTGCCGGGCCGTCGCCCCGAACGGATCGCTCCCGGCCCGCGCCATGCGCTCCCAAATCGCCCGCTCATCAAGCTCCCGAACGCCGAAGCGCGAAAACACCGGACCGACGAGCGCCACGAGAACGAAAAGCCCCAGCACAAAACGGACGTAGCGGCGCATCTGCCCGCTCGGAAGCACGAGATCGACGACCGTCGCCATCAGCACGACGAAGATGAGTTCCCGGATCCAGTCGGACAAAAATCGCATCGTTCCCCCTCCGACGCCGCGACCTCCCCGGCCCGGCCAGCGACCCGACCGCGACCTTCCCGCCCCGACGGGCGGCCCGACCGTGACCCTTCCGGGCCGGCAAACGACCCGACCGAATCTTCCCGCCCCGGGAGACGGCCCGCCACGCAGCCCCCGGCCCGGCGGGCGACCCGGCCCCCTCCGACCGCCGGCCGGCCGCCGACGATCCGTCCCTAGCGGGCGAACAAGGACGCATTGGCCGCCACGAGAATGACGACAAGGGATAAAAAAAACATCATCCCGAGGGCGGTGAGCACCGCAAACATGAACATGAGCGCCCCGCCGATCGACTCGAGCGCCCGGACGACCGGCCCGTTTTCCAGCGGCTGCAGCACCGCCGCCGAAAACTGGTACACCAACGCGATCACGAACACCTTCGCCGCCGGATACGCCGCCGCAAGAAACAAGAGAAACACCCCGACGAGACCGACGGCATTTTTGAGGAGCATCGCCGCCCCCATCACCGTCTCCGTCGCGTCGGAAAACATTCGGCCGAACACCGGCACCGTGCTCGAGACGACGTACTTCGCCGTCCGGAGCGCGACCCCGTCGGCGACCGCCGCCGCCGTCCCCTGGACCGACAGCACGCCGAGGAAAACCGTAAAAAAGACGCTTAAGGCCGTGATCGCCAGCCGGTTCAAAAGCCGCCCCAGGTTCGTCACCGCATACTGCTCCGAAAACAAACTCACAAGCGCCAGCACCGCCGAGAAGAAAAAGAGCGGAAAGACGACCTGATCGATCACCACCGCGCTCGTGTGGACGAAAAACAAGACGAGCGGGTGAAACAGGCCCGACGAGAGCCCCCCGCCGGTCGCCGCGAGCAGCGAGAGGAGCACCGGGAGAAGCGCCACCATCACCCCTTCCATCCCCTGGATCGCCCGGTGGGCGCTTTCCGTCGCCAGGCGAAAGCTGTCGAGGACGAGGGCGCTTAAAATGAGAAACGTTACGTACTGCGCCACGCGGCTTACGGCCCGGTGTTCAAAGGCCCCCTGGATGTGCTCCAGCACCGTGCTGAAGACGGTGAGCAGGAGAAGGGTCGAAATCAGCCCCCCGAGGGCGACGAGTTCCCCGACGGCGTAGCGGAAGACCCCCCGGGCCGCTTCCGACCACGGGAGCCCCTGAAGCGCCTCCCGAAAGAGCCCCCGCACCTCCCCCGGCACCTCCGGCGGCAGATAGGCCCGATACGCCTCGAGCGACCGGCGATACGCCTGTTCGATCTCCGACAGATCGAGCGCCCGAAGTTCCAGCTCCACCGCCCGGTCGAGGAGCGCCGCCGCCCCGGAGCGCCCGTCCCCCGGCCCCGGCGCCAGCCCCTCGAAGCCGACGTCCGGCCCCGCCGGACCGGACGCCGGCCCCCCGACGACGATGTCCGGCTCCGCCGACCCGGCCGCCCGCCCCTCGCCGACGATTCCCGCGGCCGCCGCCCGCGCCGACGTAGGCGGCGTATGGCCCTCCGGTTCGGCCGCTTTCGGCCCGCCCCCCCAGAGCAACCAGAACACCGCCGCGCCGATCGCCCATCGGACGACCCGGTTCCGCCACCGGCGAAAGCGTTGAAACGCGCCTTCCTCGCTTCGCACCGCGCCGCCTCCTCCCCGCCCGCCGCCTGCCGATGCGGTGCCCCCGGCTTGGGCCTCGCCTCGCTACGGGATCAGCCTGAGCACCGCTTCGATGAGCGCCTCGATGATCGGCACCGCCATGAGGAGGATCATGAGCTTCCCGCCGAGCTCGATCTTTCCGGCGATCGACCCCTCCCCGGCGTCCCGGCTGATCTGGGCGGCAAAGTCGGCGATATATGCGACGGCGACGATCTTCAGGATCGTCGCGACGAAGAGCGTATTCACCTTCGCCCGCTGCGCCAGGTCGGCCAGCAAGGCAACGATCTTCACCACATCGTCCAGAATGAGAAAAAAGAGCATCACGCCGGCGACCAGCACGACAAAAAAAGCAAACGCCGGCCGCTCCGCTTTGAGCACCAGGCTGAGGGCCGTCGCCGTGAGTCCGATGCCGACGATTTGCCAGATCTCCATCTCCGTCTCCACCCGCCGCCCTGCTCAATAGAAATGAAACACGCGCTGCAAATGTTGAAATAAATTTTGCAAGTATCCGGCGATCATGGAAAGCACGAAGACAAACCCGACGAGCGTCAGCCAGTCGGCCCAATCCTCCCGCCCCACCTGTTTGAGCACCGTATGGAGCATGCCGGTGATGATCCCCACCGCCGCCACGAGAAAGAGCGTCTGCGCCTCCGGCCCCATCCGTCTCCCTCCCGCCTACAAAAAGAGCACCAGCAAAAACAGCCCGAACAAAAAGCCGAACGCCCGAGCGAGCCGCCCGTAGCGGGCTTCCTCTTCCCGGGCCCGCGCCTCCAGCGCCTCCAGGGCCGAAAGGGCCAGGCGGAGGTGTCGAATTTGCGACGCCACGTCCGTCCGGCCGAGCACCTCGGCAAGGGCGGACACCGCCGCCTGCTCCTCCCGGCCGAGATGGGCCCGTGGAAAATGACGCTCTACCGCCTGACGGAACGCCGGCGCGAGGTCGTCCGTCCCGCCGGCGATCGCCTCGGCCACCTCGGCAAAAAACCCCGCGAGCGGTCCGGACGTCCCCGCCGCCAGACGGCGAAAGATCTCCTCCAAAGCCGTCCGGCCGTAGACGATCTCCGTCTCCATCCGGACGAGCGCCTCCCGAAGCGCCCGGAGCTGCCGCGGCCGCATCCGGTACCCCTCGGCGACGGCCAGACCGCTCCACAGGGAAAGCGCCCACAGCATCATCCCGAGCCATGCTTCGTGCATCGCCATCCCCCCGGTCAGCCCGTCACCGCCCCGCCTCGAACGGCCGACGCTCCCTTCCGACTCCCCTCCCGCGCCGACCAGAGCACCCGAAGCGCTCCGTCGTAGACCGCCTGAACGCCGACGCCGCCCGCCTGTCGCCGGAGGACGATCCACCGCTCGAACAGTCCGGCTTCCACCAGCGGGCGAAACGCCGGCCGCGTCCGAAGCGCCTCCGGCCGGTCCCCGTGGACCGTCGCCAGCACGACCACGCCCGCCGAAAGCGCCGTCCGGACGGCGGCAAGATCCGCCTCGCCGCCGAGCTCGTCGACCGCGACCACCTCCGGGCCGAGCGCCCGCACGGCCATGACAATGCCTTCGGCCTTCGGCGTTCCGTCGAGCACGTCCGTCCGGGGTCCCACGTCGAACGACGGCACCCCGTCCACCGCCGCCGCGATCTCCGACCGCTCGTCGATCACGGACACCCGGCGGCCCTGAAGCCGGAACCGGTCCGAACCGGCGCTTAAAAGCCGAACCAGATCCCGAAGCACCGTCGTCTTCCCGCCCCGCGGCGGCCCCACGAGGATCGTGCTGAGAAGCCGATTGTTTTCCAGCACGTACGGAAGGAGCATCTCCCCCGCGCCGACGACCGGCCGCGGCAGGCGGATGTTGAGACTCCCGATCGAGCGCAGGCGGAGCACCCGCCCCCCTTCGACGACCGCTTCCCCGGCGACGCCGACCCGAATGCCCCCGGCGAGCGTCACGTACCCCCGCCGGATTTCTTCCTCCAGCGCATACACCGAATGGCGGGTCAGGATGGCAAACGTCCGCCGAACGTCGTCGGCCGACACCCGGACGGCCCCGTCCGTCGCCGCCCCGAGGCGCCCGTCCGGAGTCAAAAAGCCGGCCCGTTCCCCGGCGACGACTTCCACCGGCCGTCCGGCCCGGAGTCGAATTTCCTCGGGAAGCCCCGCGGCCGACAGCGCCTCAAGCGCCCTTCCGATCGCCGGCGGGAGCGCCGGAAGGAGCCGGGACCGCACCATCGCTCGCAGTCCGACCGTCTCCGAGGTCGGTTCTTTCGTCGACGCTCCAAATCCGGCCACCTGCGTCCCCCCTCGTCCGCCTATCCCCACCGTATGCGCCGCCCGTCCGCCTTAGAATCGACAAAAAAAAGCGGACGATCGCCTCTCGGACGATCGCCCGCCGTCACCGCCGGCATTTGTTTTACCGCTTTACCCCCGGAGCGCTGCCCTCGCCCGCCGCCGGACGGTCCATTTCAAGGAGCGCCCCGATTCCGAACGCTGCGCCGGTTCCCCGAAAACCGCGCCGGTTCCGGAGATCGCTCCCCTTGCGAAGGCCGCCCCGGTCCCTCACGCCCGGGAGACATATTCCCCGGAGCGGGTGTCGACGATGATCTTGTCCCCGACGTTGACAAAAAGCGGAACCGTCACCACGTACCCCGTCTCGAGCTTCGCCGGCTTCGATCCGCCGGACTGCGTATCGCCGCGGATCCCCGGCTCCGTCTCGACGACTTCCAGCACCACCGTGTTCGGCAGCTGAATGCCGATGATCTCCCCCTGGTACTGCACGATATGCACCGTCATGTTTTCTTTCAGGAAGTTCAGCTCGTACTCCAGCTGCTGCCGGTTCAGCGTCACCTGTTCGTAAGTGTTCATATCCATAAACGTATACTCATCGCCGCTTGCATACAGATACTGCATCTCCCGCGTCTCCACGTGGGCCCGGGGCACCTTTTCCCCTGCCCGGAACGTGTCTTCCCGGATGTTTCCGTTCCGCAAATTTTTTAATTTTACCCGCACAAAGGCCGAGCCCTTGCCGGGTTTGACATGCTGAAACTCCAGCACCTGCCAGGGATCGCCGTCGAGTTCGAGCGTGATGCCGTTTCGAAGGTCGTTCGTCGAAATCATGCCCGTCATCCTTCCTGACCAAAGCTTCTCCACCATCTTAGCAATCCCGCTTCATCTTCGCAATCCGACCTCTTCGCCATTCGGCCCCCTTCCCCTGCCAGCCCCAATAAATCGCTTCCCCGTTCATCCGATCGCTTAAGGGCGCTTTTCCGCCCGTCAGCCGACGACGACGAGGGCCTTCGTCGCCAGCGTCAACACCTCGACTCCCGCTTCCGTCACCAGCACGTCGTCCTCGATCCGCACCCCGCCCAGGCCGGGCAGATAAATGCCCGGCTCCACCGTCACGACCATCCCCGGCCGGAGCGCCTCTTCGCTTCGGGACGAGAGGGCCGGCTTTTCATGCACTTCCAGACCGATGCCGTGACCGGTGCTGTGGCCGAAATACGGCCCGTATCCGGCCGCCTCGATGGCCGACCGGGCGGCCCGGTCCACTTCCCGGGCCAAAACTCCCGGGCGCACCGCCTGAAGCGCCGCCTCCTGCGCCCGCCGGACGACCTCGTAGACCTCCAGGAGCCTCTCCGGCGGACGGCCGACGGCAAACGTTCGGGTGATGTCCGACACATACCCTTCGACGACGACGCCGAAGTCGAGCGTGACGAGCTCCCCGTCCCCGATCGGCCGATCGGACGCCGTACCGTGCGGCAGGCTTCCCCGTTCGCCGGAGGCGACGATCGTCGGAAAGGCGATCCCTTCCGCCCCCTGCCGCCTCAGGAAACTTTCAAGCTCGAGCGCCAGCTCCCGCTCCGTCATCCCCGGCCGGGCCATCTCAAGCGCGTACGTCACCCCGAGGTCCGCCAGCCGGCAGGCGGCGCGGATGCGCTCGATTTCGCCGGCCTCTTTCACCGTTCTCAGCGCTTCGACGAGCCCCGACGCCGGTACCCACTCCCCCGGGACCGCCTCCGAAAGAAGGCGAAAGTGCGCCACCGACAGATGCTCCGCCTCAAACCCGATCCGCCGAGCGCCGGCGGCCGTCAAGTGTTCCGCCGCCCGATCCCAGTATCCGCCGCCGGCGGCGATGTCCACCTGAACGCCGATCGCTTCCGCCTGCGCCTGTTCTTCATAGCGAAAATCCGTGATCAAGACCGCCCGATCCTGAAGCACGACGACGAGGCCGGCCGACCCGGTAAAACCGGTCAGATACCGCCGATTCGGCCCGTGCGTCACCACGAGGGCCGAAAGCCCTTCGGCCCGCAGCCGTTCCTGAAGCCGGATCAGGCGTTCGTTTTTCTCCGGATGCTCCGTCACCGGTTCTTCTCCCCCAACTCCGGCGCCTTCAGCGCCGGGTTTTCCCCGCCGCTTTTTCCGAACCCGCCGGCAGCCCCTGAGTTTCCCCCATCGCCGGCAAGGCCGCCGAACGCGTCCGCGACGGCTTGTCCCCGAAGGTGCGCAAGAAGCCCCACGAGCGCAAGCTCATAACCGAGCGCCCCGAGCCCGCTCACCGTCCCGAGGACGACCGGTGCGACGAGGCTCCGGCGGCGAAACGCCTCCCGCCGATGCACGTTCGAAAGATGCACTTCCACCGCCGGGAGGCCGACCGCCGCCAGCGCATCCCGAATGGCCACGCTCGTATGAGTGTAAGCCGCAGGATTCAGAATGAGGCCGTCAAATTGCCCCGGGGCCGCGCCGATCCAGGCGACGATCTCCCCTTCGTGGTTGGACTGTCGGCACTCGACGAACGCCCCGAGCGCCCGGCCGAGCGCCCTGAGCCGCCCGTCGATCGCCTGAAGCGTCGTCCGGCCGTAGATCTCCGGCTCCCGGGTCCCGAGAAGCTGCAGATTGGGCCCATGAATGACGAGAACGCGCACGCCCCCTCCCCCTTTCGCCGATCATTCTACCACGTCACCAGCGGGGATTGGAAAAGGCGTGCACGAGGCTCGCTCCGATCATCAGCGAGGCCAGGACGAACAAAGACAGCGTCACCACCCGCGTGTTCACATCCGGATAGCCGAGCCCGACGAACGCCGCCCACAGGAGCGCGCCGCCGATGAGGCCCGGCCAGAACGCCCGAACCCGTGCCAGCGTAAACGCATAGAGGAGCGCGTAGGCGGACAAAAGCCCGTACACCGCCGCCAGTCCGCCGATCGTCCGCGCCCAGGACGGCGTTCCGGCCGGCGCGAGATGCCGGATGAGATCCGACGGAACGAGCTCGGTCCATCCGAGGGCGCCGGCGAGGTAAGCCAGCCCGCCGAAGAGGACCGTCGCCGCGAGCGCCACGCCGAATGCCGCCCGAATCCGCTCCCCTTCTCCCGGTTCCCGTCCCTTGCGACGGGCCCGTCGCCGCCTGGTCACATCGCTCACCTCCCCGCCTGACCGTCCGGCCTGCCTGCGCCCCTCGCCCCGGACGCCGCCGGTCGCCGGGACACCGGCCGCGCCGGAAGCGGCCGCCGCCTAGAACCGGCTTCCGCTCCCGCGGGCAACGCCCGGCCGACGGCGCTCCTTCCGCTTTCCGGCCACCGATGCTCATTCGCGTGCCGGCCGCCGATGCCCGAACCGCTTCCGGACCGGGCCGGCACCGTCGATTCGGTGCGGTCTATAGTCTTCCCGACGGCGCCGAACGTTCAATCCGCCTGGCCGGTCTTCGGACCAAGCCTTGATGCGCCGGGGAACCATAAAAAAGCGCGCCGGAAGGCGCGCTTTTTTCGATCCGACGATCACTTTTTCTCCGCCAGCCAGGCGGCCACCGCTTTGGCGTCGTCGCCCTTGAGGAGCCCGCCCGGCATCGTCCCCTTGCCGTTTTCGATGATCGACAAAATCTCATCCTCGCTCAGCCGAGCGCCGACTTGCCGGAGGTCCGGCCCGAGGCCGCCGCTCAAATCCTGCCCGTGGCAGCTGGCGCACGTCGACTTAAAGAGCGACTCCGCCTGCGCCGTCGCGCCGCCCGTCGCCGTGCCGGTCCCCGTCTGACCGCCCTCCGTCTGACCGCCCCCCGACTGACCGCCGCCGCAGCCGGCCGCCGCCAGAATGAGGGCGCTTCCGGCAAGCACGAGAAGACGTTTCCGCATCGACATCCTCCTCTCTTTTCATGCCCTAAGGGCTCGCATCTCCTTGATTTTAACAAAACGGCGGTCAACGCATCCGGCCATCGGGAAGAAAAAAATGGCGGTTTTGTGACCCGAAGCCCATCGCTCAAAGATCACACCCCATACCGAGCTCCGGTATGCGCGAGGTGCACCGGACCCGAAAATACCGCCGCCGCCGCCTCGACGAGGGCGTGGTGCATCCCGTAGTGCGGAAGATGCGTCAGCACCAGCCGCCGGGCTTCCGCCTCCGCCGCGAGCCGCCCCGCCTCCTCGGCGTTCATGTGCCCCGCCGGCGTTCCGTCTTCCCCGGCGTACACGCTCGATTCCGCGATGAGGAGGTCCGCCCCCCGACAAAAGGCGACAAGCTCTGGGAAAAACCGCGTATCCGACGTATAGACGATCGCCTTTCCGTCCGCCTCGACCCGAACCGCCAGCGTCTCCACCGGGTGAACCGTCCGAAGGAACGAAAACCGCCCGCCGCCGATCTCCAGCCGATCCCCTTCCCGGATCGGGATGAGCGTCGTCCCCTCGATCCCCTCAACCGCCCGCACCATCGCCTCCGGCGACGGCGGCGCGTAGATCGGAAGCTCCTTCTTCCCGCCGGCCTTCCGGTCGAGCAGCATCGCATACTGCAGCACGCCGAGATCCGCGACGTGATCGTGATGAAAATGCGTCACGATCACCGCGTCCAGTTCTTTCGGCATGCGGTACTTCATCAGTTTCCCCAGAACGCCGCTTCCGACATCGAGGAGCACGCTCGTCCGGCCGATTTCCAGCAAATAGCCGGCCGTCGCCCCCTCCGCCTCCGGATACGCGCCCCAGAAACCGAGCACGGTGACCAGCACGAACCATCGCCTCGCTTTGAACTCGACGCGTGATTGGTTGCTTGACGGCCCTCCGCCCCTCGGGCACCGCCTGCCGAAAACCGCCCTTCGGACGCCGCCCGCATGCTCCAAACGCTTAGACCGCCGGCGACCGAAGCCCGTCCTCATCCGGCATCCCCAGGACCGCGCCCAAACCGCCGGCCGCCGCGGCCCGCCCGAATCGGCGCCTCAGGCGTTCGCCCGCTCACCCGCCCCGACGCCGCCCCTCTGATCGGCCCCGGCCTGGGCGCCGGCGCTTCCGGACGCCGCGCCGATCCCGTCGTCCGCCTCCGGCCGACCGGCTCCCGGCCCGTCGTCGACGTCGGTTTCCGCCCCGGCGCCGCCTTCCGCCCCCCCCTCTCCCCGCTCCTCTTCATTCCTTGCCCGAAATTCCCGGAACGCCGCCAGCCGCTTCGGATCTTCCTTCAGAAACTGGACGAGGTCGCTCAGCGCCGACAGCGTCTCCGGACCGACGTGATGCTCCATCCCTTCCACGTCGGCGACGACGTCCCCCTCGGGCACACCGATCAGGCGCAAAAACTCCTCCAAAATCGCGTGCCGGTCGACGAGCCGCTTGCCGAGCTTCTTCCCCTTCGGCGTAAGGACAAAACCGCGGTACTTTTCGTATTTCAAGTATTCACTTTTATCAAGTTTCTGGATCATCTTCGTTACCGAGGACGGATGTACTTCCAGCGCCTCCGCAATGTCGGCCACCCGGGCATATCCTTTTTCTTTGATCAGCGTAAAAATCTGCTCCAGGTAGTCTTCCATGCTCGGCGTCCGCGTCACCGCCCATCCCCCCCCATCATTGTCTCCATCATAGCGGCAAACCGACGGCGACGCAAGGGACGGGCGGATGAAAAAGCGCGAAAAGGCATAAAAAAGCCGCCGCCTGCGCGACGGCCGACGGCGTCTTTTACCCCTTCGGCGACTCGTCGTTGTCCGCTTCCCCGTACGTCTCGTCCGCCGGCGGAAGATGCCGCGGGATGCTTTCGTGGAGCTCCCGGTTCTCATATTGAAAGGCCGAAAGGCGCGTATCGTCCGGGTGCCACTCCCGCCCGACCTCCATCTCCCGCGGCGCCCCGTACGGCCCCTCCGGGAACTCCTCCGGGATGAGCTCGTGCCGCCACGACTCGACCGCCTTCACATCCCGGCGCCGCCGGCGGAAAAAATCGAAGCGGCCCACCGAATCCCCCTCTCCGGCGAGGATGCCCGGCCAAGATGTCGCTCGGCCTGTTCCAAGCATCTCCCACCGGCCGAAAACCATGCCCCCTTTTTCACTGGACGGCCGGAAAACGAAAAACGGGCCCCATCAGACCCGTCTTTCTCCCGGCAGCCGTTCTCCGGGCAAAAGCCAGACGAGCGCCCCGTTCACAAACGTCAGCGCCCAAAGCCCGACGAACACCGACCGCATTCCCGCCTCAAGCGCCGAGGCAAGAAGCGCCGGGTCGACCCCCGTCACACCGCTCAGCCCTCCGCCCAGAAAAAGCGTCCCGAGGGCCCGCATCGCCCGCTCCGCCTCATCCGGCGAAAGCCCTCCGGCGACAAGCGCCCGCTCCACGCCCCGGTTGAGAAGCGCCCCGAACACCGCCGCCCCCACCGTCCCGCCGAACAGCCGCATGAACAAATTCGTCGATGTCGCCGCCCCTCGAAGCGCCCACGGCACGCGGCTCTGGATCGCCACGATGTACGCCGTATTCGTAAATCCCATCCCGAGGCCGATCCAAAACGACGCCGCCCCGGCGTACAGCGCCCCGTACGCCGGCCGCATCAAGGCAAACATCGTCCCGCCGACGAAAAGAAACACCGCCCCGGCGATCGCCGCCGCCCGCGGTCCGATTCGTCCGTACAGCCGGCCGAGGACGAACGACCCGAGCGGCCAGCCGATCGACATCGCCGTCAACGCCATGCCGGCCACCTCCGGCGGCCGCCCGAGCACCCCCTGCACGTAGCTCGGCAAAAACGTCGACAGCGCGATAAGCGCCGCCCCCGTGATGAACGTCGCTCCGTTCGCCACCGCGATCAGCCGCTCCCGGAAAAGCGCCGGCGGCATCACCGGCTCGCGAGCCCGGCGTTCCGCCCACACAAAGAAGGCGGACGCCCCGAGGCCGAGCGCGAGAAGAGCCGCCGTCTCCCAGCTTTGCCACGGCCAGAGCGAGCCGGAAAACAAAAGTCCGCCCATCCAGCCGACGAGGGCGAGAAAAAGCGCCGCCGCCCCGGCCCAATCGATCGCCGGCCGCTCCGTCCGCGCCGGCTCCTCCAGAAACAGAAGCACGAGCGCCACCGACACCGCGCCCACCGGCACGTTGATCCAGAAGATCCACGACCAGTGCCAGAACTTGACGATCAGCGCCCCGATCATCGGACCCGTCAGGGCCGACAGCGCCCAGACGCTCGACAGCCACCCCTGCACCCGGGCCCGCTCCGTCCCCGGGTAAACGTCTCCGATCATCGTCTGGGCGATCGGCATCACGCTCCCCGCCCCCAGGCCCTGCAAAAAACGGAAAGCGATCAGCCAGCCCATCGACGGGGCCAGCCCGCTCAAAATCGATCCGAGCAAAAAAAGCGCCACCCCGCCCGCATACGCCGGCCGACGCCCGAACAAATCCGCCACTTTCCCGAAGATCGGCGTCGTCACCGCCTGCGCCAGCATAAAGCCGGAAAACACCCACCCGATCCAGCGAAAACCGCCGAGGTCGCCGACGATCGTCGGCATCGCCGTCGCGACGATCGTCGACTCGACCGCCGCCATGAACATCCCGAGCATCGCCGCCGCAAGCACGTACGGCCGAGAAGCCCGAATCCGTTCGTCCAGCGTCGCCGGTTCCGCCACGATTTCCCCCCCCTCTCGGACTTCATGAAACCTTGATCCGTCCCGCTGGCAAAGCCTTCGCTTGCCGCTCGACCGGCCGGATCTCCGGTGCGCCGATTCCTGCCGACCTCCCGCCAGGCCCGCGCCGCATCGAACCGCCGCCTTGCCCGGGCGAAAGGTCATGTGAGCAAATCATCCGATCGGACGGATCGGCGAGGATTTCCCGGTTCTTACCACCGCCATGCGCGTATTCTATCATGCGACTCAAGAATGCACAACCGGCTTCATTCCCGTGAATTATGAATATTTCATCGTTTATTGCTGTAAATTACTGACGCAGTCATTTCGATCTCATCCATGGGTGGCCACATCCTTTTCTAGTTCAAAAAACGCCTTGTTGATCGCCTCGCGGAGCACCTCCAATTCACCGGTTTCCCATTTTTCGGCTTTTATTTCCGGCTCCGGTATGGCTTCAAACCAGCGTCGAAAAAGCATCCCCATGAACTCCTTGGCGAAATGTTCCGTCACGATGCAATCAATGGAATCCGAAACAGAGAGAATCTTTTTCCCATCCCTAAAAAGCCCGTAAACATACCCTCGATCTCCAGACATCGTCATCACGCTCCATTGAGCAAAGTGAAGGAATCCGAAAACGCCCTGAACGGAATGATCGGTACCTGATCACCGGAATCGAGGCGCCAAATACATAGAAGGCCGGCGCCGATTCGGCCCCGCGTTCCGAACCGGCGCTGGCGTCTTGAGCGAAAATCGATCAACGAATTTTCTACGTCTTTTTTGTGTCGCGAATTAGCGAGGCTCGCCCTTTATGAGCGCATCGACGTCTGCAGGTTCGGCGTCATGGACAAGACCTTTCGCCCGCAGGGCCGCTTCCGTCCACTCCGGAAGCCGAACGATCTCCCCGCCCGTCGCGTCGTAGACGATCTCCTTCTGCCGGTTCCCCTTCTTGTCATAATAGATTTCTTTCCATTTCGCTTCCTTTTGACCATAGATGTCGGCGTAATAGACCACCTTGTATCCGCCGGATAACGGCACCACCTCCGTGCGTTGAACCGGGACCGCCGCATCTTCCGCGTCCTTCAGGTCCGGGGAGAGAGCGATATTGTCCTCCTGGTGAAGCCCTTTTGTCGCGGCATAACCGGCCACGCCCGGAAGGGCCAGCGCCAGCGCGACCAAGCCGCCGATCATCGCCGTCCGACGCTTCCGCTTCATCATACCGATCGATCCTCCTTTATTTCAATAAAGCAACGAGCCCCTTCGATCATTATGATACCACATCTCTCCTGTTTTGTCTGTCGTCCATCCGGATGACGGCCGTGTCAAGGTTCGGTAGGCAGGGATCTCACCGCAAGGGAAATCCGCGCTCAATCTCATGGGAAGACCGGTCTCGTAAGCTCGCGCAAAACGAACTATCCCCCGGTTTCCCAACGAAAGGACCTTCCAGCGCCGGAAGCTGCCCCCGCAGCCACTTCCGGCCGCGTGAACCAGCCCCGGCCGGACATCCGGATTTCGCCAATGGGGTTTTGCTTCTTTCGCCTCGGACCGGCCCCCTTGCGCCTCTGACCGAACCGCAGACGGGGAGTTTCGTGTGCCTCAAACCGGCATACGAAAGGATCACAAGGGGAGCGGCCGCGTTTTTGACGGTTCTATTCGTTCGGACGTCAGACCTCGTCGGGCGAAGATGGTCGATCCAGTGGACTTAATTCACCATCCTTTTAGAGGGCACCCTGGGCCAGCCCCGGGCTTTGGAAGCCCTCCAGTTCGGTCTGGAGGTGAAAAACCCCGGCTCCTACATCTTCGCTGTGGGCCAACCGGGGTCGGGTCGAGACAACACCGTTCTTCGGCTGGTGGAAGCCATGGCCAAGAACCTGCCCACCCCTCCCGATAGGGTCTGCGTCCATAGCTTCGAAGATCCCCAGGCTCCCATCACCCTTTCCCTTGGGTGCAGACCTAACAGATCCGGATCCGTTCGGCCAATAGCGCATCGAGGGCTTCGACGCGCTTTGCTTCAAGAGACGCTTTTGATGCCCTCTTTGAAACGCGAGAAGAAGGATTCGACGATGCGATTTTCCTTCGGACCCCGAAGGCGGAACGATGGTCGCTGCCCTTCTTCGAACAGAAGATGACCGACCCACGCGTGACTCAAGAAGGCGCCGCCCGGATCGGGATGGAGGGTGGCTTTCGGGCGCTCTCACTTGGTGGTGAGCCCCTCAAAGGCGTCCGGTGCCCGTTCGGACTCTCTTCGTTTCTTCTCGGCTTCCCGGCGCTTTTTCTGGTCATCCCCCGTCGCTCGGGGAATGCGAAGCGCCTTAAGGAGCATCGGCATAAGGAGCATCGGCAGGGGTGCCCGTCGCCCGGTCAGCGGACGGATGCGCTCCTGAAGCGGAAGTTGATCTCGCTCCCCGCCCGAGGAAGTTTGTGAGGAGCAAGAGGCGCATGACCCGTCTCGGATAGCCTCATCGTACCGCTATGCGTTCCTTTAATAGATGTTCTACACTTGCCAATCGTTCGGTGAGTTTCGAAAGTTGCTCCGCCGCTTTGACCTGCTGTTCCGTCGAAGCGTTGATCTCTTCCATACCGCTGGATATATCTTGAGCGGCTCCGGCCACTTCGCTGATCGTACGGTTCATCTCTTCCAGAACCTGCGATTGTTGCTCGGTGGCCTGAGCGGATTGTCGGGCGTTTTCCTCGATCGTTCGGCTCCGTCGGACGATTTCCTCCAAAACGTCGCGAGACTGCTTAGAGAATGCGCGACTTTCTACCACCGCCTCAACCAATCGCTCAATCAGGGCGACCGCTTTTTGCGTCTGCTCCCGGTTGTGGTTCAAAAGGGTGATGATCACTTTGGACGACTCAGCGCTTTCTTCCGCCAGCTTGCGAATTTCGCCCGCCACGACGGCGAATCCGCGACCGTGTTCTCCCGCTCGAGCCGCTTCGATGGCCGCGTTCAACGCTAAAAGGTTCGTCTGGCTGACGATGTGCGTAATGGTTTCTGCGAGCTGCATGATCTTTTCGGATCGTTCGTCTGCTTCCGTCATCGCGCGTTTCATCTCGTCGGCGTACTGGTGCACAAGCTTGAGCTGCTGATCGACGGTGGCGACCGCCTTTGCGCCATCTTGCGCATATTGCACCGACTGGCTTGCATATTCGCTGGCCTGCGTGGCCTGACGAAAGATTGTTTCCGCGGTCGTGGAAATTTCCTGTATTCCTGCCTGCATTTCCTCCGCAGACGCGGCCAGTTCTTCCGTTGCTGCGGCGATCTGCTCTACGGCCGATAACAATTCGCGTGTGGTGGCTTCCGAAGATTCCGCGGTCTCTTTCAGAGTTGTGGCGACGATTTGAAGATCTTCGGCGCTTTGCGAGACTTCTTGCAGCAACTTCTGTGTTCGGTGATGGTGGGTCAAGAAAGAATCCCACACAACGGCAAGTTCCCGAAGCCTGTATCGGATTGGCGTTTGAACTCCCTCCGCTTTATGTCCGAGCTGACCGTTTTCGATGCGATGCATCGCCTGTTCTAAAGGATGAAGAAGAAAAGTTAGCACGCCCAGAACCCCTAACGCAGACAAAAAGAGCGCAAGGTAAAGCGCGATGATGCCGACATGAGGAAGAAAAGAAAAGATAAGGGAAAGTAAAAGAATAAGCAACCAGGCGAAAACGACCGGTTTGCTTGGAATGGCGTTTCGAGCGTTCATGATGAACCGTCCCTCCCTAGACGTCCGGTATAAGTGCTCATCAGCAATTATCGGCATGAGGAGAAAAGGAGGGTATGGTCTTTGATTCCTATTTTTTTTTTTTTTTTTTTTTGTAAATTCTAACCTTTATTTTATCCGCTTGATGGTGTAAAAGCCTTTTTAGCGTTACAGAACCCTCCGGTGAAAGCCTTGGAAATCATCCCGGGATGGAGCGTGTAGGTTTAGGAAGGCAGGCAGAAGTCCACGCTGTACAAAGCGAATGGAGATCTCACCGATAAAATACCGGCCTTCTCTCAGATAGAGGAACAGATGGCCCACGCGCCCGCCGGCTGACCCGAAAAAAAGATGACGCTTCTTTGGGCAGCGGGGCCGGCTGAAAGAGCGGATGTTTCGCCAGGGCGGAAGAGTCTAACCGTCGGGCGTGGGAATAGGAAGGTAAAATCCACTGCATCGGCACGCCTTCCGGATCAAGTCCAGTATCATGTGTAAATTGCCCTCTTCGGCGAATGAAAGGACAGGTCACTCAGGCATTCACAACGTGCAGCATGGCCGGCTCAGTGGATTTCTGTTGTTCCTTCTTCCACTGCCAATACTCATCCATATTCAGGTAGCGGTGCCCAGTGGTCCACGTCTCGTCTATCTCCATGAGTAGCGCTCCAAGCAACCGTATCACGGATTCCCGGTTGGGAAAGATGCGGATGACTCTTTCACGACGGCGAATCTCCTCGTTGAGTCGTTCCACGCCGTTCGTGGTACGCAAGCGCCGCCGATAGCGATCCGGCAAGACCAGCACGGCCGTGACGTCGTCAAAGCCCTCCTCTAGCACCTTGACGGCCTTGG
>NZ_JXBB01000067.1 GCF_001653195.1 Hydrogenibacillus schlegelii
GAAAAGGGAAGGCTCATCGAACGGACGAAGAACTACGAAAAGACGCGTCTCGAGATCGCCAGACTCCACCGCCGGATTCGAAACATCCGGCTGGACTTCCTCCACAAGCTCACGACCGAACTCGTCCGGCTGCATCCGGTGATCGCGATCGAGGATCTGGACGTCGCCGCGATGCTCAAGAATCGTCGTCTCGCCCGTCACATCGCCGACGTCGGCTGGGGTACCTTTCGGGCACTTCTCGAAGCGAAAGCCAAGCTTCGGGGAGTGAGGCTTGTGAAGGCAAACCGCTTCGAGCCGACGTCGAAGACGTGCTCTTCCTGCGGATATGTTCTTCCCGAACTTCCGCTTTCCGTCCGGGCATGGACGTGTCCGGTATGCGGCGCGCATCATGACCGGGACGAAAACGCGGCGAAGAATCTGCTCCGGTTCGCCCTGGCAGCCGGCGTGTAAGCTGCTCTACCGCGAGTTCCGCGGGAAGTGACGCCTGCGGACACCGGAGGT